>JAFWSI010000018.1 GCA_017519415.1 Ruminococcus sp.
GATGTTGCCTCTTACCTGCTGGTCAGCAGCATAAGCGGAAGGAACCGAAGGGACACTTGAAGCTACCATCAGCGCTGTAACGCTTGCGCCGACGAGCCTCTTGAAGATGCCCTTTTTCATGTTGATCATTCCTCACTTTCTAATGATGAATAAAATAAATTACTATACCAAGAAGAAACATAAAAGCCCATTTGCTTTCTCTACCCTCGTCCTCCTTAGTACTCACAATAATTTTATTACATTTCTGTGAATAATTCAAGTCAATTCTTGCTAACAATAATTTTGCCCCTCCATTTTTTCGCTATATTTGTACAAATACGTTTTTCTATGTTGCACGATTTTATACATTCCGACTGTATAATGTCACAATTGTGCAATTCCGTGTATATATCTTCGTTTACATATAGTATTTTTAGTATATAATATTACTACGCTGCAACTCCGCAAAAAACACGATAAGTTATGCCCGGCACAAAAAATCACACCCTGATGTCATCGGCTTTTTTAAAATAAACATATCACTTTTTGCTCTTTAATGTGCAAATTGTGCTACGGTATTATTCCGTTCATAACAAAACGATCTCATTTTGGTCAGAGAAAACAGCTCCCGCAAACCGCAGAAACATCTGTGTTTTTTCTGTTGATTGCCATAACAAAATATAGTATAATAATATCAGAAAACGCGGAGAGTTTACGTCAGCAGCGGCTCCCGCCGAACAGCTGACCCAAAGGAGGAATATAATATGAAACGTGAGCTTGGAATAGCAAGGTGCGGTCTTGCCTGCTGCCTGTGCAGCGAAAACACAGAATGCAAAGGCTGTAAACGGGACGGCTTTCTCGAGCTTTCCTGGTGCAAGGACGCCGAATGGTGTGAGAACAGGAAATGCGTGATTGGAAAGGGTCTCAGGGGCTGCTATGAATGCGAGCCCGAAAACTGCCGCAAGGGTCTCTACGCAGAAAAGATAAAGGCGCGCGGCTTCGCGGAGTTTGCAAGAAGATACGGCGTTGAGGAGCTTCTGGACTGCCTCGGGCGCAACGAAAAAGCGGGCATAGTCTATCACCGTGAGGGCATTATGGGAGATTATGACGAATTTGACGACATCGAAAAGCTGATAAGCTTTATCAGGAACGGGACACATTCAGAAAACGGAGACTGAAATGGTAACGGGAGATCAATTAAAAAAGGAACTTGCGGAACTGGGCGTCGGAAAGGGCATGGCTCTGGAGGTGCATTCCTCTCTCAGCAGCTTCGGAGAGCTGGAGGGAGGAGCTGTTACCGTTATCGACACCCTCAAGGAGCTCGTTACCGAAGAGGGAAGCATTTTCATGCCCGCTCTCAGACTGAGCAGGGAGCTCGGGCTCACCGATGAGGATAAACGCCTCGGGATCACAGTAAAAATAAAGATACTCGGCCCCGATGCGGAAAGAACTGCAATGGGCATAGTAGCTGATACCTTCCGCAGAATGCCGGATACCTTCACGGGTCGTGATACCATAAGCACCTCCGGCTGGGGAAAGCACGGCAGGGAAGCTCTGAAGGGCGGTCTTGATTACGCCATACACAACGGCGGAAAAGCGCTGCTGCTTGGAGTTGATATATACAAGCTGACCGCGATGCACTATGTTGAGGGGATAACTCCCGGGGATATAAACGCACGGTTTGCTCCCACAGAGGAGATCGGCAGGATATACCCTCCCGACAAATGGTTAATCGAAGCGGGTCACCCGCCGGTGAAGGCGTGGTACAAAATACAGTCCGCAGCATACGAAAAAGGTCTTATAAAGGAAGCCACCATAGGCGGCTGCAAGGTCATGTTCTTCGATATATGGTCTGTGGTATCGATTTACGAGAATGAGCTGAGAAACGATCCCTACGGTCTGTGGGGAATGGAGAAACAAGGAGGCCGGAAATGAACGCGTTATTTTCTGTTATCATCCCCGCCCACAACGAGGAAAAATACATAGGCAAATGCCTGAAAGCCATAAAAGCTGCGGCAAAGGAGAGCCGTGACAGCGTTGAGATCGTCGTAGTTGCGAACCGCTGTACGGACAGGACTGCCGATATTGCAAGACGCTTCGGAGCCGTTGTTACCGAAAACCATGACAAATGCATAAGCAGTATCAGAAACTCGGGCGTAAGGGCTTCGCACGGCAGGATAATAGTCACCATAGACGCTGACAGCATCATGGCAAGAAGCACATTTGCGGAGATAAAGCATTTCCTCTTTTCAGGAAAATACATCGGCGGCGGAGCGGTCCCGAAATTCGACCGTATGTCCCTCGGTATCGCTGTTTCCTCCGCTTATGTCGCCCTTAATCTCATACCGATGATGATAAAGAGCGGCGGTCCCCTTTCGGGAACTATGTTCTGGTGCAGGCGCAGGGATTTCGACAGGATAGGCGGTTTCGATGAAAGCCTTGTGAGCCTTGAGGATATGGACTTCGCAAGACGGCTCAGGGCTCTCGGAAAGACCTGCGGAAAAAAATACGGGACCCTGAGAAAGTCCCGCATTGTGACCTCAAGCCGTAAATTCGACGAATTCGGAGACTGGTACCTGCTGAAGGACCGCAGACTGACAAAGGCCATATTCACGGGCAGAGACAGGAAAGCTGCCGATAAATTCTACTATGATGTGCGGTAGGGCCCCTGTCTGAAAAACCTCCCGCAGCGATGTATCACTCTACGGAGCGTAGATTGACTTTTGTCCGGATACGGGTTACAATGAGGATACGGACAGGCTCCGTGATACAGGAGGCGATAAAATGGATCAGATAAAAACAGGAGCACTGATAAAGCAGCTCAGAACAGACTCGGGACTTACCCAGAAGCAGCTGGCGGACAGGCTCTGTGTCAGCGACAAGGCGGTCTCAAAGTGGGAGTGCGGGAACGGTATCCCCGACATATCGCTGCTTTCAGAGCTTGCGGAAATATTCGGCACCGATATACAGACACTGCTCTCAGGCAGTATGAATAAAAACGAAAGCGGGAAGGGAAATATGAAGAAGCTCAGATTCTATGTATGCAGGGAATGCGGCAATATAATCACCTCCGCCTCGGAGGCTTCCGTTACCTGCTGCGGCAGCAGACTTGCTCCCCTCGAGGCAAAAAAGGCTGAGGATGGGGAATTGCTGAAGGTGGAGGACATAGGCGGTGAATGGTTCATATCCTCGGACCATGAGATGAAAAAGGAGCACTATATCTCCTTTGTGGCATATATCGCCGACAGCTCCACCATGATGTTCAGACAGTACCCCGAATGGGACCTTCAGCTCACTCTGCCCCTTTACCGCTCGGGACTCCTTGTGTGGTACTGCACACAGCACGGGCTATTCTATCAGGATATACGCAGGAGCGCAGCTCCGCAGAACAGTCAGCAGTCAGAGCATTGACAGTATTCTTGCCAAAACACACAGCCGCAGGAGATGATCTCCTGCGGCTGTTTTTTACTGCTTTTGCTTTCAAACAGCCGTTTTGGCCTGAAAACAATTCAAACCTTGACAAAGCCATAACAAATGTGGTATCATAAATAAGTATATATAAATATATTTAAGGAGGTCACGCTATGGATACTATCAATGAGATCACAGCAAGGATCCGTGAACTGCGCGAGGTATGCGACTATTCGCAGGAAAAGCTTGCACAGGAGCTCGGCCTTACGGCAGAGCAGTACGCAAGCTATGAAGAAAACGGTGATTTTCCCATTAGCGTCATCTATGAGATCGCCAATAAATTCGGCGTCGATTTCAACGAACTCGTTACAGGAGAACCCAGCCGTATCGACACATTTCAGGTCGTCCGCCGCGGCAAGGGCAGAAGCATAAGCCGTTTCCCCGGCTACCGCTTCAAGGATCTGGCATTCCGCTATGCGGACAAGGTCATGCAGCCCCTTCTCGTTACTCTTGAGCCCTCCGACGAGCCCGCAAAGCTTGTAAGCCATTCGGGTCAGGAGTTCAATCTCGTGCTCAAGGGCACCGTTGCCGTCGTCTTTGAGGATCAGGAGATCGTTCTCAACGAGGGAGATTCCATATATTTCAACCCCACATATCTCCACGGACAGCGCTGCGTCGGCGATTCAAAGGCAAGATTTCTGACTGTTATCGCTGAATGATCAGCTTTATAACGCATATATAAAGGAGTTTTTACTGAAATGCTTTTAGACCGTTATCTTCCTCGCATTGAATTCGATTCATATGAGGATTTCGTACAGAATTACCGGGTAAACGTTCCCGATAACTTCAATTTCGGCTGGGACATCGTTGACGAATGGGCAAAGCAGGAGCCCGAGAAAAAAGCTCTGGTATGGCTCAGTCACGACAAAAAGGAGCGCACCTTCACATTTACCGATATATCAAAGCTCTCCAATCAGACCTGCCACTATTTCCGAAGTCTCGGACTGAAAAAGGGCGACGTCGTACTGCTGATACTCCGCCGCCGCTGGGAATACTGGGTAATCGCCACCGCTCTTCACAAGCTGGGCGTTATACTTATCCCCGGAAACCTGCTCTTCACGGCGCATGATATAGCCTACCGCGGCAATATGGCAGGCATTTCCGCCATAATCGCCTGCGATGACGAATACATACGCAGGCAGATTGACGAGGCAGCTCCCCAGATAGAGACTCTCCGCAAGAAGATAGCCGTTGCGGAGCCCCGCGAGGGCTGGGACTACTTCGAGGACGAGATAGAAAAGTATCCCGACACCTTTGAGCGCCCCACCGGCGATCAGGCTACCAAATCCACAGATACCATGCTCATATACTTCACATCAGGCTCAACAGGTATGCCTAAAATGGTATGTCATAACTTCGCACACCCCCTCGGCCATATCGTTACCGCCAAATACTGGCATCAGGTACAGGAGAACAAGCTCCATATGTCCATATCCGATTCGGGCTGGGCAAAGTTCGGCTGGGGAAAGATCTACGGCCAGTGGATATGCGGCGCCATACAGTTCGCATACGACTTCACGGGCAGATTCAACGCCAAGGACATACTCGAGGTAATAAGCCATTACAAGCTCACTACCTTCTGCGCACCTCCCACTATGTACAGATTCATGCTTCAGGAGGATATGACGCAGTACGACCTGTCCTCGATACAGAATTTCTGCAACGCGGGCGAGCCCCTCAACCCCGAGGTATTCAACCGTATCTACGAGCTTACGGGCAAGAAGATGCGCGAGGGCTTCGGTCAGACCGAGGGAACGGTTCTTATTGCAAACTTCCCGTGGATAGACCCCAAGCCCGGCTCAACCGGCAAGCCCTCTCCTCTTTACAATATCCGCCTCCTCCGTCCCGACGGTACGGAATGCGAGGACGGCGAGGAAGGAAGCATCATGGCGTGCGGCATAGACAAGCAGCACCCCACCGGCCTTTTCTGCGGCTACTACAAGAACCCCGAGCTCACCGAGGCTGTTCTCGGCGGTGAGAACTACGATACCGGCGACGTTGCATGGCGCGACTCCAAGGGCTATTTCTGGTTCGTCGGAAGAAACGACGACGTTATCAAGTGCTCGGGCTACCGCATAGGACCCTTCGAGGTAGAGAGCGCTCTCCTCACTCATCCTGCTGTAGTTGAATCGGCTATAACAGGCGCACCCGATCCCATAAGAGGTCAGGTGGTAAAGGCTACGGTAGTACTGGCAAAGGGCTATACTCCCTCTCCCGAGCTCACAAAGGAGCTCCAGGATCATGTAAAGCACGAGACCGCACCATATAAATATCCCCGCGTCATCGAATACGTGGACGAGCTCCCGAAAACTCTCGGAGGCAAGATCAAACGCGCTCAGATCCGTCACAACGACGAGGAAGCAGCAAAATAAAAATACGGCTTGCAGCCGTGCATACAGAAAGCCGACGCATGAGCGCCGGCTTTTTATTTTTACATATGTTCGTTTCTGAGGTGGATTACTATATCCAGGCAGAAGCTGTGATCGTCGGTGATAATATCCACGGTGCCGTCGTACTTATGCACCGTATTCACTATATTCGATATACCGAAGCCGTGGAGCTCCTTATCCGCCTTGGAGGTGACAAACCTGTCATGGTCCTTGAAGGTCACGGACTCGAATATAGGATTGGATATTTTCAGAAAATAATAGCCCTGTCTGAAATCTGAAACTATGCTTATCTCCTTTGGCTGACCCGACTTGTCCTTTGAACAGGCCTCGACAGCATTATCGATGGCATTCGAGAAGATTATGCAGCAGTCCGCGTCCTTTATGCCCATTGTCGGAGCAAAGCCGCTGAACACTATGGAGGCGCCTGCTTCCTTTGCCCTTGCGTTCTTGCTGCTCAGCAGTGAATCCACGATGATGTTTCCCGTATCGAATTCTTTTTTCTCAAAGGAGGACATATACTCTATATCGTTGATATACTCGACTGCCTTTTCCGTCTCGTTCTCCTCGATAAGGCTCCTCAGACAGATTATATGGTTCTTGAGATCGTGCCTGAAGCTGCGGAACTCCGAATGGAGCTGATTTATCTTCTTATAGTATTCCACCTGATTTTCTATCTGATCGGTAAGCACGGCGGATACCGCCCTGTGACGCCTTACCGAAGCCGATGAGTGAACGGTCATCAGCAGTACAGCCACAAAGCCTATCATGGTCGGTATCATTACGGCCTTGGATATTTTTTGAAGTGCAGGTTTGCCCGCCGTCTTCATGAAAAGATTAACAAGAAGCGCCATTATAAGTATCAGTACATAATGCTTTCTCGGTACGGAGCTCAGCGCCTGCCGCAGCGTTATCTCCATCTTCTTTTTCCTGATAACAAGTATAATTATCAGCAATACGAGCGATTCAGCCGTCATGGAAACAGTATCCAGTCCGGTGCCTCCGGCAAAGAAGGCACGGAAGACCGTGGAATAGGTCTGACTCGTCAGAAAAGAGCATATGGTGATATACACCACATTCAGCCTTATGCACCCGAATATCAGTGAATAGGCCGCAAACCGCCCGAACATCAGGACTATCAGGATGCACAGCTTTATGATAAACGGTCCCGCCATAAAGTATGTCTTTAGCAATGGAGCAAGTGCAGGTATAATAAGCACCGCAGCGACAAAAACATATCCGTGCTTTCTTCTCAGTCCCGTCAGGAGCTCTATGGTCATGTAGACCATAAATGAGCAAAGCAGGCTTGCCGCAAAATAAACGTATATCATAGCGCTCACCCGTCAGAACGCATAGCGCCTGATAAAATCCGAAAAGGCCTTCTTGAAGGGAGAAAGCTTCATTTTGCTTATAAGCGCCCTTTCGTTGTTGTCGAACAGTATATTCGCAGAATCGTGGGAGACTATATGCCTTAAGCCCACAAGATAGGTCCTGTGGGATCTGAAGAACATATCCTGCGGGAGCATCTTTTCCACCTCGTTTAAAGTGCCCTTATAGAGAATGCTCTCCTCTCCGTCCCTTATGTAGCAGTATTTTCCCGAGGCCTCGGCATACACTATATCATGTATGTTTATCCTTTTGGTGACGTCGTCGGTCTTTACGAGTATATAATTGCTGTCATCGAGCTGGCGCAGGTAGCTGTCCATGGCGTCAAAGAGCTTGTCCTTTTCCACGGGCTTCACGAGGAAGCGGTAGGCATTGACCTTGAATGCGTCAAAGACAACATGGGGATAGCTCGTAAGGAAAATTATGGGTACATTTATCTTTCTCTGTCTCAGCATATCGGAGGTCTCGAGTCCGTCAAGCCCCTCCATCTGATAATCCATGAAGATAAGGTCGTGTTTTATTGTGCTGGCAAGAAGATCCCGTCCGCAGGAGTAGTCATAGTAATCGGTATCAAGATGGTGGAGCACCGAATATTCGTCAAGATATTCCTTGAGTATCTTGTGGAATGTTTCCTTGTCGTCGCATATTGCAATTTTCATAATATTTTATTCAGCAGTTTTCTGCATAGTCTCCTTTCGGTTTAATTAAAGTACGAACAAAAAAGTCCGTTCACTCTAAAAAAACTATCATTCACTCCGATCCTGTTGTCAGCGGCGGAGGGGACTGCTATAATTAATGCATATTTAAGAAGCGTAAGCAGACCTGATCCAAAAGGAGGTATGAATAATGGGAGATTTCTTAGAGTGGCTGTTAGCGGCATTACTTTGAGTTTAAAGAAGCGGCCGGACTGATATGTCCGTACATTGTCATAACGTTCAATGCAAAAATGATTCAGTATTAAGATCCATCAAATGTCAGAACAAAAGAAGTTGTAATATAATATCCGAAGGCGCTCCGAGCCTGTCCGCAGCAGCCTTTGTTCGCCGCGGACAGACAGCATTTCATGTATGCTCTTCAACCGGTACAGCAGCCCGCCCAAAAGCTCTGTACCACGCCTTCAGCGGGGAGCTCCCCGTATTCGGAAGACTGTTCTCAGCATACATTTCTGCTTAAAGCACCTTATATCGCTTTATCAATAGTATTCTATCATTATCGGCGCCTTTTGTCAATAGTGAGCTGCTGTGATAAATGCTCTATGATTCGTTCACCTGTGTAAATCGGCCGCAGAATACGGCAGGTTTCATAAGTGCAACATACAACTGCTTTCTGAAAGGTAAAAACAAGGGGGGCATACCGTATGCAGTTCTTAGATAAACAGATTCTGATGTTCAAGGATCTGTTATCCTACAAGACCAATATAAAATACAAGGATATACCAAAGCTTCTGAAGTATATACGCGAAAACCTCAACGTACTCGGTATAAGTCCGAATAACAGGACGTTATTCACGCTTCACGGAGAAGACAGGGAGCAGGAGGATGTTGAGATAGAGGTGCTGATACCCGTTAACGGCAGATTAAGCGACGTACAGATGTATGATTTCAAGGCTCTGTTCAAGCTCATGAACGCAGTATCGGTGCGGCATGAGGGTGATTTTTCCCTTATCCCAAACACCAGGGAAGGGCTTCTGAAATATATAGAGCAAAAAAAATATGAATCGGTCACAGCACCCTATTACAGGATAATACGGCTCGGTACGGACAATGACTGCATAATAGATATATATATAGGGATAAACAGCAATATCCTTTAAATACAGGTTCAATGGCAGACGCAAAGCGTCTGCCATTGACTTTTATTGACACATACCGTCCCGTATGCTATAATTAATCATCAACGGAGGACCGTAATTTTCGGCTGTCTCCCCAATCTGTATGAAAAGGAGCATTATCACGGATATGAAGGAAAACAGGCATTTCAGCATACTATCCCCCTGCGGTGAGGACGCAGAATACAAACAGATGTCGGAAACTACCTGCCACGACCTCGGCCTTGACGCCTTCTGCCGTGAGGTGACAAGCGACAGCAGGGAACAGATCCTCATAATGAACATACTCTCGAATATGACCGCCGATCCCGGCACAGCCGTCTACAGGCAGAAGGTATTTGCGGATATGCTCAGCTTCCCGAAGCTCAGGGAACAGCTGACCGAGCTGTTTGAAAAGCTTGAATTCATAAGGGGCTTCAGCACCAACCGTATGGAAACGGACGAGAAGCTTGGCTTCTGGCACCTCATGCACAGGCTCGACGAGCTCGACGACTATATAAAATGCGTGGAGGAGCTCAGGGACTGCCTGTCCGCCTTTCCCATAACCTCGGAGGGGCTTTCCGGCTTCCGCGATTATGTCTGCGAGCTGTACGACGAGGCATACTTCGCGGAGATGAAAAAGGATATTGCCGCCCTTAAAGAGCGCTCGTCGGATATAAAGAGCGTCACCCTCGGCGTAAATGTGAACCAGCGGTTTGAAGCCGTCAGCATGGGACTTGTATCCGTAAACAGCAAGCCCTTCAGAAAATCGGGAATAGTCGGCAACCTCGCCGACGCGGTGTCCTCAAAGGACAGGATACAGAAGGACAGCGAATGGAACGGCAGTATGCACTATCATCAGATAGAACGGTACCGCAGCCATAAGATCACCTCCGCAATAGAACAGGCAGGCTCATACATTGCAGTAACAAAGACTCCCTTTGTGGACGGAAGAATCAGATCTACAGTGGTACAGGCTCCCGTGGGGGACGGCACAGCCAATTCCACCCTGTATCTCGACAAGGTCATGAACAGAATGCTGGATTCCCTTGTGAAAAAGCTCCGCGACGTGCTGACGAAGTACGCCGACGTGGCGATGGTGAACATATCACGCATAGTGCCCGAATTCATTTACTACACAAGGCTTGCTGAGTTCATAAGCCGCAGGCTCGGGGAGGGCTATACCTTCTGCGAGGCCTCGGTCATCGGGGACGGGGACGTATCAATGCGGGCAAAGGATCTCTACAACCCAAAGCTCGCCGACGTGGCAAAGGCAGAGGAGATAGTCCCCAACGATCTTGTTTTTGACAGCAGTCATACCATATACATACTCACAGGAGCCAACCGCGGCGGCAAGACAACTCTCACCCAGGCCATAGGGCTGCTTTTCGTGCTTGCTCAGGGAGGAGTGTTCGTACCCGCCTCGTCCTTTGAATACAAGCCGGTGGACTGCGTATACACCCATTTCCCCGCAGACGAGGACAAGACCCTCGACCTCGGACGTCTGGGCGAGGAATGCGTCAGATTCAGGACTATATATTCCGACTGCACAGAAAACAGCCTGATACTCCTCAACGAGACCTTTTCCACCACCTCCTTCGAGGAGGGCTTTTACATAGCCGAGGACTCGGTGAAGGCTCTCATAAAGAAGGGCGCAAAGACCATCTACAACACACATATGCACAAGCTTGCGGCAGATACGGAAAAGCTCAACAGCGAGGTACCGGGCAAAGCAAAGACGGCTTCCCTCGTAATGAGAAGCGAAAACGGTAACCGCCTTTTCAGGGTTGAGACCGCTCTGCCGGACGGTCTGTCATACGCAAAGGATATTGCGGAGAAATACGGTGTCACATACGAAATGCTTACAGAATAGAATATATAAATGCCGCCCTCCTTACGGAGAGCGGCATTGCTGTTATCTGCCTGCGTATTCCTTTATTTTCCGGACTATGGTATTGTCATCGCAGACCGAGACCTGCATTACAGCAGAACTGTCAACGGGTCTGCCGTCCCGAAGCTCGCAGCCGTATGCAGATACAACAGTGTATCCGTTCCTGTTTTCGATGACGAAGCTTTCGCTGGTGACATCGGTGTTCCACTCCAAAGCCACGTATTCATAGTCCTCTCCGGACCATTCGTTCTGTGAGGGCTCAATAAAATACTCTCCCTTTGCGTCTACGTCAACATAGCTCCATTCATAATCGCGGAGCATATCGAAGACGGTCTGCTTTTCTTCCTCCGAGAGCTTTCTTCTTTCGTTCTTCATCTCGTCGGTGCTGTACTCCCAGTCCAGATCGACAAACATATTCATGCTTCCGAAATCGTCCCCCAGTATCTCCCTGAGCTTCTCCTTCATGCCAGGATAATCCGTGCTGTATATCTTCAGCTCCCTCTTGTTTTCAAAGTCTGTGCAGCGGTATGTAGAATAATTACCGTCACCTGATACCTTCTCCACCTCCATGGAATCTACGGTAAGGATATTGTTGCAGAGATTCAGCCTGATGCGAGTAAACTCCGTATCAGTGAGCATATCAAAGGTAACAGTATCATCGAAGCCATACCACGGGCTGACATTCTCCCTGTCGGTAAAGCCCTCTTCCCAGGTGAGGCCTGCGAAGAACTCCTCCAGCTCACGGCGCTTTGCGGGAGCAAGTGCAGGCCGCGGCCTTGAGCTGTAAATAGCGCCCTGTCCATCGAACTGTATGTGTACATACGGCAGCTCATCAATATCTCCCTTGTAGGAATTGTATATCCAGAACTCCTTCTCCGCAAAGCCCCTGAAGGGATATATCCCGCCGTCTTCGGGATATGTGACGGGCTCTGCTTCAGCCTCCGCAGCCGTGGTCTCCTCCACGGTCGCCGTATCTTCCTCGGTGCCGATTATCTCCAGTATAGCAGACATGAAAAGGTCGTAGTCTATCCTCCAGCTTCTGTCTGATGACGAGCCCTCAAGTATCACAAGTCTGCCGTCGTCGATCCTGTAATTTATCTCTTCGTATGTGAGTATCCCTTCTCCGCAGACACTGTTCACGGATATGACTCTGGCCACATTATCCCTGTCGCAGATGAAATACGGTCCGTTCATATCCTCTGCCGCCTGATCGGCATAGGAGCTGTCAGCTGTAAGCTCCTCATAATCGTAATTATTGAAGAGATCCGCAAGCCGTTCACGCCGGGTATCCGATAATTCCATACATTCGGAAATGCCGAGGAACTCGCTAATGCTCCGGTACTCTCCCGTATTTTCCCGCTCTTCACATTTGCAGACCTTATAGTCAAACTCCGCAAAATCCCCGAAGGGAGCTGTCTTCTTTTCTGCCGCTATTTCAGACTCCGCCGAGATAACGGAGCCGTTCCTGAAATGCTTTACTGCCTTTATACCTCCTGCCGTACAGCCGACAGCCAATACAACAGCGGCGGCTGCACCGAGCACCTTCTTCCACACGGGACGTCTGTACACTTCAACGCCGCTTACGGTACTCTCGTATTCACCCGTACTGCTGTTGACTTTATCATTGAATTTTCTTTCGCTCATTATGAACACCTTCTCTTTTTCCGCGTCATCACGGGGCGGGAACTCTGCCGCTATGCGTTCAATAATGTCCTGTCCTTTGTTCCCGAGAATATCAAATCCGTTCTTCTCACTCATGACATCACCTTCCTTCGCCCATATCCGTAAGTATTTTTCTCAGCTTTTCCATGGCGCGGCTCAGCCTCTTGCGCACCGCGTCGGGTCTCATGCTTACCATATCGGCTATTTTTACAGAGCTTTTCCCGTAATAGTATTTCTGCATCACGATCGTTGAATCGGGCTCGCCGAGAGACTTTACGGCGTCAAGGAGCGCGTGCCCCGTTTCCGACCTTTCCGCAAGCTCGTCCACTCTTTCGTCCGAAGGGAGCTGCATCGCTTCACTTCCGTCTATGGATACCGTTCCCGTCCCCGGACTCAGCCTGCGGAACATATCCACAGCCCTGCTCCTTGCGATAGCCGCCACAAAGCCCTTTATATCGCCGTTGTAGCTGCTGTCGGGGTCGTATCTCAGGAATATGTCCGAGAACACGTCGCTGACGCACTCGTCTATATCCTCGGTGGAAGCGCAGCTCCTCAGGCGGTTGAAAACGATAGTGTATACATATTTGTAGTATTCGTCGAAGATAAGCCTGTGCGCCCTCTCGGGAGAGCTTTTCATAAGCTCCCTTACCCGTTCATCGGTCATAGTAGATCTCCTTTTTTGGCAGCTCGCTGCCGAAGCATTCAAATGCGCATTTGTCACGCTCTGTAATATATACTCGGATAAAATCATGCCTCTGTGACCGCTGCCGAAAATTTTTCTGCATATAACGCAAAACCGCCCGAAAGCATTTCAGGCGGTCTGTTTCATCAGTATTTGAACTGTCCGTTGCCTATGAATTCGCATATCAGCGAATCGGGAGTAATATCCGCTCTGTCGATGGGCTCAAGCTGCTCCAGCACCTCGATACACTCCTTTATCTCGGGAACTTCGCTGAGCTCCTGAAGCTGCGGGAGAAGGTCGTCGCGGTACGCAGAGAGCTCGTAAGCCATGAAGGTATCCACATCGAAGTCCGAACGGTATTTGTAGGGCATTATGTACTTGTTCTCGCCCGCCTCCACGCTGTGGAACATATTCATAGTCTCGCGGAGCGAACGCTTGCGGAAATTCCTGTCGCGTATCATGCGGCGCATAAGACGCACTCTCGACGGGTGAAGGAGCAGTCCCTCGGCCGAGATCCTCGTGCGAACGCTGACGTATATCTTGCTTATCATGCTGTCGGGAACCGTTATTACCTGCGGATTGAGGGCATGGATACCCTCGAATATGACTATTTCCCCCTTGCCGCGTTTGAACATCTTTCCCGAGCCGGTACGCGTTGAGGTCTTGAAGTTGTACTTGGGCAGCTCTATCTCGCGACAGGCGCTTATATCCTCTATCTGCCTGTTGAGGAGCTCCCTGTCCACTCTCAGCGGCGATTCAAGATCCATCTTTCCCTCCGCCGCAAGAGCTTTCTCCGCCTCGGTGAGCGGACAGAACCAGTTGTCCATTGACAGGGTATGGGTCTCGTGTCCCATATCGTCAAGGAGCTTTTCTATCATCATGGCCGTGGTGGTCTTGCCGGAGCCCGAGGGTCCCGAAAGAAGTATTACGGGCTTTTCGTTGCGTGAATCCGCTATCTGATGCACTATGCTCGTGAGCTTGTAGAGGTAATCCTCGTTTACGGCTCTTACATATTCCCTGGGATCTTTTTCTATCCCCTGATTGATCCTTGCTATCTCGATATTCATGTTTATCTCCCTTATTTAGCAGCCGCAGCGGGACTCCCCCAATGTGCGGCGCAGAAAATGATATATTGATATTATATCATATTATCTTAGCCATTTCAATATGTTTTTGCCGGCTTTCCCGCTGCCGTGAAGGAAAAATAACGTAAAAATAAAGTTTTTTGACTGTTCTCTCTTGACAAACCGCCGAAACTGTGATAATATAGATGTACAATATCCCTAAAACATTGATGAGGAAGGCTTTTCCGCGTCCGTTTCAGAGAGCAGCCGTCAGGTGCAAGGCTGCACGGGCAGGATATACGGCATACCCCCTCTGAGTGCGCCCAATAAGCGTCGGGAGCTCCCGTTACAGAGCACTTGAGATACGGACAAAGCTCCGTGTGAATCAGGGTGGAACCGCGGTTGATGAATCGTCCCTTTGCCTGTTTTTGAGGCCCGAGGGGCGTTTTTTGTTTATATACCGGCAACGGAGGTGAAAATATGACCAATATAAGGTATAACGAGCAGGAGGAAGCCTATGAGCTGCCCTACAAGCTGTGGGACGGTCTGATGACAGTCCGCTTCTATACCGAGGACGAAAAAGCAATAATAGACCGTATATCGGAGATCGCAAAGAAGCTCGCAAGACTGGACAGCGGCAGGAGCACTGTGGCATGGCTGCTCATAGACGAGGGCTTCTATGAGGGCAGCGACGCGGAAGCGCTGGCAAAGCTCCTCAGGCTCAGGAACGTATATGTGGATATAGACGATGAGGAAACAGTGGTCTGCTTCGATACAGGCACCGACGACGGATTTATGCAGAAGGACGTCCATATCGAGCTTTTCGGCGAGCTGTTTGAAATAACCGGCTGGGTCGAATGATTTTTTACCGGAAAAAGCGATGAATATTTATGCATTCCGCATTATGAATTATTAAAAAGGAGAGATCATCATGATCAGATTAACATTAAAGGACGGCAGCATCCGCGAGATCGGGGCTGCGTCGCCCGCAGGAGAAATAATCAAGGGAATAGGCATGGGCCTTTACAAGGCTGCCTGCTGCGTAAAGATAAACGGTGAGGTAAAAGACCTCCGCACAGTTATCGACAGCGACTGCGATTTCGAGGTATGCACATTCGACACCCTCGACGGCAAAAAGACCTTCTGGCATACCGCCTCACATATACTTGCACAGGCCGTAAAGAGACTCTATCCCGCCGCAAAGCTGGCGATAGGTCCCGCTATCGACAACGGCTTCTACTACGACTTCGACCTCGAAAAGCCCTTCACTCCCGAAGAGCTGGAGAAGATCGAGGCTGAGATGAAGAACATCGTCAAGGAGGATCTTGAGCTTGAGAAGTTCGAGCTCTCTCCCGCCGAGGCCATAGCAAAGCTCAAAGAAATGGACGAGCCCTACAAGGTAGAGCTCTGCGAGGAGCACGCCGACAAAGGCGAGCCCATCTCCTTCTACAGACAGGGCGAGTTCATCGACCTCTGCGCAGGTCCTCACCTCGTATCCACAGCTCCCGTAAAGGCCTTCAAGCTCATATCCTGCACAGGAGCTTACTGGAGAGGAAACGAGAAGAACAAGATGCTGAGCCGTGTATACGCTATCGCCTTCCCCAAGGCCTCACAGCTTGACGAGTACCTCAAGATGATAGAGGAGGCAAAGCTCCGCGACCACAAGAAGCTGGGCAAGGAGCTGGGACTCTTCATGTTCGACCATACGGCTCCCGGTATGCCCTACTGGCTCCCCAGAGGCTGGAAGCTCTTCAACGCTCTCCTTGAGTACTGGAGAGGCGTTCACGAGGATCACGAATACACCGAGATCTCGGGTCCCGTACTCTCAAAGAAGGAGCTCTGGGTGACCTCGGGACACTGGGATCACTATCAGGACGGTATGTTCGTTATCCCCGCCGAGGACGACAACGAGGTATACTGCGCTAAGCCCATGAACTGCCCCAACGCTATCAAGGTATACATGAACAAGCAGCGTTCCTACAAGGAGCTTCCCCTCAAGTTCAATCAGGTGGACGTTATCCACCGCAAGGAGAAGTCCGGCGAGCTCAACGGTCTCTTCCGCGTTCAGCAGTTCAGACAGGACGACGCTCATATCCTCGTAACAGAGGAGCAGATCGCTTCCGAGATCAACGACATCATGGATATTGCCACAGAGATATACAAGACCTTCGGTCTCGAATACAAGGCGGAGCTCTCCACACGTCCCGACGACTACATGGGAGATATAAACGTATGGAACAAGGCCGAGGCTGACCTCAAGGCCATACTCGAGGATAAATACGGTCCCGACGGCTACGAGCTCAACGAAGGCGACGGAGCATTCTACGGCCCCAAGATAGACCTGAAGATGAAGGACGCTATCGGACGCGAGTGGCAGATGGGCACTATCCAGCTCGACTTCCAGCTCCCGCTGAACTTCAGGATGAAGTACATCGCCTCCGACGGCTCCGAGAAGCAGCCTGTAATGATACACCGCGCTATATTCGGTTCGTTCGAGAGATTCATCGGTATCATCACCGAGAACTTCGCAGGTGCATTCCCGTTCTGGCTCTCGCCTATGCAGGTAGGTATCGTTCCTATAAGAACAGACCACAACGAGTACGCTAAGAAGGTAGCAGACCTCCTCAAGAAGAACCGCATAAGAGCAGAGGTGGACTACACCGACGACAATATGAAGAACAAGATCAGGAAGTTCAAGGACTACAAGGATCCCTATGTTGTCATTATCGGCGACAGCGAAGCCGAGAACGATCAGGTATCAATCAATATCAGAGGCAACAAGCAGCTGAAGAACGTGCCTCTCGACAAGTTCATAGAGATGTGCCGCACCATGAACGAGGAGCACTCTCTCGATATAATCGACACTCTGTAAGCAGCAATCAACGCTGTGATCTGCTGCCGTATGCATATACCCTATGATAAATCATGATCTACCATAACAGACAGGAGAAACATATGGAATATCTCGAAAACCGGGAGCTCTCATGGCTTAAATTCAATAAAAGAGTCCTCGAGGAGGCGACGGATCCGAATACCCCGCTCCTCGAAAGACTTTCATTCTCTGCTATATATCAGAGCAATCTTGACGAATTCTTTATGGTGCGTGTGGGAGCCATCACCGACAAGGCAAAGAACAACAACACAAAGAAAGACGGAAAATCCGGAATGACTCCCTCTCAGCAGCTCAACGCTGTATTCACAGAGGTACGCAGGATGCAGCCCTCGGTGGAGGAGGCTCTCCGCAGCACCATGAAAGAGCTTGCCGCCTACGGCTACGAGCACGTCACCTTCGACAAGGCAACAAAGGAGGAGCAGTCCTTCCTCGAAATGTACTTCAAGCGCGAGCTCAAACCCTTTATCTCAGGCGTGGTGGTGAACGACGCCCTGCCATTCCCCTTCCTCAACAACAAGGAGATATACGCGGTAGTGCAGCTCGGTCCCAAAAAGGACACCTCTGTGGGTATAATCCCCGCAAATACCAGCCGCTCCGAGCGAATAATACACCTCGGAAAGGACGGAAAGCGCTTTATACTCGAGGAGGAGGTCGTTCTCCGCTTTGCGCATTTATTCTTCAAGAACTACAAGGTCATGGACCGCGCTCTCATAAGAGTCACAAGGAGCGCCGACATCATGGTATCGGGCAGAGGCCCCGAGTTCCGCAGCCGTATGGAGGAGCTTGTGGACAAGCGCCAGAAGCTGGCTCCCGTGCGCCTTGAAGTCTCGGACGTGTTCAGCCGTGATGCGCTGGATTACCTCTGCAAGAAGCTCAAACTGAAAAACGTCCGCGTTTTTACCTCGCGGATATCCCTTGACCTTTCTTATCTCTATACCCTTCAGGAGTACGACGCCGATCCCAAGCTGCACTACGCGCTCCGTGCGCCCAGAAAGCCCGCGGCTCTTTCGGATACACGGCCCGTTTTCTCGCAGGTAAAAGCAAGGGATATACTTCTAAGCTTCCCCTTTGAGTCCATGAACCTTTCATTCATCAGGCTCCTTCAGGAATCCGCCAACGATCCCAAGGTGACCTCAATAAAGATAACTCTTTACCGTCTTGCCCGCAGCAGCAAGGTCATCGACGCACTCTGCACGGCGGCCGAGCAGGGCAAGGAGGTACTCGTCATGATCGAGCTCCGCGCACGCTTTGACGAGGAAAACAACATAGAGTGGTCAAAGCAGCTCCAGGAGGCAGGCGTAAAGGTGATCTACGGCCCCAGAGACTGCAAGGCTCACTCAAAGCTCCTGCTCATTACCCGAAAGGCTCAGGGCGGCGGCTTTGACTACGTGACACAGATCGGCACGGGCAACTACAACGAAAAGACTGCCGCTCTCTATACCGACCTCATGCTGCTCACTGCCGACAGGGACATAGCTGCCGACGCAGAAGCGGTATTTGCGGCGCTGCTCAGCGGCTCCTTCGTGGAAAAAACGAACAAGCTCCTTGTATCGCCCCTTGCCCTCAGACCTCAGGTGCTGGCAATGATGGACGAGCAGATAAGCATAGCAAAAAGCGGCGGCAAGGGATATATCGCAGCAAAGATAAACTCCCTCAGCGACAACGTTATAATCTCGAAGCTGGTGGAGGCTTCTCAGGCGGGAGTAAAGATTGAGCTCATCGTCCGCGGTCTCTGCTGCCTTATTGCGGGAGTCCAGGGCTTTACCGAGAATATCACCGTCCGCAGCATAGTGGGACGCTTCCTCGAGCACAGCCGTATATTCATTTTCGGCAGCGATCCGAAAACTCAGAAGATATACATAGGCTCCGCCGACTATATGAGCAGAAACACCATTCGCCGCGTGGAGGTAGCAGCCCCCGTGGAGGACGAAAGGCTCAGAAGGCGTATCAGGGAGATGTTCCGCATCCTTATGAAGGACAACGTCAAGGCAAGAATAATGCTCAGCGACGGCAGCTATATCCATGAACGCAGGAACCCCGATACTCCCCTCAATTCGCAGGAATACTTCTACGACGAGGCCTACAGGCGCCTTGAAGACAAGACCGCAAGGCAGGAGCAGATGCGCATAAACCGCGAAAAGGGCGCTGCAAGGAAAAAGGCTGCAAAGCCCCGCGGAAAGACGGCAAAAAAGACTCAGACAGCAGGCAGAGGCAGAAAAAAACGGATATGAATGCCATATATGCCAAAAAGCAATAAAACACTTGAAACTTGTCTCGTTTTATGTTATAATACTTTGTATAACCTTCTGATAAGGTTCAGGGAAGATATATGGAAAATTCGTTTCTGAGGTTTTATAAATGATAGGATACTATAATTACACGGTAATTCTTACATATTTGAGTCTCGTTTCCTCGGTCATAGGTATGTTTTTTGCCGTTGGCTGCGGAGATCTGGGACCTCATCCCGAGTATGCCATAATATGCCTTATGGTCTCGGGACTATGTGATATGTTCGACGGAAAAATAGCGCGTACCAAAAAGAACCGCACCGAAAGCGAGAAGAAATTCGGCATACAGATCGACTCGCTCTGCGACGCCATCTGCTTCGGAGTCCTTCCGGCCATTATCGGCTATTCAATAGGCATGACGGACTGGTGCGACCTGCCGATACTCATAATATTCCCGCTGTGCGCTGTGATAAGGCTGGCTTATTTCAACGTCGCGGAGGAAGAAAGGCAGTCAAAGACCGCGGAAAACCGCAAGGTCTACGAGGGTCTGCCCGTTACCAGCGTGGCGCTGATACTCCCGCTGATATACAGCTTCCACAAGGACATCGGCGACTGGTTCCCGGAGGTATACGGCGGTTCGCTGCTCGTTATCGCCATCGCCTTCATCACACGCTTCAAGGTCAAGAAGCCGAGCATGAAGACCATGCTGTGCTTTATAGGAGTGGGTGTCCTGGAGCTGATATGGATGCTGTACAAAACAAAAACAAAGTAAGCTTTGACGGCTGCTGCGGTATGCGGCAGCCGTTCTTTGCAAAAAAAGCCTTTACTTTATGGTAATTTTATATTATAATAACTGTATACAAAAGTAAAAAACGGAGGGCAAAGGAGAAGGATATGAAAAGGATAATATGCGCAGCTCTTGCAGCTGTAATGATAATGTGCTGTCTCACCGGCTGCGGTTCGGGGCGCGATCCGAAATATATCGGCAAATGGGAAGCAGACCAGCTCACCTTCGACGAGACCACCTCCTCCGAATTTCTCGGAGTGCCCATATCTGCGCTGTTCCGTTTCGACATAGGAAAGGACGGCAAGGTGGAATGGAAATCGCCCATTGACAACCCCGTTGTGCAGAACGCAAACTCCGATACCGAGATAAAGTGGAAGGAGACGGAGGAAAACAAGATACAGTTCACCGTATACGACCTTACGGACAATAACAAGAAAGAGACAATGGAGCTCGTTTACCGTGACGGAAAGCTCTGCATCGAGGAAAACGACTCCCTGATAACGCTGAAAAAAGTTGACGAATTCACACAGATAGACATCGATAAGCTCAATAATGCCGCTCACGCTATACAGGATTACGGTATAGTAAACTGATAAGGAGAACAAGATGAAGAAACTATTTTGCTTATTTGCCGCTGCATTTATGCTGACCTGCGTCCTTTGCGGATGCAGTAAGATCAAAGGGAAGCCTGACAGCAGCTCGGGCGTATCAGTGCCTGCCGAGACTACCCTTGCTCCCGAGGGAAAGGCTTTCTTCGGAAAGTGGGAGGCCTACAAGGCTCTGGTATACGGCGAGGTCTACGAGAACGAATACGCGGGCTTTCCCATAAGCGCCGTTGCAAGACTTGAAGTGTTCGAGGACAATACAGCCGTTTTCCGCGACGCCCTCAACAAGAGAGGCAAGGAGGTCGTATACAATTACAACTGGACCCTGGACGAAAAGAGCGATACCCTTCACCTCGTGAACAGGGACGACAAGCTGGACTGCGTCATCGAGCAGGGTCAGATGATAATCACCTATGCCGATTACGATGACGGAACAAAAATGTACCTCACAAGAGTAAACGAGTTCTCGGATACAACGGCGTCCACCGAGGCAGGTCTCGACAAGCTGGATTTCAGCGCCTACGAGAAGAAATGGGAGGCCGTGGAGGTAAAGAACGGCGAAGAGGTATTCACCGAAACACTGGGCGAATATCCCGTGAATGCGGCATTCCAGCTGGAGATAAAGCCTGACAATACCGCCGTGATGAATATCATCGGAGAGCCCCAGACCTACGAATGGGAGGCCGAAAGCAAGGATCAGCTCTATATGTGGAGCGGCTACGAGGGCTTTGCGGTCACACTGAAGGACGGCGAGCTCATGCTTGACGATGAGAACGGCATGGTGCTGAGAATGAAGCGGGTGGACAAGTTCACCGAATACGATTTCGAGGCAGCCAACGAGCTGATACCCGACGACGAAAACATAATCCTCAATCCCGAGGAAGAACCCACAACATGATATTACGGGCCGCAGAGGTACCTTCCCCTGCGGCTTTTTCAAAGGAGAAACACTATGCATAAGGAATTCTTAATGGGAAATGCAGCTATCGCAAGAGGCGCAATAGCCGCAGGCCTGAACGTGGTCTCGGGCTATCCCGGAACTCCGTCCACGGAGGTCCTTGAAACTGCGGCCAAGGTCAACGACGGCTCAATATACGTTGAATGGTCGGTAAACGAAAAGGCAGCAATGGAGGTGGGCGCAGGCGCAGCCTACAGCGGCGCACGTTCCATGGTGACTATGAAGCAGGTGGGTCTGAACGTTGCTTCCGATCCTCTCATGAGCCTTGCCTACATAGGCGTAAAGGGCGGCATGGTCATTCTTGTGGCAGACGACCCGGGTCCGATCTCGTCTCAGACCGAGCAGGATACCCGTCATTTCGCCTCGTTCTCGAAGCTCCCCTGCTTCGACCCGTCGTCCGTACAGGAGGCCTACGATATGATACAGGAGGCCTTTGAGTACTCCGAGAAATATCACACTCCCGTGCTTTTCAGACCTACCACCAGAGTCTGTCACGGCTACGCTTCCGTTGAAGTAAAGGACAAGGAGGAGTACAAGGTCCACAAGCCCGAGGGCTTCGTGAAGGACTCCTCAAAGTGGGTCATCTTCCCCCGTCTTTCCTATAATGCACATATACATATCGAGGAGCGCAATGCGGAGCTCTCAAAAGTATTCTCGGACTACAGGCGCAATATCATCACTGAAGCCGCAGACAGCAGCTGCCGCAAGGGTATAGCTACCCATGGCATAAGCTATACCTACGCTATGGAGGCTCTCCGCGGAAAGTCCGCTCCCAGAGTTTTCAAGGTGTCAACTCCTTTCCCGTTCCCGGAGGAGGCTGCGGTTAAGTTCCTTGAGGGACTGGAGGAGGTGCTCTGCATAGAGGAGCTTGATCCCATAATCGAGCGGGAACTCACCTATATCTGCGGAAAATACCACCTCAATACAAAAATTCTCGGCAAGCTCACTCATAACGTAAAGACCGCAGGGGAAAATACCTGTGCTTCCGTTGCCGGAAATATCGCAGACTTCATGGGCTGGGAGAAGCCTGCCGCCGCTGAAATGGAAGCTCCCCCCGCTCTTCCCGTAAGACCGCCGGTGCTCTGCGCAGGATGTCCTCACAGAGCTTCATTCTTCGCAGTAAAGGAAGCCATGAAGGGCAAAAAGACCGTATTCTGCGGCGATATAGGCTGTTACACCCTCGGAAACGCCATGCCCCTCGACATGGTGGACACCTGCCTCTGCATGGGCGCAGGCGTGAACATCACACAGGGCATTGGCAGGATCGCTCCCGATACCAGCTGCTTTGCATTTGTAGGCGACTCCACATTCTTTGCCTCCGCCATAACAGGCGCTGTGAACGCAGTATACAATCAGGCGGATATGACCCTTGTAGTCCTCGATAACTCCACAACTGCAATGACAGGCCACCAGCCCCACCCCGGCACAGGCCGTACCATGATGGGCGAGGTAGTGGAAAAGGTGAGCATACAGGAGGTCCTCAAGGGCGTTGGCGTAAAGACTGTCGAGACCGTAAATCCCCTTGAGCTCGGCAAGGCCATAGACACTGTAAAGCGGGTATCCGCAGAAAAGGGCGTAAAGGCCATAATTTTCAAGTCGCCCTGCGCAGTCCTCATAAAGGGAAACAAGCCCGCAGTCATCGACGCGGACAAGTGTATCAACTGCAAAAAATGCATAAATACTCTCGGCTGCCCGGGAATAGTCCTGAAAAACGGCAGTGCGGCAATAGAAAGCTCACTTTGTACAGGCTGCGGGCTCTGCTCGCAGGTATGTCCCGTGAAAGCGATAGGAGGCGGCGGAAATGCAGAGTAATATACTTATATGCGGCGTAGGAGGTCAGGGTATCGTCCTTGCGTCGAAGCTCATCGCCGCCACGGCTATGGCTCACGACATACCCGTAATGAGCGCCGAAACTATCGGTATGGCTCAGAAGGGCGGAAGCGTTTTCAGCTTCCTGAGAATGGGCGATGACATCTACTGCCCAATGTTCCCCGAAAAAACTGCTGATATTATTATCGGCTTCGAGCCTGCCGAGGCAGTCCGTATGCTGCCCTATCTCAAAGACGGCGGACAGGTGATAGTCAATACCCACCCCATAATGCCCATTACCGCAGTTCTCAGCGGCTCCGACTACACGGGCGCGGAAATGCTGGATTATCTTGATCGCAGCTCCGCAGAGGTGGTGCATGTGGACGGCATAAAAGCCATTGAGGACTTAGGCTCTCCCAAGGTGCTGAATATGGTGATGCTTGGCGCGGCAGTCCGCAACGGCGTACTGCCCTTCTCAGTTGACGATATAGAGGACGTAATGAAAAAGACTGTAAAACCGCAGTTTATAGAGCTTAACAGCAAGGCTCTCAGATACACCTTATAATTGCGGAAACATATGTAGGGGAGCCCGCCCTCGGGCTCCCGAAATAAACGTAAAATGTACGACGGGAGCCCGAGGGCGGGCTCCCCTACAGGATATCCATTAAAATGAAAGGTTTGATAAAAATGCAGATAACACAGCAGCAGCTCGATCTGGTCAACGACCGTATACGCGCCCTCGTTGAAGCTGGCAGCTTCTACGGAAAAAAGCTTGCAGAGGCAGGCATTACTCACGTTGATTCTCCCGAGGACTTCACAAAGCTCCCCTTCTCCGAAAAGAAAGACCTCCGTGACGCTTACCCGCTCGGACTCATGACGGCTCCCGAGGAGGAGATAGTCCGCATACACTCATCGTCGGGAACCACGGGTACTCCCGTAATAATCCCCTACACAGCCAAGGACGTTGACGACTGGGCGATAATGTTCAAGCGCTGCTACGAGACCGCAGGCATAACAAACATGGACCGTATACAGATAACCCCCGGCTACGGCCTGTGGACTGCGGGTATAGGCTTCCAGAACGGCGCCGAGAAGCTGGGTGCCATGGTAATCCCCATGGGTCCCGGAAATACCGACAAGCAGCTCCAGATGATGCAGGACATGAAGAGCACGATTCTATGCTCAACTTCATCATACGCGCTGCTGCTTGCAGAGGAGATAGAAAAGCGCGGCATCAAGGACAGGATTCACCTGAAAAAGGGTGTTATCGGCTCGGAGCGCTGGAGCGACAAAATGCGCGAGCGTATCCACAATGAGCTTGGTATCGAGCTCTTCGACATATACGGCCCCGGTATCGGCATAAACTGCCCCGGTGAAAAGGCTATGCACTACTGGGACGACTACCTCTACATCGAGATAATCGACCCCAAGACCGGCGAGCCCGTTCCCGACGGCGAGCAGGGCGAGATAGTCATAACCACTCTTGTCAAGGAAGGCGCTCCCCTTATAAGATACCGCACTCACGACCTTTCAAGGATAGTTCCCGGCAAGTGCAGGTGCGGACGCTGCTATCCGAGGATAGACGTTATCATGGGACGTACCGACGACATGATGAAGATAAAGGGTGTAAACGTGTTCCCCAGCCAGATCGAGGAGGTACTGGGCTCCTTTAAGGAGATCTCCAGTGAGTATCAGATACGCATATCCCATCTGGACGGCAAGGACACCATGCGTATCTACGTTGAGTCCACAGGCGATGTGGACTTCGACGCACTCAGCAAAAGAATAGCTGAAAAGGTCAAGAGCAGGATAGGCTTCACCCCCATTGTAAAGGTAGTAGAGGTAGGCGTGCTCCCGAGAAGCATGAAAAAGACCGCCCGCGTCATAGACGAAAGATTCGACTGACGCAGAACGACTTATCATTAAGGAAGCATAATGAACAGTAACGAATTGATCGCGCTTCTCGTAACAGTACTGCTGATAATATCAGGGGTATGGCTGTACAGAAGGCTCCGCAGACCCGACATAACGAAGCTGTACAATGCAAAGACCGTCCTCACGGACAGGGAATACGACTTTTACAGGACTCTCAAGCCCCTTGCAGACGAGTACGGTCTCAGTATATTCACAAAGGTAAGGCTGGCAGACCTCATCGAGCCCAAGCCAAAGGCGGAAAATCCCTGTTGGATGGAGTGCTTCAACAAAATAAAGGCAAAGCACATAGACTTTGCCCTTGCCGACGAGGATACGGCTATCGTTGCGCTCATCGAGCTGGACGACAACTCCCACTCCCGTCCCGACCGTATAGAGAGGGACGATTTCGTGAACGCCGTCCTTGAAAATACGGGGTATACCCTGCTGAGAACCTACGGCGACCTTGATGTTATCGAGGAATTTCTAAGTATGTAGGGGCGGATATTATCCGCCCTTTATGACAGAATAACAGAAAAGGACTGCTATAGCAGTCCTTTTGTTATATCTTTACCTTTTTCTGTATCATCATAATAGCGGCTAAGAGGAGGAGTCCCACTGATATCCATATAGTTCTCATGCCGAGCATAGCAGAAACAACTCCGCCGAAGCCTGCGCCTACAGCGAAAAACAGTATGATACCGAAGAAATGCAGGGACTTGTGCAATGCGTCCCTGTTCTTATCACGTAGGAACTGCGAAAAGCTCTCCGTACCGCTTCTGAGGTTGCCTATGCACATGGTGCTTGCGTAGCCGTAACCCCTGACCGTCCTGAATGTCTGTACCTGCATGGCGCAGGCAAAGGATACCATCATATTCGCGGGCATATCAAGTGCCGATGGCATAAATCCCACAGCAGCAAGGACTATCATCTCGATGATAATGATTATCTGTCTCCAGTGGAGAGACTTTATATCCTTGTATTTGTTCTCTATCCTTTCGGCTATGAAAATACCAAGCGCAAAGGCGATAAGCGGACACATATAGCGCAGTCCCCTGTGTATTTCGCCTGTCATGAAGCTCTGACTCATGAGGACTACGTTTCCCGTCTGAGCGTTGGCAAAAACTTTTCCCCTTATGTTATAGGTATATGCGTCCTGCAAGCCGCCCGAAAAGGACAATAATGCGCTTAATGCAAAGCTCTCCGATGTCTGCATATGTCTCTCCTGTTAAATAAGCCATAGTACGCGAGGAACTATGGCTTATAATGATTTTATGAAGTTTATTTTTATCAGAATACCATTTTAGCTTCAAGATAAGCAACGAGGTCGTTGATATTGACTCTTTCCTGTTGCATGGTATCACGGTCGCGGACTGTTACGCAGTTGTCCTTTTCGAGAGTATCGAAGTCGTATGTGATGCAGAAGGGAGTTCCTATCTCGTCCTGACGGCGGTATCTCTTGCCGATTGTGCCTGTCTCGTCGAAGTCCACCATGAACTTCTTTGAGAGCATATCGTATACCTCTTCGGCCTTGGGTGTGAGCTTCTTCACGAGAGGCAGTACAGCTGCCTTAAAAGGAGCAAGCGCAGGGTGGAAGTGCATGACAGTTCTTGTTTCCTTCTTCTCGTTGCCGTCCTTGTCAGCGGAAACTATCTCCTCCTCGTCGTAAGCCTCTGTTACTACCGAGAGGAAGAGTCTCTCTACGCCGAGCGAGGGCTCGATAACGTAGGGAATGTACTTCTCGTTGGTCTCGGGGTCGAAGTATTCAAGGGACTTTCCGCTGGTATTGATGTGCTGTGTCAGGTCGTAGTCGGTTCTGTCGGCAACGCCCCAGAGTTCGCCCCAGCCGAAGGGGAAGAGGTACTCGAAGTCTGTGGTAGCCTTTGAGTAGAAGCAGAGCTCCTCCTTGTCGTGGTCACGGAGACGGATATTCTCCTCTTTAAGACCGAGGGAGAGCAGGAAGTTCTTGCAGTAGCTTCTCCAGTAGTCGAACCATTCAAGGTCTGTACCGGGCTTGCAGAAGAATTCAAGCTCCATCTGCTCGAACTCGCGTACACGGAAGATGAAGTTTCCGGGAGTTATCTCGTTACGGAAGGACTTGCCCACCTGAGCAACGCCGAAGGGAACCTTCTTACGGGTAGTTCTCTGTATATTTGCGAAGTTTACGAAAATGCCCTGTGCAGTCTCGGGACGTAGATAGAGCTCCGACTTGCTGTCCTCGGTAACTCCCTGGAAGGTCTTGAACATAAGATTGAACTGACGTATATCGGTGAAGTTCTGCTTGCCGCAGTTGGGGCAGGTAATGCCCTTTTCCTTGATGTAGTCCATCATCTGCTCGTTGGACCAGCCTGCAACGTTGGTGCCGTCGAAGTCCTCGATGAGGTTGTCCGCACGGTGACGTGTCTTGCACTCCTTACAGTCCATGAGGGGGTCTGAGAAGCCGCCGATATGTCCCGAAGCCACCCATGTCTGGGGATTCATGAGGATTGCGGAGTCAAGACCTACGTTGTACTTGTTCTCCTGTACGAATTTCTTGAGCCATGCTCTCTTGATGTTGTTCTTTAGCTCAACGCCGAGAGGGCCGTAGTCCCATGTATTTGCAAGACCGCCGTAGATCTCGGAGCCCGGGTATACGAAGCCCTTTGACTTACAAAGGTCAACTATCTTGTCCATTACTTTTTCATTGTTTTTAAGCATAATAAGCAACCTCGCTTTTATTTTATAATAGTCAATTTATATTTTACCGCAAACGCGCTGAAAAGTCAAGACTTATGGAGCTTTTTAAAGTTTTTCCCGCCTTTCGGCGGGAAAAACAGAGATATTCAGTGCATACGCCGCTCCATGCACTAATACACAGAAACAAAAACAGGACAGTTTAAGGGGTTCCCCAACTTTTGGCGGTTTTCGGGCTACCTTAAATTAAAGAAGGTGAAGCCCGAAGCAAACAGGGCGGCTCCAATAAGTATCGCCAGAAATAGGGCTTTCTTTATTTTATGCTTTATTTTTATGAGTATTATCAGTACGATGATAAATAAGATAATAGCCCAGTACTGAGAGAGAAAGCCTGTTATGGTGTTAATGATAGAGTCCATTTTCTGCTCCTCCTTATTGTAAATCGTTATTTTCTTCTTTTTTATTGGTATCACTGAGGAACTCCTCAACGATATACCGCGGCCGCTGCTTGACCTCGGCGTATATCTTGCCGATGTACTCGCCTATGATACCGAGGCAGAAGAGCTGCAAACCGCCTATAAGCCATATGGAACACATTGTACTTGACCAGCCGTGCTCCGAGAAGCCGCCTATCTTGGCGATAAACGCCCATATAAATGCAAAAATGCTCGCCAGCGACATTACAAAGCCCAGCGTGGTTATGAGCTTCAGCGGCTTGGTGCTGAATGAGGTTATGCCGTTTACCGCAAAGGACAGCATTTTCCCGAGGGGATACTTGCTCTTTCCGGCAATCCTCTCATGGCGCTCGTAGTACACGCTGCAGCTTTTGAAGCCTATAAGGGGCACCATTCCCCGCAGGAAGAGATTTACCTCCCTGAAGCCCGCAAGCTCATTGAGCACCCTTCTGCTCATAAGGCGGAAGTCAGCGTGGTTATATACTACCTCTGCTCCCATAAAGCTCATGAACTTATAAAAGAACTGCGCTGTGGAGCGCTTGAAGAAGCTGTCGGTCTTTCTCTGGCTCCTTACGCCGTAGACTACCTGATTTCCCTCATAGTACTTCTTCACCATCTCGTCGACAGCATTGATGTCGTCCTGGAGGTCGGCGTCCATGGTTATACACATATCGCATATATCCTTCACGGTCATAAGTCCCGCAAGGACTGCATTCTGATGACCGCTGTTGCGTGCAAGGCTCAGCCCCGAAAACAGCTCAGGCTCAGCCTCGTGAAGTGACCTGATGATCTCCCATGTGCCGTCGGCAGAACCGTCGTTTACAAATAATATGCGGCTTTTTTCCGAAATAAGACCTTGTGATATAAGTGTTGAGTATTTATTCTTAAGCTGTCCCGCAGTCTCACGAAGCACGTCCTGCTCATCGTAGCACGGAACGACCATATACAGTATTTCAGGCGATCCCATGATTTTTCCTTTCATTGAGCTTTTTCTTTAGTATATCACAGCAGCCGCTCCCTGTCAATAAACTGCTGACCAATTTTTGTTGTCAGAAACTGTCCGCCGGTGGCGTACAAGCGTATTCACCAAAAATACAGTTGCGGAGGTGCGTAAATTTGGCTTTCTGTCAATTGATTTCAGACCTGAAATGACATATAATATATCTTGCTATTAAACTATCAAAGAAATAAAGGATGATATATATGGGAAATAAAGTCGTTAAATTCGGCGGAAGCTCTCTTGCCGACGCCAATCAGTTCAGAAAGGTCGCCTCTATCATAAAGAGCGACGACAAGCGCAGGTATGTGGTGCCCTCCGCCCCCGGAAAGCGCTTCTCTGACGATATAAAGATCACCGATATGCTCTACAGATGCTGCGAGCAGGCGGGCAGCGGTGTCGACTTCTCAAAGGATTTCCAGATAATCAGGGACCGCTATAACGGCATCATTTCCGAGCTTGGCATGGATATGTCCCTCGAGGAGGAGTTCAGCAGCATAGCAAAGGAGCTCAAGGAGCGTCCCGCAAAGGACTTTGCAGCAAGCCGCGGCGAATACCTCAACGGCAAAGTGCTGGCAAACTACCTTGGCTTCACATTTGTTGACGCAGCCGATGTCATAATATTCGATACAAACGGCAATCTTCTCCTTGACGAAACCGTAAAGGCTTTGCGCGAAAGGCTCAGGGGACTGGAAAACGCCGTTATCCCCGGCTTCTACGGCAGAACTACGGAGGGATACATCAAGACCTTCTCCCGCGGCGGCTCAGACGTTACGGGCTCTATAATCGCAAATGCGGTAAAGGCCGATATATACGAGAACTGGACCGACGTATCGGGCTTCCTGGTAGCAGACCCGAGAATAGTGGAGGAGCCCGACGTTATAGAAGTAATAACCTACCGTGAGCTCCGCGAGCTGGCCTATATGGGAGCCTCAGTGCTCCACGAGGACGCTATCTTCCCCGTGCGCTCGGCAGGAATACCCATAAATATCAGGAACACCAACGCTCCCGAGGACGCAGGCACCATGATAGTGGGCGACGATTACGATTTCAGCAGGGAGAGCCTCAGCCATACCATTACAGGTATCGCAGGCAAGAAGGGCTTCAGTACGATAAACATCGAAAAGGCCATGATGAACAACGAGACAGGCTTCGGCATGAAGGTGCTCAAGGCACTCTACGACAACGGCCTTTCCTTCGAGCATATGCCCTCGGGTATCGACACCATGAGCATTACTCTCAGCACCGACAAGCTCGATCCCGTCCGCGACAAGGTGCTTGCAGATATACGCAAGGCAGTATCTCCCGATCATCTTGAGATCGAGGACGGTATCGCTATTCTGGCGGTAGTGGGACGCCGCATGAAGAACACCCGCGGTACCGTTGCGCGTATCTTTGCTTCACTGGCACACGCAAGGATAAACGTAAAGATGATAGATCAGGGTTCCAGCGAGCTCAACGTTATCATCGGCGTCAGCGAGAACGACCTCCCCGAGGCTATCCGCAGGATATACGATATGTTCATCAATTCGGAAAAACAGTGATCAAAAAAGAGAATGCATCATGCATTCTCTTTTTTTGGTCTGTCGAAAAAAAGCGGGCATAAAGCCCGCTTTTTACATATCGTTTCTGTTTTCGAGAGCCTTGAAAAGCGTAACCTCGTCGGCATACTCCAGTATGCCGCCCACGGGAAGTCCGAAGGCGAGCCTCGTGACCTTTATGCCCATAGGCTTGAGGAGACCCGCTATGTACATTGCGGTAGCGTCGCCCTCAACGGTGGGATTGGTGGCCATGATGACCTCCTCCACACCGCCCTCCGCTATCCTGCCGAGAAGCTCCTTTACCCGCAGCTTTTCGGGAGTTATTCCGTCCATGGGAGAGAGCAGACCGTGAAGCACATGATAAACGCCGCCGTATTCCCTTGTACGCTCGAAAGCCGTGACGTCCTTGGGATTTTCGACAACGCAGATAACGCTCCTGTCACGCTCGGGATCGTCGCATATAGGACATATCTCCCGCTCTGTCAGGTTCTGGCAGCACTTGCAGCAGTGTACGTTTTTCTTAGCGTCGATAAGCGCCTTTGCGAAGTCCTCAACAGCCTCCGTGTCCATTGACATGACGTGATACGCAAGTCTCTGCGCAGACTTCATGCCTATTCCCGGAAGAGCAGCAAACTTCTCCGCCAGTATCACCAGCGGCAGCGCATTGTGGTCAGCCATTATCTATCAGAAAAGACCGGGGAGAGATACTCCGCCTGTGATCTTGCTCATTTCTGTCTCTGTAGTGCTCTCGACATTGTTTACAGCCTCGTTTACAGCGCTGATGATGAGATCCTGGAGCATATCTATATCCTCGGGATCAACGACCTCGGGCTTGATAGTAAGAGACTTGATGGTCTTCTTTCCTGTGATCGTGACCTCAACAGCTCCGCCGCCTGCTGACGCAGAAAACTCTCTTGCCTCAATGTCCTCCTGAAGCACTGTGATCTGATCCTGCATCTTCTGAGCCTGCTTGATCATCTGATTCATGTTCTGAGCGCCGCCGCCATTGACATTCTTGGGTAATCTTGCTTTCATTTTAAATTCTCCTTTGAAAATATGATTCTTGTTTTATATCAAGCAAATTCCATTTGCTTTTAAACGTTTTCCTTTTCCACAGCCGTTTCTATCCTGCTTTCCATAGCCTTCTTTACTATCTGCTCGGCAAGATTCTTCTGCTCTGTGACAGTGGTCGCGCATTTTGCCTTGATTATGAAGCGCTGTCCGAGAACATTGGCTACAGCAATACCAAGGGAATTGGCGTTCTCCTTGACCTTGAATAGCTCCATGAAGAAGCGGTTCTGCGCGGTTATGAACATATAGTTGCCTGCCGTGCCCGCAAAGGAGCCGTCAAGACTTCCCGCAACGGCGGGATTTATCTTCCTGAACTCCTCCAGGACCTCGCCCCAGCGCTCGCAGGGGATAATATCCTCGGGCTTGAGCTTCTTTATGTCTATTGTGGGTATGATCTTTTCCTCGGACTGGGGCGCAGTTGCCTCCAGCACCTCGGGCTGCTCCGGAGCCTGCACCGTATTCTGAACAGCCTTCGGGACAGAGCTGAGCTTATTCTCCAACTGTTTTATTTTATCATAAATTTCGGAATTGTCAATACTTTCGGGAACATTCCTTACGTTTCCGCAGAGCTTTATGAGGGACATCTCGAATTCAACACGCTTATTCATAGCCCTTTGCATACGCTCGCGGCACTCCTGGAGCGCCGACAGCCTGTCCATCACCGCAGGCAGATCGGACTTCCCGGCAAGAGCTTTGAGCCGCTCAAGCTCGTCGGGCATACATACTATCAGCTTGTCCGCAGTTGCGGGAGAGGCCTTCAGCAGCATGATGTTCCTGAGCTGAGTTATGAGCTCCTCACAGAGCCTTGACAGATCCTTGGACATATCGTAAAGATCCGAGGTTATGGAAAGGGCTTTCGGAACGTCCTTGTCGGATATTGCGTCCAGCATATCGTAGAGGTAGTCCCTTCCTGCGATACCTGCGGCGGCAGATACCGCCTCGGCGTCTATTTTCTCCGCGCAGACCGAGCACTGGTCGAGGAGGGATACCGCGTCGCGCATACCTCCGTCCGCAAGCTTGGCTATCATGGCTGCACCGTCCTCGGTGAGGTCAAGCTCCTCCTGCTGAGCGATGTAGCTCAGGCGCTTTGCGATGTCCTCGGGCTTTATCCTGCGGAAATCATAGCGCTGGCAGCGGGAAACGATAGTTGCGGGGACCTTGTGTATCTCGGTGGTGGCAAGTATGAACTTCACATACGGCGGAGGCTCCTCCATGATCTTCAGCAGGGCGTTGAAGGCGCCCTGTGAGAGCATATGCACCTCGTCTATGATGTATATCTTATAGGCTCCTCTTTCGGGAGTATATACCGCAGCATCGCGGAGGTCGCGGATATTGTCCACGCCGTTGTTGGAGGCTGCGTCGATCTCGACAATATCAGTAAGTGCACCGCTGTCCGCGTCACGGCATATGTCGCACTCGAGACAGGGATTGCCGTCCTTCATATTGCGGCAGTTCACCGCCTTGGCAAGGATACGCGCACAGGTGGTCTTGCCCGTGCCTCTCGAGCCAGTGAAAAGGTATGCATGGGCGGTCCTGCCGCTTTTTATCTGGTTTTTAAGAGCTTCCGTGGTATATTCCTGGGATATGACGTCATCGAAGGTAAGAGGACGCCATTTGCGGTAAAGTGCCTTATACACAGCCTTTTCTCCTTTCGCTCAGTTCTCCTTGCTCTCAGAGCCTTTCAGCTCAACGAACACTTTATACTGCTTTCTGAAGCCGTTGGGATCCTCGGGGCCCGCGATAAGAGCCTGCTGATAGAGCTCCTCACCCTTTTCACGGTTCCCGAGAAGAACGTTTGCGAGAGCCGCTCCGCAAAGAGCCTCCGCATAGTTCTCGTGCTTGTCTATGGATCTGCCAAACCATTCCAGCGCAGAAGCGCCGTCGTTCAGCTTAAGGTACATATTTCCCATTTCGCAGCAGATAATATCCCTGTACTTGTAATCTCCGTCCATGAGCCCCGAATATATCTCCCGCGCTCTTGCGGCGTTTCCGTTCTCGACGTGGCACCGCGCGATGAATATGGGCAGCTCGGGGATATAGAAGCCGTTTTCCTGCGCCTTTTCATAGCATAGGATAGCATTGGGAAAGGCGTTCATTATCTGATAGCATCTTCCGCGGTAAAACTCATTCACACCCGTTTCCTCGGCAGTGAGCTTCATATCTCCGTTGCCCAGATCGGTGAACACCTCGAGGGCTCTGCGGAAATCGTTCCTGTGGAAGAGCTCGAGCCCCTCCTCGAAAAGCATTGAGCTCCGCTTAAGACCCGCAAAGGCGGTGCCGATAAGGCTCTCGTCGTAGCGGTGAAAGAGCTTGCCCTTGAAGTCTGCAAGCTTCAGCAAGGTTAGACCCGCAACGCTCACCGTAAAAGCGGTGATCATATTGTTGAACAGGTCGAACCAGCCCAGACCGTCCCCGCCTTTCATGAGGGCAGAATACACCGTATAGACAAACATATACAGAAACGCGAATGCAGCCCCCGGGACAACGGATCGCTTTATACACAGCCATACTCTTGCTGCACGTCTTGCAAGGATCGAACGGAACATATTCCACACCCCCGTCAAAAAAAATTCCGGAACATAGATGTGCAGGCTTGCTGCGGCACACAACACGCACCGCTTAATGCTGCTCGGTCTCCCGCCTGACATGGTTCACGGGGTCTTGTTGCACAGGGCCCACACATCTATATTTCGGAATTTCATACCC
>JAFWSI010000019.1 GCA_017519415.1 Ruminococcus sp.
AGCAGTAAGAGTTGTCTTACCGTGGTCAACGTGTCCGATTGTACCAATGTTTACATGGGGTTTGGTTCTTTCAAATTTAGCCTTAGCCATTGGGAAATTCCTCCTTAGAATAGATTTCAGAAATCTGTATATATTATTATAACAGATTATTTCTGTAAATTCAAGTGTTTCAGTAAAAAAATCTCTCCTGAAACCCGTGTTTTTATGATTTTCCGCCTGTTTTTATCGGTATCGACACAAAACAAGCCTTGATTTATTATCAGTCAGCTCCGCCGCCGCCACCGGACGAGCTTCCGCCGCCGGATGAATGGCATCCGCCGCTGCCGCCGAACAGACTTTTGATCCACTCCCAGAACGACATACGTATTTCTCCTTTACATAATAAATATAGTGTTTATATACGTTTTTTTCGGATAACAGCACATTACCGGGATATACCCGCCGGTGCCATTACGCATAAAGCGGGCATATACCGGTTTTGAACAGACAGCACCTTTTTACCAGGCACTGCCGCCTCCGCCGCCGTTGCCTCCGCCGTGCGAACCGGATCCGCAATGAGTAAGAATATATATAATCCATTCAATCATATCATTTTCTCCTTATGCTGCGGTCATTCTCAGAATCCGTGACCTGCTCCGCCGCCCGATCCGCCGTGTGTAAGGATATATATAAGCCATGCAATCATTTCTTATTCCTCCTTATACTGCAACAGGGATATGGTTTATGCTTTTAATATAATACCGTTCAATTGACTCAGTTCTTTGCTCTGTTAGCCATGATCTTTTCAGCAATGCTCTTCGGAACTTCCTCATAGCTGTGAGGCTCCATTGTATACTGTCCACGACCCTGTGTATTTGAACGGAGGTCGCTTGTATAGCCGAACATTTCCGAAAGCGGAACGAGAGCGTCTACCTGGATAGAACCTGATCTTGTTTCCTGACCCTGGATCTGTCCGCGGCGTGAGCTGAGGTCACCGATAACTGTTCCGAGATAATCGTCGGGAACGATAACTGCGACCTTCATAACAGGCTCCATGAGAACTGCGTTAGCCTGCTTGAGAGCTTCCTTGAACGCGATAGAACCTGCGATCTTGAATGCCATTTCCGACGAGTCAACCTCGTGGTAGGATCCGTCGTAAAGCTCTACCTTAACGTCAACTACCTCGTAGCCTGCAAGGATACCGGCCTTCATAGCGCCCTGGATACCTGCGTCAACAGCAGGAATATACTCCTTGGGGATAGAACCGCCGACAACAGCGTTTGTGAATTCGTATCCCTTACCGGACTCATTGGGTGAAACACGGATCTTAACGTGACCGTACTGACCCGAACCGCCGGACTGCTTCTTGTACTTGTAATCAACGTCTGCGTTGCCCTTGATAGTTTCCTTATATGCAACCTGAGGAGCACCTACATTTGCCTCGACCTTGAACTCACGGAGGAGACGGTCAACGATAATGTCAAGGTGGAGCTCACCCATACCTGCGATGATGGTCTGACCTGTTTCCTCGTCAGTCCATGTCTTGAAGGTAGGATCCTCTTCGGCAAGCTTTGCGAGAGCGATGCCCATCTTCTCCTGACCTGCCTTTGTCTTGGGCTCGATAGCGAGCTGGATAACAGGCTCCGGGAATTCCATGGATTCGAGAATGATCGGGTGCTTTTCATCACAGAGAGTATCACCTGTGGTTGTATTCTTGAGACCAACTGCTGCGGCAATATCGCCTGAGTAAACAGTTGTGAGGTCTTTTCTGTGGTTAGCGTGCATCTGAACGATACGTCCGAAACGCTCGCGGGTATCCTTTGTAGCATTGAGGACAGAGTCGCCCTGATTTACTACGCCCGAGTACACACGGAAGAACGCAAGCTTACCAACGAAGGGATCGGTTGCGATCTTGAATGCGAGAGCCGAGAACGGCTCGCTGTCGGAAGAAGGTCTTTCCTCTTCCTGCTCTGTATCGGGATTAACGCCCTTGATAGCGGGAACATCGAGAGGAGAAGGCATATAGTCGATGATAGCATCGAGAAGCTTCTGAACGCCCTTGTTCTTGTATGAAGTACCGCAGCATACGGGAACCATGTGGTTAGCGATAGTTGCTTTTCTTATGCAGGTCTTGATCTCGTCCTGAGTGAGCTCGCCCTCTTCAAAGTACTTCTCCATGAGCGCCTCATCCTGCTCTGCAACGTGCTCTACCATCTCGTCGTGATACTTCTGAGCAAGCTCCTTCATATCCTCGGGGATGTCCTCGACCTTAATATCGGTACCGAGGTCGTTTGTATAAATGTAAGCCTTCATCTCAACGAGGTCGATGATGCCTCTGAACTCGTCCTCAGCGCCGATAGGCAGCTGGATCGGAACGGCATTACACTTGAGTCTGTCCTTCATCATGTCGATAACATGATAGAAGTCGGCACCCATAATATCCATCTTATTTACATAAGCCATACGGGGTACCTTATAGTTATCAGCCTGTCTCCATACGGTCTCAGACTGAGGCTCAACACCGCCCTTTGCACAGAGAACTGTTACAGAACCGTCGAGTACACGGAGTGAACGCTCAACCTCAACTGTAAAGTCAACGTGGCCGGGTGTGTCGATGATGTTAAGTCCGTGGCCTGCCCAGTAGCAAGTAGTAGCAGCAGAGGTGATGG
>JAFWSI010000020.1 GCA_017519415.1 Ruminococcus sp.
CAACGGAGATACCTATAAGACCGAATATGGTTCAGTATATTTAGGTCTGTTGCTTACAGTGCTGCCGCTTATAGCTGTATACTTCCTGCTGTCCAAGTACATTATCGCAGGTGTTGCACTGGGCGGTGTAAAAGGCTAAAGCGTTCTTAATGTTATCACATTTTTCTTTCTTAAATCACGAGAGCTGTGCCATTCCGGCACAGCTTTCTTTTTATAATTAAAAAACGGCCGGTTTGACTGTATGTTAAAAGGACTTAAAGCTATAAAACTTGAAAGAAAAACTCCTTTTGAATATAATGAACCTGCGGCTGTCATATGTGGGAATATGAAATACACATGCAGGAACCGAGTATTTGGGCGCAGAGGATATTTGGTTTATAAAGCAGGGAGGAATACGAAATAGCTTAGGTGAATACATAAAAAGATAACCGGAATAGGATAGAATGGGAGGTCAGCTGATATCGTAATCAGCTGAAAGCGCCATCATCAAATAATACGTATATACTTCATTATTCCTCTGCACATGATTAAAAGAGCATAATTAGCGAATAAATGGTGCTTTCTAATTTAACCATAACAGCGTGAAAGACATTCCCACGCTGTATGTTTTTATGATTTGTCATCTATCTTTTTTGAAAGTAGTACAACAGCTCAAAATGACATTATAAGTGCGAGCATGAGTCCGGTATTAAATAATCACATGAACTCGGACTATCCTTATTCGGTTTGTTATTATATGAACCGCTGTTTTATTTAATTGTTGTACTGCTTGTTTAAACACTGCTCATACATTTCAAAGCAATTTGGCTTGATGATGTGAAAATGCCAGAGATTGCTGAAGGCGAAGAGCATGACCACGCAGAGTGCGTATATATCAAACTGATTCACGGCCTTGACGATTATAGTGATGAGGACGAATAATCAGTGTAAAGGCTTTGCTTCAATGCAGAGCCTTTTGCTTTTACTTGCGGTTATTAAAAATGGTCCTCAGAGCTGTTTATGATCGGGAAAGTATCCGTTGAAAAAGAAAGACGACTCAGAGAGCGTTCTCCGAGCCTGTTCCCTTTATATGCTTCCGCCGACACCCACACCGGAATTAAAACCGAATATCAGGCAGCAGATTATGTCAATGATAAATGCTCCGCACAGTACGGAAGCTGCAATGATCCGTTTTTTTCTTGAATACTTATCTGAGATATTTGCAAGTGCTGGAGCAACAAGATATATCGCGGCCATACCGCCTATCGCAAATGCAGTCAGCCCTGCGAAGCATATCCTGCCATTGAGATTCAGAAATTCTGTTTTATAGTCCCAATAGGAGGCGTTGAACATAAAGTCAAGAATAAAGCTCGAAAGATATTCAAGCACAGCACATACAGCGACTTCAAGTGCAACGAGTTTCAGTTTATTCTCTTTGAAACGGTCAAGCAGAAGCACCATTGCAGTACCGCCGACACCGTAAATCGGAATCCACGGACCGTTCAGCGTCCCGCGGTTGACAAGCTCATGGTCACGGAATATATGAAGCCCGCATTCCCACAGCCAGCCGACCAGACAAAAGACAAAGAACATAAAAATATAGTCAGTTATGCCATAGCAGCTGTTTGTGACTTTTAGCTGCGGACGGCTGAGTCTGAGATCTTTCAGGACATATTCAGGATAAGCAGATTGTTTTATGTAAGGTTTGTGTGAAAATGCAGGTTCACAGAATAATTCGCTTTGTATCCCCATATCATTTCGCATTGTAAAATAGAATTCCGCATTCAGCGACATTTCCAGCGGTACGGCGACAAGAAGACCTGCAAGCGGTATCGCTTTCAGAAGCCATATATGCAGGAATGACATTTGCGTCAGAAACATTTTCCATTTACAGCCATTTGTCATCTGAACAGAAAGCTGTTTTGCTTCTCTCCAGCTGATACGGGGATTTTCTGCTATCAGATACGGAACGGCAGCGTACTGATAATACTTGTAAAATCCGCCGATGAATGTCAGCGACCACAGTGCAATACTCAGCTTATACAAGAACATGACCTTGACAACATTCCACAAAGTGTCCTTATGGAAAGAAGCAAATATCCTTCGCACAGGCACTTCTTTTGAAAAGCGGTTTTCCATAACATAACGGTTTCTGCCCACAAGTGCCACATTAAGGATAAAGAATTTCAGCACAGCAGCGATCAGTGCTCCGATCAACAGCACCGCAACAACTTCGCCCTTGTTGCGGTTGAAATACGCAAGATTTGCCGCCAACAGCTTGAATACCCATGTAGCGCCTTTTGTAATGCTGTCTATGACCGACAGTGCGAGGTCAGAAGTGATAAACGGAACATTTTTCACAAGCGGCGTTTCAACGATGTATTCCTTGAGAATATCGACATTGCCAGGCAGCAGAGGATCATTTGCTCCGATATATTCATCTATGGTGTCAATAAATGTTGTCTGGGAGCTGTTTGAAGCACCGATAAATGCAAACAGAAAAGCGACCACAACAAGCATGAACCATGATTTTCTGCCTTTTTTGAAAGCGGTATCCCAGCTTTGTTTCCGTATTTGTTGATAGTTCCATTTCATGCTCTCACCTCTGAAAACAGCGACAGCCGCACGGCATTTCGTGCGGTGATACGCTGATTATTTATTATCTGTTTTCTCATACACCTTGTCAACAAGGTCAACCCCATAGTCATTCAGCTTTCCGTTAATGGCATCGGTCAGCCACTCGGCAACGGATTTGTTCTGCTCCTCGAAGGTCAACCATACCACGGGCGTTGCGATGATCGTGTGTGCGGTCATATTTCTCTTATCGTCATAATACCCTATTCCGTCAAAAATGAACAGGCTCACGCCAGCGTCTTTAAACTTCGGTATTGTGTACTTCAATATCTGCTGGTAAATATCGGCAACCTCCTCATCGACTTCCATGATACCGGTATCAAAATAATTCTGCATTTTTGCGAGGTCTCCGTCACGCGTGGATGAGTCAAAAAGCAGATGTATCCCGTCGCCGTATTTCTCGTGGAGAGCTTTCAGGCAGTCAAGCGTAAGATTGTTCCTCGTCAGTTTATCGGATATTTCGGTTGGTGTCTTCCAAACATTTGCGGAAATATCATGCCAGTTATCATTAAGTAGCAGAGAGGCATCAACAAGTACATTCTTGCTTTCTGCATCGGGAAAATAGTTTGTGTAAACATCGTCTGCGAGTAATGCTGCTGCAAATCCTCCTGCACTGTAGCCTGTCACAAGCACCGTATCGGCGTTTTCTATGCCTGCCTTTTCCATGATCTGCTTCATTGCGGCGGTATAATTCGTATAGCCGTTGTGATAGAGTGTCTTCTCCTTACCGTCCTTGTCGGTATAGCGGAATTCTCCCGTACCCGAATGGAAATCTCCCGTCGCATAAGGGAAAAGTATCATGCTCCAGTTTTCAAACGGACCGTCCTCAACATCGGAAGCAATTCCTCCCATATTCATCGTCACATTTGCAAGCATATCCGGCTTGACCAGTTTTGTGTTGTAAGTATCATCACGCGCGGTTTCCTCACTGACGCTTGCTCCGCCGCCCGCAAAATATATCATCACCTTGTTTTCGCTGCCCTTTTTGAACAGGGCGTGATAACTGCCTCCCTCGGAGTCCTTCATCACTCTGTCGGATATCCGATATCATCTTCCAATCTTCGGGTTTTTCTTCAAGTTCGGGTAATTCAGGACAAAGATATAAACAAGCAGCAGTATCACCAAAATGGCCGCTAATATGATACCGATGATCTTCAATGCTTTTTTCATATTATCCCTCCAAATCAATGCGCTGATCCTGATATAAGCTGTTGCACAGGATTTCGGGTGTATCTCCGATAAACGCCTTTGCCGCTTCGGTATCACCTTGTAATTGCCACATGAACCACGCTGTCACATAGCCGTCAGCGGAATAGAGCATATCACCGTGTGCTGCGCCCTTGCGGACTGCCATAGCCTTTGGCGAGGTGACTTTTGCATAGGATTTCTGCATATTATCGGGAGTTATTACATCATTTTCAGTACCCGACAGCATCAATACGGGTATCGCTGTTTTGGCGGGATCATACGGAATATGAAGCACTTGCTCTGCAACCTCCTCCTGCGTAGGCGAGAGCGATACAGCGCACTTGTAAATATCCTTGTGTTCGGTTTCATTGATCGTATTGTAAACGCCGACACCGCCCTGCGAATGTCCCTCAACACCAATATTATCCATATCGAGCCTGTGATAGAAAATGCTGTTTTCGTCTTCATTTGCATTCAGAAGATAGGAAAGCGTCAGGTCAGCCTTTTTGCCCTCCCATGTAGACGGATCTTCGTTGCCAACTGCGATAAATCCCCATGAAGCAAGATGTTCAAAGACAGGCTTGTATCTCGAAGCGCCGACACCCGTGCCATTCACAAACAGGACAGCAGGATATTTCCTGTCGCTTGATTCAAGCTCGGCAGGATACCATATGCTGATTGTTTTGATTTCAGCATCATCAAGATAATCTACGGTAAAGCACTTTACTTCATAACTGCCCATAGCCATATACTTTGCTTCCAGTTCGCCGCCTGTTTTGACCTCGGAGGTGTAGTTGTCCGGTGCCATTTGCGCTGTCATGATATTGTTCCATATCTTTTTCAGACCAAACCAGAGCAATACTGCCAGCACAGCGATGATAAGTATTATTATAAAAATCACTTTCATAGCTTTTTTCACCTTGCTCATTCCTTTCGTACTTGACATTTGGGGATTTTTATGGTATGCTGAATATGGTTCATTTGTATCATCAGTATAGCATGAACGTGCCCGAAAGTCAATAATATCGTGCAATTTGGTACATTTAGGGAGGTTTTGTATCATTTATGAAACGTGCAAAAAACAAACGCCCCCTGACGGTCAAGGACCGTATCGCAGGGGCGTTCATCAGACTGCTGAAAAAGCATGAATATCATGAGATAACTGTTGTGGACATCATTACCGAAGCGCAGGCAGGACGAGTTTCATTCTACCGCAATTTCAATGAAAAGGACGATGTTTTGCGTTACTATATCACAAGTGTCACGGACGACTGGCTCTCGCAGACCGAGGAAAACTACCTTACACTGACAAAAGAAAGCCTGAGCCCCTACATCGTGTGGCTCTTTGAGCATATGTACGAGCACCGTGATGTGGTGAGCATCCTTATGAAAACGGACAAGATGTATCTGCTGGAAGAAGAATTTGACAAGCGGCTGTTCGCAAGGCTGTCCGATACCGCTTCCCCGTGGGAGATCATCTATAAGATCGGCGGCGTGTACAAGCTTTTCGTATACTGGGCGAAGAACGGATATCAGCAAACACCGCAGGAAGTGGCGGAACTTGTAAAATAAGGAGAGTAACGAATATGGGTTCAATGCTGCTTACAGTGATTTATTTAGCGTTCATAAGTCTCGGACTTCCCGATTCGCTTCTCGGTTCCGGCTGGCCGACTATGCAGAAGGACTTCGGCGTACCGTCCTCTTATGCAGGCTATGTGTCCATGTCCATATCATTCATGACCATAATTTCCGCACTTCTCGCCCCGACGCTGATACGGAAGCTGAGCACACACCACATAGTAACAGGTTCGATACTGCTGACGGTGATAGGTCTTATCGGATTTTCGCTGTCGAAGTCCTATGCTATGCTGTTTTTGTTTGTCGTACCATACGGTCTGGGTGCGGGCTCGGTGGATTCGGCACTCAACAACTATGTCGCAAAGCATTATTCGTCATCGGTGATGAATTTCCTGCACTGCTTCTACGGCGTGGGTGCAATGATAAGCCCCTACATCATGTCCCTTGCCCTTGCCAAAGCCCACTGGAACGAGGGCTACCGCTGGACGGCATACATACAGTCGGGAATAATGCTCGTCTGCCTGCTTTCAGCTCCCCTGTGGAAGAAAAACTCCGAAGCCGATGATGACAGCGAGGAACATTCCGCAGGAATAACAGAAGCTCTCAGAATAAAGGGAGTTATCCCAACGCTGATAGCTTTTTACGCCTACTGCGCAGGAGAAGCGACCTGCTTTCTGTGGACTTCAAGCTATTTTACCGGAACAAGGACTATCTCCGCACAAACAGCGGCAGCTTTCGGTTCTCTTATATTCGGCGGTCTGATGTTCGGCAGACTTATCTCGGCTTTTGTTTCAAACAAACTGAATGACAGGCTTCTCATACGTATAGGAGTTGCCGTTGAAGCAGTTGGTATACTGTTGATTTTCCTGCCCTTTGAGAGTTATATCCCTGCTGCGGTGGGCTTTGTGATAACTGGCGTTGGCATGGGACCTGTCTATCCTGCGATACAGCATATGGCTCCCGAGAATTTCGGCAGACAAAACAGTGCTGCTGTTATCGGTCTGCAAATGGCTTCGGCTTATATCGGCAGTACGCTTATGCCTATGGTATTCGGTCATTTACAGCAGGCTGTCGGTATCGGGATAATGCCTGTATATCTGACATTATTCGCCGCGCTGAATATCGGCTTTCTGGAATATGCGTACAGGAGAATAGGAAGTTGTGGTAGCTGAAAGTAATGCACCGCTTCTGCATATAAATTATTTGAGGCTTACTCTCTGCTTTGAGGGCAAGCCTTATTTTGTCAGAAAACTATTTCATCGTGAACAAATTCAACACCGGCATAAACCTTAAAGGCGTGAAGATCGTCAGTAAACCGCAGATGTCAGAGCAGCATCTGCGGTTTTATTATATATTGAATCGGATTACTGCTTTTTGAGTGAGGGAATTAATAGTTCCTTACAATTATGGTAAGCATCGCCCAGGAGGAGAGACGAAAGATTCCGAGGGAGTGAAATGGGGCATTCGCCAAAAAAATGGAAGCGGATGCGTTTACGGGTATTCTGCGATGCCCGGATACCGTACCGAAAAAGGAAAGCTAAAAATTGTTCCGGAAAAAAGGAAAGATGGTCAAGCGATTATTCATAGCTATGTATATGTGCACAAGGGGGGCCATATTATTGTAAATGAACTTAATGCAGCGGGCTTATTATCAGTAAAGGGAAATGCGGAGAGAAGACGAGGCATTGCTGACAGTATGAAATACGACAAAAAGAGAAAGGCTGCATAACTGAATTGGTTACGCAACATTATCTTCAATGAATTCAAAATTCATTATTAGTACCCGTTGTTGCCGGGGAAGTTATTATGGACATTCGGGAGCTTAATGTTCTATTTTATTTTGGCATTGAATAAGATTGAGGTAAAGGAGTGATGAAAGTGAATGAAAGTACAAGCTATGATGTCATAATGACATATATGCCCGAAAGACTTCGCGGATTGATGAAAGGTATTGATGAAAAGAAGCTTGAAAAGCTTATGGAGATAAGGCTTCGTGCAGGAGGACCCGTATATTATGTTTATCCCGATCATATCAGTTACGTCTCTTTAAACGGGAAGCTTACATCTTCATATTGCAATGATTCTTATATCGTGGGAGTAAATACCATACGGACAATAGTTGACCGTCTGTGTCATTTTTCACTGCATAGCTGCGGCAGACAGCTGTCGGAAGGCTTTTTTGTTATCGAGAACGGTATCAGGGTAGGAATAAGCGGAAGCTTCTCCAATACGTCGGAGCGGATTATAACCGATTTCTGCTCGCTTAATTTTCGCATATCGCGTTGTGCAGAGGGCTGCGCAGACGAGCTTTTCTCAAGGATCTTCGGCAAAAATACGATAATATGCGGCGGAGTGAACTCGGGAAAGACAACGATCATACGCGAACTTTGCAGACTTTCCGGCTCATTTGTAAAAACCGCTCTTATAGATGAAAGAAATGAAATATCATGTCTGAGCGGCGGATCGCCGCTGAATGACGTGGGACCGATGACGGATATACTTGCCAATTGTCCCCGAAGCAAGGGGATAATGTCGGCTATACGAACTCTTTCACCGGAGACAATCGTATGTGATGAAATCTCGGACAGACCAGACGCAGAGGCTGTAATAAGCGGAATGGGCAGCGGAGTTAAGTTTATCTTATCCGCTCATGCCGATACATATGATGAGCTTATGTCCCGTAAGGAGCTTTCTGAGCTTGTTGAAGCCTCCGATCTTCTTGTGATACTAAAAGGGAGCAGTGCCCCCGGAGAAATAAAAGAGATAGTGAGAGTTTAGCATGCTTATACGTTCAGCGGGAGCGGTATTTATATCGCTTATCGGAGCTTTTGCGGGTATAGCCTGTTCCGAAAAGCTTAAAAACAGGACAGCGGTATGTCTTGAGATCGAAATAATGCTGCGTGACGCAGAGAATATCATAAGGTGTACAGGTTATGATGTCTACGGGATAGTAGCTGCTCTCAAGGCAAAAAGCTCAAGGAAAACGGGTTTCCTTAATGAGCTGAGCGAGCGATACACCGAAAACAGGGATTTCAGGTCGGAGTGGCAGGCTGCTGTGAAGAATGACAGGAATATATCCGCAGATGAAAAGGCTGTACTGCTTGACTTCGGGCTTCAGCTCGGAACTACGGACATAGAGGGGCAGCTCAGTAATATCGAATTTCTTATCCATCGTATCCATTCGGTATATGAGGAACGGACTGCGGAATACGCAAGAAAAGGAAAGCTTTACAGGAGCCTTGGCATGCTTGCTGGAGCCGTGCTCGGAATAATAATTATATGAGGGAAAACTATGGAGATAGATCTTATTTTCAAGATCGCGGGGACAGGCATTATAGTTGCGGTCCTGAATCTTGTGCTGAAAAGGGCAGAGAGGGAGGAACAGGCAATGATGACCACATTAGCGGGACTTATTGTGGTACTGCTGGTAATAATTGATGAGATCGGCGATCTGTTCGACAAGGTCAAGACGGTGTTCGGCTTATGGTAGAGAATTGTTTTACTGTCGCGGTATTTTGTCTTGCAGGAGTGATTCTTTCGGTGCTTTTAAAGCAGTACTGCTCAGAACATTCTGTGACAGCAGCTGCGGCGGTATGTGCTGTTGCAGCTGCGGCGGCTGTGACTATGCTTGAATGGCCGCTAAGTGAGATAAGGTACTTTTTTTCACAGGCAGGAGTGTCGGAGAGCTATATTGAGCTAATATTCAAATCGGTATCCATATGCTTTATTACGAATATATCTTCTGAGCTATGCAGAAGCAGCGGCGAGATCGCCATAGCCTCTGCGGCTGAGATGTGGGGCAGAGCAGCCCTGACGGTTCTGTGTATTCCCGTTCTTGAGGATATTGTACAACTTATAGATAAGCTGGTGCAGGAATGATATGAGAATAATAACATCTTTTGTAATATGTATATTTATGCTGTTCCTTGCCCTGCCGATTACGGTATATGCAGAGGAAAACAGTCTCATGACAGAAGTCGGCGGACAGCTTGATGAGCTGCTTGAGGATAACGGAATTGAGCTTTCCTTTGATGATGCAGGCGACATTACTTTAGAAAATATAGCGGAAATGATAAGGTCGCGGATTGGTTGGAGCAGACTCCCGTTCCGCAGCATAGCGGCAAATATAGGTATCGTTATAGTTCTTACAGCTGTTTTGGGCGCGGCAGGCGGCATTTTCAACAGCGGGAGCCTGCCGCTGAACAGTTCCGTATCCGTTATATCTGCGGCGTCGGTTTTGTTTCCTCTTATCTATGATATTTACGGACAGGCACTGGAAGCCGTAAGGACAAGCGCGGGTTTCATAGCTGTTTTTATTCCCGTATTTGCGGGAATAGCAGCTGCGGAGGGCAATATTGCTTCGGCAGGGATATATGACATTATGGTGATAGGAGCGGTTGAACTGATAGTGCAGCTTTCTTCGGCTCTGCTTATACCGCTCCTTAATCTTGTTACCATACTCTCGGTTACGGGCAGTATATTCAGAAAAACAGATATAAGCAGGATAACGTCGCTTCTCAGCAAGCTGACGGTATGGGGGCTTACGGCGGCGATGACGCTTTTTACGGGATTTCTGACACTCAAGTGTTCCCTTGCGGGAAAGGCAGACGGAGCGGCTACCAAAACGGTAAGATTTTTTTTATCAGGTTCTGTCCCTGTTGTTGGCGGAGCAGTAAATGACGCCTATTCAGCCGTAAGGAGCAGTCTTGAGCTTATTAGAGGAACAGCAGGGACTATCGGCTGTATAGCAGTCGCGGTGATACTTTTGCCTCCGCTGATACAGATAATCGTATTCAGAGGCGGGCTGTGGATAATGACAGCTCTTTCGGAGCTGTTTGAAGCTGAGGCTGTAAATAAGCTGCTTAAAGCTGTGGACGGCGGTCTTTCCATTGCTCAGGCGCTGCTTGTGAGCAGCGGAATGATGTTTATACTGAGTACGGGTATCATAATGAAGATATCGGGGTGAATGTGGATGGAACAGATAACGTCAGCTGTAAGATCAATATGTATTCTGTCCGTAGGTATGTACCTTGTGAGCAGTATTACAGAGGGAACAAGACTTAGGGCGCATACGGAATTGCTTGTAAAGATGATATTTGCCGTAACCGTTGCCATAGCGGCGATAAACTGCGTAAAGGACTTTGAATTACCTGATACTGAGCTTTCTGAAAGACGGGACAGCGCATTTTATGTGGATATTTATGACAGGGAGCTTGCCAGGAATACCTCTGAGAATATTTCTGATGTGCTCAGAGCGCAGATCGAAGCAGAGGGAATTACTGTGGAAAAGATTGATACCGAGGTTAATATTTCTGAAACCGGCAGCATATTTATTAGTAGGGTCATAATCGGAACTTCCGATAATGAAGCAGCTGCGGCTGTTATACGCAGAAGTCTCGGAGAATCTGCGGAGGTAGTAAATGGAGATCAATGAAAGACTGAAGGATTATTTTAAAGAGAAAAAATGGACGGCGCTTATGATAATATGCGGAGCAGCAGGGTTGTTCCTGATAGCCTTATCGTCTCTTGTTCCTGAGAAAGAAGCAGCTCAAAGCAGAAACACGGACAGAAATGAAAACAGTTTTTCTGTAAAAGACTATTGTCGTGAGACCGAGCAAAGGCTTGAAGATTTTCTTGAAGGTATCGAGGGAGCAGGTCAGGTGAAAGTATATATAACAGTCGGAAGCGGTGAACGCAGCGTATATGCAAGGGAAGAGAGAAAAATACGCAGCGATAATAAAACAGAGGAGGAAGAGAAATATGTGGTGATAGGGAACGGAAGCGATAAAAAAGCTCTTGTGGAGACCACGGAGCTGCCTGCCGTGAGGGGCGCAGTTATAATATGCAGCGGCGGAGACAGTGCGGAGGTCCGTGAAAGAATGTACAAAGCGACAGCGGCAGCCCTTGACCTGCCCACAGGGAAAATATATGTTGCAAAACTTGATAAAGGAGTAAGACCATGAAGAAACCAACAATTATTATAGGAAAAAAGCAGATAATAATGACTTGCCTTACGCTTATGCTTGCTGTAGCAGTATACATAAATTATGCGACAGCAGATAATCTTTCTGCAGAAGACAGAACTATCGGTTTAACCGATAAGACAGTAAAATATGGCGAAACCGAGTTCGTGAATGCAGACATCACTCCGGGAGGCGGAGATTATTTTGCACAGGCAAGGATAGACAGAATGAACGACAGGAACGAAGCAGTTCAGACACTTCAGACCATGATCGGCGGAGGGGATGTAACTCAGGACGAGATGGTTGTAAACGCACTGGACGCAGTTCAGGTATCAAAGCTGATAGAGAGCGAGGGAACTATAGAATCCCTCATAAAATCTCAGGGTTTTGAGGATTGCGTGGCATATCTCGACGGTGAGAACGCTAAGATAGTTGTGCGCTCAGACGGTCTCGACAAAGCTCAGGCAGCATCGATAAAGGAGATAATACTGGGCGAAACGGATGTTCCTGTAGAAAATATAAGAATTTTTGAGGTGAAATAGTTGAACTGTAAGAAATAATTTGGTATAATATAATAGTAAGGGTGTAGGTTCACTTTTGATTAAAAATTACACTCAAATATATGCCAACGGAGGTCACATATGGAAGTTGAAGAGATGAAGCCTGCGGCAGCAAGCAGACTTAAAATATCCGATGACGTTATAATCACAGTTGCCAAGCTTGCCGCCCTGGATGTAAAGGGCGTTGCAAGCCTCGGAGGAGAGGTAGGCAAAATGAGCAAGCTCCGTAAGAACGGTCCTATCAAGATAAGTATGATGGGCGATGTGGCCGCTATCGATATGAACATCGTTATCAAGAGCGGCGAAAAGGCGTTCAATGTTGCTCAGGAAGTACAGACTGCTGTAAAGGAGAATGTGCAGAATATGACGGGAGTCCCTGTTGCAAGAGTAAACGTGACCGTCGGAGGCGTTGTCTTTGAATGATACGCAGATATTCTCCGGCTGACCTTGACGGCGCGGCGGAGGTTTTCCGTAATGCCTTTGCCGGCGAGCCATGGAATGAAAGCTGGAGCAGGGAGTTATGCTTGCAGCGTATAGGCGAGCTTATGTCGGCTCCGCAGTCTGTGGGCTATGTCTGCGAAAAGGACGGCGTTGTAAGGGCAGTGCTGTGCGGAAGGATACTGACCTATCTTCACGGTAAGGAATATGTTATCGACGAGTTCTGTGTAGACAGGAATATGCAGCGCAGCGGTATAGGTTCGGAAATACTTGGATATGTACGGGAGGAGCTTTCCCGTGAGGGTGTTATCGCAATGACTCTTATGACTTCCCGCGGGTATCCAAGCGAAAGATTTTATATGAAAAACGGTTTTACAGCCAATGATAATATGGTTTTCATGTACCGTTCGCTGTAAAAATAAGGAGAGTTCAAATGTCAAGACGTGAAATACGAGACAGCGCATTCAAGCTGGTCTTTGAGCAGCTTCTGCGCGATGATGATATAAACGAGCTATACGATATAGCCGAGGAAATTGACGAGATAACCGTAAACGACGACGTAAAGAAGATAGTTGAAGGAACTCTTGCCCATGCGGAGGAGCTTGACGGCATTATTTCCAGGTATAGCAGATCAAGAAACATTTCAAGGATCTCAAAGCTCAATCTTGCTATCCTTCGCATAGCTTTATATGAGTCCATTTATGATGACAATACTCCTATGAACGCTGCTATAAGCGAAGCCATAAAGCTTGCCATGATGTATACATATCAGGAGGATACTGCGTTCATCAATGGAGTCCTTGGAGCTTTTTCAAGAGACGAGCGTAAAAAAGAGGAAAAAAATGCCTGAGTTTCTCGGTATAGATACCAGCAATTACACTACCTCCGCTGCCGTATATGTCAGTGAGGAGAACATGATATACCAGTCGAAAAGGCTGCTGCCCGTAAAAGACGGCGAGCTGGGGCTTCGTCAGAGCGACGCGGTATTCCACCATACAAAGCAGCTTCCGGAGATAATTGAGGAACTGTTTTCCGGGCACCCCACAGGCCAGCCGAAGGTTGTTTCAGCTTCATCAAGGCCGAGAAATATTGAAGGCTCCTATATGCCATGCTTCCTTTGCGGAGAAGGCTTTGCACGGTCATATGCGGCGGTTTCGGGAGCTAAGCTCTATACTACTTCACATCAGATAGGGCATATCCTTGCTGCTCTTTATTCCGCGGACAGGCTTGACCTTGTAAAAGAAAAGTTTATAGCCTTTCATGTGAGCGGCGGCACTACCGATTGTCTTCTGTGCGAGCCCGATTATGAGAATATCCTGAATATCACAGAGATAGGGACATCTCTTGATCTTAAGGCGGGACAGGCTGTTGATCGCACCGGTGTAATGCTGGGACTTCATTTCCCCTGCGGTGCCGAGCTTGAAAAGCTTGCATTGAAGTCTGACAGACATTTTAAGGTAAAACCGGTCCTGAAGAAGGGCAGTTGTTGCCTTTCAGGACTGGAGAACAAATGTAGTGAATTGAGTAAAAATGGCGAAAGCCCTGAAAATATCGCGGCATATTGCCTTGATTTCATTGCAGAGACCATTGTCGGAATGACTGAATATGCCGTGGAAGAGTACGGAGAGATTCCGCTTGTATTTGCGGGCGGAGTTATGTCGGACGCTATTATCCGCGACAGGATAGTTTCCAGTTTTCCCCCCGCAGAGTTTGCAGAGCCGCAGTTTTCATGCGACAATGCAGCGGGTGTGGCGATATACGGATATTTAAAAAGTATTGGTGAAAGATAATGCCTGTGATAACAGTTACACAGATAAATAAATATATAGCTTCGGTACTTAAAAGCGACAGAAATATTCAGGGTGTGATGGTGCGCGGTGAAATATCGGATTTTGTTGAGCATTTCCGCAGCGGTCATCTTTATTTTACGCTGAAGGACAGCGAAAGCGCATTAAAAGCCGTGATGTTTGCAAGTGCTGCTTCAAGACTGAAATTCCGCCCCTGTGACGGTATGGCCGTAATAGTTTCCGGCAGTATCGGAGTTTACGAGCGTGACGGTGTATACCAGTTCTATGTTAACGATATAATCCCCGACGGTGCCGGGAACGCTAACAATGCTTTGGAACAGCTGAAAAAGAAGCTTCAGAAGGAAGGACTGTTTGATAGTGCGCATAAGCGTGCGCTGCCGTCAATGCCTGAAAAAATAGGAGCAGTCACTTCTCTGAACGGAGCGGCTGTTCGTGATATTATAAATGTTATTTCAAGACGATATCCTCTTGCAGAGATATATGCTGTAAATGCGCAGGTACAGGGCGAGAACGCTTCCGAGTCCATATGCGCGGGAATACTGAAAGCCGAGGCGGCAGGCTGTGATGTCATTATAGTCGGGCGCGGCGGCGGTTCCAGCGAGGATCTCAGTGCCTTCAATACAGAAAAGGTGGCATATGCCATATATAACTGCAAAGTACCTGTCATATCTGCTGTCGGACATGAGACGGATTATACCGTAGCAGACCTGGCAGCCGACCTCAGAGCTCCGACGCCCTCTGCCGCTGCAGAGCTGGCGACTCCTGATATTGCGCTGATATATGAAAAGCTATCGCTGCTTGAGCGCAGGATAGAAAAGTCTGTATTGGCAGCCTTTGATACAATGACGGACAGGTTCATAGCTCTGAATGCACGTCTTTCCGCGCAGTCTCCCGAGAACCGCCTTAAGCTTGCCTCAGAAAGGCTTTCCGGACTAGACAGGCGCAGGAAAGCGGGATTTTTGCGTTATATGGACAGGCTTGAAAGCACTCTTACGGAAAAGGCTGCAAGGCTTGACAGTCTCAGTCCTCTGAAGGTGCTTTCGCGCGGTTATTCGCTGATATACAAGGAAGATAAGCTCATCGGCAGCTCTGAGAGCCTGTCAAAGGGCGATAAAGTCAGGATAACGCTGGGACATGGCGGCGCCGAGGCTGAAATAACTGATAAATGGTGATATAATGAAGGAAAAGAATACATTTGAAGAGAATATGTCACGCCTCGGAGCGATCGTCTCCGAGCTTGAAAAGGGCGATATACCGCTTGATAAGGCTGTTGAGCTCTACGGAGAAGGCGTAAAGCTTTCCGCAGCGTGCAGGAAGCAGCTCGATGAAGCACGGATAAAAATAACAGAGGACAGCGAAGGAGCAGAAAAATGAGCGATTTCAAAGAAAAGATGAATGAATATATATCATTTACCGAGGACAATCTCAGAAAGTACAATGCATATTCGGAAAGCATGGCGGCACAGAAGCACCTCATTGAAGCAATGAATTATTCGCTGGAGGCCGGCGGGAAGCGTATCCGTCCTGTACTGGTCTATGCTTTCTGCAACGCACTTGGCTGCGACTACAGAAAAGCAGCAGCTCCTGCGGCCGCTATGGAAATGATACACACATTCTCTCTTATCCATGACGATCTCCCCGCTATGGACAATGACGATTTCCGCCGCGGAAAGCCTTCGTGTCACAAGGCCTTCGGCGAAGCGTTGGCTATACTTGCAGGTGATGCTCTTTGTATGCTTCCGTTTGAGGTAATAGCCGACGATAAGTCCCTGACTGCCGATCAGAAGATCAGGCTCGTTTCATGTCTTGCAAAGGGTGCAGGCCGGGAAGGAATGGGCGCCGGTCAGGTAATAGACATGGAAAACGAAGAACGAACCGATGTTGACGAAGCAAATCTCCGCAATATGTATCATCACAAGACAGGTCAGCTTATAGCTGTATCATGCATGATGGGATGTATATGCGCCGGCGCCGATGAAGAAAAAATAAGAGCTGCCGCGGATTACGGCTTCAAGCTCGGACTTGCTTTTCAGATCATAGATGATATTCTTGACGTCACAAGTACAACTGAAGAACTTGGCAAGCCTGTGGGAAGCGACGAGGAGGAGAACAAGACGACCTTTGTCACTCTTTACGGTGTTGAAAAGGCACAGGAGATCGCCAACGATATAACAGAGGAAGCTCTTGCCTGTCTTGATATATTCGGCAACGATCCCTTTCTCGTGCAGCTTACTGAAATGCTGCTCAAAAGGAAGAATTAACATAAAGGAGCTGCGGCGATACTGCCGCATTTCAGAAAATGAAGGAAAAAAATTCAAATAACGATAAGGTGACACTTGAGGATCTCGAGCTGCCTCAGGATCTTAAAAAGCTCAGCTTTTACCAATGTGCTTCACTCTGCAAGGAAATAAGAAATCTTCTTATATCTACCGTTTCCAAGACAGGAGGCCACCTTGCTTCAAATCTCGGTGCTGTTGAACTTACGATGGCGATACACCGCAATTTTAATTCTCCAGAGGATAAGATAGTATGGGATGTGGGGCATCAGGCATACACCCATAAGATACTTACGGGAAGACTTGACAGGTTTTCAACTCTTCGCCAGGAAAACGGCATTTCTGGATTTCCAAAGCCCGAGGAGTCGGAGCATGATACCTTTATAAGCGGTCACAGCAGTACATCTGTATCTGTTGCCTGTGGTATAGCAGAGGCAATGAAGCTTCAGGGTAAGGACAACTACGCTGTTGCTGTTATAGGTGACGGAGCCATGTCCGGAGGTATGTTCTATGAGGCCATGAACAACTGCGGCAGGGATCGCAAAAGGAACCTCATAGTTATACTCAACGATAATAATATGTCTATTTCCAAAAGCGTGGGAGCTGTTTCAAAGTATCTTACATCTCTCAGGAATACGGAGAAGTACCTTCATACCAAGCGTGCAGTCGAGCGCGGACTTGAAATGATACCTCTTGTAGGCTCAAGCGTAGCAAAGGGAATAAAAAACGTGAAGGATTCCGTTAAATCCAATATCCTCGAACAGAGCACAATGTTTGAAGATATGGGCTTTATTTACCTCGGACCTGTTAACGGCCACAGCCTTTCTGAGCTTGAAGAAGTCATACATATGGCCAAATCATATCATCAGCCCGTGTTTATCCACGTAAAGACCATAAAGGGAAAGGGTTATATTCCCGCCGAAGAAAACCCGGGAGAGTATCACGGTATCTCCAAATTCGATATAACCACAGGAAATCCCGAGGTCGCAGCCGCTGACAGTTATTCCACGGTTTTCGGAAAAGAGCTTGTGAAGCTCGCAGATAAGGACGAAAAGCTGTGTGCCATAACAGCGGCTATGAAGTACGGCACAGGTCTGCAGTTTTTTCACTTCAAGCACCCCGACAGGTTTTTTGACGTAGGTATCGCTGAGCAGCACGCAGTCACCTTTGCAGGCGGACTTGCTTCCATGGGCATGACGCCCGTATTTGCTGTCTACTCTACTTTTTTGCAGCGAGCCTACGACCAGCTGGTACATGATGTAGCTATCGGGAAACTCCATGTAGTGCTTGGTGTTGACAGGGCCGGTATAGTGGGAGAGGACGGAGAGACTCATCAGGGACTTCTTGATGTGCCTATGCTCACCTCAATACCGGGTACAGTGATATACTCGCCGTCATGCTACCTCGAAATGAAAATGTGCATGAAAAAAGCGATATATGAAGAAAAAGGCCTTGCAGCCGTCCGCTATCCCAGAGGCTCGGAGAAAGTGGATTTTGACCAGTCTGACATCACGACTGAATGGCTGTTCAAGCTTACAGGCAGGAGCGATACATTGATAATCACCTACGGAAGACTTTATAATGAAGCCTTCAAGGCTCAGAAGAAGCTTGAAAAGCGCGGTATAAGCTGCGATATACTCAAGCTTACAAAGATATATCCCATTGACGGTGAACTGGGTGCGGATATGGTAAAATACAAAAGGATTGTATTCTTTGAGGAGTCCTTCGGCGAGGGAAGTATTTCCGAAAAGGTGGGAGATATACTTTCGGAGCTTGGTTATTGCGGAGATTACAGCCGTATCACTGCAGAAGGCTTCGTCAAGCAGGCTTCGGTGAAGTCCTGTCTTGATAAGCTCGGACTTACAAGCGATAAGATGACGGAATATATCCGCCGCAGGAGTACGGATAATGGCGAGACTTGACACTGAGCTTGTGAGCCGCGGACTTGTCCGGAGCCGTGAGCGTGCTAAGGAAATGATACGCTCAGGCTTTGTAACGGTAAACGGCAGAGCGGCATTGAAGCCCTCTGACGAGGTGAAAGAGACCGATGAGATAACCGCTTCGGATACTGATATATATGTAGGCAGAGGAGCTCTCAAGCTTGAGAAGGCTGTAAAGGAATTTGCAATAGATCTCAGCGGCAGGGTATGCCTTGACATAGGAGCTTCGACGGGCGGTTTTACTGATTATATGCTTCAGAACGGAGCAGCAAGGGTATTTGCCGTAGATGTGGGGCACGGTCAGCTCTCCCGGAAGCTTATTGACAATCCCCGGGTAATAAATATGGAAAATACGGATATTCGCAATATCAGTGCTGCTGATATTGGCGGACAGGCAGATTTTATATCCGCAGACGTTTCGTTTATCTCTCTTACCAAAATACTCCCTAAGATATATGAGCTCCTTAAGGACGGAGCTTCGGCTGTTGTGCTTATTAAGCCGCAGTTTGAAGCTGGGAGGAGCGCCATAGGCAAGCACGGCGTTGTAAAGGACAAAAAAGTGCATATCCGCGTTTTGTCCGAAATAGACAGCTTTGCGCGGTCAATAGGCTTTGCAGCCGAGGAGTATACATATTCTCCGGTACGCGGGGGCAGCGGCAATATAGAGTATTTTGCAAAGCTGTGCAAACGCAGAGGAGAGCCTGTGATACATGATTTCAAGGAGCTGACTGACAGCTCGTTCAATAAACTTTAAGGAAGTGCTTATATGAAGGCAGCATTATACCCCAATTTCCAGAAGCCCAATGCGCTGGGCTGTGCCCGCAGTGTCTGCGATGTTCTTGAATCCTGCGGCATAGAGATAACTGTCAGCAGCGAATTCAGAAATGATTTTGCGGATAAGCCTTTTGTGAAGTTTGAAGATATAACGGAATCGGCTAAAACTGCCGATTTTGTCCTTGCCATAGGCGGCGACGGAACTATTCTGCGTTGTGCGAAGCTCCTGATAGGCAGCGATACAAAGCTTCTCGGCATAAATACAGGTACTCTCGGCTTTATGGCAGGACTTGAATCGGATCAGCTCGATAAGCTCAGGCTCCTTACGACGGGAGAATATGAGATCTCGCAGAGAATGACGCTTGACGTGCTTTACCGCGGAGCGGAGGGAGATCTTACGGCAACTGTGCTGAATGAGGTATCGGCAAGATCGGGAAGCTTCAGGATATGTGATTTTGAAGTATATTCCGATGATTATCTTATAGGAAAATACCGTGCAGACGGTGTCCTTTTCAGTACACCGTCCGGCTCTACTGCATATGCGCTTTCTGCGGGCGGGCCTGTTATAGAACCGGATCTTGAGTGTATAGAAATGACTCTTATATGTCCCCATTCATTGTTTGCAAGAGCGACCATGTTTGCACCGAACAGAGTACTTTGCATGAAGGATACGACAGTCCGTGACGACAGCATGGTCATAAATGTGGACGGAGAGCATTTTGTCAGTCTTGGAAAAGACGACCATATAGAGATTTGCAGAGGAAAAAACAATATCAATTTCATAAATCTTATAGGCAATTCCTTCCATGAATCACTTTGCCGCAAAATGTGCAAGCCTATAAAATAAGGAGCAGAGCTTTGTTATGAAGAACCGCAGACATGAAGCGATAATTGAAATAATTACAGAAAAGGCAGTTGCCACTCAGGAACTGCTTATAAAGCTGCTTGCGGAAAAAGGCATAAAGACCACCCAGGCCACACTTTCAAGGGACATTCAGCAGCTTTCTCTTGTGAAGCAAAGAGATGAGAACGGGGTATACCGTTATTCCATGCCCGCAGCGGCAGCTGAGGAAAAGTCTTTGTTTGAAGAGGCTGTTATTTCTGTCGATTATGCAATGAATACCATAGTCCTCAAGTGCCGCGCGGGAATGGCGCAGGGCACCTGTGCTGCGATCGACTCCGTTAATCATCAGGGAGTTGTGGGAACGATCGCAGGCGACGATACCATATTTATCCTTGTAAGAAGCGAAGCGGACGCAAAGAAGCTGTCAAAGAAGTTCCGCAGCGAGCTTTTCCCGAGGAGGTAAACGCTCAGTATGTTGAAAGAGATATATATACAGAATCTTGCGGTCATAAAAGAAGCTGTGATACCCTTTGACAAGAGGCTTAATATATTCACGGGTGAAACGGGCGCCGGAAAATCGATACTGATAAACGGAATAAATGCCGTACTCGGCCAGCGCTGTACGAAAGATATTGTCCGTTCGGGCTGTGATAAGGCGGTAATAACAGCGCTTTTTACCGAGCTGTCCGACGAGGTGTGCAGTAAGCTTGACGAACTCGGCATAGCCCATGATGATAACGAGATAACCGTTACCAGGGAGATAAGCTCAGACGGCGGGAGCGTTTCACGCATCAATAACAGGACAGCTCCTGTAGCTCTTCTCAAGGAGATTGGCTCCATGCTTATAAACATACACGGTCAGCATGACAACCAGATACTTCTTGACAGCGGCAGACATTTACAGATCCTTGACGATTTTGGCGGAGACCAGAGTCTTCTGAACGAATACAGAGTGACTTTCAGAGAGCTTCAGCAGACTGCAAGAAGACTTGGAGAACTGAAAAATCAGGAGCGTTCAAATATCGAAAGAGGCAGATACCTCAATGAGATAATAGACGATATAGGCGAGCTTGATCTTCGTGACGGAGAGGATGAGGAGCTCGAAAAGGAGTACGGGCTCGCAAAGAACTCGGAAAATACGGTAATATCCGTTAAAAATGCTGTGAGCTCTATAATCGGCGAAGGAGCGGCTAATGATATGCTGGTCTCGGCAGAGACCGAGATTGCTCAGTATATAGACAGCAATACAGCACTTAATTCATTATATGAAAGGCTTTCCGCTGCGGAGATAGAGCTTGCCGACATAGCCTCTGAGCTTGAGGGGCTTGCCGATAAGATAGAGCTTGACGGGCAGCGTCTTGAATATCTCGGCACAAGACTGAGCAGTATCAATAAGCTTAAACGCAAGTATGCTGCGGACTGCGAGGGACTTATAAAGCTTTATGATGATGCCTGCCGTGAGATCGCGCAGCTTGAAAGCTCGGGAGACGAGATAAAGGAGCTTACGGAAAAACGTGAGGAATTGCTGCGAAAGGTGACGGAACAGGCAAAGGCGCTTTACGAATACCGTGAAGGTATTGCGAAGATTTTTACAGACAGAGTCACTTCGGAGCTTGAATTTTTAAATATGCCCGGAGTAATAATAAAAGTCCTGCATGAAAAGGGAAAGCTCACGGTAAACGGAATGGATACGGTGGAATTTCTTATTTCCACGAACAAGGGCGAAGAACCGAGGCCGATTTCTAAAATAGCGTCGGGAGGCGAGCTTTCGCGTATAATGCTTGCGCTTAAAAGCGTTATTGCCGATAAGGACTCTATACCGACAATGATATTTGACGAGATAGATACGGGCGTAAGCGGTAAGGCGGCTCAGAAGATAGGCGTTAAGCTCCGTGAGATCGGAAGGATACGTCAGGTGATATGTGTAACTCATCTTTCTCAGATAGCAGTCATGGCTGATAATCATCTGCTTATTGAAAAGCAGATCGCAGGTGAGCGTACCGAGACTCACGTTATGCAGCTTGACATGGAGGGGAAAATTGCGGAGATTGCCCGTATAATGGGCGGAGATTCTCCGAGCAGCCTCATGCTTGAAAACGCCCGTGCTGAGATAGAGAAGGCAGTATGTTTGTAACGGAGGATTTGTATTGAAGATATACTCTACGAGACACGGCCGGACGGAATTCAACAGACAGGATATTATTCTCGGCGCTACTGATATTGAGCTGGATGAAACAGGCGAGAGACAGGCAGCTGCTCTTGCTGAAAGGATATATGAGCTTGGGGAGATAGATACGATCATTTCTTCACCTATGAAGAGAGCTCTGCGGACTGCCTGTATCGTTGCAGAGCGCTGCGGACTTGATGTAATGACAGATGAGAGACTTCGGGAGTGGGATTACGGTTCCTACGAGGGAAAAGGCCGATTTACGGAAGGCTTTGCAGAGAACAAGCTCGATTTCGGAGTGAAAATGGGCGGGAACGGAGAGTCGCTTCTTCAGCTTTCGCACAGAGTGTATTCTGCACTTGATGATATTATTTCAAAATACAATGATAAGACCGTGTTGCTGGTGAGCCACGGAGGAGTGTGCAGGGTCATCGAGACATACTTCCATGATATGTCCGCGGAGAGCTTTGCAAACTGGTTCATGGACAACTGCGGTCTCATAAGATACAATGTAAACTGACAGGAGGGATATAATGAAGATAGGTGTTGATTACTATCCCGAGCAATGGGACAGCTCACTTTGGAAGGCGGATGCCGATCTTATGGCCAAAACGGGAGTCAAGCTTGTAAGGATAGGCGAGTTTGCATGGTCAAGGCTTGAGCCGAAGGACGGAGAGTTTTGCTTTGAATGGCTTGACGAGGTCATAAAGACTTTTTCGCGTCATGCTATGGGTATAGTTCTTTGTGTGCCTACAAGCTGTCCGCCTTTATGGCTTTATGAGACATATCCTGATATTATTCGGGTTGATGCCGACGGGAAAAAGCTTCAGACAGGCATACGCGCTCACAGATGTATAAATGCTCCGATGTTTAATTATTTTGCAAAGAGGATAGCTGAACAGCTTGCACAGCGTTACGCCAACGATCCCGCAATCGCAGCATGGCAGATCGATAACGAGATAGATGCTTATCCATGTACCTGTGAGGCTTGTCAGGGACAGTTCAGGGACTGGCTTACAGAAAAGTATGATACTCTTGAAAATATAAATTCGGCTTTTGGAAACAGCGTATGGAGCGGGAATTACAGTGATATATCACAGATCAAGCCTCCAAATTCGTATCCGAGGGCATGGCAGAACCCTGCACTTTGTCTCGAATACAGCAGATTTTCCTCAGATTCTGCCATACGTTTTGTAAAGGATATAGCTTTGGTTATAAAAAAGGTCAATCCAAAGGCAAAGGTGACCTCGAATCTTTGCTTCTGTGATAATATGCCGGATATATACGGAATATCAGGCGAGCTTGATTTTGTTTCCTATGATAATTATCCTCCGCTTAAGCGTGATGATAAAGCAGATGAGAAGCTTTCTGCCGCTTTCTGTCTTGATTTTATCCGCGGTGCCAAGCAGAAGAACTTCTGGATAATGGAACAGCTTAGCGGGCCGACAGGCAGCTGGGCACCCATGAGCCCGGCTCCTCGTCCCGGACAGATCAAAGGCTATGCTATGCAGGCTATGGCACACGGTGCCGATACCGTCATGTTTTTCCGATGGCGTACAGCGGTAAGCGGAGCAGAAATGTTCTGGCACGGACTTATCGACCACAGTAACGTTCCCGGCAGAAGGTTTGCAGAATTTGCGGAGCTTTGCAAACTTGCTCCCAAGCTCAGTGTCATAGAGACAACGGAGCTTGTTTCCGAGATCGCGGTGCTTTATTCCTCTGACAATGAACGGGCCTTTGATATACAGCCTCAGACGGAGGGCTTCGATTACATGAAGCAGCTTGAAGCATTTCATGCAGCTTTTACGGGTTACGGCGCCAATGTTGACATAGTTTCTCCAAGGACTGATCTTTCAAAGTACAAGGCCGTCGTTGCACCTGCAATGTTCGTATACGATAAGGCATCGGCAGAAAACATCTATCGTTATGTTATCAAGGGCGGTACTCTTATACTTACGGCAAGAAGCGGGGTAAAGGATCCCGTCAATAACTGTATAATGGAGACGCTCCCTACCGTTTACCGTGAAGTTATAGGCGCTGTGGTAAAGGAATATGATCCGATAGGCATAGAAGAGCAGACTATAACTGATTTTGCGGGAAATAAATATAAATGCAGCCGGTGGTGCGATATACTCGAGCTGGGCACGGCCCGTGCTTACGCAGAGTATGCGGACGGCTTCTATAAGGGCAGTGCAGCTGTTACAATGAACCGTTACTGCAGCGGTGTCGCGTATTATATCGGAACTGTATGCGGAAGCGATTTTTACAGAAAGTTTGCAAGCAATATAATGAAACAGACGGGTATACCGCGTCTTAAGGATCTTCCCGAGGGCGTAGAGGTAACGACCCGTACAAACGGTCTTGATGATTATATCTTTTTCTTCAATAATTCCGAAAACGAAGCATCGATTACTCTTCCGAAGGAAATGCCGAGCATCATTGACGGTTCTGAAAAGTCTGATCTGAAGCTGGGACCGTTTGATATGGAGATCGTCAGAAAGTAGGTTTGAATGAAGATCGTTTTACAGCGTGTCACTTATGCAAAGGTCACGGTCGGAGGCGTTATAACAGGCAGAATAGGCAAAGGCTTTCTGCTGCTTTTGGGCGTCGGTCATGATGATACCGAGGAGGACTGTCGCAGACTTGCCGATAAGATCTCAGGTCTTAGGATATTTTCGGATGAAAACGACAAGATCAACCTGGATCTTGAAAATGTCGGAGGGGAATTACTTGTCGTGCCTCAGTTCACACTTTACGCAGATTGCAGAAAGGGAAACCGTCCGAATTTCATTCAGGCAGCAAAGCCCGAGAAGGCAAATGCTCTTTACGAATATTTCGTAGAGTATCTCCGCGGAAAGGGCAAGCATGTTGAGACAGGCTCCTTTGGCGCAGATATGAAGGTGGAGCTTCTTAACGACGGGCCGTTTACAATTATCCTTGAATGAAATGGTGTATAAATCAGGAGAACGGATAGGCGCTCTCCTGATTTTTTATTTGCATGATTATTCTTCGGCGGACTGCACATACTCTCCTTGAGGTGATATTATGCTGAGAAAGCGCGGCGAGCATGGAGTCCTTATAATTGCTGCCGGTTTTTTTATCGTATTCATATTGTTGGTTTGCAATTTTTTCAGGATAGCATTCGAGCAGAAAGATGTACCTGCGGCAAACACCGACAGGACGCTGGCTATTGAGGTCGGCGACAGTCAGGGCACAATCTATGACAGGCAGCTAAGGCCACTTACGAATACGGAAACAAGGCTTATGGCAGCTGCGGTTCCCTCGGCTCTGCCGAGAGAAGCAACGTCAGAATACGCGGTTGACAGCAGTAGTTTTCTTGATGATTACGATAAAGGAGAGCCATTTGTATTTGAATGTACGGAAAACACCCTTGAGTCTGACGGACTGACAGTATTTGAAGTCCCTGTAAGATATTCGCAGCATCAGACTGCACAGCACGTTATAGGTTATCTGTCGGATAATAAAGGTGTGGACGGTATTGAGTATGCTTACGACTCAATACTGCGGAACAGTTTCCCGCAGAGCAGTGTTTCCTATACTATGGACGGCTTCGGACGTGTACTGATAGGCGACAGAAAGCGGGTATTCAGAAGCAAGTCATACAAAAGCGGAGTTGTTCTTACTCTTGACAAAGATATACAGAAGATATGTGAGGAGTGCGGAAAAGACATATGTAAGGGGGCAATAGTATGCGCAGATATAAAGAACGGCGATATACTTGGAATGGCGAGCTTTCCGGATTATTCGCCCGACAATATAGAGAGTGCCATGAAGGATAAAAACAGTCCGCTTATAAACAGGGCACTTTATTCATACAGTGTCGGTTCTGTTTTCAAGCTCGTTACCGCAGCAGCTGCTCTTGAATCAGGGGAGAAAGGATATGTTTATGAATGTCAGGGATGTATAGATGTTGCAGGAAGAAAATTCAATTGTCATAAGCTTGACGGACACGGCTTGCAGAATATGTCTGAAGCGATGATAAATTCATGCAACACATATTTTATATCGCTCAGTCAGACGCTTGATATGACAGAATACAGAAAAATGGCCTCGTATCTCGGCTTCGGCCGCGAGAATTATTTATGTGCGGGTATAACAGGTTCAGGAGGCGTGCTCCCGTCGGAAAGAGATCTCAGTATCCCCGCGGAGCTGGCGAATTTTTCATTCGGACAGGGGAAACTGACGGCAACTCCGCTGCAAATAACGCAGCTGACATGCGCAATTGCAAACAAAGGCAAAATGCCTGTGCTTAAGCTTATAAAGGGACTTACTCCCGACGGATCTGAGGTCGTTAAGGAAAAAAGAACACTTTGTTCAGATGTCATGAGTGGCGATACTGCTGATGAGATAAGGAGAATGATGATACTTGCTGTCCGTGAAAATGAGAATTCAAATGCAAGGAGCAGAAAAATAAGTATAGGTGCAAAGACCTCAACTGCTCAGACGGGAAAGTTTAACGAAAGGGGTGAAGAGCTTTGTCATGCATGGATAACAGGCTTTTTCCCCGCAAGAAAGCCGCGTTATGCGCTGACTGTTCTTGTTGAGGACGGCGGTTACGGGAATGACGTGGCAGCTCCTGTTTTCCGTGAAATTGCGGAGAAGATGAAAGAGCTTGACACAAACACTTGACAAGTATGCCGAAGTCTGCTATAATTCAACAGACAGACAG
>JAFWSI010000021.1 GCA_017519415.1 Ruminococcus sp.
CATCAGCAACACCAATACACTTGCTAAAACCTTTTTCTTACTCACAATAATCACTCCTGTTGAATATTTCCTTTCGGTGATATAAGTATAACATTTTCAATGTAAATTCCGATACCTTTTCTATGTTAATTGTAGGTAAAGGAGATATTTTTATACTGATTGGTTTAATTGCGGCGTTTTGTCATGTATGCATGGAGTGATTTCGCTGTATATTGTATCGGAATAAAAAGAATAGCAATACTCAACGCATCAACGCATCGTATCGCTTTCATATAGCTTATTATTATCGGTAGGTACTGCTGTGGGTTTTATGTTACTATTCGGAACGGGGAAAGTTGTACTTATGTCGCTGTGACCGAGCCATTCCTGTATCAGCTTCATCTGCACTCCGTTGGCAAGGAGCAAGCTGGCACAACTGTGATGCAGGTCATGGAAGCGTATCTTTCTCAGACCGTTCCTGCGGAGAACGATTGCGAAGTGGTCTGATACATAGTTGGGACGTATCAGCTCTCCCACAGCATCCACGCATATGTAGTCCTCATACTTTTTGCAGTACCTGCATAACAAACACTTCCGTTAATAAATACTGAACTGCTATGTTAATATTATACTATAATATGCATACTTTGCAAATAGGATTTCTATGATTTAGTTATTGACAAATACTTTCGGCGCATATATAATCATATTATAACAAACTGCAAGTCTGCTGTTCCTCGTCAAAAAGCTTGGTTATTGCCGGATCATCGCCGCATACCGGACAGGTCGGAACTCTTTTCGGCAGCTTTACCCTGCGCCATTCCATTTTAAGACCGTCAAAGATAAGCATACTTCCTGTGAGCAGTTCACCCTGTCCTGTTATGTACTTCACAGCTTCAAGAGCCTGCATGGAACCGATCACTCCAGCCATAGCGCCGATAACTCCTGCTTCGCGGCAGCTGGGTACTGCGTCCTTCGGCGGCGGAGCTTCAAATATACAGCGGTAGCAGGGACCTTCATCGGGTACATAAGTCATAAGCTGTCCCTCAAAGCGGAGGATACCTGCGTGACAGAATGGCTTATGTCCAAGAACGCAGGCGTCGTTTATGAGGAATTTTGTGGGAAAGTTGTCCGTGCCGTCGATTATGAAGTCGTAATCCGCTATCATAGCCGCGATGTTTTGGCTGTTTACATATTCGTGATAAGTTATAACTTCAACATCGGGATTAAGGGATTTTATGGTCTCAGCAGCGGACTGCACCTTTGTTTTGCCCACGTCATCAGTGGTATGTATTATCTGCCTTTGCAGATTTGAAAGCTCCACTCTGTCACAATCGGCAATGCCGATTGTTCCCACACCTGCGGCTGCAAGGTACATCGCGGCAGGTGCGCCGAGACCTCCTGCGCCGACGATTAGCACCTTTGCGGCAAGGAGCTTCTTTTGTCCTCTTACGCCTATTTCTTTTAATGTGATGTGTCTCGAATAGCGTTCGAGCTGTTGGTCTGTTAAAGCCATTTTTGCCTCCCGAAAGGAAATTGATATGAAAAGTATAAATGCGGCGGAGTTATCCGCTCTTGATATGGAAAATGTTCTTCTTCTCGACATAAGAAGCCGCGAAGAATTTGAAAACAGCGGTATAAAAGGCTCCGTAAATGTGCCCTTTGACGAGATATCAACGGGACTTTCAAAGCTACCGATGGACAAGCCCGTTTATGTTCTTTGCAGAACAGGGGACCTCAGCGAAGAAGTCACCGAGATACTGGAAGACCGCGGATATGACGTATATAATGTGGAGGGCGGTCACGCCGCATATATCGTAAGTCTTGCAAGTGCCAAGCTGTAAATACAATTCCTACTTGTTTAATAAGTATAGCATATACACATCTGCTTTTCAAGGGCGTCGGGTATAGCTTTTTTCTATAATCCGCAATGGCTTTTTAGCATTGGACAAGCTTCTTTCTGCGTGGTATAATAAAGTCACATCAAACGAAAGGAGCGGTGAAAATGAAAAACAGAATATCCTGTATGCTTGGTATGCTCCGCTCTATCGTCAGGGGGACAGACCGAATGTGCAGCACAGGACGATGTTACAATGGAACCCCAATTGTAGCTGAAAGCATTTAGTGTATAACCTCCTAAGCAATATATTAAAGTCAAGCAGCTTCTTCTGTGATGAAGGGGCTGCTTTTTTGAATATTTCACCTTTTGGGAGTTTAACATATACCGGAATATAATAGTAAATATTTACTTGTTATAGTCATATGATATAAAAAAATATTTTCCCGAATATTTATTTTGGCAACTATGGACATTTGACGTTAAATATTGTATAATTAGTGTATAATCAGTAACTGCCTGAAGGCAGATATTTCGGTTATCAGACAAAAGGGGGATCTACAATGAAAGAACTTCGTCACAAAACGCTTTCTCTGCTTTGTTCCGCTGCTATTGCAGCTGCGGCATCCGTTCCGTTATCAGCTTCGGCTGAGTGGGTGCATATCGGCTATATGGGAGACCTGAACAACGATAAAGAGCTCAGCGTTGCGGATATTGTTATTATGAACCGTCACCTTCTCGGTATCGAGCCGCTGAATGACAGCAACAGCTACCACGTTCAGAATTCGTTTGTCGGCATCCATGGAGCGGACGGCTTTCAGGCAGGCGAGTACTTTGTTACCGCGGATATAAATCAGGACGAAGCGGTTGACGCTTTTGACCTTGTACAGCTTAAAAAGGCGATCCTGAATAACAGCCCTCTCTGGGTATGGCAGTGGAAAACGGGAAATACCTCTACGGACGATCCGATAGAATGGAACGGAGATTTTATCGGCGCTTCGGTCAACGACGTTTACAAATTCATGCCGTCACAGGGAACGGGAAGAATGCTCATAATCTATGCGGATTTTGCGGACTGCAAGTTCAGCTACTATCCCAGTACCGATGAGATCGAAGAGATCGCCTTCGGCGACGAAAAGCCTGACAGCAGCCAGTACCCGTGGGAGAGCATATCTGCATTCTTCAAACGTTCCTCCAAGGGCGCAATGGAGCTCAGCGGCAGGGCTTACCGCTATACCACATACAATTCAGTCAGCAAATACAGCGGCGTTCCGGGACAGAAGGCTCTCCTGACCGAGGCGTGCAGGGCTCTTGACGGCAATATTGACTTCCGCGATTTTGACGGCGACAATGACGGCTACATAGATACCCTGACCCTGATCGTTCCGGGGCAGACGAGCAATGACACATGGTGGCCTGCATCGGTACAGTTTGCCGATGATAATTACGCCTATGACGGCGTGAAGATAGGTCACATGATAACGGGCAACTGTCAGATCAATTCCTCCTCTGACTATCATGATTTTGTATCTACGCTTACCCACGAAACAGGCCACTGCATGGGACTGCCCGATTATTACAGATATGATAAGAGCAGCGATGCTGACGGCCTCCACGGAAAAGCAGGCAGCGAGCTCATGGACGACACCGGAGGCGATCTTAGCTGCGTATCAAAGCTACATCTCGGCTGGTACAGGACCGATCAGGTTCAGGTCTATGACCCTTCGGCGGGTACTCAGAGCTTTACGCTCTACAATGCCCAGACCTCCAACGGAAATACCGTCATTATCCCGTGCGGTGATCTCAATAACCGATACCACAGTGAATACATGATGCTGGAATATACTACCAAGTACGCCAATAACAGCGCTCCGCCGTGGTATGTGGCCATGGGAGAGGGAATAAGGATATACCACGTTGACGCCACACTTTACAATAACGGCTGGTGGACTTCCTTCCGGTATGCAAGCGGCTCGGAGTTCACGGACAATTACGAGGGCAGACGCTTTATCAGGCTCATAGACGACGAAAACTATGATAATATATACAATTCGGGAGATATTATCAACGGGAACATCTCCGGCTTCCGCTGGTACGACGGAAGCGGCAGACAAACGGTAGATACCGGGCTTTCCATTGAGATCGGCGAAAAGAATAACGGCGCATATACGGTGACGATCAGAAACAGCTGATCTGTATGTCGGGGAAAGAATATGAACTGCGGCGGAAAACCGATGATAATGATCGGACGAAGATTTAAGAATACAGCCTGCTCTGCATTGACAGCGGAGCGGGCTTTTTCTTGCATAAGTGCAGCTTCTTGTTTTTTACCTTTCTGTGTTGTATAATTAGTGTATATGCAATGACCGAGTTCAGGCGGTTATTGCCCCGTGACCTGTCCGGAACGCGGAAATTCTTGAAACAGACTGTTTTAAGCTGTTGTGAGGATATTGATTAAAATAAAAAAATAATTACGCGGCTGTAACGTTTGCGGTACAGCCCCGGAATAGATATAGTGAAAGCCGATGACGCGTCGGAATGCTTTTAAATAAAGAGGGTGAGACCATGACACATAATGAGTTCCGCAGGGCTGCAAAAAGCTCTCTTGAGAACGCTCAGCGTATGCTGTTCAGTGAATATTTCAACTATGTATATACCATTGTTTTCAGCAGGCTGCGAAGCTGCGCAGGCAGGGAGGATATAGAGGAATGTGTGGGGGACGTATTCGCAGACGTTTATATGTACTATGACGACAGCAGGGAGCTGAGCGGGGATATTTCGGGCTTTATCGGTGCAGTTGCAAGAAGAAAGGCCGCAGACGTCTACAATAAGCTTACAAGGCACAGCTTCGGACGAATTTCCATTGACGATGAAGAGACGGCAAATATCGAGGCTCCCGACAACACCGAAGAGGCTGTGGAAAAAAAGGAGCGCAACGGCGCTCTCATGCACTGCATAGAGCTCCTTGGCGAGCCCGACTCCACTATAATATTGCAGAAGTATTTCTTCATGCGCAGCTCCGCAGAGATCGCGGAGCTTGTGTCACTGACTCCCGAGGCAGTCCGCGTCCGTTGCAGCCGTGCGCTGAAAAGGCTCAGGGAAAAGCTCACCGCTATGAGCATTTCAATTTAAAGGAGGTACAGTTATGAACGATAAGTATATAAACCTTGATACGCTCGAAAACGCCGATGAAGAAACATTGAAGAAAATTGCGGCGGACTGTCCTGCTTCCGAAGAAGAGAAGGAGATAATGTTTGCAATGAGCAGAAGAATATACAAAGAAAGAACTAAGGAAAGCGATTATAAAAACGGTATGGAGGTCTCGGGAGTAGAAGTCTATAAAAAACCGAAATGGCACGGGTTTGCAGCAGCTGCGGCAGCTTTTGTGATAGTAGCGGGAGTCGTGGCAGGCGGTATGCTGCTTAAAAAGAACAATCCCGTAAAGCCTCCGGTGATAAATTCACGGGTGGAGATACAGGCCTGTCCTATAGGTGATCTTGAGTCCTGCCGCATGAGAATATCCACGGCCGATCTCGAACCGGCGGTATTCGAGCCTTCCGACGAGAAACAGAGGGCAATAAACAAGGCGCTGAAGGAGGGGAACTGGGACGCTGAGAAAAAAGAGGGGTTTACCGTTCCCGACGACATCGTATACAGCTCGGAATTCAGTTATGACGTTGTTACGTCCTATAACAAGGCTGCTGAAAGCACACGTCCCGATTATCTGACGATATTTTTCAAGGACTCGGACAATGACGGCAGAATGTTCATGCTCAGACTTTTCAGTGACGACAGTGTATTATATGACGACGGAACAAAGCAGGAAAGGTATCAGCTGGACGAGGAGACGGCAGGCACGGTAAGGAAGAATGCGGAATTTGATCCGGAGATATACAGTCTGATCTATCCCGAGGATAAGAACGGGGACCTGCTGCACTCCGTATGGGGGATAAGCACACAAGCGGAAAACAACGCCGAAACCTATGATCTGTACTGCCCCGTCACAGATGAAACAGTCAGGGTAACAGCGGATAGCTGCCGGTTCTGTATGGGAGTATGGAATCAGGAGGACGTCATGACCTGCGAGGCAGATCCCGAGGTACTGAAGGTGTTCTCGCAGACAGACTGGAAACCTGCGACAAGAGAAGCCAATCTTGATGCCGACGGTATCCTTGTATCATTCAGATGCACGGACAGCAATGAAAATTATTATGAGTATACCATTCACAATAGCGGTACCGCCATAGTCAGCTACAGCGATATAGCTGATGCTATCGATGTAAAGACCATGACGTACGATATTGGCAGTGATATGAGTATCTACAGCAGCTTCTATGGAGTCTATGAAAAGACGCTGAAGGAGCTGACTCCCGACAGGATATTCTCCGTTACTGAGATGCGTTCCGCGATGATAAGCAGAAGCGACGATCCGGGCATAAAGACCGACCTGAACGATGAGGAGATCGGGCTTCTTGCAAATGCGGTCACCTCGGCAGAATGGGAGAGGCTCCCCGAAGATACACAGTTCGGCGACCGCATTTACAGTCTGGATATGAGCAACATGATGTATCATTACGGTGTGGAAATATACAGCGGAAATACAGTAACGATAAACGGCAATAACCCCATGAGGGTGTCGGACGATTTTATAACCGCCCTGAACAGCATATCCGAAAGGGTATGGAAAAAGCAGGAGCCTGTACATTACGACTCGCTTAGCGAGAGCGAAGAGGCAGAGCTCATCGAAAGAGCTTCAGAGCTCTATGAGAAATGTATCCCAAGATATATGGGATTTACCAGCGGAAGTCCCAGTCTGTTCTATGATGATACCGAAAAGATCGAATATAAGGAATTTGGCGAAAACGGAAACGGTATCCTTATACCCGGCGTCACCAGCATAGACGAGATACGGGCAATGTTCCTTGAGGAATTCAGCGAGCGCTATCACGCCAATGATATTGGCGATGAATATCCGTATTTTGAAATGGACGGAAAGGTCTACTCAAGACCCGGCGGCCGCGGCAGCCATATCTATTTCCAGGACACCGAGATCACAGAGATACGGTGCATGACGGAGGACGAGATAATCTTCAATGTCAGAAACTATTACGGCGGCGCGGAAACAGACGATACTCTGCCGTGGGTGGAACAGAAGGCGTTCTCCGTGGTGGTGCAGCCTGACGGATCGTGGAAGGTGGGTATGCTTTCTTTGCCTTACTGATACTGAGCTTTAAATATGAAAAGGGACGGCAGTGCCGTCCCTTTGTTTTATCTTGAGTTTTCTGCGCCGCCGTCTACTGTGAAGGAGCTTGCTTTCCACTTGCCGTCTTCCTTTACAGCCTTGACCCTGAGATCGGAAGTACCGCCGAAATTGTCGAACGCCATGGAGACTGTGAAGGAATCCTCTGTAACGTCCGTGATAACGGGTTCGCCTGTAAACGAGAAACCGCAGCCCATCGGAACGGGATGGAAATAAAGCTTGCCGTCAAATTCCCTGAAGTAAGGGTTGTCGCCCTCATAGAGGGAATTATATCTTTCAAGAAGCGTGCCGCAGATGCTGTCGGTTACGTACTTCTTCACATCGTCAACTGTAGTGAAGCGGCTGTCTGTTACCTTTTCAAAGCTATCTGCACCTTCCTGCTTTGTGTCGGCAGTATCTGTTTCAACTTCTGCGCCTCCGACTATCCTGTCGATAGTATTCAGATTGTTGAGTACAGCTGTTGCGTCTGTGAGATGCTCTTCGGCAGCGTCTTCACTGCTGCTTTCTGTTGTTGCGGCCGTCTCTGTTGTAGTGACCGCCTCGGTGGTCGTCTCGGCTTCCGTGGCTTCGGCAGTTGTTGTTTCAGCCTCTGTGGTCTCTGCTGTGGTCGTTACAGCCGACGAGCTGCTGCCGGAAGTCTCATTGCCGCATGAAGCGAATGTACCGCATATCATTGCAGAAGCGATGATACACATAACTATCCTTTTTTTCATAATATTCCTTCTTTCTTTTACATAAAAGCTTGTTTAAACTGTTACAGATTATATGATACACTGTTTTTACAAATTATTCAAGCATAATTATTGCCAATCTTTATTTAACAAGGAGCAGTTTTTAGTGTATTTTGGGTACTGTTATAAAAATGCCTGAAAACAGACCGGTGTCGTTGTGCTAATACTTTGTTATCCGTTACTGCGGAGATAGTCCACAGCCCATTCCAGTTCATAGTCCTCCTTGTCGCGGAAGATCTTCATAGCCGCTTCGCGGTCGAGGGGAATACGGACTTCAACGGGATTGCGGCTTATCCGGTCGGGACGTGTCTCAACGTTGGGGACTCCCGTTTCATCGAGGATAAGTCCGACAGGGAAGCTGACGCAGACTGCTCCGTCGGAAAGGACGCAGATACCGCCTGTTTCCTGATTGCAGCCGCAGGGATCCGTGATGCCTGCTAGCGTGACGTTCGGCAGCTTTGAAAGATAAAGAGCGGTCCCGTCACCTGCGCTGCAGCAGTTGTAATTCGTGAGCGCGATCACCTTAAGGTCTGCAAATTCGCCTGTCCCGCGGATACCGTGATCGGATACGCAGGTGTACTTTCCGTTTTTGCGGATACCGAGTCCCTGACCGTACCAGTCCTTGTCCGTCAGCAGATCACATAATGCGCAGCCTATCTCGTCAAAGCCGCCCATGTTGTTTCGCAGGTCTACGACCAGATATTCCATACCCTGAGCTTTCAGATCGCTGAGCCTTTTGCGGAAGGTCTCCCTTGCCCATTCGTGGTCCCCCTTGATATAGCCCATGAGATCATGGAATGTGCTGTCTGTTCCTTCTGCATTGAGCATGAGATAGCCGCACTTGTCATCAAGCATTTTCGCGCTGAAATTATCCTCCATGAATTCAAGATAATCGCTTCTTTTTTCCATTCTCGGTGCGTGGGCGAATGCGCAGAACGCTTCCTGAAGGGTATGCATCTCTCCGAGATCAGAGAGCGTAACGGTCTGCTCACTGCCCGAGCTGTCAAGGAATGATACCTCCACGGTATCGCCGCCTGTGCCCGAAAGATTTATGGCGGCTATGCGCTCCTCATTGGCCTTTACGGGAGAGCCCATATCCATGACGTCCTCTGCGGCAGCCTGCAAAACGGGTCTGCCGTTCCATTTTGTTATTACGGTGCCGTCCTCTATGCCAAGCTTGCTGACTTCTTCGGAGGTGCAGACGGCTATGACCTCGCCGCTGTCAAGCTGCACCATGGCAAGTCCGTACTCGTGCTGCTGAAATGCGGAGGTGTATGCCTTTGCGTCGTAATTACGGTCGACAGATACATGGCCGTCGTGGAGTTCGTTGCAGAATGAAGTGACTGCGTCAGCAAATTTCGCAGGATCGTTTTCCTGCTCTGCTTCCTTTACCGCAGGCATATACTTTGCCTCCAGCGCGGTGAAATCCACTTCCTTCCATTCCTTTAGAATGTATTTCCTGTCCATAAACTCTGCAAGGGCATGGAAGGAGTCGGAATAACTCTTTCTGGTATAATTCGAGAAATTCGGAGCCGACAGGCAGAAATACAGGCCGCAGAGAGCGGTAATCAGTCCGGTTATGACCGCTGTGATCCTGTATCCGATCCTGCGCTTTGCAAACAGTATCGGAAATAACGAAACAAAGGCAATGATATAAAGCGGGATAAATGCGCTGACTATCACCGGAAATCCAAGTACATAGATCAGAGCGTGAGCAACAGCTGTCAGAAGAGGTATAAGGCAGAGAAGTCTCCACAGCCTGAGCTTCTTTGCGTCGTCCTTCCAGCGATGATGAAGCACCGCCAGTATGAGCATGGTAAGTATTATCGCCGCACACCATATGACCTGGGTTTTATTCGCCATGTCAAATATATGCCGCAGCGAGCCTGTAATCGTATCCATATTATGGCCTCCATTCAAAAATACTCAATAAGTATTTTTTATTATACGTCCTTTACCGCTATAAGTCAATCCGCTGTCATAGCAATTCGTTTTCTGAAATAGAAGAAAAACTCCGCGGTGCGGAGCTTTTCTGTTATAACACTGTTACTGCGGAGCGTAAAGATAGCCTGTGCTTGAGCCTTTTCTGCTGATGTACTGATCGCCCTGATAAACCATGAACATCTTGCCGTACATCTTTATCTTACCCTTTGTCCAGTAATTATTGATATCCTTGCTTCCGAATTTAAGCTTCTGGTAGCCGGTGTTATTGATAAAATACAGCGTTGTGGTGTTGCTCTTTTCATTGTCGAAAATAGTTCCCTTTGCTGATGTGCCCAGATTCAGTGTGTGGGTTGTATAGGGAAGATAAAGTCCCCACATCTGGTTACAGCCGGCAAATGCATAATCGCCGATCGTTTCAAGATTTTTTGCTTTGCTAATATCAAGGCATGAAAGCATTTGACAATTGTAGAATGCATTGCTGTCGATCAGTTTAAGCTGAGGATTATTGCCGTTTAAGTAGAGATAAGCTATATCACTTTCCCAGAATGCATATGAACGGATCCTGTTGACTGTTTCGGGAATGGTGAGCAAGCTTATCTTGGAGCCGCGTGTACAGGAGCGTTCTAATTGCATACCGTTGTTACCATCGGTCAGGGAGTCATAACCGATTTCGGTGACTGTAAGCCAGTTGCCGCTGCTGTCCTTAACTTTGGACGGAATGGTAAGACTGGTCAGTTCGTTATCAACAGCACCGATCCAAGAAACGCCGTCAACATTATTCTTTACATAATAGCTGTCACCATAACGGAAACCGTCGCGGTGTTTAATAGTGTTCCACTGGCAGGTCGTTTTCTCTCCGGGCATGATGATACGCATATTAGCCGAACCGCCTTTGAGCAGCTCAAAATCAGCTGTGCTTACATATCCGTCGCCGTTCATGTCATAGAAGCAAAACGGAGCGCTTTCGGCCACATTGACTGTGTGTCCGTTTTTCATAACGGTATCCTGAAAGATCTGAACATCTGCTGAATCGATACGACTGTCAAGATTCAGATCGCCTGCAACGGCAGGACGCTCATAATACTTTGCGTGAGCCCTTAAATAATCTATAGTAACGTTGCACTGAGTGTTTACATTTCCCTTATAGAGTACCGCGTCCTCCATTTCCCCTTTATCATTTTTATACTGAACATTAGTATAGTTAAAGCAATGATAATATCTGCTGCGGTCCCAGATGATCTTACAGTCTTCCATTTCACCGTTGCATTCAGCAAAATGAATGATGCCGTTTTCAATTTTGGTAATGAAGATACTGTGTCCGGGGTATTCTTTTTTTCCGTTTACCATCATGGGAAATTCCAGACGGACAATATCTCCTATTCTTGGCTCATAACTGTTTATGTTCTCATAACGTACAAGTTCGGTCGTTCCCCATATATCCTTGGAAAGCTTGTTCGCAAAGCCGGAGCACTGGTTTGCTTCATTTTCACGTTCGATCTTTCTCCAGGATGTTGAGTAAACATCTGTGATCGCAGTGCTGTTGCAGCACAGTGTTTTGGCAACTCTTTCCCTGGTATTGTAACATCTTTCACCGGAGCAGCTGTTCTCGCTGCTGTTGCCGTATTTACAGTTCCAGTATTTGCCTTCGGGGAATTTCATCATTTCCTTTCTGATAAGGTATTCCCACTGGTTGATGACCGTACTGTAAAGCAGAGGTGAATCGGTTGCTGCGGCCTTAGTACGGACGGTAAGGCCTGTTGCTGCTGTGCCTGCGATGATAGCCACCGACAGGAGAGCTGATGTTAATTGCTTGAATAGTCTCATGTAATATCCTCCTGAATATTTTTAAGATTTTGCTATAAAACAGCTTTTTAATTATACATCATATCATAATAAATGTCAACATCGGGGAAGCAACGTGCTCCCGGTCATTTGCTCTGCGGATATTCGCAATTGCGGAAAGGGTATCTGCCTGCACAGAAAAAGGAAAAGGTCCGGAAGAAATGCTCCCGGACCTGATCCTTTATTGGTAAATTATGGATTAGAGGCTTGTTATTTTTCCAAGAAGGTATTCCTGGATACGAACAGCGTCTGCTGTTGTGAAGCCGTTGCCGTCGCTGTCGGCATTGGCCTTGCCTACTGCTGTGATGTGGTTCTTATCTGTACCGTTTTCACCGTACTTGTTGGGATTGCAGATAGCCTGCATGATAAGAACTGCATCTGACATATCTATACCGTCGTCACAGTTTACATCGCCTGTCTTTGTGGGAACTACCTTTGTTGTGGTAGTTGTAGTAGTTGTGGTAGCAGTAGTAGTTGTGGTCGTTGTAGTTGTAGTGGTGGTAGTAGTGGTTGTGGTAGTAGTTGTTGTCGTTGTTGTAACAGGGGGCTGTGAAGCCTTAAGATAATCATCTATAAGTCCGGCAAAGAGATTGCCTATCTTCTGGTAGCCTGCCGAGTTTGGATGAATGCCGTCGCCAAGATCTGCGGTACCGTTGAGACAGCCGTGGACGTCAGCAAATGTAACGTGTTTGCCGCTGCTCTTATACTCTTCAGCGACCTTCTTTATAGCGCTGTTGTAGCTTGCTATCTGAGCGGACTTGTCTCCGCCGCCGAACATACCGCCGCTAAGCTCGGGGATAGTGCCGAGGAAGAGCATTCCGCCTGAGGGCATATCTGCGAGGATATAATCAAGAAGATCACGGAGATCCTTCTCACAGTCGCTTGTGGAGCGGTTAGCGTTCATATCGTTTGTACCGATTATAAGAAGCACTATATCGGGCTGAGCTGACTTAACTGCATTCTTTTCCTTGAGCTTTTCATAAAGGCTGCTGTCATTGCCCCAGCTTGCACGCTGCTTGATCTGGAAGCCGCTGTAGCCTGCGTGGTTGTCGTCGTAGGTAATACCGTTTGTAGTAGTGCTGTTTGTGCCTTCGGGACCAACCATGTCTATATTATAGCCCTTCTGCTTAAGAGCACTGTAGAGGAACTTTCTGTATCCGCCTGTGTCACCCATACCGAAAGTGATGGAGTCGCCTACGGGCATGATCTTTATAGTGCCGCTGAGCTGAGCATTGCCTGTGCCCTGCTGGGTCTGACCCTGCTGACCCTGCTGGCCCCACTGGCTCATATCAAATCCGCCCTGACCTTGCTGGCCCTGCTGGCCCCACTGGCTCATGTCAAATCCGCCCTGGCCCTGCTGGCCCCACTGGCTCATATCGAATCCGCCCTGGCCCTGCTGACCCTGCTGGCCCCACTGGCTCATGTCAAATCCGCCCTGGCCCTGCTGGCCCCACTGGCTCATATCGAAAC
>JAFWSI010000022.1 GCA_017519415.1 Ruminococcus sp.
CTATGCTGTCCGTTATAGGAGAGCATAGCTCTTTGTGATATTATACATATCCATTATGGTTCGCTTTATTCCTGAATCTCCCTCATCAATGCTGCGCCATCCTTGAATCCGATCTTATATGCAGCTCTCATTTCAGCGGCGGCAGTCTCACTCACGCAGTCAAGTATCTTGTGGAATACATCGATCTGCTCCTCACTCAGAGCGTTTTCAAAGGGTATACAGAGCTTGTTGAACTCGTCAGAAAACTCAGTGGAGTGGATCTCACCCTGTCTGTAACCCAACATCGCATCGATCATTTGTATATGTCCTTTCGGTTTTATTGTTGTAAAACCAACCGTCCAAACATAACCCAAATAATCGTTGTTAAGGTGTTGCCTACGGCACGCCATCTTCCCGAAGTAATAACGCTTATTGCAGATTTCCATTCATGTCCGCATTTATCGCATTTCCACCATACTTTCTGATTTGAAGCAACTGTATATTTATCTGGCTTCTCCCTGTTTTTCTCATAGTTCCATATTGAAAGAATGTCAGGTCTTAAGTTCTCAAGATCATTAAAGCCTTTAACTACAACTCGTCCCGCACAAGCAGGGCATCCGTTTTCGATATATCAGTTCTGTCAAAACGTATTATTTTTTCATCTGTTTTGACAATAGGCACTACACTTACGAACCACATTCAAAAATCAAATACGCCTTGCAAACCGCGTAAAATTGGGCTTTTCTCGTGCTATCTTTTTGCACTGGAGTCACAACAGCGCCCTCGTCGCATATGCGTCGGGGGCTTGGTTTATTTTATAGTGTCAAACGGGCGTTTTTGTATTATTCACTATTAACTAAAAAAGGAGCTATTTTATGAAAAAAATCAGTTCATGGCACGTTGGAGTTGCTGCTGAAGCATATGCTGCCGCTGTATTTGCAAGATACGGATATAATGTATCGGTTCAGTACGGTGCAAACCAACCGGAATATGATCTTATTGCCGTTTCTGGAGATAAGGTGCTAATGATATCTGTCAAGGGCAGCCAAGACGGTGGCTGGGGGTTGACTCAGAACTATAAAAAAAGCTGCAATTATCATGATGCTATTGACAAATGGCTTAAAGCACATCACAAGAAAACCATATTCTGTTTAGTTCAGTTCCAAAACACAAAGCCGGATGAAATGCCAAGGATATATATTGCTTCACCGTATGAGATTGCTGAAATGCTGAAATCATCTGCCGGTGGCCGTGGAGAAACTGTACTTCGCGAAAACCATACATGGGGTTCTCGTGCAGCTGGAAAGGGTACAACAGATAAAATACCCGATGAATGGAAAATATCAGCTGAACGTCTTGAATATATGTTCAATACATATGGATAATAGAATTCGTACATGACTGATAGAATAAAGTTTCAGACCGCGCATATGTGCGGTCTTTTTGCAATGACGGAGAGAATAGTAATTAATACATCTGATACATACAGGTAAGCTGCCCGATAAGGCGGAAGCCACACAAAAACGCCCGTCCCTGCGTGGTGGAAAAATGGATCCCGCTCAGCCATTGGAGCTTTGATCAGATCAAGCAGGATCCCCTGCACGACCTTGAAGCGGTCAAGACTTACCGCGACATTATGTTCTGCGACAATGAAGTCAACCACTGCATTATGCTCCTCGATGATTTCGGGAGTGACGGTATCCTCGTTGAGAGCGAGGGCTATGACTATCCCCGGTACCGCCGTGTGAGGGAGTATGAAGCGGAACAAGGAATCGCTGAGCCGACCTCTGCTTGACAGCCCCTCAGACGAACGGAAAAGCCCCACAGAGCAATCCGAGCCTGCGGAGCGGAAAACTAACCGCCTGAAAAGAAAAAGTCCTCAGAATACTCCGAGGACTCAATATCATATATTATTCTCCTTATACTCCATTCCCCACGCCTGCATCGCATCAAGTATCGGACGGAGCGTTTCTCCCAGTTCGCTCAAAGAATACTCCACTCTCGGCGGCACCTCAGCATAGACTGTACGAACGATGATACCGTCACTTTCCATTGACCGCAGGCTCTCGGTCAGCACCTTCTGGCTGATGCCGTCAAGGGATTTTCGCAGCTCATTGAACCGCCACGGGCGGGCAAGAAGATTTCTCAGTATCAAGAGTTTCCACTTGTTTCCGATAAGCTGTACCGTAGTTGCAACGGGACAATCCGGCAGTTCTTCCTTTCTCAGCATAGCGCACCTCCGATAGTTTCAAAAAGAATGTTATATTCATTATAACATACAACAGTCCAAAAATCAAGTGTAAAGTGCCGTTCACGGAATGTTTACAGAAGTTTTTTTGCCCCAAAATCACGAAATAGCTCAATAGTTACTTTTTTGTAACTGAGGCACAAAAAAGTGCGTACTTGTGCGGTTCGGGCTTTTCTGCTATACTGAACACAACAGGGAAACCTGATTCTAAAAAGGAGGTACAAGCCATGAGTGAGATGCTGAACAGAGTTGCCGCATACAGCACTGAGAATAGTGCCTGCGGTACAGCCGATCCGAAGGAAGCTCCTGCTTCTGCGTGTGGAGCTGCTGATCCTGCACCTTCCGCTTGCGGTGCGGCTGATCCTGCACCCTCTGCCTGCGGTGCTGCCGATCCTGCACCCTCCGCTTGCGGTTCTGCCTGCGGTGCTGCTGATCCCGACAAGAAGTAAGTCGTTAAACTTCATACACGAAGACAGGCATATCGGCTCACCGTCGGTATGCCTGTGCTGTAAAGAACTACGCAAAAGCGTTTACATAGATTGGAGGACAACGAGATGAAACCATATTTTGCTTTTCAGTGGCATATCACCGACACCTGCGACCAGCGGTGCAAGCACTGCTACATCTTTGCTGAGGACAATTGCAAGGCACTCATGGAAATGCCGTGGGAGAAAATGAAGCAGGTGGTCGAGAGCTGCGAGGCTATGTGCGACAAGTTCGGTAGGACTCCCTATTTTTACATCACGGGCGGTGATCCGATCCTGCACCGTGATTTTTGGAAACTGGCGGAGCTTCTGAAAGAAAAAGGCATCACATGGGGAATTCTCGGCAATCCGTTCCACCTGAATGATGAGGTCTGTAAAAGGCTTTACGACCACGGGTGTCGGAAATATCAGCTCTCCCTTGACGGAATGGAAGAAATGCATGACCTGTTCCGCAAGCCCGGTTCCTTTCAAACTACGCTCAAAGCGATAGACTACATCAAAAATTCGGGAATGTGGTGCGCGGTGATGTCCACCGTATCGAGCATGAATATGGGCGATTTTCCGCAGCTTATCGACCTTGTGGCAGAGAAGAATGTTGATGTTTTCGCATTCGGTCGCTACTGCCCAACAAGCGGTCAGAAGTCGGAGGAATACCACATCACGCCCACTGCCTACCGTGATTTTCTCGATATGTGCTACAAGAGATTTCAGTACCACAAGCAGAACGGCTGCAAGACCACATTCCAGTACAAAGACCACCTCTGGACGCTGTATCTATATGAGCAAGGCTTATTCAAGATACCCGAAAACAACGACAAGGATATGATCTATGACGGCTGCCATTGTGCGATCGGTCACATGACCATTCTCCCCACGGGTGATGTGTACGCCTGCCGAAGAATGGAAAGCAGGATTGGAAATGTGTTCGATACACCGATGTATGAGCTGTTTGTCGGTGCAGATTTAGAGGAATACCGTCAGTTTGATAAGTTTGAAAAGTGCAGTAAATGCGAGCTGAGGAGTTATTGCAGAGGTTGTCCTGCCGTGACATTCGGCTATACGGGCAATATGTATGCACCCGATCCGCAATGCTGGAAGGAGGTATCCTGATGGAATTATTAGAGCTGATGAAATACCGCCGTTCAATAAGGAAATACACTGACAAGCAGATCCCGCTTGATGATTTGCAGAAGATCGTTGAAGCCGGAGAATATGCTCCCAACGCAGGTGGCGGTCAGCGGAGTATTATCGTTGCTGTCCGCAATAAACGGCTTGCAGAGCAGATCGGTATTCTCAACCTTGCAAAGTTTGACCGTTCAAAACTCATCGGAGGATATGTTTCAAAGGAACAGCCCAGCGTTATCGATGATAAGAGCATCAAAAACGGCTTTTATGGTGCGCCCTGTGTCTGCATTATCTTCACACCGAAGAATTTTCTGTATGCCGTCCCCGACGCTTTCTGCTGTGCGGAAAATATGGTGCTTGAAGCCACCGAGCTTGGTATCGCTTCATGTATTACCGCAAGAGCCGAGGAGACTTTTGATAATGACATCGGCAGAGAACTTTTGAAGAAATGGGGTATCCCCGAAAACTTCATCGCAAGGGCTTTTGTGCTGTTCGGCTACTGCGAAGGAGAGTACCCACAAAGCAAACCCCGCCGTGACGGTCGTGTGGTCATTGTTGATGAGGACTGACCGTTGTAAAAACGATCTGAATATGGTAAAATAGGAAAAAAGGACGGTGAGGAACATGATAATCAACACAGGTATGCGGACGGATATCCCTGCATTTTATTCTCAGTGGTTCATGAACAGGATACGGGCAGGATTTGTGCTGGTGAGAAACCCTTACCGCCCCGACTGGATCACACGTTATGAACTGAACCCCGATGTGGTGGACTGTCTTGCATTCTGCACGAAGAATTCTGCACCGATGCTGAAACACCTTGACGAGCTGAAAGCCTATCATCAGTATTGGTTCGTAACGATCACGCCCTACGGCAGAGAAATTGAACCGAATGTTCCGCCGAAAGAAAAGGTCATGCAGGACTTCATCACGCTTTCAGAAAAGGTCGGAGTAAATTGCGTGGGCTGGCGGTATGATCCGATATTCATCGACCACACCTACACGCTTGAACGGCATATAGCCGACTTTGAGCAAATGTGCCGCACACTTTCGGGATATACTCATGTGTGCGTTATCAGCTTTATTGATCTATACGAAAAGGTCAAGCGGAACTTTCCGCAGGCTCGGACAGTCACGCCGCAGGAGCGTATCACCATAGGCAGGACATTTGCGGAGATCGGCAGACGTTACGGCATCACGATAAAAGCCTGTGCCGAAGGAACAGACCTTGCACCATACGGAGTGGATTGCGCAGGCTGCATGACACAGCAGACCTTTGAAACTGCGATAGGCAGTCATTTGAATGTGCCGAAGAAGAAATCTCAGAGAGCCGAATGTGCCTGTGTTCTCGGAACAGATATAGGCGCTTACGATACCTGCGGACATCTCTGCCGTTACTGCTACGCAAACTATAACCACGAAAATGTAAGACGGAATATGCAGCTTCATGATCCTGAGTCGCCCTTCCTTGTAGGCAATTTGCAGGAGGGCGAGGTCATTCATCAGGCAAGTCAGGAAAGCTGGATAGATGTACAGCTCACATTCTTTTAGGCGGTGATACAATGAGCAAAGTCGATTATCTGATAAACTATCTTCTTTCCGAGCGAAATGATCTCGGCAGGATACAAGTCATTTTCAATGTGTTCAAGGAGGACGATCATGAGATATACAAGAAATTACTCGGACGAGATTGATCGTCTGAAAAAAGAAATAGAAACGGCGGACGCTATCGTGATCGGTGCAGGTGCAGGACTTTCCACAGCCGCGGGCTTTACCTATTCGGGCGAACGGTTTGAGCGTTTCTTCTCTGATTTTGAAGCGAAGTACGGTTTTCACGATATGTATTCCGGCGGCTTCTTCCCCTTTGAAACACAGGAGGAAATGTGGGCATACTGGTCACGCTTTATCTGGTGCAACCGCTATATGGACATCGACAATGGCACATACAAGCGGCTTTTCGAGCTTGTAAAGGATAAGGACTATTTTGTTATCACCACGAATGTCGATCACCAATTTCAGAAGGCTGGCTTTGACAAAGAAAAACTGTTTTACACGCAGGGTGATTACGGACTGTTCCAATGCTCCGAGCCTTGCCACGCTCAGACCTATGACAACGAGACACAAGTCAAGGACATGATCGAGTTTCAGGAGGATATGAAGATACCCACCGAGCTGATACCGAAATGCCCGAAATGCGGTAAGCCCATGACGATGAACCTCAGAAGCGATGATAAGTTCGTCGAGAACGAGGGCTGGCACAGGGCTGCGGAACGGTATGAAGATTTCCTGCAAGCACACGAAGGTCAGCATATCTTGTTTTTAGAGCTTGGAGTGGGCTACAATACGCCCGTTATCATCAAGTACCCGTTCTGGAGAATGACGGCAAAGAACCCCAATGCAGTTTATGCCTGCCTGAATTTTGGTGAAGCGTATGCGCCCGATGAAATCAAAGAGCAGAGTGTTCTTATCAATGGGGATATTCATGAGGTGCTGAATAACTTGGCTTAATAATTATTTGAGCCTTATGCTATGATTATATCAGTCCTGAATCTCCTTCATCATGTTAGCTCCGTCCTTGAAGCCGACCTTGTAGGCAGCTCTCATCTCAGCGGCGGCAGTCTCGCTCACGCAGTCCAGTATCTTGTGAAACACATTAATCTGCTCTTCACTCAGCGAATCTTCAAACGGAATGCAGAGCTTGCCCCACTCATCAGAGAACTCAGCAGAGTGGATTTCACCCTGTCTGTAACCCAACATCGCATCAATCATTTGTATCTGTCCTTTCGGTTTTATTGCTGTAAAACCAACCGTCCAAACATAACCCAAATAATCGTTGTTAAGGTGCTGCCTACGGCACACCATCTTCCCGAAGTAATAACGCTTATTGCAGATTTCCATTCATGTCCGCATTTATCGCATTTCCACCATACTTTCTGATTTGAAGCAACTGTATATTTATCTGGCTTCTCCCTGTTTTTCTCATAGTTCCATATTGCATATTGAAAGAATGTCAGGTCTTAAGGTCTCAAGATCATTAAAGCCTTTAACTACAACTCGTCCCGCACAAGCAGGGCATCCGTTTTCGATATATCAGTTCTGTCAAAATGTATTATTTTTTCATCTGTTTTGACAATAGGGACTACACTTACGAACCACAATCAAAAATCAAATATGCCTCGCAAACCGCGTAAAATCGGGCGTTTTTGCATGTCATCTTTTTTGCACTGGAGTCACATGACTGCCCAAGCAAAAAAGATGACAACGCCTGAAACCGCGCATTTGCGCGGTTTTTACGTCTCTGAGGGTCAATTTTCTGTAAGAATTTCCAGAGATGACATTTGCCCCAAAATAGGGGCCCTATGGATTCGAACCATGGAAAAACGGTTTTTCAGGGGGAGCATCTCAGGCGATTATCATGATAAATAACAGAAAAAGGAATCAAGGATCAACAAAACAGCAAAAAACATTCACAAACTTTCGAGCCTGAATTTGTTGGTATCTCACAAAGATGAGGTACCAAGAAATTCGGGCTTTTTTTATTGCCCGAAAAACCATATACCATGAAGTAAAACGCAGCGACATATGCGGTAGGTAGCTTTAGCTTATTACGTGCCACTTAAGGGGCGGCTGGTGAAGTGCCCTTTTAGGACTATTATAAAACCACCGGCTTTGCCGGTGTGATATTTATTGTTGACATCGCAAGCGATCTATGGTATAATCTATACAAACGGCGTTAACATTTTTTTGAAATTTTGTAAATGACACACAGATGTCATCAAAGGGAGGAGATATTATGGCCAACTTTTGCAGAAAGTGCGGTTCTGCGCTGAGACCCGGTGCCAAGTTCTGCATGAAGTGCGGCAGCAGAGCAGACGGTGCCGCTCCGCCGCCTCAAAGCAATTCTCAGACATATACATCACCCCCGCCCGCTCCTGCGCCGATGCCGGTGAGTCTGGATGCTCCCGCTGCGGAGCAGCCAAAGGGCGGAAAGCCGCGTGTGAGGCTTTCTGCGGGCAGCGCACTGATGGCCGCATTTATATCTGTGGAATGCCTGCCGTATCTGTTAAAGGCAGTGCTGTTTTCGATCAGAAAAAATACGCTGGGCACAGCGGCAGAAACGATCTGCAATATCCTGGGGTATCTGGCAGCAGGGCTGCTCCTGCTGCTTGCATCGAAGCAGATCACCGGCCGGAAGCGCCCGGCCTTCGCACTGATGCTGCCCTCGCTGATCGCAGCCGAGCGGGCTTTGGCGGTCATGCTCACTCTCCCGAGCCCGTGGGATCAGGGGGAGTCGCTGCTGTATGCGGGGCTGTCCGCCGGGGTGAAGGCAGTGTTTGCAGGGCTTGCAGTGATACCTCTGACAGGGCTCTTTGTCCCGAGGGACGGCCGAAGCCAGCGCGGCAGGATCATTGCGGGGATCCTTGCCTTCCTGTCGCTGGCGGTAAGGTGGTTCCTGCCCTATATCAGCTGTCTCATTCCGCTGACAGATACCTCATCCTTCATAAGCACGCTGTCATATAAGCTCATCGGAGCCTTCCTTGAGGCTGCACTGATGTACGGCGCGGCGGCGGTGCTGGTCAGAAAGCGGGGAGCTCAGAGATCCTCTGCCGGCAGCGGGAACCTTACGGATGCGTTATCGGCTGCTCTGGGACTTGCTGCTGCGGTGTTCGCCGTTGCCGGAGTTTTTATCAGCAGCCAAAGACTCACTGTTACTCAGGCGGCTGCAAAGGATATCGAGACCGTTCTGATGCGGACCGATCTTTACAGCGCCTCGGGCAACATGAACGAGGTCATAGATTCATACAAAAGAGTCTCCGAGCACTGCGCGGCTTGGAGGGCTGCTGCCAAGGGGCAGGAGTACATAGTCCCCGATGAATACTCCGATGACGAGATACTTCAGTATCTTGCCTGCGTTACTGCCGAGCCGGAAACCGTAAGAGACCGTGTCATCACCTCGATGAACGAATACACCGCCGATCTCTGGTGCCCGCTGATGCTGGACAAATACCGCAGCAAGGAGGAGGACGGAAAGCTCAGTGAAAAGGAAAGGGAGCATATCAAGGAGCTGGTCAGCTACTGCGTTGCCAACGAATGCTTCACCTTTGCCTATCCTCTGCCCGAGGACATAAAGGAGGAAAAGAAGGACATTATCAAGGCGCTGGCGGATGAGGATACCATGGCTCCGAGGATCCGTCTCGCGGAGCTGGCAGCTGCCGTTCAGTGCGGCGACAGCGATCTCAGCAAGCTGCTCTCATCAGCTCTCGATTCTGCCGAGGAGTTCCCGGAGTATCTTGACCTTCAGCTCTTTGCAGCCACCGTCGGCTCGGAAAACCGATGGGACGGCGCGGGGCATTACGACAGAACAGCCGAGGCTGTCCTTCGCTGGAGGGAGCTCTGGTTCAAGGAATTCGGTGAGGAGGCCGACGATCAGCAGAGATCCTCGGTCAACAGCACTGCTGCGACTATGCTGCTGAATATGGCAAAGTACGACAAGGCAGCGCCCATCCTCGAAAAGACTCTCGAAAACCTTCCTGACAGCAAGGACGTTATGCTCCAGCTGCAATACTGCTACTCTGCGATGGACGAGAACGACAAGAGCTATGAGCTGACCAAAAAGCTCTATCAGCTCGCTCCCGACGAGGTCACCGTTCTCCGCAGCTACTGTATAGATTCCGTCAAGCACGGCGAGGGCACGGAGGCTGTGGAGGCTGCCTCAAAGCTGGCAGATATGCTCACCGTCAGCTTCAGCGACAATGAGAGCGGTGTTGACGAGATACTGTTCAACTGTGTGCTCTACATCGCTCTTAACGATGACAGCTACTGGACCGATTACACCTACCGCATCTTTAACGGCGAGAACACCGATCCTGCGGTAATGGAAGCGATAAAGAAGAACGAGTTCCTGTATAACTATATCAATGCGGTCTACTACGAGAAGCAGTGCCGCGATCCCGAGACCGCAAGAGACTACGCAAGGGCTCTGCTTGACAAACAGGACAGGTCGGCAAGGCTCTGGTATCTCAATGCAATGATAGCGTATGACAGCGAAAGGTTTGACGATGCGCTGGAATACTACAGACGCGCCGACGAACTGGAGCCTGATGACCCCTCCATACTCTTCGGCTTGGCCAACACCTATGATGCCAAGGAGGAATACAAGGCAGCATACTCTCTTTGCAGAAGGATACTTGCGATGTTCCCCAACGGCACCGATCACAGCGACGATATGTACGGTGTCAGCGCTCACGCGCGGAACCTTTACAATTCGCTGCGCGGCAAACTGGAAGAAGGTGATCTGTAATGACGGCTGTTCTTGATATAGCGATATTTGTGTTCGCAGTGTTTGCGGCGCTGCTTTTCGGCTGCCCGGCGGGCTGGTGCCTGCTGACGGCTCTGGGAGCGGCAGTCATATTTGCGGTCAGCGTATTCATCCTGAAAAACAGCAGGGCTGTGAGAGCTGCGGCAGCTGTCCTCTCTCTCGGGCTGCTGGTGCTCTGCCTGATGATCCCCTCCGCAGCATCGGATTACGGCCACCGTGACTATGCTGCTCTTACCGATGAATATATCAGCGATCTCGATAAGGGCGAGGGAAAGCAGGCGGAAAAGATCCGGAAGGAGATCGTCAAAAAATACGGCGAGACGGATGATGTGATCTATTCCGAAGCTCTGAAGGCCTGCGGTCAGGGCGACCTTGACACGGCAGAGGAGCTGGCCTCAAGGCTCTCCTCAAAAAAGAGCGCGGATTATTTCCTGCTGCGTGAGACCATAGTTGCCTCACGCTATGCCGAGTCCGAGGCGCTCCCCGACAGGCTCCTGGAGGTCTATAAGGAGGCTGCGGATCAAGATCCGCACTTCGTCTATATGAACAAGCAGGCAGGGATACTGTATTTCTGCCGCGGAGATTACGAAAGAGCGAATTACTATCTGCTCAATGCAGTTACCTACGATGAGGGGGATGCTGATCCTGAGGCGCTGATGTATCTCGGAGGAGCGCTGACAGAGCTGGGCTTCAATCAGAAAGCGCTGAACATCCTCGAAATGGCACGCTGCAGCGACCCAAGCGATGAGATAATGGCAAACATTCTCTGGTATGCCGAAAAGGCAGGAGCAAAGGAGGTGCAGGCAAATGAAACGGATCAGACCTAAACGAATGATCGCCGTGCTGACGGCGGCAGTTCTCTCGCTTTCGGCTCTCACGCTGCCTGCACAGGGCATTGACTTTCTGAAAATGGTGCCCAGCGAGGACTTTCAGGAGTTCCGCAACGAGATGGATAAGATCATCGCTCCGAACCCTCCCGGGCAGACCTTTGTAGACGATCTGCGCAACGATGCCAAGAACGTCCTCAACGGAAGGACCAACGAGGGCATCAAGGCAGGGATACAGCTCCCCTTCAACTTCTGGTTCGCCTACCGCCGGGCGGCGAATGTTGAAAAGGAGGTCAAGCTGCTTGAGGGCCTTCAGAATGCCAAGCAGATAAATCTGAATTCTCTTAAATATCTAAGGAACAGGGTGGGGATGAAATCGGGCACCTTCAAGAATTTCATTGCTCCCCAGTATTTCTCGCTGAAAAACGAACTCAAGATGATTCCCGAAAAGATCAAGGACCTGAAAAAAACTCCCGTGGCGACCCCCGTGGATTACGCCTTCAACGGCATCTTCGGAGCGATAGGCCTTTATGAGATGACGTTTGAAAAGCCCACCGTCGGATACAAGCATCCTACTATGGAATACCTCGCCAATTATGTCCGGTGGCTGTCAAATACCGAGTCGATGGTCGCTCCGCAGTATGCAATATTCTTCAATATCCCGGAGATGATAGTCACCAGCGAGACCTGCGTGAACCTTATGAACAAGGCCACGGACAACAAATTCTTCAATGTTCTGCTGTGGCTGCCCGACAAGGGCATCGAAAGAGCCAACGGCGGCTTCCAGACGCTGTTCTATCACGGCTTCTGGAGATGGTGGGACGGAGACATCGTAGGTGAGGGCGAAAAGGCCGAGGATGAGATGTTCAAGCGCTGGCTGGAGAAAGTGGTCAAGAAGAAATCCAAGGGGGCCTCTGCCACAGCCAACGGCATCAATGTCTACAAGCCGAACATCTATCTCTATCCCGCCGAGGATACCGATTTCACGGCGGAGTTCATCCTGCCGAGGCTGCTGACGGTCAGCGATCCGCTTTACGGCAGCGGCTGGAGCGGCACGGCGCATCCCGACGGAACGCTGGACATCGGCGGAGAGAAATATGATTATTTGTTCTATGAATCACTGACCGACGAGAAGCTTTGCCAGACGCAGGAGGGCTTCGCTGTTCCCGCCGACAGGCGTGAGGAGGTGTTCCGTGAGGTGCTGGCGGGCTACGGCTTCAATGAGAAGGAGACGGAAGATTTCATCGATTTCTGGACAAACAAGCTGGAGGCCGGCTGCGATTACGCAATGTATCCCCAGCTCACCGAGGCCGTGGATGCGTCGATGCCGATAACCGTATCATCCGAGCCGGACAGCATCACAAGGATCTGGTTCGCCTTTGAAAAGAACGGCACTCCCGCTTCACAGGCACAGCCCGAGCCTATAGAAAGAAATGGCTTCACTATGGTGGAATGGGGCGGCTTCTTCATCTGATAAAAGCTAAATTGAATTATCCCGATCCCGCTGTGTATAGCTCTAAACGATAATTTATCGTATCAATCGGATATGGTAGCCTGACCGTTCATTAGCATCGGCAAGAGCCAGTTGCGAAGTGAAGATAGTTTCTGATTTTCGCAAATATTAGAACTGATCTGAGCATATATGTCTGTTGTTTGATCATGATAACGTTGCAAAACTGTATCAGGAGGCATTAGTAGAAAGATATACATAAGTCATCATTATTAAGGCAACACCGCATGACCCCTGTGCGTCAGATACGCAGTCAGATTTTTCGTCAGAGTGCATAAATTTGACGCAGGCGGGCTGACGCCCGGCAAGGAGAATAGTGTCAACAAGTTGACACGGTAATATGACGGAAAGCTGGCAATCAGATGGCGTGCAGAGGCGTCAGCCGCGGGTTGTGCGGTGTTGCCTTAATTATTCTCTATAAAGTTTTCTATTGCTGTGAGCGTTTCATCACTGTAATGCAGACCGTCGTCAATGAAGCCTGCTTTGCCGCCGCAGATATGCGGAACCGTGGTAAAACCGCAGCCGGTCAGCTTGTCCTCGGACTTCACCGCTGCTTCGAGCTTCTCGTTGTAATCCCAGACCCAGCGGTTGAAATCTTCCTGAGGAGTGCCCCAGAGGTCGCTGGTTGTCCAGCAGCCGTCAAAGCCTATCATGGTTATGTTCGGCTTATAGGTCTTGCCGTTGCAGTCAAAGGTCATATTCGCAAACTCCGCTGCTGTATTTACCGCAGCTTTGATATTGCCTGCGTTGTCGTTGGTCTTGAAATCATAATCGTTGACTGTGGCGAAAAAGTAAATGCTACAGCTGCCAACAGACTTTATCTGTGCTTCAAAGCAGTCCCTGACGGCGTTTCTCAGCTCGTCGGTCACTATCGGCGGAGTATTTTCCGAGCTGTAATGACCTCCCCAGACACCAAAGGCTGCATAGCTGCCTGCGCCCGACCTCTGCTGGAGTATCCCCAGCTGACAGCATCTGCTGTCTCCGATCACGATATTTCCCGAGGTATAGGCAGGGCTGTCAGGCAGGGTGAGGTACTGATCTCCGTTAATGCCTTTCACGCCGGCTTGGGTCAGGTATCCGCTGTTATAACCTACGGTTTCCGCCCAGCTGCGGTAGTCGTTGAAGTGCTCAAAGGAGTTCTCCGATGCGCCGGTGTCGTCCGCCGATACAGCGAAGGATGCCGCCGTTGTCATCATCATTATACCCGAGATAACTGCTGTAAGTGTTTTCTTTACCTTGTTTGTGTTTTTCATAGTGATTACTCCTTTTCGTTTTTGATTATGTTTTTGGGTGTTTCCCTTTCTGTGTCTATATAATAACACGCATTTACGCCCTTTTCAATAAGCAATACAAGGGCGTGCCGTTGCTTAATCAACAAAAATGCGATATGGCGTTGCATAAGCAACAAAGCGCTGAATAATCATTTCAAAACTATTGCAAAACGGATAATAATGTGCTATACTTGCATTAAGGCAAAACCTGAAAACGAGGTAATGACCATGCCTGAAAGATCCAACGACCGCCGAGCACAGAAAACAAGAAAAGCCCTTACCAACGCACTTTCGGAGCTTCTCACCGAGAAGCAGCTCCACAAGATAACAGTACAGGAGATCTGCGACAAGGCTGATGTGAACCGCGGGACTCTCTACAGACACTATCTCGATGTATATGACCTTTACGACAAGATCGAAAAGGAAACCATCTTGTCCTTCGGACTGCTCATGCTTGAACTCGAGGAGCAGCCTGCGGATACGTTTTTTAAAAAGATCATCGGTTATATCTCCGAAAACCGCAGCATCTTTGAGATGGTCTTCAGCCCCAACACCACGGGGCAGCTCCGCGGAAAGCTCAGCGAGATCATCAAGGGAGTATTTATGCAGAAGCAGCTCGAAAAGGGTGAGAACAACATTTCCGAGACAGAGCTCGGCTATATGTGCTCCTACCGCGCACAGGGCTGCATCGCAGTTATTGCAGACTGGGTGACAGGCGGCTACAAGGAGCCGGAAGCCCTCATTATTGAGATCATTTCAAAGCTCGACAGCAACACTGAGAGGATCATCTGACAGGAGAAACGAAAAGCGCCCGAACATTTCACAGTTCGGGCGCTTTTTGAATTCCGCCTTCATATTACGTTCAGCACATTTATAAATCCCGTGAGCCTGAACACCTTTTTGACGTCTTCCGAGGCGTTTTTGACCGTCAATGTTCCGCCCAGCTCGTCCATACGCTTTGCAGCGGTGAGCAGAACGCGCAGCCCTGCACTGGATATCGTCAAAAGCTTTGAAAAGTCGAATATCAGCGTGTGAATGTCATTAAGGGCAGGCATCAGCTTTTCCTCAAACTCCGGTGAGGTGACCGCGTCGAGCTTTCCCTCGACGATAACATCAAGGCGCTTTTTGGTTTTGAGTATTTGAGCTTTCATTATCGTACCTCCTTACAGCGGATATCTTTTTCCGCCGAATACTTACATCAGTTTTAACCCAAGCATTGTTATATCATCATACTGCGGGGCAGTGCCTGCAAAGCTGCCGATCTCGCTGCGGACGCCTTCGAGCAGCTCTTTCAGAGAAGCGTCGGGGTATTTGTTCAGCGCCTCGACAAGCATCCCCTCGCCGAACATCTTATCTTCGGCGTCAGTGGCTTCGGTCACACCGTCAGTGTAGAGGAAAAGTGTGCTCCCTCTCGGCAGCGTAAATTCATACTGCCTGTAGACCGCACGTTTCATACCGCCGAGGACAAAGCAGTGATCGTCCTCGAAGAGCTCGAACTTGCCGTCGGGACGGAGTATCGCGGGATATTCGTGTCCCGCATTGACGGCTGTGATCCTTCCGGTCGAAAGCTCGAGTATGCCTATCCAGGCGGTCACAAACATATGCTGCTTGTTGTTCTCGCAGAGCATTCGGTTGACGTTGTCGGCGATCTCCTTCGGCGAGAGCTTCATCATTGCGTGGTCTTTGATAAGATTCTTGCTCATCATCATAAACAGCGCCGCAGGGACTCCCTTGCCGGAGACGTCAGCGATAACAAGGGCGAGGTGGTCGTCATCGACAAAGAAGAAATCGTAGAAATCTCCGCCGACCTCCTTTGCGGGGGTCATTGTGGCATAGATATCGAAATCCGTTCTGTCGGGGAACGCGGGGAATTCAGAGGGCAGCTGGTC
>JAFWSI010000023.1 GCA_017519415.1 Ruminococcus sp.
ATAACCTCCTTGTATCTCAGATAGTAATGCGGTCGCCAAACCTTTACTATTCTACTATACTTGGAGGTTATTTTTAAGCTTTTGCTAAAGCCTTTTTATTCCCCCAGTAGAACTGGGGGTTTAGTTACGCTAAAGCGCCAACGAAAAGCCCGGAGATCTTAAAATCTCCGGGCTTTATTATTCTAAAAAAGCAGCCTTACGTTTATACAGGCAGCGTAGAAACTCCGAGGAGCTTTCTCTGTATTGCCTGTGCGTCCAGAACACTTATGCCGTCAAGGCCGCCGCAGCAGTCGCCGTTTACCGAGCCCTCGATGGTCATATGATTCTCGTGAGTGCCCTCAAGGCCGTATTTATCCGGATTTGCGATAGACTGCATGATAAGCACCGAATCCGACATATCTACTGATGTATCGCAGTTTGCGTCGCCCAGTACGACCTCTGTGTCGTCCTCGTCGATAGCCTCGAATTTATAGCCGAACCTCTTTGCGTAAGCCTCGGCAGTAGAATACTTGCAGCCGCGGATAACTCCGCTGAACATACCGTCACTGCCGCCCACTATCTGATTTGAAGAGATGGTCGACGACTTGAAGGTGATCATGGTATAAGGACTTTCAATCGTTATTTTCTTCAGACTTGTGCAGCCTGTTATAGCTCCATCGCATATCCTCCTGACGCTCTTGGGTATAACAAGACTCTCGAGAGAAGTGCAGTCCTTTATGCAGTTGAGTTCAAGCTCTGTTACCGTATCGGGTATTATTATGGACTTCACGCCGCAGTCAACGAAATCGCTGTTCCCGAGAACCGTTACGCCGACAGGCAGCTCCACTGATTCAAGCTTTGGACATCCGATGAACATGCCGCTTCCGAAGGACTTTACCTTTTTGGGGAACTTTACCGTTTCAAGATTTGTGCATAAGCCGAATACACTGTTCTCTATGACCTCGACTGAGTCGGGGATCTCAATGGATCTGAGCTCCGAACAGCCGCCGAATGCGTTTTCGCATATAGTCTTGACCGAATCGGGGATAATTACCTCTGTAATATCCTTATTTTCCGCAAAGGCGTTTGCGCCGATACAGGTCACAGTATCAGGTATCTCAACCCTGCCCTGACAGCCAAGACCGTTAACAAGTATACCGTTCTCGATTATAAGGGATTCCACTGCGACCTTCTTTTCCATCCAGGGTGTACCTGTAAATGCATCAAAGCCCCATCCGTTTATCTCCTCCGGCAGCTTGACCTCTTCAAGTCCCGAACACTGATAGAAACATACAGGTGGGATCTCGGATACCGAATCAGGTATCACGACCGATGTCAGGCCGTTACAGCATGAGAACGCACCCTTGCCTATAGTCGTTACCGTATCGGGTATGCTGACAGACGTCATATCGTCATCGTACTGGAAAGCAAAGGGCGCTATCGTCCTTATGCCCTCGGGAATAACAACATCGCCCTTCATGCCGCTGCCGTCTATGAGCGTGTCATTATTGATTATACAGCCGTCCTTCTCAAGGAGATCATTCGCCCATTTTGTTCCTCTGAAAACTATAGCGCCTATCTCGACGTCATCGGGAAGAGTTACGCTCTCCAGCGCTTCGCTCTCCATAAACGCCGCGTCGCCTATCTTCTTTACGGAATCAGGGATAACAACCGACCTGAGACCGGGAACGTTATTGAAGGAGCCAGGGACTATCTCAGTGACCGGAACGCCCTGTATCTCCGAAGGGATCACCAGATCTCCCTCAAAGCGCCTGTCACAGTAAACTACCATCGCATGGTCGGAATATACATAGAACTTCAGGTCACCGTCAGAAGCAAGGGCATACTCCTGATCACCCAGTATCTGGAAATTCCAGCCCTTCTTTTCGGCAAACTCCTGTGCGGGCGAATTCTCATATCCGTAGATGACGCCGTTGAAGTAATAACCGCTGGGATAATCATCAAGGTCATCGATGAATTCGCAGTCGGGATTGAGAACATATATCTCGAATATCCTTCCCTGATTGGTGAAGCTACTGGCATATACCTTCTTCACACTCTTTGCCAGTGTGAGCTCCTGAACAACGGAATAAGTGTACAGGCAGTCAGGTCCGAGCTCCTCGACTCCCTCCGTTATAACTCTTTCAAAGATATTTCCCGTATCAACGATCGTGTTGCCGACGATATAAAAGCCGTCGTGGTTGCACTGCATATTGAGCCACTCTGTTCCTCTGAAGCAGTGAATACCGTAATTTGCAAAGCCCTCGGGAGCCTCTACCTCCTCAAGCACGCCGCAGTTCAGGAATGCCTTGTCACCGACCTCCTTAATGGTATCGGGAAGAACGATCTTCACCAGGGCACAGTCTTCAAAGGCTGATCTGCCGATCCTTTCAAGCTTTTCGGGGAAAGTCACTGCGTTAAGCTCGTACATAGCCTTAAAGGCCTCATCGCCGATGACTGTTACGGGAAGCTCTCCCACATAAGACGGGAGGACAAGTTCTCCGCTGAGACCCTCCTCGCTTTTTACGATCTCCGCATGATCTTCATACAGCTCGTAGGTGATACCGTCCAATGTCTCCTCGCCCACGGAAGCCGACTCGGCATAAGCCGTAAACAGACTGCCGCAGCTCTGCGGGCGGACAGGTGAAGCGCCCAATACCATTGATGCCGCCATCAAACCTGCCAGAAATTTTTTCGTTGTCATAATAATACCTCCAAATGTCTGATTACACATTTTTATGTGTTATTTTATTATAGCACAAAATCGGGTATTTCACAATATACGGCGAAAAAAATCAGCTAAACATCTAATCGGGGAAATGTCCTTTTGTGTTTTTCTACAAATAAATTCCCTTTATTTCAGTCAGATATGAAATAATGCCATGCTGATATAACAATTCACGCAGGGAAGACGAATAGTCGGATCGGCAGAATAACATCATAGAATTACCATATACGAAAAGCCGCAGCATAAATGCCGCGGCCTTGTCATTACATTATAGCTGTTCCCTCGGGCACCATATCGTCCACAAATACCACCTTGCAGCCGCAGGCGTTGTTTGTTGCCGCCAGCAGCATACCCTCGCTGGTAACACCTGTGATACGGGTGGAAGCAAGGTTTGCGATAACGATTATCTTCTTTCCGATGAGCTCCTCGGGCTTGTAGTAGTGCTTTATGCTGGATACGATGACTCTCTCCTTGAGTCCGTCAAACAGAGTCAGCTTATAGCAGCTGTGAGACTTGCGTATCTCGGTGCACTTTGTTATCCTGCACACTCTCAGGTCAAGCTTCGAGAAGTCGTCGAACTGTATCTCGGGCTTGATCTCCGCAACGGGATCGGGATCGCCGTAAACGATCTCCTCCTCTGCTTCGGTCTCCGTCTCAGCAACGGGATTCTTCTCCTCTTCGGTCATGGGGTATGAGAAATCCAGCAGACGGACATAGCTGTCCTTGTCTATGGCATAGAGGAACAGATAAAGCCTCGGTCCCTTTTCCTTGCCTATGAGCAGACGGTAAACGCTCTTGAAGAAGTCGCCCTGAAGCTCCTTGAGGTTCTCGGCGTCCTCGCCGAAAAGCTTCTTCGGGATAGCGTACAGCTCGGCATTGAGCTCGTCGAGAGTATAGGTGTTGTTCTTGAGGTAGTCATGGAGAAGGGCTATCTCCTTCTTTCCGTCCTCGGTAAGCTCGTTGTATACCTCCCAGTTGCGGTACCTGACAAGCTTGTTGGCATTTTCGGGAGCACAGTTCTCCAGCCAGTACTTCGCAAGGTCAAGTCTCTCCGCAAAGTCCTCGTACTTGTAGGGCTGATTGATCTTGCTGAATACGGTCTCAAGCATATCAACCTTGAAATCAACTATTGAGCCCAGCTGAACGAGAAGTCCCATAGGTACGGTGTTTATCTTCCTGTCTGAGATAAGGCTGTACTCGATTATGGACTGTACGTGCTCGTTGGCTGTTCCGTCCATATATTCATTGTACTGCTTGTCAAATTCAAAATACTGACGGAGTATGCCGTCGTCGAAGCAAAGATTGAAGGCCTTGTTGGGCTCTACCTTTGAATAAAGCCACAGAAGCACCTCTGGCTGATATATCTTCAGAAGAGTATCGGGAGTAAGGTTGAGTCCCGACGAGCCCGACATCTTTCCTGTTGTACCGCGTATACCGATGAATTCATAGCCCTTGAAGATAGGAGCCTTGATGCCGAATATCTTCTCTGCGATCACCTTGCTGGTATCGTAGGAACCGCCCGGAGCTGCATGATCCTTTCCGCCGGGCTCGAAGTCCACTCCCTCATACATCCAGCGCATAGGCCAGTCGATCTTCCATGCAAGCTTGCAGTTGGTGTCCTTTGTGAAGTCGAAGCTGCCGCAGTGTCCGCACTTGCAGGTATATTCTGCTGTATGTGCCGCATCGTCGTAAGCGGTTATTGTCGTGGTATCCCGCTTGCACTCCGGACAGTATATGGAAACGGGATAGTATGCTTCCCTTTCGCCCTCCTGAGCGTCCTGAGTACGGAATGAATCAAGTATATCGAATATCTCACCGCGCTTATCGAGAGCGGTGAGTACGTGCTTCTGATATTTGCCCGAACGGTACATCTCTGCCTGATGACGGTAATCCATTTCAATGCCGAAGCGCTTTATCGATGTCTCGAATTCCTTCTCGAAATAAGCGGCATAGGTGCCGCCCTCTGCATTGAAGGGATCCGGTACGTCAACATAGGGATAGCCTATATATTTCTCAAAGCCCTCTGTGACCCTGGCAACGTTCACGGGAACCTTGCGGAGACGGTCGAACTCGTCCCATGAAAACAGCAGCTTTGCTTTTTTGCCCTTTTTCCTGAGAGCTTTCACAACAAAATAACTGGTGGCAATATCTCTGAAATTACCGATATGTATCGAACCTGACGGACTTATACCCGCAGCGCAGGTATACTCCTCCTTATCAGGATTTCTGCTGATTATCTGGTCAGCAATCTGTTCGGACCAATGCATAACAATTTCTCCTCTGCAAATTAAAGTATACATTGATAATTATATCACCGATACCGTATTATGTCAAGAAAAAAATCGTTTTTCTCCCCTATCCGGCGGCAAAAACGGTATTGCCGGCAGGAGACCTCCGGCTGCTGTCTGCTCATCGCAGCTGCACTTTAACATTATCCTCGTATCGAGAATACGGAAAGCTGTGCAAAACGCCTTGTTTTATTCCACTTTTCCGCGATTTTATATACAGCAATAAACGACTTGCTTTTCAAGGACAGAAAAGTATAATAAAAGTATAAATTGTCATCTTAGGAGGTCATAATATGAAAAAACTGACAAAATTAATCGCAACCATCACCGCAGGCATCTGTCTCTTCGGAGCAGCCACCTGCACATTCGGCAGCAGCTCTCTTGTTGCAAATGCCGCCGATTACGAGAAAAAAGGCAAGTCCGGCGACTATAGCTACTATGTATGGAACCAGAGCGGCTCCGGCACAGCTGAATTCGAGAATACCGAAAACAACGGCTTTACAGCAAGCTGGGACGGTATCTTCAACCTGACGGTCCAGAAGGGTATTAGCTTCCCCGAAGACACCGTAAGCGCTTTTCAGGTCAACAAATATCAGATCGATTACGATGCTGATATTACCACTGACGGCATAGCTTACGTAGGCGTCACGGGCTTTTTCACCAAACCAACTGCGGAATTCTATATTGTCGAAGCATGGGGCGAATGGGAGCCGCCCGGAACAGATATGGCCGACGCAAAGGTCGGTTCAGCCGTTATCGGCGGCACCACATATGACCTGTACAAGCACATGAAGGTAGTACAGATACACGATACCACCTATCCCGTGTACTGGAGCGTGGCGAAGAGAGATCCACTTGAGTTGGGCAGCTCCAACCATATTGAGGGTACTATCGACGTGACCGCTCATTTTCAGGCATGGGCAGTTTCAGGCCTCGATCTGGGACGTCTCTACGAGATCATGTTCAATGTTGACGCATACAAAAGCAACGGCTCAGTCAAGCTCAACTCCATGGACACAAGAGCGGAGATAGAATCGGAAAACGTTTACGATTACTTCCGGGCCATAGTGCCCTATGAGGAGCATGATCCCCTCCCCATGGACAAAACAGGAAAATTCATAAAGGTAGATTTTGAATCGGGAGCTGATAAATTCAGCACAGCCGGCGAAGAAAACAATGCAGAGATAACCGGAGACCATTCATTCAACGGCAGCAGGTCGCTTCACATCCCAATATCAGACGATACTCCAGCGGCTGTATTCTATGAGCTGGATCCCTATGATCTTCCCGCAACGGAATCAACTCCTTCATACTATCAGGCGGGAGCAAGACTGCTCCATAATGCAGGCCATGACGTCAAGTTCACCGTGGATCTTATCGAATACAGCGATATACCTTCGGTCCCTTCAAAAGTAAAGAACCTGGGCACAAGACTGTGCAGTCCGGGACAATGGATGAATATCAACGATATTCTCTTTGATTTCGATCACAATGTTTACCGCAAATACAGGATCGTTTTTACTCCCGCTGAGCCCGTGGATTACTGTCTGGACGACTTCTTCCTGGCGTCGGGCGATCCGTATTATCTTTTCAACATCAGACACTTCGATCCCGATATACAGGGAGATCTCAACGGCGACGGCGTGATCGACAGTCTCGATATAGCTGTATGCCGCAGAGCGATCATGAATTCCATGGGCGCCAAGAAAATAGAGACAGCAGGCGACGTAAACGGCGATTTCAGGAGCAACGTCAGCGACCTGGTGATACTTACGAAATATGTTCTCGGCGTATCCTCGGAATTGCCCCTTTCCGATAACGAAGAAATACTTTACATCGGAGACTGTTCGCTTTACGATGAAGAAAGCAGCCGCAAATTCACATCCCTCGGTTCAAAATACAACGACGACAGCGTCAGGACGGTAATGCGCAAGGACCACTCCTTCACCTCCGAATGGAGAGATACGTACTGCTTCAAATGTTATGACGTGCTGGATCTTTCGGAAAGCTTTGAAAAGAAAACCGCAAAGGAGTATGACATAAGCTACTCCGCAGATCTCAGATGCACCGGAGACATGGACGTCGATATATACGGCTTCCTTAAAAACGGCTACTGGACGCTTGATTTCCACATATATGACGGCTGGTCAAGAGAGTACACCGTTTCGGAACATAACATTATGATGAATGATACCGCAAAATCAAGTATCATAACCGTAAACGGAACGGAATACGATATGTACATATACTCCTCGGGTACATCCACACTGGTATACCTTTACCGCCGGGACAATCCCGTAAAGGGGCAGGAATACTGTCATATCGAGAATTCGTTCAATCTCGGAGATTTTCTCAAGTACTGGCTTGAATTTGAAGACAGCTGCGATATTGTCTCGCATATCGGGGTAAATATCACCGCAGACAACTCCTCGGGCTACGCAGACTTCAAGGAACTCTCATTCACAAAGGAATAAAGCAAAAGCCTCCCGCGGCGTTATCACCGCAGGAGGCTTTTTTAGCTGCTAAGCAGTCCCGGAATCTGTTCATTCCAAAGAATACTGCGGCAGCTGCTGTAATGATATTTTTCACAGCGCTGCACGCCGAAAACATCCTGCCTTAAAGTATCTGAGACCTTACCTGCTCCTCTGTCTGTTCACATACAGGCATATCGGAGCGGCTTTTTTATAATTATCTTCATGAAGCACCTCGTGTTATACTGTATATACCTCTTGTCAACAGGAAAATGGTTTTTGCCAAAAATAATGCCCGACCATAGGTCGGGCATATCGGTTATACCATTATCAGCCTTAATAAACTGTATCATCTGTCCTTTTTTCCGTGAACACAACGCCGAACTGCTTATCGCTTATATCGAAGCTCTTGTCTGTCTCTATAAGGATATGCCACTGTGCCATATCGCAGCTTCCGACAGAAGGGAGCAGCCTGTCTATATTCACATATTTGTCCGTGAGCTCTGTTACTTCATGTCTGTTAGAGCCGCTGGGCTCCTGAGTGAGCACTATAAGGAGGTTATGGGTCTCGAACCATTCGTCCGTATACTTTTCAGCCGCGTCCGCAAAGCCCAATTCAGATCCGAAGGGATTATCCTTTTTCGATCTGAGATCGTAATTGTCCTTTGTAGCCTCGATGTAGCTGTCAAGTCCCGCACGGTCGGTAACAAAGGCCTTCTGAGGATAGTACTCTGCGCCGTGGCCGTTGGTGCGTAAATACTGCGCCTCGAAATCAAAGGATACAGCGTCTGCAAGATCTGTCTTCTGCAGCAGCATCTTCTTCATGAGCAGCAGATCGAATATATCTATCTTTCCGTCCTTGCAGAAATCAGCTGCCTGACAGTTGATATACGAGGATTTGTCGCTCTTTATGAGCCAGTTCTGAAGTGAAACAAGGTCTGAGATCGCAAAGCTTCCGTCATAGTTTATATCGTGAGCCGCTCTTCTCGGAGCCTGTATGTCATTGAGATCATTGCCGCTGCCAAGGAATACGCAGGACTTGAGAGTACCCGTTACACCAAAGTTATAGGTGAACTCCATGGTCTTGTCCTCGTCGTTGTAGCGGTAATCCTTGATCATGCCTATGTCGCAGAGTCCCTCAAGAAGAGCATCGACCGCATTCACTCTCTGTACCGAATTGAGACGCATGAATTCACGGCTGTTAATAACACTGTATACAGCTGTACACACGGAATCTCTCTGATCCACCGTGTCCTGTCCGTGAGTGGTAACGGAAACGTTTTCAGAGCTGACTATATAATAACTCTTCTTCATGTACAGCTCAACCTTCTTGTTGGCGCCGTTGTCGAAGGTGAATGAGGGCTCCTGATAAGACCAGTCAAGCATATAGTTATAGCCGTCAAGATCCTTTCCCACATACAGTACCGTATAGGTATAATCGGAGTGGGAGGTGAAATTCTCTTCTATGTAGGGATTTGTCTCGGAGGTATTGAAGCCGCCAAAAAACAGCGTGCCGCCCATTCCGGGACCGCACTCAGTCCCGCCTACCAGTTGAAAGTCCATGTCCTCCCTGAAGTATCCGCCGTCGTCCTCATTGTAGACGCTTATAATAAGCGAACCTGTCCGGCTGTCCTGATCCGCCGAGGCTGCAAGACATGCAAGAGCCTGAACGGATACGGCTGCGCCGATGATGAATGAAATAATTTTATTTTTAGTCATACAGATCACCCTTTCGTAATTACTGATTGATGGAACGTATCTTGTTCATAAGCTCGTTTTTATCCATATAGCTGCGGCAATAGAGGTAGTAATTGTTATTGCCGCTGAACTGTATGGCAACTGCGTCCTTGTCATCGAGACCGTTCACATGATAAGCTATGGCTTTGCAGGTATGGACCTCGTCAAAGGCACTGTCATAGCCCGACATGGAGGCCGTTCCTATCGCTCCCGCTATATAGCCGTATTTTGGATTGACAGCATATGCTGCCTGATAGCTTCCCTCATAGCCCTCGACCGCAGCCGTATCGTACTGCCGTTCAATCGTCATCATAGACCACGGCATGGTGCCTCCCCCGTGCTGCCAGCTTTTATCGGTAGTCACCGTCTGCGTTCCTGTAGTCACGCATGCGGTAGTGACTTCCTGCTGTTCGGTAACGGCAACATCCTGAACGGTGGTCGTACGAGTGGAGGGAATACCCATATCTCCGTCCGGATACGTGGTAGTACGCATATAGGGAATACCCATATTGCCGCCCGTTACTGTTACTGTTTCCTGCTCATCAGGTAACGTGGTAGTCAGCACGATTCCAGTAGTCTTTGCCGTTGAAGCTTCCGCAGTGCTTTTCGTCTGTGCAGTCGCAATGGCAGAGGCAGATACACGGGACGTACCCGGCTGATACTCAGTTACTGCTGTGGAGGTAACGGTTAACTCAGCCGAAGATGTGATCTTTGTCACAGCTGTTACCGTAGTCGCCGATGTATGAACAGGCTTCGCCGTGCTTACCGGAGAGGAAGCAGCCTCGGAAGACGAGGTCTCCGTAGTAATGATATGCTCTGCCGAGGGTATCTTGTCCGGCGGGGGCATATTCTTCCATACCGCAAGCCCTATGATAACGGCGGCACACAGCCCTGTAACAGCAGGAACGCATATCCTCAGCACGCCTGCTATGCGTCTTTTTTTCTTTTCATGTTCGTCGCGGACTTCAAGCACGTATCTTGCCATTTCTTCATAACTTTTCATAGCTGAAGCCCTCCTTCTCCAATTCTGTCCTGAGCGCTTTCCTCGCATTGTACAGGAGGTTCTCTATCTGCTTTTTCGACCTGCCCATTATCTCCGCAGATTCGGAATTGCCGAACTCTTCGAAATAGGTAAGGTACAGTACCTGCTGGTATTCCTTTTTCAGCTGCCGCAGCGAACGGTGGAGGATTATCCTCTCTTCGCTGACAAGATAGCTCTGTTCAATGTCGGCTTCGTCCTTAAGGTCGCCGCAGTCGTCTATGGACAGCCTCCTGTGACGGAACAGGCCTCTCATATGATCTACAGCGATATTCCTGCCTATAGTGTAAAGCCATGTCTTGAAGGAGCATTTCCCGCTGAATCCCGGTCTCTTTACAGCAAGCCTTATAAATGTATCCTGTACACAGTCCTCCGCTGAACTGAGATCATTGGTATAACTGCGCAGGTACAGCATGAGACCGTCCTTGTAATCGCGGACGATCTCCACCATACCGCTGTCATCACCTGCAAGGAAACGGCGGTAGCTACTTTCACCGTTATCCATTGTAGAGACTCCTTTCGTGTAAGTTCCTGTGTCCTTCACTTATTAGTCGTATCCCGCTGCCAAAAACACTAAGTCATGTTATGATTTTTTTCTCCGCCGCATAAATATTTACGTATCAAAACAAAAAAGCATATCCTGCCGTCGGTAATGTACGGCAGCCGATATGCTTATGGTCTTCTTTATCTGTAAAAGCGGACTCCTGTGCGATAATTCTCAATTTTAAGCCCGCATATAATATTTTATCATATTTTTTATAATAATCAAGCTCAAACAATCACAAATTTTTTAACGTAAAATTGTGCAGTTTTTCAGTGTTAAATCATTGATTTTTTGTATAAAATATCGTATAATAATTGTAACGATCACCGCAAGATCAAAAATCCTCTATGACAGATTTGAAATGACGCAATACCCTCTATAATGATTAAATTCCAACAACCGAAACCAATCAACATTACACAGAAAAGGAGTTATAGTATGAGTTTTAAAGTTATGGGTGTGACAGCGGGCAGAAAGGACAGCAATTCCGAAATATTGCTGAAGGAATCCCTGCTTGCATGTCAGGAAATGGGCGCAGAGGTAACGCTGATCAATCTGAGAGACTATAATATACTGGATTGTACGGGCTGCACCTCATGCACGATAGGTATGTCAATGGGCAAAAACACAGGCTGTTCGTTAAAGAACGCCGACGACAAACAGCGCATAATGGATGTGCTGCTCAATCAGGACGCGGTAATCTTCTCCGCTCCCACCTACGAGCTCATGCCCTCGTCGCTGTTCCTTAAATTCATGCACCGCAATCTCGCATACGAAACAGCCTTTCTTACCAAGATAGGAGCTATCGAGCCCCGCGACCGTGTAGGCGCACTTATCGCCGTGGGCGGCTCCACACGTTCATGGCAGTCAATGGCTCTTGAATGTATGCAGATCACCACAGTTACCAACAGCTTCAAGATAGTTGATATGTATATGGCAACTATGGTACCCGCTCCCGCTCAGGTGCTCCTGTACGACGAGAAGCTCGCCCGTGCAAGGGAGATAGGTCAGAACGTAATGAAGGCACTGAACACTCCTCCCGCTGAACGTAAATGGCTGGGCGATCCCGAGGCCGGCTGGTGTCCCAACTGCCACAGCAACTGTCTCTGTCTCGGAGAGCCGCAGTGGGGCGGTCTCCAGTACCCCATAGAGTGTACAGTCTGCGGCGCAGGCGGCGACCTTGTGAAGACCGACGACGGCAAGTGGAAATTCGTTATCGCTGCCAACGGACTTGAGCGCGACCGTACCACAGAAGAGGGACGCGGAGTTCACTGCGACGAGATAGCAGATGTTCAGGGCGGCTTCTTCATGGATCCCACAAAGCGTCAGACCGTAGCGGAAAGACTGCCGAAATACCAGAAGATAACCTTCAAGGGCATATGACAAGCTGAAAAAGACTCCTGATATAATGAAATATCCCGTAAGCGGTATTGCGCTTACGGGATATTTCTGTTCTATATGCTTCCCCGCAGCTTTCCGAGGCTGTCCGCATATCCGGCAAGCTCCTTGTTGGCAAGGTTCATCTGTCCGAAACTCTTTACCGTGCATATTACACTTCCGCACCTGTCTATCAGCTCCTTTGCCCTGCGTAAGCTTTCTGCGCTTACAGACTCAAATGACTTTTCCGTTATAAGCTCCGCTGAAAGAGCCGCCGCCACAGGAAAGTCAAGGTCGTTCTCATGTATCACGCCTGCCGCAAAGGCGGTGCCGCGGCGCTGAAGCATACGGTACATCGGTATGCCGCTTCCTCCTCCGCCTATGACGAACACCTCCGGTCTGCCCGTGACACGCTCTGCCTCGGCAGTACCGAAAAGCCCGTTGAAGGTGCCGCTTGTCATGGAATAAAGTCCGCTTATGTACCCGTCCGAGAATATATCCTCGGGAGTACCGAGTCTGTCGGCTTTTCCGCTGTGTACGCACAGTATCTTATCGGAAAAACGCTGAGCAAGGTCTATCTCATGAAGTGACTGCACCACCGCAATATTTCTGCTTCGTACAAGCTCCCTCAGTACGGTGAGTAGCCTCAGCTTATTATTTATATCGAGAAATGAAGTCGGCTCATCCAGCAGCATGACCTGCGGCTGCTGGGCTATGGCTCTTGCAAGCATTACCGTCTGACGCTGGCCGTCGCTGATACAGCGGAAATCCGTATCCGCAAGATAAGCCGTACCTGTCAGTTCCATGGCCTCCCTGACTGCCGCCCTGTCCCCATCGGTGAGCAGTCCCAGCCTGCCGGTATACGGGTATCTGCCCGTGGAAACTATATCCGAACAGGTCATTTTCTCCGCGTCTATCCTGTCGGTCAGGCAGACAGAGAGCCTACGCGATATATCGCTTTCTTTCATGGAGGATAAATCTCCGCCGCATATGCTGACCCTGCCGGATATGAGAGGAAGCTGCGCGGCGATGCTTTTAAGCACCGTGGATTTGCCTGCACCGTTGGGGCCTATTATCGTCAGTATCTCCCCTGCTCTGACCTCAAAGGCAAGTCCGTCCACGACTACCTTTTTTCCGTATCCCGCCGAGACTCCCTCGGCTCTTAAAACCGTATCCTCCGCCACTCAGATCCCCCTCCTCTCCTTATTCCTTCCGAGCATGACTGCAATGACGACCGGCGCTCCGAATACTGCCGTGACCGTGCTTATGCTCAGCTCCACGGGAGAAAACACCGTGCGTGCTATAAGGTCGCAGGCAAGGCAGAAGGCTGCTCCGCCCACAAAGGATGCAGGGATTATTACGATCGGCTTTGCGGTACCGAAAAGTCCTTTCATCAGATGCGGAACCGCCACGCCAACAAAGGAAACAGGTCCCGCAAAGGCGGTAACACAGGCGGAAAGCATTCCGGAAAGAAGTATCAGAGCCAGTCTGAACATTCTGATATTGACGCCCATATTCACAGCATAGCTCTCTCCCAGCTGATATGCGCTCATGGGCTTGGACAACATGAAAGCTGCTGCCGTGCCCGCAAGAACTATCACCGCTATCACGCGGACATCTGCCATGTCGATACCCGAGAAGCTGCCCATGGACCAGTTATGGAGATTGACTATGTTGGAATCGTCGGCAAAGGTGACAAACAGCTCCGTAACAGCCGAGCAGATATATCCCGTCATCACGCCCGCTATTATGAGCTGAGCCATGTTCCTGACCCTGCCGGCAAAAAGCAGTATCACACCCATGGCAGCGACGGAGCCTGCAAAGGACGCAGCGACCATAAGAGCAGAATTCATTACAAAACCGTGCTGAAGCGATACTATCATGGCAACGGCTACCGTCAGCTTTGCTCCCGATGATATGCCGAGAACATAGGGACCTGCTATGGGATTGGCAAAGAAGCTCTGCAAAAGGTAGCCCGAAACGGAAAGGGCTCCCCCCAGCAGCAGAGCCGCCGCCGCCCTCGGCAGACGTATCTCCGATACTATCCTGTATGCCGCGGTATCATTGCTTTCACCGGAAAGCGCTTCCGCAACCTCCCTGACCGACAGCCCGCTGCTGCCGCAGACAAGCTCGGTTACCGCAAAAAACAAGGTGAGCGCAGTCAGCAGCAAAAAGCATACCGTCCATCTTACAGCTCTCTTACGTTCCATATTTCCTCCTCATTCAAGACGGTGCAGGAAACTCATCTCCTTACCGTCGGCCTGCTGTGAAAAAACAAGCTCAAGGTCGCATATCATGTCCGCCGCTCCCGTTGTCTGCTGGAACATATTCTGTCCCGTACACCATACGTTTCCGTTCTTTACTGCCTTGCAGTCCGCAAGGACGCCGCATTTCCCGATAAGCTGCTCCACACTGTCAAGCTCGCCTTCAATGGTGCTGTTGTATATAAGAAAATCCGCATCACGGGCTGTTTCGTAGAAGGTCTCGGTCTGTATATTCATGGTGGACAGAGCGTTATCTTCGATCTTTAGCTGATCTGCGGTAAATATATAGCTGCCGCCCGCAAGCTCTATCATCTTTGAAATGTAGTCTCCGGGCTTTCTTATGTTCACATAGCCGTTGGAGCTTATATAGAAAAACGCGGCTGTCTTTCTCTCTCCGTCATTGCGTTCTTTCTTCATAAGCTCATCGAAGCCCTTTGTCTTTTCATTGAAAAAGTCCTCCGCACTCTCTGCGTCCCCCGTCAGCAGTCCGTAGAGCTTGAGCCATTCCATTCTGCCGAGAGGGTGGGATTCGTAGCTCGAACGCTCCACCAGCACCGGTATGCCCAGCGCCTCTATCTTTTCCCTTACCTCGGGAGTATGGTATATCATGGTAGACTCTACCGCAAGTCCGCAGTTTCCCGATACGAGAGCCTCGTAATCGGGGGAGCTGTACTTGCCTATATAGGCTATTCTGCCCGATCCCACAGCGTCCCTTATATCCGGAAGGCTCCAGTCCTTTTCAGCCGTGGAGGTCATGGCCACCTCATCAAGGCTGCCTATGCCGTCAAAAAGATCCATTGCCGAGGAAGCTGCAACGTATATGTTCTCAACCGGCTGACGTATTACAGTCACGTCCCCGTCGGTTCCGGGAACTTCTGCACCTTCCGGAACGATAAGAAAGCTGTCGTCGCCTATCCTTGCGAGTGAATATCCGCCCTCATAATAGTCCACCGAAAACTGCTCGGCATATCGCAGCTCCATGCTGCCCGTTTTCACGAGCTGTACCTTTTCGGTGGAAGTCGTTTTTCCCGACTTGCAGGAAAAGCTGCAAAGGCATATGAGACCACAGAATACTGCGCAGGTCCTTCTAAGCATATCCGTCACGCTATCGACCCGGACACGAAGCAGAGCGTATACTCGATCTCATAGGGCACGCTCATAGCCGTCGTATCGGCAGATACGGGCATACCGTGATCGAAGCCCGCAACAGGCACCTCGAATACGGAGCTTCCCTCCGTAATAACAGGAAGATACTTTTCTCCGTCCACTATCATATAATCGTACTTGTCGCTGCTCCACACTATCTCTGCGGTAGCCTTTCCGTCCTCAACGGTGAGCTTTGCGGGAGAAGCCACAGTGGCTCTGCCGGAGCCGCCCTCCAGCTCCACCTCAACGGTATACTCGCCGTCGGCAAGTCCGAGCTCCTCGAGGGTAGTGTATCTGCTCTCGGAAAATGCGTCATCGGGCAGTGAATCCGCACGGAACACAAGAGTCCTTCCGTACCACTCCTGCTTCTTGGCGCTGAGAGCGGCGCATTGTATCTCCTTGTCGAGAGCCTCAACAGGCACGGTGAACACGGACTGTCCCGATTCATTGGAGGTATATCCTATGCATTCCGAGCTGTCTGCGGATTTTGCCTCCTCCTCAGTGCCCATGAACAGCTTATCGTAGGACTTGCTGTCTATGATAAGATCGGCGGTAAGCTTCCCGCCGCCGACCTTCAGCACACAGTCTGCTATCTTGAACATCGAAGAGCTGGAATCAACGGAGATATGGTATTCTCCTTCCTTAACTACCTCTGCGCCGACAGCCTCCATTCCCTCAAAGCCCACCTTGTTCTGGGGTGCGGTCTCATGCTCTGTGGCAGCCTCAGTTGCAGCTTCTGTGGTAAGCTCTGCGGTGCTTTCAGTGACGGCTGTCGCTGCCCCGGGAGTTTTTTCAGATGTTGCGGTCTTTGTACCGCAGGACGTAAGCACTGCTGCGGTCAGGATCAATAATAAGCTTTTTTTCATACATTACCTCATATACTTAGAACGGGCAGCCGAGACCGCCCGTTCCGATATTCTTATTCTCACACAGTCTCTGCTGCCTTCTTGGCATGCTCGATATAGAGCTGTCTTACAGCCTCGTTCTCTCCCAGACCTCTCAGCAGGCATTTTACTTCAAAGCCTTCTGCTTCAAATGCAGACTTCCATGAGTCCTCGTCGTCGCCTGCCATATCGTTGTTGGCGTGATCGCCCGCAACTACCATAAGAGGCTCAAGAACTACCTTTTCGTAGCCGCCCGCCTTTACAAGCGCGAGAACGTCCTCCAGTGAGGGCTCCGCTTCAACGGTGCCCACGAAGTAATTGTCGTGGCCGTCAGCCTTGAGGAGCTCCTGCATCCTGCTGTACACGCCGTTGGACTCAGCCTCTGTGCCGTGTCCCATGAAGCATATAGCGGTCTTGCCGTCATCGTATTCTGAGGTCCAGTCAACTATCGCCTGCTCAACGCGCTTGAAGTCGTCGTCGCTCGTAAGGAGAGGCTCGCCGAAGACAACCTTGTCAAAGGCGTCGGAATAGCTTCCTGCCTTTTCGATGAGCTCGTTGTACTCGATACCGTTCATAAGGTGTGTGGGCTGTATCACAAGGTTCTTTACACCATTGTCAACAGCTCTCTTCAGCGCTGCGTCTATATCGTCGATGAGTATGCCGTCACGGCGCTCAACATGGTCGATTATGATATTTGCGGTAAATCCGCGGCGTACAGAATAATCGGGGAATGCCTTTTCAAGTGCGTCCTCGATAGCGCCTATCGTCAGACGGCGGCTGTCGTTGTAGCTTGTACCGAAGCTCACCACAAGGAGCTCGTTCTCGCCTATGCCGTCCTGATTGCGGACATTGTCGAGAGAAGCGTCGCCTGTATCATAGTTCTCCTCCTCGTCCTCTTCGTCCTCGGGCTCGGCGGTTGTCACGGCTTCTGTTGTGGTCTCTGCCTCAGTAGCCTCTGTTGCAGCTGTTGTCTCCTCAGCCTTGCTCTCTGAGGCCTTTTCCGAGTCTCCGCAGGCTGTAAAAGCAGCCGCAGCTACTGACAGTCCCATGAGCATTGCGATGATTTTTCCGTTTTTCATTGTGATCATTTCCTTTCCTTGGAGGCAAAGACCGTGCGCGCAACAAAAAAAGCCCCTGCGCAGGCAGAAGGCATTGCAAACAGACCCTGCGAACAGAGTCTGGGAAACAGTACGATCAATACCTCGTGACCTGAAGCTTTCGCTTCCGTACCAACAAAACGGCAGGTTTCCTGACTTATGTATCAACACGCAATGCAGCCTTCCCGATAAGCTCAGTGGCTCCGCAGTACCCGCGGAAAGCATTACGCTCCTCAATCACAGTGACGAGATCGTGCAGGACTCTTACCTGCTTCCCTTTTACCCTCCTGCATGACCTTGCAGCCATAGGAGGCACCGTTTGTCATATTTAATTATATAATGGTTCATGAACAAGAACAATTATATCAGATTGTTTTTGTTTTTTCAAGCTTTTGGCGAATTTTAGGCTTTATCAACAAGAGTGCTCGACTTTTACAGCTGTTTTTGTTTGTCAAGCATATACAGCAGCGCATTGCATATCGCAGCCGCAACATTGCTGCCGCCCTTTCTTCCCCTTGCAACTATGCAGGGTATGCCCGACTCTATGAGCATTTCCTTTGACTGCACCACATTCACAAAGCCCACGGGAGCACCTATTACCAGCTCTGGCACAAAGCTTCCGTCCGCGATATGCTCGCACAGGCGCACAAGAGCTGTGGGGGCGTTACCCACTGCATATATCACAGGTCTGTCAAGCAGAGCGGCCTTGTCCACGGAGGCTGCCGCTCGTGTGGTGCCGCTGTTTTTTGCGGTTTCCGCCACGTCATCGTCGGCCATATAGCACACGCATTCGCAGCCGTGACGCGCAAGAGCCCCTTTGTTTATGCCTGCCTTTGCCATATTCGTATCCGTCACTATTACAGCTCCGCGGCTGAGTACACCGAGAGCCCTGTCAACTGCATTTTCCGAGAACCAGAGATTATCCGCATAATCGAAATCCGCTGTGGTATGTATGGCCCTCATCACTATAGGCCTGATCTTTTCGGGTATATCCCTGTCAAGCTCGCTACCGATTATCTCAAAGCTGCGCTTTTCGATCTCCGACGGCAGCACATATTCAAGCTTCATACGCCCTCCTCCAGTATCCTGTATATCATTTCCATATCAAGCGCTTTCCGGACACTGTCCGCAAGAATATCCAGCTGAGCGCTGCGGTATTCTCTTCTGTCCACGGCTTCGCTGTCAAAGCTCAGCCCCTTTTTTTCATAAAGCCTGCGTATAAGTCTTTCCGACACCTCCGCGCTGTCAAATATCCCGTGAACATAGCAGCCCGCCGCATTTTCCGCGAAGCTTCCGCCGCAGTCCGTGAGAGCGCAGTCTCCTCCGGCGGTCTCGCCCATATGCACCTCATAGCCGTAAAACTCTGCTCCCGAAAGGCAGGAGAAAAAGCCCCCGACAGCTCCGAAACGGCCCGTAACCCTTGTCTGCCGCTTTTCGGTGCCGAATACGGTATCGCAGTCAAGGAGCCCCATACCGCTTATGCTGCCCCCCGATTCGCTGCCCAGCGGGTCGGATATGGATTTCCCCATGATCTGATAACCTCCGCATATCCCGAAAACCGGGATACCCGCAGCAATGCAGTTCATTACCGCTTCTTCAAGCCCGCTGCTCCTGAGCCACCTCATATCCTCCACTGTGCTCTTGGTCCCGGGAATGATTATGATGTCGGGCTTTCCCAGAGCCGCAACCCTGCCGGCAAAGCGCACGGATACTCCCTTATACTGCCTGAAAACGTCCACATCGGTGAAATTCGAGATCTTCGGAAGCCTTATGACCGCTATATCTATAAGGCCGTCCGCAGTGGTCTGCATGAGCTTTTCTGAAAGGCTGTCCTCGTCATCAATGTCGCAGTCTATATAAGGCACGACTCCCGCGACACGCTTTCCCGAACGCTGCTCCAGTATATCTATGCCGTCACGGAAAAGTGATATATCGCCGCGGAACCTGTTCACCACAAGTCCCTTCACCATGGAGCGTTCCTCCTCTTCAAGAAGCTGCAGAGTACCTATCAGCTGAGCAAAAACGCCGCCCCTGTCAATGTCTCCCACAAGCAGCACGGGAGCTTTTACCAGCCTTGCAAGTCCCATATTGACAATATCGTCTGCCTTCAGATTGAGCTCCACGGGACTTCCGGCCCCCTCGATAACGATAATGTCATACTGCCGTGCAAGCGCCGAATATGCAGACATAATATCGGGTATGAGCTCCCTTTTCCTGCGGAAGTATTCGGCTGCCCGCATATTCCCGCGCACTCTGCCGTTGACTATCACCTGTGACCCCACATCAGTGGTGGGCTTGAGAAGTACGGGGTTCATCAGCGCCGAGGGCTCTATGCCAGCCGCCTCCGCCTGAAGCGCCTGAGCCCTGCCTATCTCCGCACCGTCGGGAGCAATATATGAATTCAGAGCCATATTCTGCGATTTGAACGGGGCGACAGAATATCCGTCCTGACGGAATATCCTGCACAGTGCCGCTGTCAGAAAGCTTTTCCCAACATTCGACATGGTCCCCTGAAGCATTATCGCCTTAGCCATTCAGACACCTCCTCAGAGCCTCAAGCAGTATCCTGTTCTCCTCACGCCGCCTAACCGCTATGCGGTAAAAGCCTTTTTCAAGTCCCGAGAAGCTGCGGCAGTCACGTATAAGGATACCTTCCTCCAGCATTTTTTCCGCAAGTCCGTCAGCGCTTTTTATAAGCAGGAAATTCGCCGCTCCCTCAAAGACCTTTACACCTGCCGAAGCAAGTCCGCAAAGGAGCTCTCCGCGCTGCGACCCGATATATTCAACAGTTCTTTTTACATATCCCTTATCCTCAAGAGCCGCCCTTCCCGCAGTCTGAGCAGGAGCGGAAACGCTCCAGAACTGACCGCTCCGCTTTATGAGCTCCGCAGTTCCGACGTCACCGCATAAGGCGTAGCCCAGCCTGAGTCCGGGTATGGCATAGAGCTTGGTAAAGGCCTTTAGGATGATACAGTTTCCGTTCATATGCTCCCTGAGACTGAAGCTTTCTCCATTCCGCACAAAGCCCAGAAAACACTCGTCACATACCAGCATGATACCCTTTTCCCTGCATTTCTCCGCGATCCTTCTCAAAAGTCCGGGAGATATGAGCCTGCCTGTGGGATTATTGGGAGTGCATAAAAAGCATATATCCATATCCTCGTCCAGTCTGCCGAGAATATCTTCCGTCAGTTCAAAGCCGTTGTCCTCGGTGAGGATATGCTCGTATACGGCACAGCCTGCCTCCGACAGCGCCCGCCCGTACTCTCCGAAGGCAGGGGCGCATATCAAAGCTCTCCGCGGTCTCAGGGCGTGGACGATACGGAATATAAGGTCGTCGGCACCATTGCCGCAGACGATGCTTTCCGCGTTTATCTCCTCATATGCCGCGATACTCTCCGTAAGTCCGCGGCAGTACGGGTCGGGGTATCTTTCGATCTCGTCCAGTCCGCCGAGAAGCGCCCTGCGCACCCCCTCTGGCATACCCAGAGGATTTATATTTGCAGAAAAATCGATAATGGCACCGTGATCGTAAATATTCCCGCCATGCTGCTGTATCATACAAGACCTCCGTAAATAATACACCTCAGTACCGCCGCTGCAACAAGCATAAACACCGATGAACCGTACATGAGCCTGTTGGCGCGGGGAATGTCCGCAGCTTCTATCTCTCTGTCGTCATCGCCGATGTAAGGCTTCCTGTGGAGCTCGCCGAAATACTGCGCGTCCCCTGCAAGGCGTACGTGAAGCGCTCCCGCACAGGCAGCTTCTGTCTGAGCGGAATTTGGACTGGCGTGCTTTCTGCGGTCCCTTTTCCATATCCGAAGAGCATTCCTGCCGTCAAGTCCGGAAAGCGCCGCACTTGCAGCCATAAGCACCGCCGTTATGCGTGAAGGGATATAATTCAGAACGTCGTCCAGCTTTGCGGCTGCTCTGCCAAGCTCAGAATATTTCTCGTTCCTGTAGCCAATCATTGAATCCATGGTATTCACCGCTTTATAGAGTGCTCCCAGAACCGCTCCGCCTATGCCCATATAAAAAAGGGGAGCCGTTACGCCGTCCGAGGTATTTTCCGCCACTGTCTCCACAGTCGCTCTGATTATGCCGTCGCGGTCCAGTACGTCCGTGTCCCGTCCGACTATCATGGATACGGCTTTTCTTGCTTTTTCCGTATCGTTTTCCCGTACTGCCCTGTACACCTTCATGCTCTCGCTGCACAGACACCTCGCCGCCGTAAGATAGCAGCACAGGACGCTCTCAGCAGCTATGCCGAGTATGATATTGAGCCTGTAGCAGCAGAAAAGGACTGCCGCAGGAACTGCCGCAGATACAGTGCAGACCGTGACCGCAAGGAAAACGCCGCCTCTGCGGAGACTGCGGAACCGTTTCCTTACAAAGCCCTCAAGGGCTGATATGAGCCGTCCTATGAGCCTTACGGGGTGAGGGAGGCTGTAGGGGTCACCTATGGCTGCGTCAAGTATAAAGCCTATGACAAGGGGTAAAGCAGGTATAAAGAATCTCATATTCGCTCCGTAACAGTAAGTTTATTTCCGTTCCATTCGCAGACCCAGCCGCTGCCGTTTGGAAGCTGCCAGTCAAAATAGTCCTTATGGGGAAAGGCGTATTTTTCCAGCACAGACATTACCGTGCCGCCGTGGACAACAAAGGCAGCCGACTCTGCTCCGCTGTGAGCGTACAGGATCTGTTCAAAGGCCTCCTTGCTTCGCCTGCGGAAGTCCGCAGGCACCTCTCCGTGCGGGAATGCCGCCTCACCTCCGCTGTCGATCCAGCTCTGATATTCGGCAGAGCCCGAGAGCTCCTTATAGTTTTTTCCTTCAAACTCACCGAAATCGCATTCCCTCAGTCCGTCGGCAATAATCGGCTGCTGACCGGGATATATGACAGCTGCTGTCTCTGTGCAGCGCTTCATGGGACTGCACACAAGAAGCTCACAGCGGGGATATTTCTTTTCTGAAAGAGCTCTTATGCCCTCGTTGCAAAGAGACTCGTCGGTAACGCCTATATATCTCTTTTCCATATTGCCCGCAGTCATGCCGTGGCGTATGAGAACTATCTTCATTTCATCACTTCCGTTATCCTTTCGGAAAATACAGCCGCCGCAAGTATCCATATCTCGCACAGCTGGAGGAACCAGCCGCACAGATCCCCTGTTATGCCGCCGAAGCGGCGGTAGGAGGAGTACCTGTGATATGCCATGACAAGCAAGGCGGCCAGTGCTGCTGCAGCGCCCTGTACCGGCAGCAGTACCGTCTGCACAGCGATACCTGCCGCCGCAGACGCTATATCCATTGCAAGTGTTATGTTCCTGTGTGCGGGACGGACAAAGCTCTGAAGAGAGCCGTCCTTTTTTGCAGACCTGAAGGTAACGGCAGATACGGCGCTGAGCCCGCGTGAAACCACATATCCCGCAGCGATAACTGCTGCCGTTTTCATGGAATCCACCTGAGTAAACAGAGCAGTCTGAATAATAAGGTATACGCAGAGGCTTATCACAGCAAAGGAACCTATATGGGGATCCTTCATTATCTCAAGGCTCCTCTCCCTGTCTGCACAGGCAGCTCTTGCGTCGCTGACGTCGCAGAAGCCGTCAAGATGTATTCCGCCCGTCACAATTATGGGGATAAGCACTGCTCCACCTGCAAAAAGAAGCTGTCCGATCTCAAGGCGATCGCATACAAAGCGCCACAGCAGCAGAAGTCCTCCCGTCACAGCACCCACAAGGGGAAAAAATCCCAGGGCATAGCGGCGGTTCTCCTCCTTCCATTCCGTTTTCGGAACGGGTATGCGGGAATACATGAGAAAAGCGGAAAAAAACGATCTCAGCACGGCCTGCCTCCTTTCAGGATAACGGGTATGCCGTAAACACATTCCACCACATTGTCCGCAAGGGCTGCGATACCGGTGTTTATCGCCCCGAGCTCCGAAATATATTCGGCTGTGCCCTCCGGATAGGGGACTCCGTCAGCTCCCACCTGATTTGTGACTATCACTGTCTCCGCGGCATTTACAGTAAGGGCTTTTATGCCGCTCAATATCTTCTCTGAACAGGACTGCACAGTCCTGCCCTGAAACATCTCATTAGCGCAGAGATTGCCTATGCACTCAACAAGCACTCCGCAGCCCGGCGGCAGTGACAGCTCGCCTATATCCGTATATTTTTCAATCGTCTCGAAGCCCTTGCCACTGCGCAGAAGGCGGTGCCGCTCTATCGCTTCAAGGGCGTCGGCGCCGAAGGGCTTCATGGCTGCAATATAGAATTTCCTGCCTTGAAAGCCTTCAAGTATCTTCTCGGCATACCACGATTTTCCGCACTTTGAGCCGCCTGTAACAAGTGTTATCATCTGAGTTCAGCATACCTTTCTATCGAAGTATCGTCAAATCTGTGAGAATTATAATACAGAGCAAGAGCTCCGTCAAGCAGCGGCACAAGGAGAGCTCCTCCCGTGCCCTCTCCAAGCCTGAGACCCGCTCTTATCACGGGCTCAAGGCCTATGCAGCGGAGCAGGCCCTCCCCCGCGGGCTCCGATGAGCAGTGGCTCGCAAGCATATACTCTCCGCATACAGGCGCTGTCCTGTATGCCACGGCGGCAGCCGCCGCCGATATTACACCGTCTATTATCACGGGAACATGGTAATAAGCCCCACCGAGGAACAGTCCCGTCATGGCTGCGATCTCAAAGCCGCCAAGCTTGCCGAGGAGCTCCAGCGGCCTGTCTGGATCGGGAGAATTCACCTCAATGGCACGTCTTACAGCCCTTATCTTTCGTTCCAGTCCCTCCGACGAGAGCCCCGCGCCCCTGCCCGTAGTCTTTTCCGGTTCCATGCCAAGCAGTACGGAGGCAATCGCGCTTGCAGATGTGGTATTGCCGATACCCATTTCACCGGTTATTATCAGCTTTGTGCCCTCAGCCGCCAGCTCTCCGGCAATATCCATTCCAGTGATCACCACTCGTTCCGCCTGCTCCTGAGACATAGCCCTGCCGACAGCTATATTGTCTGTACCGCAGGCTATCCTCCTGTTTATCAGGGAGGGACAGTCAATTTCCGAGGCGATGCCCATATCCACAGCCATGACGTCTATGCCGAACTGTGCTGCCACAGCGTTTATATTGGAGCGTCCCTCCGCAATAGCCTTTGCACATTCAGCTGTCACCCCACTGCCGCACTGAGTCACTCCCTCACATACCACACCGTGGTCGGCGCACATAATTACCGCCGTCCTCTTTGATATATCCGGCTTATCGGTACGCTGTACAGCCGCTATCCTCTCCACCGCCTCTTCAAGGAGACCGAAGCTCCCGAGAGGCTTGGCTATGCTGTCCCAGCAGGACTTTGCCGCGGCGTATGCTTCCTTGTCTGCGGGTATTATCTTACGTATGCGCTCCATTCTTTCCTCCGTATTCACAGCATTTCTCAACGAATCTCACGGCCATGCCGGTATCTGAATAAAAATAGAAATGCGGAAATCCCGCGTAAATGCTCCCGCCTGTATGTCCGCATTCCCAGCTCCTGCCGTCGGACTTTTCAGCAAGGAAGTCCGCGCCGCAGTCTGTGCTGTCCCAGTAGTGGAACTCATGGGCTTTCAGGGAGCCTCCCTTTCCGCACAGAAGTCCGTCCTCACGTGCCGTCACGGTGATATATCCGAACCTTCGGAGCCTTTCCGTCGGAAATGTTCTGCCCTTTATCACTCCCGCCATGGGATATGTTTTCCCGCTTTTATCCGTCATTTTCTCATGGAGATACATAAATCCGCCGCATTCGGCCATAACGGGCATACCCGAGCATATCCTCTCCCTTATGTCCGCAAGCATGGAAGCATTGGCAGACAGCTCCGCTCCGTACAGCTCCGGATAACCGCCGCACAGCAGCAGTCCGTCAGCCCCGGGCAGATGCTTGTCCGAAAGAGGAGAAAAATACTCTGCTTTGCAGCCCATTTTTTCAAGCAGTCCGATATTTTCATGGTATAAAAAGCAGAAGGCACTGTCATAAGCTACTGCGATCACGGGCTCCGAGCCGAAACGCGGTATCCGCGGAGCCCTGTACTCCGGCAGCGGAATATCGGGCAGACCGAGAAGCCCGTCCAGGTCTATGTACTTTTCGGCCAGCTCTCCAAGCCTGTCCAGTTTCTCATTTATGTCAGCTATCTCCCCGGGCATGACAAGTCCGAGATGTCTGCTCTCGAGAGCCGCTCCGTTCTGCGGAAGAAAGCCGAAATAACCCGTGCCCAGCTCTGCGCAGAGCTTCCTTTCAAGGGGCTCCAGCCTTTCGGGAAGGCAGTCAAATACAAAGCCTGCGATATTATTCGGACGGTAGCTGAGAAATCCCCGCATTACCGCTCCTATGGAATCGCTCATTCCCTTGCAGCCGATAACCATGATGACCGGCGTATCCGTCAGCTGCGAAAGGGCATGGGCCGAGCCCTCCGCTCCGTCATAGAAGCCCATTACGCCCTCTATTACCGAGAGCTCACGGCTCCCTCCGTACTCGTCAAGGAGGTAAAGAAGAGTATCCCTGCCGCAGAAGAAGCTGTCAAGATTATGGACGTCGGTACCCAGTGTCCTTCTCAGGAACATGGGGTCTATGTAGTCGGGTCCGCACTTGAATGCAGCAAGATCGGTGCCCCGCTTTTTCAGTGCCGAAAGAACAGCACAGGTCACGGTGGTCTTGCCGCAGCCGCTTCCCGTTCCCGCTATGATGAACCGTTTCATGACAGCCTCCCGCTTATGATGAATACCGGATTCTGAGCCCGGAGCATGGTATGAGCTCCTATCCTTTCTGTCCTTGTGACGGCTATCTGCGTTACCTCGCATTCCGCTCCGTACTGTCCGAATGCCTCCGCTGTATCCCTGAGGGTCTCAAGGGATACGGCTGCCGCGGCTATATCCGCCTTTGGATTGGCTCTGTATACCGCTTCAAGTATATCCTTCATATTGCCGCCGCTGCCGCCTATGAACACCTTGTCCGGAGGCTCAGCACCCGCAAGCACGGCGGGACACTCGCCCTCCTGTACTATGATATTGTCACAGCCGAAGGCTGCCGCATTTTTCCTCGTTAGCTCTGCCGCTTCCGCATTCCTGTCAAAGGCCAGCACCTTTCCGTCGGCGCACCTGTAAGCGGCTTCCACCGATACCGAGCCCGTGCCGCAGCCTATGTCCCATACCACGGAATCAGAGCATATATCCAGCTTTGCAGCTGCTATGCACCTTACCTCGGATTTGGTCATTGGTATCCCGCCGCGTATGAAGCTCCCGTCGCTGACAGCCGAGGGAATATGCCCGATAAACTGCGGATTGTATACAACAGCCGCAGCAAGCCTGCCGAAGCTGCCGTCCCTGAGGCTCCCTGCTGTTCCGCTTACTATACGCTCTCCTTCATATCCCAGCTCCTCGCCGATATGCACCGTGACCTCCGGCAGGCCGTATGCCGCAAGGCGGCTGCAAAGGCCTGCCGCTGTCATTTCTCCGCCGAGAAGGAAGAAGCAGTACTCATTCATCATCACATTCACGGCTATGTTGCCGTTCTGACCGTGAAGGGACACAAACTTCATTTTTTCATAGGAGATACCCGTCTTTGCGCAAAGGTATGCTGCCGCCGATATTCCGGGAACCGTCTCCGTATCATAGTCACCGAGCAGCGGCAGAAGCTTTTTTGTGCCGCTGAAAAAACCGCAGTCCCCGGACATGAGCACAGCCGCAGTATCCTTTCCGCAGCTGCGAAGAGCTTCGGCTATCTCCTGCGGGATATAGCTGCATAAGGTCTCCTTGCCGAGCTCCGCAAAGGGAGCGAGCATACGCTTCGCACCTATAAGGAGCTCCGCCTCCGTGACAGCCTTCCACCCCTCGCGGGTAAGAGTATTCCTGCCGTCCATGCCGATACCTACGATATACACCTTCATATCTGCCGCTCCCTCCTCATTTCCATTATTATCCGCACTGTCTCATCAAAGCTGAAGCCCTTCTCGCTTGGCCTTGCCAGAGTGACAAGCTCTATCCCGCATTTTTCGGCAGCCTCTGCCTTTTCGGGATAGCCGCCTGTCTCGCCGCTCTCCTTGGTGAGGAGTATCTCTGCGCCGCTCAGCTTTATATGCTCAATATTCCGACTGACCGTAAATGGTCCCTTTTCCTGTATTATGCGGCTCTCGTCAAAGCCCAGTTCTTCGGTCAGTAAGCGTATATCCTCCGACGGCAGCACTCTGAGCCATATCCTTCTGCGGTGATCTCTCACCTTCGCAAGCTCTGCCGCAGCCTTGCTGCCGAGAGTGCTCAGCACGATCCTGTCGCTGCTGCCGAGAAGCTCTCTGAGCTGTTCCATATCCTTCGCAACAGTGCCCCTTATATCGGAGCTGCTGCGGATGAGCCTGAGATACGGGAGCTCTGCCGCCAAACAGGCGATCCTTATGTTTTCCGTCACCTCAACGGCATATGGATGAGTACAGTCAATCACAGCTCTGTACGGGCTCTTTTTCATAAGCTCCGTCATCTGCTCCGCATCGAGCCTGCCGCAGAGGATCCTTACTCCGTCGGGAAGCAAAGACGCACCGTACTCCGTCGCCACGGACACATCGGCGCTTATGCCGTTTTTTACGCATATATCCGCCAGCCGGCGACCCTCTGTGGTACCGCCGAATATAAGCAGCTCAGACATTTCCGTAACCTCTCGGCGTGACCATTTTACCGTTTATGAGCTTTGTCTCCGAATTGCCTATATACACCGTGGTGAACATATCAACTGCCGTATCCCTGAGCTCTCCGAGGGTGAGCACCCGGCTCTCCTGACCCTCTCTGCCTATGTTCCTTACATAGCCGCAGACCGTATGGGGCGGTCTGTGCTCAAGTATTATATCGCAGGCTCTCGCAAGGTAATCGGAACGGTTCTTTGAGGAAGGATTGTACAGCACGATCACAAAGTCTCCCTCAGCTGCACAATGCAGACGCCTGCGGATCCTTTCCGCAGGTGTGAGCAGGTCGGAAAGGCTTATCACCGCAAGATCATTGGTAAGGGGGGAGCCAAGGACAGCCCCTCCGCTGAACGCGGCGGTAACACCGGGGATCACCTCTATATCGGTATCGGGATATGCCGAACTCAGCTCAAAGGCAAGCCCCGCCATACCGTAAAGCTGAGGGTCTCCGCTGCATATCAGGGCAACTGTCCGTTTTTCTCCCTCTTTCAGGGCATATTCCACACGCTCGCGCTCCTGCTTCATACCCGTGGTATAGAACTCCTTCTCCGCGAAGCTCTCACGTATGAGCTCGATATACTTTGTATAGCCCACTATGAGCTCAGCCGCCGACAGCGCCTTTGCGGCATCTGACGTCATGCCGCCCAAGCTCCCCGCACCTATGCCAACAACATAAAGCATTACAGCATTTTCCTTTCAAAATCGATAATGATCGGCTTTTCGGCAGCCGCCACCGTTACTCCCTCAGCCGCGCTCTTCCGCAGTACAAGCCTGCCGTCGCTGAGCCTTACCGCGCTTCTCTCGCAGACATTGTCGGCTCCTGCCGTTTCCATTACAAAGGCTGAGGGCGTGAACTCCCCCTCAGTGCTCATAAGCTCCTCCGCAGAAAAGAACGACAGCTCCAGCCCGCAGCTGCTGCAAAACTCAAGAAGCCCCTTTTCATCGCTCTTGAGATCTATGCTTGCGGCTCCATACACTCTCTCAAAGGGTATGCCCGCCTCATTAAGGGCCGAATGCACCCTGCGGCTTACTGTTCCGGCGGTGATTCCCTTCTTGCAGCCTATGCCTATGACTATATTTCTCGGGACAAGTCTCAGGGTAACGGGAAAGGGCTCAACATCGCCGCTGCCGATATATATTCCCGTACGCGATCCGCTGCCGCACACCACATCTTCGGGCATATTCAAGCATTTATATTCCGTAACAAGCCCCGTTTTTTCGCCGTCCAGAACAGCAGCGGCTATCTCCTTCGCCGCCCTGAGGTCGGTTATGACGAGTCCGTTTGCTGCCGCAAAGCAGTCGGGTGAAAAACGTCCTCCCGTATCCGTGGCGGTAGTGACAACGGGAACAGCTCCCGTAAGCACGGCAAGCTGCCGGGCAAGAGCATTGGCACCGCCGATATGTCCCGACAATACGGGGATAATGAATTTTCCGCAGTCGTCAACCGCCAGCACGGCAGGATCCGTTGTCTTTGAACGCAGATACGGCGCCGCCGCCCTTACCGCTATCCCGCAGGCGCATACAAATATAAGCGCGTCATAGGTACTGAAAATGCAGCCTGTGAGAGCGTTTATATCCGTAAAGGCTTCCGCATTCCCGTCGGTATGCTTGTGGAAGCAATAGCGTCTGAATCGGTGACCCGAGGGCGTTTCCGCTATCCTGCGCGAAAATTCTCTTCCGTTTTCCGTAAGAGATATAACAGCTATATCCATCAGTTCTTCGCCTTTCTGTAGCCGGTCTCGAAATCCGCCGCATAAAGCCGCGAAAGCTCATGATCGCTGCCGAGAAAATCCCCGACGGTGATCAGCGCCGTCTTTGAGATACCGTTCTCCCTTGCAGTCTCGGCAAGGCTCCCGACCGTACAGTGGAGCACTCTCTCCTCCGGCCATGTAGCCTTATAGACTATGGCTGCGGGAGTATCGGGAGAATAGCCTCCCTCCGCAAGTCTTTCTGACAGCTCCCCAATCATGCCCGCACTGAGGAATATCACCATAGTGCATTGATGAGCCGCAAGGAGCTCTATGCTCTCCTTTTCGGGAACGGGAGTACGTCCCGCCATTCTTGTGAGTATCACGGTCTGCGAAACGTCGGGAAGAGTGTATTCCGCCCTAAGAGCCGCAGCAGCTCCACAGAAGGAGCTGACGCCGGGACATACCTCATATTCTATCCCCAGCTCGTCGAGCCTGTCCATCTGCTCCCTCACCGCACCGAATATGCTCGGATCGCCCGTATGGAGCCTTACCACGTCCATTCCCTGTGAATTTGCTCTTTTTATTACTTCTATTATCTCATCGAGAGTCATTTCAGCGCTGTTGTATATGCCGCAGTCCGCAGCAGTATAGTCAAGGAGCCCGGGATTCACCAGCGAACCTGCATATATTACCACATCTGCCTTTTCAAGCAGCTTTTTTCCCCTGACAGTAATAAGATCTGCCGCTCCGCAGCCTGCGCCAACAAAATGTACCATTTCATTCCTCCATTGCCGCTCTGAGTATATCATCGGCAAGACTTGTTTTCAGCAGCAGGCCGTTTTTATAGGAAAATACCAGCGCTGCCGTCTGTATCTGCGACTTTACCCTCGCAGCCAGGTAATATTCTATCCGTTCCGTCAGCTTTTCAAGCACCTTTCCGGCAATGCCGTACTCGTAAAGTACATCCACCGCCGAATCGGCAGTTATACACTCAGTCAGCCTGACGAATACCTCTCCATCAGCCCCTGCAAGGGCTGCGCAGGCGATCAGCGTTTCGATACGTCCGTCCGCGCAGGACGAATGAGTGTTCATTATGCCCGACCCAAGCTTTACCAGCTTGCCTATATGTCCGCAAAGAAGTACCCTCTCAAAGCCCAATGCAGCTCCCGTATCCAGCGCCTCGCCGATAAAATTGCTGCACATCACGCATCGCTCCGCCAGCTCTGGAAACATTTCGGAGATATACTTCTCACTGTAGTTTCCCACTGTGAGGAGAAGTGTCCTGTGTCCTTCGGCACGGCGCATATTCGCCTCCGTCCTTATGGTCTCCACGATCGCGTGATCGCTCATAGGCTCAACGATCCCGGTCGTCCCTATGATCGAGATACCGCCCGTTATTCCCATGCGGGGATTGAAGGTCTTTGAGGCAAGTTCCTCTCCGCCCGGAACAGAGATGACTATACTGAAGCCGCCACTGTATTCGTAGAGCTCCGCCGTCTCGGCCACCGCCCGCTTTATCATCTCACGGGGTACGGAATTTATGGCGGAAGCACCTACAGGCTGATCGAGTCCCGGCTTTGTGACAGTTCCCACACCGCTGCCTCCCGTTATCTCGATACCGCTGTCTGTCAGCCTCACATCGGCATATACCTTTATCCCGTTTGTAACGTCGGGGTCATCGCCGCTGTCCTTCACAACGGCACACGAAACGTGTGTGCCGTCGGTTACGGCATCAGTTATGCCGAGCCGGAGCATTATCCCCTTCGGAGTTACAATATCGACAGCTCCGATGATCTTTCCCGTCAGAAGCATCTCGGCTGCGGCTTTTGCGGCTCCTGCCGCGCATGAGCCTGTTGTATAGCCGCATCTTAGTCTGCGTCCTCCGCTGTAAATATACTTTTCCAATACTGATCCCACCGTTCGGTAAAACCGCCGCAGCCGCCCATGCAGCCGCAGCATTCTCTGTAAATTATTATAAAATCATTAGCATTATTTGTCAAGTTTTTTAATGTGCACAGGCAACAGGATATTTCACGGACATTACAGTCCCTGCTGTCACCGGCCGCTGAGACCGGTCACGGAATAAAAACATATGCCCCGCAGCGATAAGCTATATCGCTGCGGGACATGACTTTTTCAATAATACTGTACTCGGTGCGGATTATTAAGATATTTCGATAGTGTATACACTGTTTTCAAGGAATGAGGGGTCCTCCCAGTACGCTCCCGACGAGGACAAACTCCAGGAATCCTCGACATAATCCGGTCCGGGATTAGGACCGAAAATACCGAGCGCTATCCCCGTTCTCTCTGTCAGTCCCCCTTCTTCGTCATACCAATGGAAGTCCTCTATGCTGTCATTGAAGAACTTGTTGCCGTTATCGTAGCCCGAGACCAGATTGTAGCCGCTTGCGAGCCGCAGGACTCTCTGCCTGGTATCGCTGCTGTCATAATAGTCGCTGTTGATGCTGTACCTGAACTCGGGACCGTTCTGTCCCTCGGCTATCTCCGCATTACAGTGAAGTATTCGGACGCCGCCGTCGTAGTTTATCAGCTTATTCGGTCTGCCGTCAATAAAATATGCGGAATCATTGCCGTAACCCGTTATATACTCGATAAGGAAAAACTCGCTCAGGAAGCCTTTATCCTTATCGCGCGGTATTATCAGGCAGGACGGCTTATGCTGCATGGAACTGATCTCAAACGTACTCTGTTCACCCGTATATATCTGTATCTCGTCCTCAGCAAGCCAGCCGAGCATGAGCTTTGAAAAGGCGGAAAGATCTCCGTAGCCCTCGTCCATAAGCTCGCAGCCCGCATTTCCTACCATTCCGTCCGTACCGTAAAGATCATCAGCGGTGCATCTGTAATAATCGGGAAGTCCCATGGCATGGCACAGTTCATGTGCAAGCATATTGTTAAAGCCCGCAATGTCTCCGAAGGAGCTTATATTCACGCAGTATGTACCCGGCTTTACTCCGTCATATACTCCGCTGCCGTAATAGGGCACCGAAAACGGCCACCAGTCGGGAATACCGTCATCGTCCCTGTCTATCTCCGACACCATGGTGGGGACTACTATTGTTACCGAATCCAGCACCTTATCGCCGTTGACGTCATATTCGTTATAATCTGTCTGTCCGTCATATGCCTCCAGCACCTCCTCAAGGAGGGCCTTTCCGTTATCCCCTTCATAGTGATCAATGGGATATTCTGCCGTATAATTGAAAACGTCGCCCGTCAGATGCATTCTTCCGTATGAGGAGCGCTCAAAAAAAGCAAAGACGCTTTCCAGAGGATATGCGCTGTTACAATCATTCTCGGGGCCGAAGCACACATTCTTCAGCACTTCCGCCGGATTATACACTTCAAAGTGATAGTCCGGAAAGTCCACCGCAAACATGAGTATGTGATTAATGCCGGTGCTCGGCAGCGAGGGAGACAACACACTTACCGGAGGGGTTATCAGCTTATCCTCATTATCAGCCGAGTTTCTGATCAGCAGCCGTTTCATCGCGGCAAGATCGAATACATCGAGCACTCCGTCCTTGCACAGATCCGCTGCCAGCCAGTCATGGACATAAATATAAGGATAACCCGTCAGCCACTTCTGAAGCAGGACCACATCGGATATACTGAGCTTCCCGTCCCCGTTGACATCTCCGTCAACAGCGGCTTTTTCAGCAGCCGCAGCCCCCGCTGCGGGAGCTGCCGCAAGACACATTGCCGCGGACAGTAACAATGCAAATATCCTTTTTAACATGCTATTCCTCCTTTTGCCTTAATATCCCATACACGGACTGCTATAAAACACCCCCTGAGCCGCACATCATTAACGGCTCACGGGGGTGCTGTAATTCATTATTTTACTGATTCTGAGTCTCGGGATGTGTCGAATAGTACTTTACAAATGCCTGAGTATCTCTGTAGTACTCATAAAGTATATTCGCCATAGCCTTGTTGCTCCTGCTGGAGCTCGGATTGGCGACTACACGGTAAGCCCATGACATAGGAAGGAATCTGTATTCCTTTCCGCCGTATGTTATGCTGTACTGTCTTGTCAGCTGTGTGGGAGTGATCTCCTTGAACTCGAAGCAGGCCTCTCCGTTGTAGCCTTCAACAGCAGTATACTTGTTCTTGTCGTCCTTTTCTCCTGCGCTCAGTCCGGGAATATACAGACGTGCGGCAAGCTTGGAGTTGAGAACGAGAGTGAGCTTGGCGTCGTTTGAATCAAATGAAGGTGCGATATTCGCGATCTCATTTATATCGGCTGCATTATCCGATACAGCAGGTATCCTGCGCTCGCTGAAGTATGCCTTCGATACTCTGCCGTACTGCTTTATGGTATCCACGAGCTTCTGGAGAGTAGCTTCATTCGTATTTATCGCATTAAGGTAAACGTTTACGGAATAGCACTTCGTACCAATGAGCTTGTATTCCGAACCGTCCTTATAATAAACGCTTGCTGTTATTGTTTCGCCCATGTTGTTTGCCGAAACATTTGCAGTAACGGAATAAGCACCGTCCTTCTTTGCAAGGGTGAGGTCCTTTCCTTTCTCTGCGCATTTGCCGCTGAATACTATCTTGTAGTTCTTGGCGTTATCATCATTTGCATTGCCTACATAGAAATTGACTCCGAGGCTGTCGGAAAGGGTAAGCGAAACGCTGCTTATGGGATTTTTCTTGAAGTAGCCCTTGCTGTCCGCTGAATCTATGCGTGCAAACTCCTTATCCGTATGCTGCGAGTCAACGACTGTGCCGCTGCCGCCCACGAGCGAAGAGCAGCCTGCGAACATATCGGGGCTCTTGATAACGGCGCTTGTATCCCATTTGCCTCCCGCATATATGGTCTCAAGCTTTTCATCGCCGTGGAACATGGAGTTCATATACTTTACTTTCTTGGTATCGAAGCTGCTGAGGTCAAGTGAAGTGAGAGACGAGCAGTCCTCGAACATACAGAGCATACCGTCTACATTCGCTGTGTTGAAGCTTACGATATTGAGGAAAGCAAGCTTGTTGCAGCCTGTGAACATATAGTTCATATCATCAACGCTCTTTGTTACAAAATTGCCGAGATCAAGCTTTGTGAGCTGGTGGCAGTAATAGAACATATAGGACATATCCGTAACGCAGCTTGTATCAAAATCGCTTATCTCAAGGTCGGAAAGAACATAGCACTTGCTGAACATATTGTTCATATCCGTAACATTGCTCGTATCAAAGTTACTGAGATCCAGTGAGGTAAGAGCATAGCATCTGTTGAACATATAGCTCATATCAGTAACACTGCTCGTATCAAAGTTGCTGACATCTACAGAAGTGATAGCTGCACAGCCTCTGAACATATAGGACATGCTTTTTACCTTGCTGGTATCAAAGCTGCTGAGATTGGGCAGAGTAAGAGACGAACAGTCAGAGAACATAAAGCTCATATCCTCGACCTTGCTTGTGTTGAAATGGCTGAGATCCAGCGTTTCAAGACTTGCACAGCCGCTGAACATAAAACTCATGTCGATAACGTTTCTTGTATCGAACCTGCTGAGATCAAGAGTTGCAAGGCTGTGACAGCCGCTGAACATGGAGTTCATATTCGTTACCTTGCTTGTGTTCACATTTCCCAGCTTGAACTTAGTCATTTTGCTGAAGCTTGTGAACAGTGACTGACAGTTCGACGGAAAAACAGTATTATCTGCTACGATGACCTGCTCTGCATCGGCGTAATTCCATATTTCCTCCTTGGTAAAACTTCCGCTGATAGTCAGTGTTTTCGATGCTGAATCGTAAGAGACCGTACCTGCTGCATCCGCAGAGATTTCGGGCCGGAACAGAGCAGCTCCGCCTGTTACCGCAGGCATTGTGCCTCCGATAATAGTGAGCGCAAATGCTGTTGCAGCCACTTTCTTCCAAAAATTCATTTAAAAAACCCTCCTTTAATTTATAAAAATACGTCGGGGCGTTATCGTCCCAAGCGTTAATTATAAACGTATCTGAAAATAAAACGCTGTTATAATCAGATCTTGTTTCCCTGCATCACCTTTATTTTTTACCCCTTATAGCACAAATGATTGCTAAATTTTGAATGATTATTGTCGGTTTCATTAACAATCTATTAAATTATAACAAATCAATATTGATTTGTCAAGTATATTTGTGAAAATGTGTTTTGTTTTTTTTGAAAACTTTTCCCTAATTATAGGTAAGAGCTTCTCCTGATAGTCATGCCGCAGCTCTGTATCGTCGGACTGACGGCTTACAGGACATTCATGACATAATATTATCAAAGTCATTCATTATCATAATGCGTAATCAGACACCTGACTGCTCATGAAATGCAATGAATACTTCAGTTCAGAACAGATGAATGATATGCCCTGACAAGCAGGGCGGGAAAGCCGCAAGAATAATTACTATCTGTATAAAATAGCAATAAATGATAAGAAACGTATATTTTTCACGCAAAATTAGACAAAAAATAACTTGATTTATTTACCGTAAGTGTTATAATGAACATACATATAGATATATATTCACATTTGGGGGAATACTAAATTCCATTCTTATTACACTGCAAAAAATGCAGACAGAATTAAAGGAGTGATTTTAGTGCAAATGTCCAAAATCAAAAAGATCGTCAGCGGCTCCGTTTCAGCGCTGATGATCGCATCGAGCCTCCCGATGATCGCCGGTGCTGCTGATCAGCAGACAAGAGGTAATATCGGCGGTTTTGACTATGAGATGTGGAATCAGAATGGTCAGGGTCAGGCTTCAATGAACCCCAGCGCAGGTTCTTTCACCTGCTCATGGAGCAACATTGAGAACTTCCTTGCCCGTATGGGTAAGAACTACGACAGCCAGAAGAAGAACTACAAGGCTTTCGGAGATATTTACCTCACTTATGATGTAGAGTATACGCCCAGAGGAAACTCTTATATGTGCGTATACGGCTGGACAAGAAATCCTCTCATGGAGTACTACATCATAGAAGGCTGGGGCGACTGGAGACCACCCGGAAACGACGGCGAGAACAAAGGTACA
>JAFWSI010000003.1 GCA_017519415.1 Ruminococcus sp.
GGGGGTAGTTGTTGTTGTCGGTCTTGCAGTCGTCGTGGTTGTGGTCGTAGTCGGTCTGGTGGTGGTTGTGGTTGTTGTAGTGGTGGTCCTGCTGGTGGTAGTTGTAGTGGTAGTAGTCCTTACGGTAGTCGATGGAGGATTTCCCAGAGACTCGAACCTGTATCCGCAGTCGCTGGCATAGGTCTGAGCCGTAGAGCCGTTGTAGCCGCGGATAACTCCTCCGTATCTCCCCGTGCCTCCGTTGGTGTTATTGCATATGGTATCGTTGTAACCAACGAACTGGCAGTTCTTGTTCCGCACGGTCACGGAGGAAAGCGAAGAGCACTGATTGAAAGCATTCCTGCCTATCTTTACGAGCGTATCGGGAAGATCGACAGAGCTGAGGGACGTAGCCTTCTGAAAGGCGCCGAGACCTATGGTCGTCACTCCCGACGGGATCGTTATGCTCCTGAGGGAACCGCAGCCCGCAAAGGCGCTCGAGCCTATATTGGTCACTCCCTGGGAGATCACAACATTGTTTATCTGATCCTTGTATTTCAGCCACGGAACGTACTGATTGGTCTCATAATTGGACATATTTCCCGTTCCCGTTATGGTAAGGGTACCGCCGCTGAAGGACCATTTTACATTTGCACCGCACGAACCGGATTCAGCCGTCTTCTTGTCGGTTTCGCAAACGGACAGGGAAAGTATCTCCGCAGCCGTTCTGAAAGACATATCCGACGCCGCACAAAACGACATTACCGCCGCAAGCAATACAGCTATTATCTTTTTCATGCCGTTTTCTCCGTTCCGGGGAGCCGCTTTCCGAAGCCGCTCCTCTGTTTTGCCCCGATGCCGTCCTGCGGCATCCATGTCTCCGCAGCACCGCGGAGAGGGGCGTTATTTCCTGTAGGGTGCGAAGGGGTCTTCTCCCTCCTTGCCCGAGGAAAGATATGCATAGTACGCCAGTATATTTGAAGCGTCAACAGCATCGGTTATGCCGTTTCCGTCAATATCCGCCGCCTTCTTCATGGCGTCGGTGAAGCTTCCGCTGCCGCCGCCCGAAAGGCTCGCATATTCCGCAAGGACTGCGCTGGCGTCCACCGCGTCAATGAAGCCGTCGTTATTCACGTCACCCATAGCCCTTTCCTTTATCACGGGAGGAGCCGTAGTGGTAACGGTAGTAACGAAGGTAGTCGTTGTCACCGTCGTGGTACTCGTGGTGGTAGAGGTGGAGGTCGTCGTAGCAGTTGTTGTAGTCGTGGTGGTCTTGGGCGGCTGGCTGCCGATAAGCTCAAATCTGTACTGACAGTCGCTTGCAAAGGTTTCGGCTGTGGAGCCGCAGTATCCGTAGATGACACCGCTGTATCTTCCCGTTCCGCCGTTTATGTTATTGCATATGGTATCGTTGTAGCCCACGAACTGGCAGTCCTTGTTCCGTACAGTCACGGAAGCAAGGGACGTACACTGATTGAAGGCATTCCTGCTTATCTTTGAAAGAGTATCGGGAAGATCCACGGAAACGAGCGAGGTCGCCTTCTGGAAGGCGCCGAGACCTATGGTCGTCACTCCCGAGGGAATGGTTATTGTCCTGAGAGCGCTGCAGCCCGCAAAGGCGCTGGCACCTATATTTGTTATTCCCTGTGAGATGACAACATTCGTTATCTGATCCTTGTACTTCAGCCACGGAACGTACTGATTGGTCTCATAATTGGACATATTTCCCGTTCCCGTTATGGTCAGGGTGCCCCCCTCGTAGTTCCATGTGGCATTGGGTCCGCATTTTCCCGAATCCGTCACCTTATTCTCTGAAATAATCCCGCCTGCGGGAACAGTCCCCGCCGATACCGACGGCATAGCTGTCGCTGCCGACAGGCAGACCGCTGCCGCTGCGGCAGCTGAAATGATCTTTCTCATGTTTATTCCTCCTTATTTTATATTTTAAAGACCGCACAGCTTCCCCCACGCTCATGCGGTCCTGTAAGGCTCAGCGTCTGCGCGGCACGAAGAGCATTATCAGAGGATAGATCTCCAGTCTGCCGAGAAGCATATCAAAGCAGAGAACTATCTTTGAAAACGCATTGAGACCGCTCAGGTTTCCGGAGGGACTGAAACGTCCCACGCCAAAGCCGATATTGTTCATACAGGTTATTACAGCCGAAAGCGACTCCTCGATAGCAAAGCCGTTCAGCGAAACCAGCAGGACTGATATGCTCATAAGCGAAAGGAAAAGGATAAGATAATTGCTTACGCCGCGCACAACGTCCTTTTCAACGGGCTTGCCGTCCATTTTTACGGAAGAGACGGCTCTCGGGTTTGTGATATATTTCAGTTCCTTTATTCCTGTCTTTATGAGTATGATTATACGCGAGACCTTCATGCCTCCGCCCGTAGAGCCCGCACAGGAGCCCACAAACATGAGCATGAGCAGCAGTGTCTGCGAGAACACCGGCCATTCTCCCGTATCCGTAGTGGAAAAGCCTGCCGAGGTCATGGTGGAAGCCACCATGAAGAAGGCGTGCCTGAGGGTATCGCCTGCTCCGTCGTAGAGCTTGTGTACATTAACGGAGATTATTATCGTAGCCGCGATGATGACTCCGAAATAGGTCCTTACCTCCTCGTTCTTGTAGGCAAGGGAGAATTTTCTTATGATAAGATAGTAGTAGAGGTTGAAGTTCACACCGAAAAGGATTATGAACGCAGCCACTACCATTTCTATATAGGTGCTGTTATAATGTCCTATACTGTCGTTCCATATGGAAAAGCCGCCGGTACCCGCCGAAGAGCAGGCGTGTATCACCGCGTCATACAGCGGCATGCCGCCGAACAGCAGCAGAACCGCCTCCGATACCGTAAGGGTTATGTATATCCCGTAGAGTATACGGGCTGAAAGCCTTGACCTTGATACAAGTCGTCCAACCTTTGGACCTGCGCACTCGGCACGCATCATATGCATGGTGCGTGAGTCGTTGCTGGACATTATCGCCAGCACGAACATGAGGACACCCATACCGCCCAGCCAGTGGGTAAAGGCTCTCCAAAAAAGACAGGCACGTGACATGGACTCAACGTCGTTGAGTATGGTCGCGCCAGTAGTGGTAAAGCCGGATACGGTCTCAAACAGGGCGCTGGGATAATCGGGGATCTCTCCCGATATAACAAAGGGGAGAGCGCCTATGCAGGACATGGTCACCCATGAGGCCGCAACGCTCACAAAGCCCTCCATAGAGTACACCGCATTGTTTTTCGGCTTGACGATCGTGAAGCCAACGGCTATGACCATTGTTATCAGGAAAGGTATTCCGAAGGAAGCGATCACATGGTCCTCCCCGTAAATAAAGCCTACGATCACGGGCAGAAGCATGAAAAGTCCAACTACCTTCAATATCTGTCCCATGATGTACGAGATCATTCTGTAATTCATAATAAGCTGCCCGATTCTCCTTAATCGAAAATATTGCTCAGGTCGTGCATACCCTTGGTGGTAGTGACTACGACCACACTGTCGTCAACTTTCAGGCAGTCATCGCCCTTGGGGATTATGAGATCGTTGCCCCTTACTATACTTGCGATAAGGAGACCGCTGCGGAGCTTCAGCTTTTTCAGCGGAACGTCCACATAATCCTTCTTGTCGCGCACTACGAATTCAATAGCCTCAAGGCGCTCGTTAACCAGTCTGTACAGGGTAGTCACGCTGTTTCCGAGAGAATTCTGCTTTGCGCGGACATACTGGAGTATCTGATTGACGGTTATGGTCTTGGGCGAGATGATACTGTCAAGGGACAGGGTATCGGAAAGCTGCATGAGAGACATCCTGTTGACCTTTGTGACAACCTTTTCCACGCCGTTGTTCTTGGCAAGGAGCGAAAGGAGTATATTCTCCTCGTCTATACCCGTAAGGGTGACTACGGCGTCGGCGTCGTAAACGCGCTCCTCCTCGAGTATATCGTGATCCGTACCGTCTGCGCAGGATATATCCACCTTGTTGAGCCTGTCTGAGAGCTCAAGGCAGCGGTCACGGTCGATCTCGATGATCTTGACCTTGACGCCCATTTCTATAAGCTGCTGGGCGAGGTGATATGCCACACGTCCGCCGCCTATGAGCACTGCCGACTTTACGCGCTTTTCACGGTAAGCGGCACTTATGCTCTTGAAGAACTTGACCATATTGCTGTGGGAAGCGGTCATGTGTATCTTGTCTCCGGAGCGGAGCACGAAATTTCCGTTGGGTATGGTGAGCTCGTCGCCGCGCTGCACGGCGCATATGAGCACATCGAGCCTCATGCGCCTCGAGAGCTGACTGAGGGCAACGCCGTCCAGTATGCTTCCGTCGGTTATGCGGATCTCCGCAAGATCCACTCTTCCCTTGGCAAAGGACTCGATATTTATAGCCTCGGGATAGCGAAGCACCTTTGCTATCTCATTGGCTGCGTTATAATCTGGGTTGACCATCATGCTGATGCCCAGCTCCTCGCGCATGAACACCATCTGCTTGTCGAATTCGGGACTGCGGACGCGGGCGATACAGTGCCGCGCACCGAGCCTCTTTGCGATAAGGCATGAGAGTATGTTGACCTCGTCCGAATCGGCGACAGCTATGAAGATATTTGCCTTGTCGGCATTGCCCTCGGTCAGTACCTCTGTCTGAAGGCAGTTGCCTACGATGCCCATGACGTCAAAGTCATTTGAAGCCGACTGGACAAGAGCTTCCTTCTTATCTATCATGGTGACATTGTGTTCGCCGCTGAGGACCTCTGCAAGAGCAGCGCCCACCTTACCGCAGCCTACGATTGTAATATCCATAATTCCTCCGTAACAGATCGTTGTGATAAAAATATATATTCAGCGGATATAATTACTCAATATGATCAATGTCTGCCAAACAGCCCGAAAAGGCGGAATCGGCATGACATAACGCAGTGTTCTGCGCAAATTCTATATAAAAAGAATTTGCGATCCCTGAACAGAGTTCAGGGCAATAACCGCCTTATGGCGGTTATTGAGTACACATTAATTATAATCCCGATAATATATTTTGTCAATAGCCGCAGAGAATAGCTAAAAGACCGCCTGAGCGGTCCGGCCAGCTATTTTCCGCCGTTGTACTGACTTTCGAGCCACTGTATCAGAGCCCTGAAGCCATCCTCCGTCCTGTCGAACTCGGCTTCACTCTCTATCTCCGCCTTCATGGAACAGAGCTTTCCGTGCCAGGTCATGCATTTCAGCTTCTCGCCGTTGACGATCTTATAGGAAAAATCGTCCCTGCTGCCCGAAAAATCATTTCCGCTCTCAAAGTAATAGAACTTAGGGATCTCGAAGATCTCCGAAACGCTCATATATCATTTCTCCCTTCAAAATAAGCTACAGCCTGATCGAGGCTGTCGTATACCGCCGAAAGCAGTGGCTTGAGATCATTGTCGGGACGTGTCATATCAGGTATCATTATGGCGTGGCAGCCTGCCGCATGAGCGGCGGTGATACCGTTTGGCGAGTCCTCAAAGGCGACGCACTCGCAGGGCGGCAACCCCAGTTCCCTCGCCGCCGTGATATATATGTCGGGGGCGGGCTTGCCGTTTACTATCATGTCTCCGCACACCATAGCCGAAAAGTAATCATAGGCGCCTATGGTATGAAGATACTCATTTGTCCTGTCGCTGGGAGTAGCCGTAGCCACAGCCATTTTTATGCCGCGGCCGCGGAGGTAGTCCAGCAGGGTAAAAAGTCCCTTTTTGACCTCTATCCCGTTCTTTTTTATGTACTCGTTCATGAGCACGGTGCGGTGAACGCGTATCTCCTCGGTTGGGCAGTCCTCCCCGAGAAAGCTCTTTATCTTTGGTATGGAGTATTTTCTCGCCATGCTGCGGATAGCGTAGACGTGCTCGGGCTTCATATCGTAGCCGTAGTCCTTTGCCGCCAGTATCCAGAATTTCAGATAGAGCTTCTCGGTGTCTATCATAAGACCGTCCATGTCGAATATTGCGCCTTTGAGATTATTCATTCAAGTATTCCTTTTCAGTTTTAGTAATTAGCAATCAGAAATTAGTTTGCAGAAACGACCTTTGGGCGTCCGTTAATTACGATGCAAATAAATTTACCATGTGTGGGCATCAGCCCCTACAGGCTAACGGCTAATGGCTCGGGACGCCGAGGACGCCGTCCCCTGCCATTCACTAATCAATCAGCAAGGGCGGAACGAGTTCCGCCCTCACTCCTTTTATATTATCAGAATTATTACCAGTTTATCATCCAGCTGTACATGCCCTCGTACTGACGTGCGGAGCTGTTCCATGAGAAATCCTGCTCCATGGCACGCTGGACCATCTTATCCCACTGCTTGCGGTGATTGAAGTAGATATGCTTGGAATAGTTTATAACTCCCAGCATCTCGTCGCCGTTGTAGTTGGCGAAGGAGAAGCCGTTGCCGGTGCCGTCGAACTCATTGTACGGAGTTACCGTATCCTTGAGGCCGCCCGTCTCACGGACTATGGGCAGAGTACCGTACCGGAGCGAGATCAGCTGCGTAAGTCCGCAGGGCTCGAACAGTGAGGGCATGAGCATGGTATCCGCCGCCGCATAGAGCTTATGCGCAAGTTCGTCGTTGTAGAGGATATTCGCGGAAACTCTCTCGGGATACTTCCACTGGTAGTGCTTGAACATATTCTCGTATCTCGGGTCTCCCGTGCCTATCACCACGAACTGGGTATTCTCGTCGCAGATACGCTCCATGGCGTAATTCACGAGATCGAGTCCCTTCTGATCGGTAAGGCGGGAGATCATAGCAATCATGTACTTGTCCTTGTCCACGGGAAGTCCCAGCTCCTCCTGGAGCTTTTCCTTGTTCTCCGCCTTTCTGGCCTTGGCGTTCTTCGGGGTGAACTCCGCATATATCTTCTTGTCGTCTGCGGGATTGAAAACCTTGTAGTCGATACCGTTGAGTATTCCCCTCAGGGAAGCGGAGCGTGCACGGAGAAGGCCGTCCAGCTGCTCGCCGTAGAACGGATATTTTATCTCGTCGGCGTAGGTCTCTGAAACGGTGGTGATATAGTCCGCATATACGAGACCGCCCTTGAGCATATTGGCGTTGTTGTGGAATTCCAGCTTATCCGCGGTGAACATATAGTCGGGAAGAGCCGTATTGAACTTGAAGGTATCTATATCCCATACTCCCTGGAATTTGAGATTATGGATAGTCATTACCGTCTTTGTGGAGCTGAAGAAGGGATTGGTGGCAAAGGCGGAATGAAGGAACACTGGTATCATTGAAGCCTGCCAGTCATGGCAGTGGATAATATCGGGACGGAAGCCTATAACGGGCAGTATCGCAAGTACCGCCTTGCAGAAGAAGGTAAAGCGTTCGATGTCCCATTTGAGGTCGGGAGAATAAGGGCTGTCACACTTGAAGTAATACTCGTTATCCACAAAATAGTATGTGATGCCATTGTATTCATACTCCATTATGCCGACATGGACCCCCTCGCTCCTCATGCCGTAATCCATATAGAAATGATGAACGTAATTGAATTCGTTCCTGTATTCATCAGGTATACAGGTATAATAAGGCATAATGACTCTTACGTCGAACTGTTTCTTGTCCAGATACTGCGGAAGTGCTCCGACAACGTCGGCAAGGCCGCCTGTCTTTATAAACGGAACGCACTCTGAAGCTGCGAATAGAATATTGTTCATAGCATATCTCCTTATCCATTGTATTTGTTACAGCTCTGACCTGTAACCCTACCAATATTATATACTAATTTCAGCCATTAGTCAACACAAAAATATGAACATTGCACAGCGGGCAGAAACACTGTGAATATCAACAATAGTATTAGCTAAAATTTGTTTACTAAGCCGAATTTTAAAAAATTTTTTTGTTATACAACCGTTCCGGGTTGATTCAGGCCCGTTTTTCACCCCCTTATAGAAAGGGGTGATAAAAAAGGACGGCATAAAAGCCGTCCTTCCATGAACATTATTTTTCCAGATATTCCGCAAAGCTCTTCTTGCCTGCGGAAGAGATATACGCATAATAAGCCAGAACAGTCGATGCATCTACAGCATCTATGAAACCGTCCTTATTTACGTCGCAGGCAGCGCGGTCCTTGGCCGAAGGAGTTCCCGAATTCGTGGAATAGCTTGCGTACTTCGCAAGGATATATGAAGCATCAACAGCATCGATATAGCCGTCGCCGTTAGGATCGCCCATCATTTTCTTGTCCAGAGATTCAAAATTATATCCGTTATTGGCGGCAAATGTCTCGGCAGTTGAGCCCTCATAGCCCCATATCGTACCTCCGAACTGCTTTCCGAGGTCGTTTTTCAGGAAATTATCGGGAATAGCAGCACTGTAATTAAGAAACGTCACGGACTTCAGCTTCGGACAGTTGGCGATCGCGCGCTCTCCGAGGTGAACGACCGTACTCGGTATGGTCACGGACTCAAGCTTGGAGCAGATCGCAAATGCACCGTCCTCTATCCTTGAAACGCCCTCGGGAATATCAACTGATTCAAGGCTGCTGTACTGGAACGCACCTCCGCCTATCCTCCATACATTCGCGGGAATGGTAACTGAAGTGAGTCCTCCTTCAAAGAATGCGAAATCATTGACAGTGTCAACCGTATCGGGGATCACCACATCTCCCTTGCAGGACATTCCGTCCATGAGGACCCCGTTCAGGATAAGCAGCTCACCCTCCTTTTTCTGAGCCTCGTACCAGGGAGTGCCCGAAAAAGCGCCGTGGCCGATATTTTTAAGAGTCTCCGGAATAACTATATCCTCCAGCTTCTCACAGCCGCTGAAGGCGTTATCCCCGACGGTAACCAGCTTATCCGACAGACGCGCAAGTTCAAGCGCCTTGCAGCCGCTGAAAGCCGATTTTCCTATATACAGGATATTGTCATACATGATCGCACGGATAAGAGACGAACAGCCGTAAAAGGCTTCGTCACCTATATATTCCACGCTTAAAGGGACCGACACCGATATGATCTCGCTGCAGCGATAGAACGCCTTGTCATTTATAACGGTAACAGGTTTATTATCCACGAAATCAGGGATGTAAACACTACCCTTTGTATCGGCAAGACAGCTCTTTACCTCTGCATGATCGTCATATACAGTATAGTATATATGATTCTTATCATACAACAGCCTTGTTGTCGTTGCTGCGTAATTACCTGCACTTGTGGTCATAGTTGTGGAAGTAACGGTATTCGTAGCTGTTGTGAGCGGCAAGGCCTTCCTTGAAGTCGTTCCGTTGATCTCACCGTGCTCTCCCGTAGAAGTAACGGCAATAAATGCGGTCGTAGCATTTGTAGTTATTGCAGCAATATCCTTACGGGTGGTGGTCTCGGCCGATCCCGATCCGCTTTCCGATGTGGTCACGGTAGTTCCGCCAGAGCTCTTTGCGGTTATGGAAGTTGTTGTGGTGGTAGTGGTCGTAGTCGTTGAAATGAACGCAGCAGTCGTTATAGCGCTCTCGTTCAGTTCTGCAAACCTGTAGCCGAACTTATCGGCATAAGCCTGGGCTGTAGAGCCCGAGCTGCCGTATATAGTTCCTTTAAAGGTATACTTTGCCATACCAGAACCGTCAGGATCGTTTGTCAGCTCGTTGCAGACAGTATTTCCGTTCCCCTTGATAACGCAGGAGGGATTGAGGATATAGACCGATTCCAGAGACCCGCAGATAGCCAGAGCGTTGGTGCCGATACTCTCCACCTTTGCGGGAACAGTAACGGAAGTCAGCTTATCGCAGAACTCGGCAGCTCCCCAGCCCAGGCTTTTCAGCCCCTGAGGCAGTTCAAGCCTCTCAAGGGAAGAACACGAGGAAAAAGCTGCTCCCTCTATGATCTCCACCGTATCCGGTATCTCTATGAAAGTGAGGACACGATTGTCCGAAAAAGCATACTCGCCTATACAGGTGACACCGTCGGGGATACTGTAGGTCTCCGCACTCTTTCCGCGGGGATATGCAACTATCTTTTTCTTATCCTTGCTGAAAAGAATGCCGTCAACGCTGGTAAAATACTTATTGTCCGCGCTTATGTAAATATCGGTAAGATCGTAAAAATACTGAAAATACGAATTCAGCTCCTCAAGCCCGTCAGGCAGCGTTATCGCAGAAAAATCCTGAAGCGCCGAAAAAGCCATACGCGCTATCTTTGTTACGGGAACGCCGTTTACCTCCGACGGAATGACCGCCTCCGGCGAATCCCCTGTTCTGATCGCTGACAATTCTGCATGATCGGGATAAACAAGGAATGTACAGTTTCCCTCTGTAACTTTTTCATACTCCTGAGCTTCCTCTGCTACAGCAGTAAAGCTGTAGGGCGCATAGCAGCCCGCTGTCTGTACTGCTCCGCCTGTAAGGGCAAAAGCCGTCAGAGCCGCAAATAATTTCCTGATGTTCATAATTATGACCTCCTGATGAAAACGCGCAAATATCCGCAATATGACATCTGCCGTTTTTTCTTTTCTTTTATTAGACGAATTAGAAAAGGGATTATCTCATTATCTGCCGGTTTTTATATGAAAGAACTCAGCCGCCAAAGAAAAAAGAACGGCTCAGAGCCGTTCATTTTTCAAGGAACTCCTCGAGACTCAGCTTGCCGCTGCCCGATATATAGGCATAATAAGCAAGCACGTCCGAAGCGTCCACAGCGTCAAGGCAGCCGTCTCTGTTGACGTCGCCGAGTATATGCTCCTTTTTCCTGAAAATATCCTCTCCCGATGAAGAATCCGCATACTTTCCCAGGATACCCGATGCGTCCACAGCGTCTATGATACCGTCGCCGTTTACGTCGCCAAGCTTTATGATCATGAATTTATATCCGTACTTCTTGGCATAAGCCTGTGCCGTTGAGCCGCCGTATCCGTATATCGTACCCTTGAAGGCATTGTCCGTCACGAATTTTCCGTTCTTTTCGTCCCAGTGTGTACGGTTGCTGCATATGGTATCGGCTCTGTCGCATATCACACATTCGGGATTCAGTATTACTATAGCTTCCAGCTTTTCGCAGTAATTGAAGGCAACGTAGTCAATACACTTTACCGTTTCGGGAACAACTATCTCCCTGAGCTCTCCGCAGCCCTGAAACATATCCGTTCCTATCCTGTCGAGGCTGTCCGAGATATTTACCGAAACAAGCCTCTTGCACCAGTGGAAGGCTCCCATGCTGAAGCCGTTCTTCACCTCGGTCACCGAATCCGGTATATCTATCGTCCTCAGGCCCGAATGGCCGAAGGCGTCGCCGCCTATTTTCCGCACAGAACAGGGAATGTTTATGTTCTGAAGGCTGTCGCAGCCGGTAAACGCCATATCGCCTATCTCCGTGACGGAATCCGGAATATGTACATCGGTGAGGTTCATACAGTCACGGAATGTCGCATCGCTTATTTTCTCCTGCGACCCTGAGAGGGTAACCGAACGGAGCTGCGAGCAGCCGCTGAATAACCCATTGCCCGTACTCACCACCGAATCGGGGAGCGTTACCGACTTCAGAGAAGTACAGCCGCCGAACGCATCGTTTCCGATCTCTGTTACCGAACCGGGGAGCTCCAGCGTTTCAAGCCGTCTGCACAGACTGAAAGCGTTGTCCCCTATCCTCGTAACGGTATCGGGTATGGTCACGGAAGTGATTTCTGCCGAACCGAGAGCGGCTGCTTCACCGATAACGGTAAGAGGCACGCCGCCCACCTCACGGGGGACGACTATGCTTCCCTCTGCTTCTTTGCTCACAGAGCGGAGCTCCGCATGATCGGAGCAGATCCTGAAGCTCATGATGTCTGTCCCGACAGTTTCAAAGCTCTCCGTCTGCTCTGCGGCAATGCAGTGCATATACCTGTCTGCTGTCTGTGAAGCGGCTAACGCGGTAGTAAATGCTAACAATAATGAAGTTATTCTGCGGTAAATCATATTCTGTCCTCCGATCTCAAGCTGATAATGAAAAATGTCAAATATACATTTTCATTATATCACAGACGGAGTCACAAAAAAATCCGCAATATAGCTAAATTTCCACTTTTCTTTTGCACATATCCCACAAAAGAAAGGACAGCCGAAGCTGTCCTTTCTCATCAAGTAAAGTATTTAACGCCGCTCTCGAAGATCTTCTGATCCTTTTCACCCTTAACGTTCTTGCAGATGTAGCTGCCCTTACGCTCGGAGTGTCCCATTTTGCCGAATACTCTTCCGTCGGGAGAGGTGATACCCTCGATAGCCTCTATCGAAGTATTTGGGTTGTAGCGTATGTCCATTGTGGGATTGCCGTCAAGATCAACATACTGTGTAGCTATCTGTCCGTTGTTGGCAAGCTGCTGTATGAGGCTTGCGGGAGCTACGAAGCGTCCCTCGCCGTGTGAGATCGGGATCGTGTGTATATCACCCACCTCGCAGCCGTAGAGCCAAGGGCTCTTATTGGAGGCGATACGGGTATTTACCATCATTGACTGGTGGCGGTTGATCGTATTGAAGGTAAGTGTGGGAGCATCGTCAGCCATGTCGATTATCTCGCCGTAGGGCACGAGTCCCAGCTTGATAAGAGCCTGGAAGCCGTTGCATATACCCAGCATAAGTCCGTCACGGTTCTTCAAGAGATCGTGGACTGCGTCCTTGATCTTGGGATTGCGGAAGAATGCGGTTATGAACTTTCCGCTTCCCTCGGGCTCGTCGCCGCCGCTGAAGCCGCCGGGTATCATGATTATCTCGGAGCGTCTTACCGCGTTCTCGAAGTATCTTACACTCTCCTCGATGTCGCCTGCCGAAAGGTTCCTGATAACAACGACCTCGGGCTTGGCGCCTGCCTTTTCAAAGGCTCTTGCGGTGTCGTACTCGCAGTTGGTTCCCGGGAATACGGGGATAAGAACTCTCGGCTTTGCGATCTTTGCCGAAGCCGCAAGCTGTATGCGGTTAGGCGAGGAATAGGTCTGGGGAGTGGTATCCGTGGTCTTTATGCGACACGGGAATACGGGCTCCAGCTTGCCCTCCCATATCCTCTGGAGATTGTCGAGGCTTACGGTATAATCGAGGCAGAGTATCTTGTAGTCGGAAATGGTCTTTCCGATAACGTTCTCGCCCTCCTTTGCGTCGCCCTTGAGCTCTATGATGAATGCTCCGTAGCAGGGCCTGAAGAGCTCCTTGCCGCTGAGTCTCGAGGTGAATTCAAAGCCTATCTTGTTGCCGAAGCACATCTTTGCAACGCCCTCGGCAAAGCCGCCGTAGCCGTTTGTCCATATGGCGTTGGCACGGTCGTCGGCAATGAGCTTCTCAACCTTGTCGAAGCACTCTCTTATGCTCTCGAATTTCGGAAGTCCGTGGCTGTCATACTCCGGAACTATGGAAATTACCGTATTTCCCACGCCCTTGAACTCCGTGGAAACTATCTTGTCTGCCATAGCAGTCGATACTGCAAATGAGACAAGCGTAGGAGGTACGTCTATATTCTCAAAGGTGCCCGACATGGAGTCCTTGCCGCCGATTGCGCCGCAGCCCATTTCCAGCTGAGCCTTGAAAGCACCGAGAAGAGCAGCCATGGGCTTGCCCCAGCGGCTCGGGTCGTTCTGAGTTCTCTCAAAGTACTCCTGGAAGGTGAGCCAGCACTTCCTGTAGGAGCCGCCTGCGGCAACCACCTTTGCGATAGACTCGATAACCGCCAGCATTGCGCCGTGGTAAGGAGACTTCTCGGAAATATCGGGGTTATAGCCCCAGCCCATGAGCGAGCAGGTATTGGTCTCGCCTGTGAGCACGGGTATCTTTGCCGCCATTGCCTGTGAGGGGGACATCTGATATACTCCGCCGAAGGGCATGAGCACGGTGCCTGCGCCGATGGTGGAGTCGAATTTCTCAATGAGGCCCTTCTGCGAGCATACATTGAGATTAGACATGAGCTGCGCCCATGCCTCGGCACTGTCCTTGTTGTCGCTTATATCGAATAACGCGGGAGCTTCTACCGAAATATCGGTATACTTCGGTGCGCCGTTGGAATTGAGGAACTCACGGGACAGGTCAACTATGGTGTTGCCGTTCCATATCATTTTAAGACGGGGCTCTTCAACCACATCTGCAACGAGGGTGGCTTCAAGGTTCTCCTTGGCAGCCTCCTCCATAAAGCTTTCAACGTCTTCGGGAGCTATGACTACAGCCATTCTCTCCTGAGACTCGGAAATAGCTATCTCTGTGCCGTCAAGGCCGTCGTACTTCTTCGGTACTGCGTTGAGATTGATAACAAGGCCGTCTGTCAGCTCGCCGATAGCGACTGATACGCCGCCTGCGCCGAAGTCGTTGCAGCGCTTTATCATTCTTGTGACGTCGGGATTGCGGAAAAGTCTCTGGAGCTTTCTCTCCTCGGGAGGGTTACCCTTCTGTACCTCTGCTCCGCAGCTCTCGAGGGATTCAAGCGTGTGGGACTTGGAGGAGCCTGTTGCTCCGCCGCAGCCGTCCCGGCCTGTCTTTCCTCCGAGAAGTATAACAACATCTCCCGGCTCCGGTCTTTCCCTGCGGATATTCACGGCAGGAGCTGCGCCGAGAACTGCGCCTATCTCCATACGCTTCGCAACGTAGCCGGGGTGGTATACCTCTGCCACATGACCCGTTGCAAGACCTATCTGGTTGCCGTAGGAGCTGTAGCCGTTGGCGGCTCCGAGAGTTATCTTTCTCTGGGGGAGCTTGCCTGCGATAGTGTCCTCAACGGGCACCAGCGGATTGGCGGCGCCTGTTACACGCATAGCCTGATATACATATGAACGTCCCGAAAGCGGGTCGCGGATAGCTCCGCCGAGGCAGGTAGCCGCTCCGCCGAAGGGCTCGATCTCTGTGGGGTGGTTGTGGGTCTCGTTCTTGAACATGAGGATCCAGTCCTCCTGCTCACCGTCGATGTCCACCTTTATCTTTACCGAGCAGGCATTGATCTCCTCGCTCTCGTCGAGATCCGGGAGCTTTCCGTCAGCCTTGAGCTTTCTTGCGGCAATAGTTGCAAGATCCATAAGGGTCATGGGCTTGTCCGTTCTGCCCAGCTCCTCACGGACATTGAGATACATATCGTATGTATCCTTTATATAGGGAGTATCTATGCTGACTTTGTCGATATTTGTAAGGAATGTGGTATGACGGCAGTGATCCGACCAGTAGGTGTCGATCATGCGTATCTCCGTGATAGTGGGGTTGCGCTTCTCCTCGTTCCGGAAATAATCCTGACAGAACTTTATATCGTCATAGTCCATTGCCAGACCGAATTTGTCAACGAAGGCATGGAGACCGTAAGCGTTGAGGTTGATGAAGCCCTCAAGCTCCTCAACTGTTGTGGGGATCTCGTAATTTGTATCGAGGGTCTTTACTGTCTCAAGTGAAGCCTCGCGGCTCTCCACGGGGTTGATGATATATGCCTTGAGCTTTGCAAAATCCTCGTCACTGATATGACCCGATATGATGTATATGCGGGCGTTCCTTACGCGGCAGCGCTCTCCCTGACGGAGTATCTGTATACACTGCTCGCAGCTGTCGGCTCTCTGATCGAACTGGCCGGGGAGATACTCAACGGCGAACACCCTGTCTGTCTCCGAGATACGGGGAAGCTCGTTATAGACAACGTCAACGGCAGGCTCCGAGAACACCGTGCTTATGGCGGCGTTGAAATCCTCCTCGCTGAGCTTGTCTGCGTCATATCTGTTGAGGATGCGGACGCGCGAAACATTAAGTCTGAGGGCAGTTTTTATATCGCTGAGAACAGACTGAGCCTCTACTGCAAATTCAGGCTTTTTTTCAACATAAATTCTGAATACGGACATAATTCAGTCTCCCTTCAATTTAATTGCAGCGTGACGCTGCACCCTAGCCACGTTGTCGCTCGTAAACTCGCTCACTCTTATCAATGCCGATAATCGTACATCGCTTACAGCACTAAAAGCTAAGGGCTAATAGCTAATGGCTAATGGCTAATTATACATCAATAAATGTCACCGACAGGTCTTCCAATGCAGAAGTCGTGACCATACTCTTCTATTATAACACTTATTATCCGATTACGCAAACTTTTTTCGGGATTTTTACGTGAAATCTTTATTAATGTATAATCGGGTGCATATCCGCGGTGAAATTCTGTAGAATTTTCACGCTCAAAGAGCACCGGGACCGTTTTCCCCACCAGCGAACGGAGATAATTCCTCCTCATTTCCTCTGCCGCCTCAGTCATTTCCTGCCAGCGCAGAGTCTTGACGCTATCGGCGATCTGACCGCTCATTTTATCCGCCTTTGTGCCGTTCCTGCGGGAATACCTGAACACATGGACCTTTGAAAAGCCCACCCGTTTCACGAAGCTCACCGACTCGCTGTGATCCGCGTCGGTCTCCTGCGGAAAGCCCACCATTACGTCCGTAGTGAAGGAACAGTCGGGAAATATCCCGCGGATGTGCTCCGTAAGAGCAAGATACTCCGCGGCGGTGTATTTCCTGTTCATTGCGCGGAGAGTATTTTCACAGCCGCTTTGCAGTGACAGGTGGAACTGGGGACAGAACTGCGGCAGAGCCGCAAGCCTCCTGAGAAGAGCTCCCGACATCATCTCCGGCTCCAGTGAGCCGAGGCGTATGCGCTCTATGCCCGAAATCCCTGCGCAGAGCTCGGCTGCGTCCCCAAGGTCGCCCCCCCACTCCCTGCCGAAAAAGGCAAGATTTATTCCCGAGAGCACTATCTCCTTTATGCCGTTTGCCGCTATCTCGCGTATCTCCTCACGCAGGAGCTCCATGGACTTGGAGCGGCAGCGTCCCCTCGCAAAGGGTATCAGGCAGTAGGAACAGAACCTGTCACAGCCGTCCTGTATCTTCACGAATGCACGGGTATTGCTGTCGAAACGGCTGCATTTCAGGGGCTCGAAGACATCGTCAGAGGTGTAGTCCGACAGCTCGACTATGCGGGAACGCTCCTCAAGGCAGTCCTTTACCAGCCCGGCTAAGCGGGCGCGGGACTTTGTACCCGTGATTATGTCCGCCTGCGGGAGCTTCGACGCCTCCTCGCGGTTGGCCTGCGGATAGCAGCCCGTCATGGCTATGACTGCCTGCGGGAGAGCTTCCCTTGTCTTTCTGAGGGCGGCAAGGGCGCGGCTTTCGCCTGATGCTGTCACCGTGCAGGAGTTTATGACAACCGCGTCGGCAGCAGACAGCTCCTCCGTGATCTCAAAACCGCTTTCACGGAAAAGGGACTTCATACACTCGGTCTCATAATGATTGACCTTGCAGCCGAAGGTTAAAAACAATACTTTATACATATTCACACCTTATATATATTTTTGTTTTATCATCATATAAAAAGCTCATTTTGTGATATGCGATATTCACAATTTCGACAATCGTTTTTTGTGTATATCGCTAATAAATAAAAAATATCCCCCCTATATAAATCAAATATACTAAATTGACAAAATTCAAACAAACGCCTTGACATCGCAGATCATTAATGCTATTATATATGTGCGGTACGGAAAAGCCGCAAAAAAGGAATAAACAAGAAAAAACATCCGCAAACACACATCTGAAACAGGAGGTAAAGTATGACTAAAACAACTGTTAATCTTCAGGCAATCAACGACGTAAAGGAATTCGTCAACATCGTTATGAAGTATGATTTCGATATTGACCTCGTTTCCGGAAGATACGCTGTAGACGCAAAGTCTATCATGGGTATTTTCAGCCTCGACCTCTCAAAACCTATCCAGCTTAATGCGCACACAGATGATGCTGACAAGTTCTTCAAGGAGATCGACAAGTTTATTGTCAAGTAAGATAAAGTAAAAGCAAAAGGGATATGTTCCGTAAGGAATGTATCCCTTTTTTCTTTTATCAGTCGTTTTTCTTGCGGGTCCTTATCCACATCTTCCTGAAGGGGCTCTTTACCTGCATATCGTTGAAGTAATTGTAAAGCACGTCCTGATTGCAGCCCGCGTCGGGAAGGGACTCGTAAAGCTTCTCCAGTCCGTTTATATCCATTCCTATCTCCTCGGGGAACTCCACGTCCTTTGCCGAGAATACCACGGCTCCAGTTACGGGGGTCTTGCCGAAGCCGCCCTTCTTGAGGTGGTGGATAACATTGTCTATATGTGTCTGGTTCTGGAGCTGAGGATTGTAGAGCTTGTGCTTTTTGTTGCCCACAAAGTGGGTAAGATGCTTGCCGCTGCCGGAGACTCTTCCCGAAATGCCCTTGGTCTCCACCACAAGCACACCGAATCTTCCGAACACAAGATGATCCACCTCGCAGGCCTTCTTATACAGCGGAAGATATGCATTGTTTATTATCTTCACATGATCGGGCTTGCCCAGCTTCTTCAGCACCTTTGCAACCTTCTTCTCGGCGGCTCTTCCCTTGCGCCTGCCCTTGCTGAAATGCACGCATATGTAAAGTATGAGCAGAAGTACGGCTATTGCCGCAATACCGATCAGTATCCACGTTTTTTTATCAATGTCTTTTATTGCTGAAATAGAAATATCCATAATTTTCTCCTTTCAAAATGAATAACCGTAAGATCTTGGTCTATAATATCCGTGTACCAATGAAGCGCGGCATATGCCGCCGTCAGTGGTCAGAGAGATTATTCTCAAAAATCCCGAATAAAGAGGTGTTCTCAATATGTGGGACAGGCTTGCTCTTATTCTTCTGATAATCGGAGGAATAAACTGGGGACTGGTGGGCATCTTCGAGTTTGATATGGTGGCATGGCTTCTGGGCGGCACCGACAGCGTGCTCAGCCGTGCGGTCTACATTCTCGTTGCGATCTCAGCGGTATGGTGCATATCGCTTCTTTTCCGCAAGGACGAGGAATTCGCCGTACAGCGTGCCGACCGTTAGTTCCTTTTTTCGCTCCCATGATGCCGCGGGAGCGGTACATATAATCAAAAAGGGAGGCGTACTGCCTCCCTTGATTTTTATGATCAGTCGCTGATATAAGGAAGCAGAGCGATATGTCTTGCTCTCTTGATAGCAACTGTGAGCTCACGCTGATGGTAAGCGCAAGTGCCTGTTACACGTCTCGGAAGAATCTTAGCTCTCTCGGTCATGCACTTTCTGAGCTTTGTAAGATCCTTATAGTCGATCTTCTCGATCCTGTCAGCGCAGAACATGCAAACCTTCTTGCGGGGCTTCTTCGAGGGACGGGTATTTCTTTCCTTTTCCATGACTTTTCCTCCTAACGTAATAAAGTAAAGTTAACTTACTCAGAACGGAACGTCGCCGTCGCTGAGTATCTCCTCAAAATCGCTGAGGTTGCCGTAAGACATACTGTCATTATTCTGAGGCTGCTGTGGAGCTGCCTGCTGAGGAGGAGCAGAGTAATTGTTCTGGGGAGCGCCGTAGCCGCCGCCGTTCTGGAAGCCGCCGTTGCCGCCGCTTTCGCCCTTGCCGCCCACGAACTCAACGTTGTCCACCTGCACGTCTGTGGTGTAGTGCGTAACGTCGGGGTGGTTCTTATCCTGATAGTTGTTATTTCTAAGCGAGCCCTCTACAGCGATGAGCTTGCCCTTTGTGAAATAACGCGAAACGAACTCGGCAGTCTGTCTCCATGCGATACAGGTGATGAAGTCAGCCTGTCTCTCGCCTGTGGATTTATCGGCGAAACGCCTGTCCACAGCTACTGTGAATCTGCATGAAGCGATACCGCTCTGAGTCTGTCTCAGCTCAGGATCGGCAGTGAGCCTTCCAACCAAAATAACCTTATTCATCTGACCGCCTCCTAAATAATGAAGTAGAATTATTCAACAACTGTTACGAGTGAACGAAGAACGCCGTCTGTGATGTTGAGACGTCTTGAAAGCTCAGCGGGATAATCGGGCTGTGACTGGAATGTGTAGATCACATAGTAGCCCTCTGTCTCGTCCTCGATAGGATATGCAAGCTTGCGCTTACCC
>JAFWSI010000004.1 GCA_017519415.1 Ruminococcus sp.
ATGGGCAATGGCGTTCGGCTGTATGGTCGGCTGGGGAACATTCGTTATGCCCGGAACGACCTTTCTCCCTGTAGCAGGTCCGGCGGGGACGGTCATCGCTATGGTGATCGGGATATGTATCATGCTTGTGATCGGCTGCAATATTCCCATTCTTGCTATCACGGCAAATGCTTTCAAAGAGGACGAGGAAAAAGCGAAGGAAGCCGGAATGCAGGCGCATATTGCAAAGCCGATCGACGTGGACAAGCTGCTCGTCACTTTGGCAAAGGTGTTGTCGGAGCATGAAAAATGAGGAAAACTATGTCTACATAGATCATTCTCAGAACAATATGCAAGCCGGACTCGGTGCTCAAACAAGCGGATAAACCGATATGACATGTTTGATTATCTGAAATGTCTGATACTATTAGAAAATAGCAATGCTTTATCAAATGACCGTAGTCTATTGGCGCACCTATAAACTGTCCCACACAAGTCCAATTCAGCATTTTGGAGCATACCACAATCAGCACATACCCAAATGAAACAGAATACAAACCGTAAGCTTTCGGAAACGCCCTGCAAGCGTTTCTGAGGGCTTTCTTTTTCAGGCGGTTAGAGTTTTACGTTCCGCAGGCTCGGACGGTGCTGTGGGGCTTCTCCGTTCCGCTGACGGGCATTGTCAAGCAGAGGTCGGCTCGGTGATGCCGTGAGTGGCTTCATACTCCCTGACACGGCGGTAAAAGGTGTTAGCCGACAAGCCCATAAATCACATTAATACCATCGCCGCAAACCGCGCAAAACAGGCCGTTTCGCCTTATCGCCTTAGAACGGCATAAGTCGCGGCTCGCATTCAAGTCCCGTCACTCCGACCAGACTATGTCAAGTCGAACCCATCCGTTTGAAGCGGTTGTGGTCAAAGGACGGCTTAGCATAATCACCAGAATAAAGGACGACTCGTGAAGGGTCGTCCTTTTTTGTCATTTGCATCCAATTCTGTTTTCCCGCGAAAGGTTCGGGAACAATGTAGCGAAACGGCACAGTCTTCAAAGCGAGGGGCAAGCTAAGTTCTCCAGTGTGGTTTGTGTAGATTGTACATTTTTTTGTTCAGGCTTGGCGAAATTTTGGGGAATGGGTTGACTTTTGGGGCGGGGGATGATATAATATCCTTACAAAGATTTTTTAGGAGGGTGTGTTATGGCAAAGGAAACAAGAGAGTTCATAATGATGGATATCGTTGAAGAAGTTTTGAGTGACGCAAAAGCTCCAATGCGTAGTCAGGAAATATGGGAAGTTGCTAAGACCAAATATCCTGAGAAAGTTAGCAATTATCTTAATAAGAAAACTCCTCCTCACCTGATAATATATAACATGCTTAACCAGGATATTAGAAACAAGCCTGATACTACAATCTTTGCAAGAGTCTCAAAAAACCCTATCCTCTTTGCTCTAAAAAATAAAAAATATACTGAAACTCAAATCATCAAAAAGATAGAACAAATAGAGAAATCTGATGCTAATGAAGTCAAAGCATCAGATGATACCCAAAACAGCAAAAACAATAATAATAAATATAATGAATCTGATCTCCACCCTGTTTTAGCAATGTTTGTATATAATAATGATCATTTTAATTGTTTAGTAAAAACAATACGACAACAACTTGCTACAAAAAGCAAAAGAAGTAATAGTGGTCAAAGGCTTGTAGAAAAATGGACTTATCCTGATTTAATGGGCGTATATGTCCCGTATTCTGATTATGATCAAATAACGAATAGTTTATTGAGTATTATAAAGCAGTCTGAAATAAAGGTTTTTTCATTTGAAATAAAAAAAGTGTTGAATTCAAGCAATTTGAGAGAATCATTTTTTCAAACAGTATCTAATTCTTCATGGGCACACGAAGGGTATCTTGTTGCAGCTGAAATAAGTGATGATCCAGAATTCAACAAGGAATTAACGATGTTATGTAATTCTTTTGGAATTGGAGTAATTAAACTTGATATTGAATCGCCAAATGATAGTCAGATTTTTTTCAACGCAAAACCAAGAGAAAAAATAGATGTTGATGTTGTGGATAAATTAGTTTCAAAGAGCACAGAAGTAAAAACCTTTTTCAAAGCCCTTGATGATATGGAAAAGCTACAGAGAAAATCATATCAAGAATTTGATCACGTATATAGTATAGATGAGTATGAGAGGATTGTTAGGGCTGAAAATGGTATAGGAGGATTAAGCGGTCGAAAAAAATAGGACACTTTATCGTTTTTGATATTTCTCAACTATTATTTTGCAATTAGCCGCCCCCCCGGGCGGCTTTTCCTTTGCCCAAGATCCTGCGCACCCCCTGTGCTATACTGAAAACAAACCAAAGAAAGGGGCGATATCATGAGCTGGCACAGGAGCTGCGAAAGGGCGCGGCGGCTGAAAAAACTGTGTGCCCTGACCGGGCGCGGAGTCACGGGCGGGGCGTATTATGATGAGAAGAAGCGCAGAACGGTGAGATACTATATCAGCGGTTACCCCTGCGCGGGGTATTACCGCAGGCAGGCAAACCGTGCCGTCAGGCGCGCCAAAAATGTCCCAGACGGTGGTGGTTACAAGAGAGTTTTTGACTATTGGTGGGAAGTGATCTGAGGGGGTGTGTATATGAGTATGAATGTAGAAAGTGCTGAGCTGCGGTTTATCAGGACGGCGGCAGTCATCTGCGCGGAGGGGCTTGAAAGCAGGCTGCGGGCAGGTCATTATGTGTTCTTCACGGACAGCGGGAGAACCGTTATCTTCAATATCACCGCCTCGGCTGTGAAAGAGCTTTGCCGAGATCGCGGCATCAATGATTATGAGTTCACTGCCTTTGACGGAGAGGATATCCCGGAGGAACTGCTGGGATATGCCCGGAAGGCTGCGGAGTTTTACCGCTCCCGGCAAAAGGTGTGCGGTTATTCGGAAGAGGATGTGCTGCATTTCATTACGGAAAGCGTCGATGAGCAGATAAACCCCAAATACAGGTACTATGCAAGGGTGACGGTGACAGGATGTGAAAAACAGTTTGAAGCAGCCCTCGGCGAGGAATTTCCCTTTATGAAGCCTGAGTCCGGTTCCGTGGAAACGATCTATCAGCGCTGGGGCTGCGAGTGCGGCAGCGGGTGGTTCGGGCTTATCTGTGACCTCTGCGTGGAGATCGCCGAGGCTTATTCGCGGGCAGAAAGGGAGCCCGACATCATCGTAAGTCAGGTGAAGCAGAAGTTTGCCAGACTGCGGTTTTACTACTCCTTCGAGGGCGTACCCCCGGGGCTGGTCATCGACTTTCTCGGTTCGGGAACGCTGAGGCTCGACCCTGCCGATGAGGGCGTTCCCAAGGATGTGAAGCGTCTGCGGGCAGAGATAAAAAGCATCGTCCGCAGGTATGAGGAAAAGAGCGGGACGGTCTGTGAATACTGCGGCGTGGAGGGCTCGCTCCGCAAGCTGCCGGGGAATTATTACAGAACGCTCTGTGATGAATGCTTTCGCAGAACGCTTGAAAGAAGCAGGTGAAAAGATAAGGCTGTGCGGGGGCACAGCCTTTGGCTTTTTTATCAGATATTGTTATCCTCTTTCGAGCAGAGTCGCAGTCCTTGTTCTCACTTTGCACTTGATGCCGAGCTCGCAGAGCATATCCGCGATCTTGCGGGCGCCCTCCGAGGAAAGATATACTATATCGACAACACACTTCCTGTATTGGTAAAGCTGATGGAGCTGTTCCGAATACTCCGAGCTCGAGAGGTCGAAGCTGTCCGGCGCGGTGCTGAAATCACGGCGTTTCATATTTGCGTAGCCGAGAAGGAATGCCAGGATCGGCGCATAGCCTTCATCGGTTTCAGCCTCCCGCGGGATCTCTGCCTCTATGACGCGGTACTCATAACAGAGCTCTTTCGGGAAAGTCTTTCTCTTCCCGGCTCGTGTCAGCCGATGCAGCGCCTCGCTGATGTTTGATATTGTCTGGACCGAGGCAGCGAGCCCGCTGTGCTCGAGCCGTAAGGTCAGGTGTTCTTCAAGTGCTTCTTTTATTTCAGAGTTAACTTCACTCAGAAGTTCTATACAATCCTTGCAGTTTTCGATATACTTGGTATTCCGTTCTCTCTTTTCATCTGCAAACTTGGTCTTTTCGTTGACTTTACTGTTGACTTTTGCCCAGACACAGAATAATACAAATGAACCCAGCAGTGAGAGCGTTTTGACTGTATCTAAATGATACTTTGTGATTATGTCCTTTGTAAAGCTATCCAAACCCATACAAAATAATACGAAAGCAGTAAATAACAGTAAACAAAAGATGCCTCCAAAAACATTCCTGACCGAGATCAGATGGTTTTTCGCAGCCTCGGCGCTGTCGATCTCCTCCAAAAGACGCTTGCAGGTGTCTTTCAGTTCGCTGTTAAGGTGGGGCAGACCAAAGCTGTCGATAAGTCTGTCCGCGATATGATCTGTTTTCTGAGAACAGATATAACGCCTTACCTCCGGCGACCCTGCCTTTTCGGTCAGCCATTTTTCCTTCGCCTCGTCGGCGGGGATGAAGCCCTCGCCGCAGCGGTATTTCGTCCAAAAGCCATCCGGCTCATAGTCGAGATAATCGGGGCAATGGGCGGGCTGCCAGAGCTCAAAGGCCTGCGCTCTTGTGATGACATTGCCCTTGTCATCGAGGAAGTACTCCCAGAATGTGTCGGCAGGGTCGTAGGTGGTATAGCTTTCGCAGTGGATGCGCTGCCACAGACTCCGTGCCGCAGCGGTGTCGATGTAATCTCCGCGGTCGTCATAGTAATAGTGCAGCTCATAGTTACGGTCATAATATTTGTAGCTCAGCGCCATACGTTTGTGCATTCTTTCCTGCTCGAAATCCAGCTGACGGTCATAGCTTTCCGCTTCGGCGATAGCACGCATTCGCTCAAGGCGTTCTTCCTGCTCCACCTCCAGCCTTGCACGGCGCTCCTGCTCCTCGGTGATCCTGCGCTCGGACTCCTCGCGCTCACGGAGCATCCTTCTCTCCGATTCCTCCCTCTCCTGGGCGATACGGCGTTCCGACGCTTCACGCTCCTGCAAGATACGCCGCTCCTCTGCCGCCGCAGCCGCATTGCTGTTTGTACTGGTGGGGGACATATTGTTCTTCATCCGCTCAATATACATCAGATTTCGTGCGACGGTCGCCCTGTCCTTGCTGCTGAGATCCTTTGTCAGGTCAAAATTGTTGAGGTTTTTGTCTGCCATAACGATCACTCCTTTCGGTAGTTTTTACTGTGGTTTCAGTATATCATACAGTCTGCTCAAAATCCTGCGCACCCCTCCTGATACAATGGTATCAAGGAGGTGAAAGCGATGCATACTTATGTGGTGTCCTGTCTGATCGACCATAAGCGCACGGAGATCACTGTCAAGGCCAGCGACCGCTTTACGGCTCAGAAGCTCGTCAAGGCACAGTATCCCAACAGCACGGTCACGATCACCACAGTCAGACAGACCGACTGAAACAGCCGCCCTCCGGGGCGGTTTTTCTTTGCTAAGATCTCTGCGCACCACAGCTGTTATACTGTAAACAGAGAGCAATCGTTTCTGTATGCAAGCAACTTTACGGTGCGTAAAAAACTGCTCATCCCGCAGTATATAATGAAATAAACAAAAGACAGGAGACACAGAGATAAATGAATAATAAGATACTGATAATGTCAAGAGACGAGATAACAGGGCTTGAGCTATCCGGCAGCGATGCGGTCATCAGCTTTTACGATGCCGGAACAGAGCCCGTCAGGTTCGGGAACTGCGGTGTGGAGGTCTGTTATGTTGAGCTTGATGATATCGACAGTGACGAGCCACTATTCGACTATGAAAAATTTTTTCCGCAGGCAGGCGCAGTTACAGAGTTCATCATCCGCGCTATGACAGCGGGCAAGCGCATCATCTGCCAGTGCGAGTATGGAATGAGCAGGAGCGCAGGCTGTGCAGCCGCGATACTGGAACACTATCAGGGCAGCGGCATCACCGTATTTGCAGATGACCGCTACTGCCCCAACAAGGCGGTCTTCAGGAAGCTGCTCGATGCTCTGAAAGCTGCGCACAGGGTATGATATGATCAATTCAGAACAAAAGTAAAGGAGACGGTCAGGATGGTAAATATTTGGTTTATGACAAGAGAAGAACTTGAAAAGCGTGATTTCGGCAAACACGTAACCGTGATCTGCTTTTACGGCGAGGGTGAGGAGCCTCTCGACATCGAAGGAGAGTGCGAATACATCTGCGCAAGACTTGACGATCTGAGCACCGCTGAGTACAAGGAGCGTTACGGTGCTGCATACCAGTGCAAGTTTTTCCCCGATGAAGAAACGGTTGCGGAAATGGCTATCCGTGCCGTTGCCGAGGGGAGGACGCTCTATATACAGGAAGATACCCGGGGTGCGTCCTGTGCTGCGGCGATAATGGAATTCTTCACCGGCGGGGGTATGCTGGTCTTTGACAAATCTCGGTGCAGGCAGAACGATTACAGCCTGAATGTGGAGATATACGAGAAGCTATACGGTACACTTTGCTGTATGAAACTACTTATGACAGACATCGACTTTGACAGGCTGAGAACAGGCAGGGCGGCAGTCAACAGGCAGGAGACAATTTCAAAAATATATGATATAATGTGTGAGGAATATGCCGCTCACAAAGCGGGGGAGGAAGATGCAGAGGACAACGGCGTCAGGGAGGCATTCAAAACCGCTGACGGTATTTATATCTCGGTACACGAACACAACTACATCGGGAACGACAACAACGAGGTCTTCGCATTCTACAGCGTGACTAAGGACAAGGTCTCCCACGGCTACTGCGGGATAATATGTGCGGAGGTGCTTGCGGATTTCCTCAGCAAATACAAGAAAGAGGATATTGAATATTTCGGCGTTCATTTCCGTGAAGAAAACAATGACTACGGAGTAATGTACATGGACTCGGAGTGCGGAGATTCATTCACAACGGAGCATCTTTGGACATATCTGAGGATCATCGACGACAAATACGAGGCGAAGGAGCAGGATATTTATGACTGAAAGAGGTGAGGTACCTATGAAGATAGAATACTACTCACTTTCCGGGATATATGACATCCCGATAAAGCGCTTTGAGCCGGAGGGAGCAGTGACCGGCTTCATCGTTGCCGTCCACGGCTTCGGCGGGGACAAGGAGAGCTCTGCGATAGAAGCCCTTGCCGAGCGTATGACGGCGTGGGGATTTGCGGTCATTGCTTTTGACTTCCCCGCTCACGGAGCAAGCAAGGCTGACGGATATTTCTGCACCGCAAACTGTCGTCTCGATCTTATGAACGTGTTTGAACACGCCTGCGGGCTATATCCCGAAGCGGAGAGAAAGACGGTGTTTGCAACGAGTTTCGGGGGATATATCACTCTGCTTTCCCTTGACTCTCTGCCCGGCGATGTTCGCATCGTCCTGCGGGCTCCGGCGGTGGATATGAAGGCGACCTTTGAGAGGATGCTGCCCCTGGCGCTTGAAGAATACAAGCGGGCGGGCGCTGTCGAATTGGGCTTTGAGCGAAAGCTGGATGTACCCTATTCGTTCTATACGGAGCTGTGTGAGGCCGATATTTCCCGGAAAGATATTCAGAGGGAAATGCTGATCATACATGGCAGCGAAGATGAGCTCGTCCTGCCGGAACATATCCGTCGGTTCTGTGAAGTGAACCCGAAAGCGCGGCTTGAAGTCATCGAGGGTGCGGATCACAGGTTCAAGGGCGAGGGAGAGATCGGGAGAGTTATAAACTCAGCGGAGAAATACATTACAGGTTGATACAAAAGGCGGTACATTCGGTCGTATCGCCTTTAAAACTGTTTACAAATCCTGCAAATAGATGTATAATAAATTCAAGGTAAAATCTCAAGGAAAGAACGGTGATGATAATGAAAGAGAGAATACTCCTTGCGCCCTTCGTCAGCGGGACGGAGTTGATGCGGACGCTTGCACGGTTTGGGAAGCCCTCATTCTGTCTGCGGATAATGGGCGAGAACGAGCTTGCGGAAACTGCCCTGATGAAGTGCGGCAAGGCGGCAGACAGAGGACTTGTGAGCACCGGCAAGGCTGAGTCGATCCTTTACGGGATAATAAAGGAAGTGCCTTACTATGCGAACGCCTCCTTCAGCGATGCGGTAAATCTGCTGAACACCCTGACCGAGCTGAGAGGTCTTATCGCTGCGGACGAGAGCGGGACGATGCGTGACAGGCTCTCGGACGGTGAGTTCCCGGAGGCCAATGCCGCGCTGCTTGAAGTCTATGAGAGATATATGTCAGCACTGGATGCCGAGGGGCTGTATGACACGATCGGGTATCTGAGATACGCCCTCGAAAACGCCGGGCCGGCAGACGCGGATATAATGCTGCTCAAAGAATATCCTGCCTCCGAGCTCGGAAAGGCGCTTGCCGATAAGCTGGCGGGCGGCAAAGCAGAGACGGTCACTCTTGCCGGGCTGTTCGGAGCCGAGGAAAAGCTCCTCGGCGAGTGCAGGGTCGTGCGCTCCTACGGCAGCATGAACGAGGCGAGGGATATCCTCGATGAGATCGTCAGCGGCGGGATCCCTTACGATAAATGTACGGTTGCCTGCGCCGAAACAAGCACTCTGCCGCTGATGCTCCGGGAGCTTTCCGAGGAGTACGGCATACCCATGACCTTTGGCTGCGGACTGCCTATCGGGTCTGCGGCACCCGCAAGGCTGCTTTCATATATCAAAAACTGGCTTACCGACGGAAAATGCGGTATTGACGGGCTCGATCCCGTTGTCTTTGCCGATGAGTTCGATACCGAAAAGCTCTGCGAGGCGCTTTCCTGTGAGCGTAAAGAGCTTCACGGTGCTGTCGAGACAGCCGGAGATCTGCGGCTCTCCCTTGAACCTGATGAAAACGCCGCAAAGATCAAAGCTCTCAAAAAAGTCCTCGACAAGGACAGCAAAAAATATGCTTCCCTTTCGCTTGCGGAGAAGCTGTTTGCCGAGCTTGAAAACGGCATAGCGTATATCATCGGGACTTATGCGGCCGTCCGACCCTCCTGCAAAGCGCTTGACAAGTCAGCGATAAACGCGGTCTGCGGCGATCTTGAAGCCTGCACAGATACGGCTGAATGTCTGGATATGCTGCCCTGTACTCTGAGCAGACGGATCTGTCCGGAACTGAGCCGCGAGGGTTGTCTGCATATCACCGGCATCGGCAAGGCTGCAAGCAGCCTTAGAGAGAATATATTTATCGCGGGGCTGACGGCATCTGCGTTCCCCGGGGCACCGAAGGAGAACTATCTGATATGCGACAAGGATATGCTACGTTTCGGCAAGGACGCACATACCTCCGAGCGTATCGTTACCGATAAGCGTGAGGCGCTTGAGCGTCTGCTTTCCCTTGCGTCTGCGGCGGGGTGCAGAGTGCGTCTTTCGTTCAGCGGATTTGATACTGCGGAACTGAAAGAGAACAACGCTTCGTCGGTGCTGTTTGAGGTGCTGCGCAGACAGGTCGGCAATACGGTCAAGCTTGAAGAGCTTGAAAAACACATCGAGACAAAGGGATGTTTCAACACCTCTTTCTCGGCGGCGGACAAGGCAGCGGAGGCCTATATCGAGGGTAAAGAGCTTATTATCGCAGACCCCGAAGCTCCCGTTGTTCCGGATCGGAGCGAGAAGGAGCTGTGCTTTTATCCCTCTGCTTTCGGGACATATTTCGAGTGTCAGAAGAAGTTTTACTATTCGTCGGTGCTGGGCCTAGGCAAACCTGAAAAAGACGATCCCATGCAGGTCATCGCCGCAAATACCCTCGGTTCGCTTTTCCACGACGAGCTTATGGAGCCTTACGGCAAGGCAAGACAGAAGGATCCCGAATACTCCGTTTCCGAAGAGGAATTCATCAGAAAAGCATACAGAGTGTGGGACAGGTTCATTCTTTCGCGCCCGCCGTTCAACAAGAATGAAGAGCTGCGACAGCGCAGCGAGTTTGCGAACATGGCATTGAATGCGCTGCGGATGGAGCGGCAGAACAAAGTGCTGAAAGTTGAGGAGCCTCTGGAGTTTACCCACAGCTCCGGCTATAAGATCAGGGGCAGGCTTGACCGTCTTGAAACGCTCCCTAACGGGGCGATGACCGTTGCGGATTTCAAAACGGGCAAATCGGACAGCTATAAGGACGATGACTACGCAAGCTGCATACAGGTAATGCTTTACGCCTACATCCTCGAAAAGCAGGGCATAACTGTCGGCAGGGGCGAATTCCGTTTTGTAAAGGGCGATGCCAAGACCGTTACCTGCGGCTATACCAAAGAAATGAGGGAGCGTGTAGAAGCTCTCCTTGACGATATCGCAGACAAGCTGCAAAACGGCAGCTACACATACGCGAAGAAAAAAGACTCCTGCAATAAATGCGACTACAAAGATATCTGCTCAAAGGAGGCGGCTGAGTGATGACTGACTTTGACAAGCTGGCGAGAGAAGCGATCTCACGCGATACGGACAAGAACATATTTGTTGAGGCAGGTGCAGGCTCCGGAAAGACCACTCAGCTGGTCGAGCGGATGACGGCTCTCGTTGCGGACGGCGTGGATATAAGCACCGTCTGCGCGCTGACCTTTACCAAAGCGGCGGCAAGAGAATTCTACGGCAGGTTTCAGGTGCGCCTTGCGGAGCTTGAAGCCGAATCCAAAGATGAGACCGTCAGGGCACGCTGCCGCAAGGCGCTGGACAATATCGACCTGTGCTTTATGGGCACGATAGATTCCTTCTCGGAGCTGATACTGCGCGAATATCCCATCGCTGCGGGGATACCCTCTGATTTCAAAACGACCTCCGAGGGCAGCCTTGAACGTCTTTACAGAGAGGCCTGGAACAAGATAATCTCCCACGATTGCAGTGATGATATTTTCAACAGATATCTGAGATCTATCGCAGTATGCGAAAAGCCTAAAAAATACTTTGTGACCGTAGCATCCGAGCTTGCAGGGCGCAAGGACTCGGATATCCGCATCCCCGACTTCAAGCGTGACATTGATCTGTATTTTTCTGATCTGAAGAAGCAGATCGTCGAGCTGCTGGAATGCCTTATCGCTCACCCCGAAAAAACTTATGCCGGCAAAGGAGATTCAGCGGATAAATATATCGAGCAGCTTCATAGCATCAAGGCTGTCCTTCCGAAGATCAAGGGCAGTTGGAGCGAATGTCTCAAAGAGATCGAGGACGTTGTCAAGACCGCGAACGGAGCCCGCATTACCTGCCTTCCCGAAGAGATAGGCTTAAGGCCGGATGCATTTAAGGAACTCAAATCCCCCAAAAATGTGTACTCGCTGGAAGTATCTCGGCTGAGGATCCACGAAGCGGTAAGGGAATACATCTACTGCGTGACCCTTGATCTTGTTGTGCCTGCGCTCAGAATGATAACCGCTGACAGCATAAAAACCGGTGATCTCAGCTTCCTTGATGCTAAGATACTCCTGCGGGATATGCTTAAAAAGGATGCGGCAAAGGGCGGCAGGATGATACGTCACATCCGCGGTAGACACAGCCGTTTCCTTGCCGACGAATTCCAGGATACCGACCCCGTCCAGGCGGAGATACTTTTCTATCTGACCGCAGAGACTCCCGACCCGGATGTGAGCAAATGCGTGCCCGTCCCCGGTTCGCTGTTCATAGTCGGCGACCCGAAGCAGTCTATCTACCGTTTCAGGGGCGCGGATATCTCGGCATTCCTCCGAACGAGAGAACGTTTTGCGGCGCACGGAGGCGAGGTGCTCAGCCTGACACGGAATTTCCGTTCGACCAATACGCTGAAAGCGGAATTCAACAGGCTGTTCAGAGAGCTTCTGCCGAGCGATACCAAGTATCAGAGCCGTTTTGAGGATATACCCATCGAGGGCGAGGATGACCCCGCGATCAGGACCGGATTTTACAAATACAGGACCGGAAAGGCTGTCGATACAAAGACCGTTGCAGGTATCATCCGCACGCTGATCGCCGACCCCGGTCGCATAGTCCGCGATCCGAAGACTAAAGAACTAAGGCGGATGATGTATAAGGATATAATGGTAATCACCCCAAAGAAAGAAATAATAACCGATTACCTTTCGGAGTTCGCAGCGGCGGGCATCCCCTGCTATGCCGAGGGCGGCTCCCAGCTGGAAAACTGTCCGTCCTTCTTAGAGGTCAACAGGATATTCAAAGCGCTTGCAGAGCCAGATAACTCAATAGCACTCGCGGCTGTTCTTAAAGGTGAGTGCTTCGGTCTGACCGAGGATGAATTCTCGGCAGTTCTTCCGGAGATCTCGCTTATCGCCTTCAAGCCGACAGGCCACGAAAGGACTGACAGGGCTTTTGAAAAGCTGACAAAGCTGTTCAGGGCTTCGCGCTGCGTTCTGCCCTCAGTGCTGTTCGGGAAAACGGTTGAGGAGCTTGAGCTGCTCTCGCATATAAGCTCCGATGCTCTTGAATGTCTGTACTTCGCACGGGAGCTCCTGCGCGCTGCCGAGGCTGACGGCACCGTTTGCAGTATCGCGGAAGCGGCTAATTTCTTAAACGGGCTTATCACTGACAACAAGCAGGAGCGCAGCCTGCGTTTCGAGCTTGCGGAGAACAGCGTGAAGATAGCCAATCTCCACAAGGTCAAGGGGCTTGAAGCAAATGTGGTGATACTTGCCGCGCCTGCTAAAGAAGATCCCGGCCCGGGTGTCACCACGGTGCGGGATGGCGGCAAGGCGGAGACTTTTGTATTCTACTGCAAGAAGCTTGCGGTCACGAATACATATTTCCGCGATGAATACAACGAGGAATGTCTTGCGGGTATCGCTGAGAAAGAGCGACTGATCTATGTTGCCGCCACAAGGGCAAGGAGCATCCTGCTTGTCGCAGACACGGGTGATGAACAGAACTACTGGCAATTCCTTGCGGAACGTGCGGAGCAGGAGTTTGAATTTACCGTACCCGATACCGACGATGCAGGCAAGGGCACGGCAGATGCGGCCGAGATCTATGCGAACGCTTCGGATCCCTTCAAGGGCTCGTCATCAAAGGATAAGACCTACGAGCTTATCTTGCCGAGCAAAACAAAACACGAAACTGCCGTTACCAAGAAGCAGAACACGGACAACGGAACAGAGAGCACGGACGAGCCCGATACCGAAAAGAAGCGCAATGCAGCACTGATCGGCACGCTCGCCCACAGGCTGATGGAGCGCCTGGTGACGGCAGGCTTCAAGGCGGAAAGGGGCGGCACGGTGAGTGCGGTGCTTGCCGATATCGGCGCGGATGAGAGCTATTCGGAAATGCTTTCAAAAGTTTTCAACACCGTGATGAGCGGGGGCTTTAAGCAGGAAAATGGCTTCCCCGACGATATAAAGTCGGAGCTTGCAGGCGCGGAGACCTGCTGCGAGGTGCCGTTCTGCTATATGCGGGGCTCGGAGCTCTGCAACGGCGTGATAGACCTGCTCTACCGCAAGAACGGAAAGGCGGTCATCGTCGATTACAAGACCACTGCCGAGGCCAAGAACCTCGACGAGAATTATGCCGCACAGCTTGCGGAATACAAGGCGGCAGTCAAGCAGATACTCGGAGAGGATGCCGAGGCGTATATCTATCATATAGATGTCTAGAATCTTTCTTATACTTTTTGAGGGGATGCGTAGTATTTTACGCCCCCTTTGATATAATATATACACAAAGAAAAGTTTTTCGCAACTGTGTAAAATTATGTACTCGTTTTGCTTGTTCACAATTTGTTGACGAATTCGGTTTTTGATTGTGCTATGATGAATACACGGACAGCGGAGTGTCGAAAACACGGAGCGATCATTCGCTGAAAGGCAGGCGGTTATGGCGCAATATTTTGAGCATACCCTGTGATATGATAGTAACAGAAGAAGACAACAGGAGACAACAAAACGAAACGGAGGAGCGCAAATGATCTGCTACAAGATAAACATAGACCTTGACAAGCCTATCCCTATGGTCAAGAACGACCGCGGCAGGCGTGAGTATGACGAAGAGACTGTGAACAGAATCAACAATGCGCTTTCCGAGCATAACAGAAAATACCTCGGCAGAAGGTGCGCATTCATCTACCAGGACACCAGGAGCAGGCTGTCTCTCGGCTTTGCTTTGTCAGGCGGCACGGCTCTCGCAGACGCTCTCGACGAGCTGACCCGCATGGCAGAGATATCGGGCAGGACGGAGCAGGAGGAGATCACCGTCAAGGCGCTTGAAAGGCTCACTCACTTCGGATTCAGAAATACATTTGAATTCGACAACGACGACCTTGAAGCCTTCGGCATCGGCGCATTTACTCACGGCTCTTCACCCGAGGAAAAGCTCGCCGGAGAGTATAAATACACCGAGCTGAAAAGATCTGCGGAGCTGGGGCTTTACGCCGACAGCTTCCTGCCGGAGATCGACCGTATCGTACAGCCCGCCGCGATAGAGAACGCGAAGGGTCATCCGGTGCATTACATAGTCCGCACGGGCAGCTCCCTGAAGGTCTGCGACAGGCTCATTGACACGCTCCACAGGCACGGCAGGCTGGGCTCACGGCGTTATACCGTCATCGGCCCCCGCCAGTACAGGGGCGGCTTTGATGCCGAGGGACTTTTCAGGATCGCAAAGGGCGGGACTGTTATATTCGATCTTTCGGATATGGAGGAGCCCCGGTGCGGTACGGTCACAGCTAATGTGCTCTCAAACGAGATCTATGATCTGATCAAAGAGCATAAGCGCGGGACGCTGGTTATCTTCGCGCTGCCCAACTGTCTTGAATCGCAGGCCGAGAAGCTCAAGGACGCTCTGCCCGAGCTCACCTTCGTGGAGATCACCGAGCGCCTTGCGATGAACAATGAAGCCAAGAAGCTGCTCCGCGCTTTTGCGAAAGAAGATAAAGTCAAAGCCGATAAGGAGCTGATCTCGGCGGTGGCGAAGGACACCGGCTACTATGCAAACGATCTTCGCCGGCTCTACGATGTGTGGTACACAAACGCTTTGAAAACCAAGATCTATCCCCAGTATTCCGATTTCAAAAAGAACGTGGAGCTTGTCAGGAACACCGCTCCTAGGGGCGATGCCTACTCCAAGCTCTCGGAGATGATCGGCCTGACCGGGGTCAAGAAAATGATAGATCAGGCGGTAACCTTTTCTAAGATACAGAAGGCTCTTGCGGAGAGGGGTATGCCGGGCGCCAAACGTGCAATGCACATGGTGTTCACCGGGGCTCCGGGTACTGCGAAAACGACTGTCGCCAGGCTGTTTGCACAGATACTCAAGGACAACGAGGTGCTGTCGGTGGGGGATCTGATCGAGTGCGGAAGGAAGGATCTTGTGGGGCAGTTCGTGGGCTGGACGGCAGTGCAGGTGAAGAATCTTTTCAAGCGTGCCAAGGGCTCGGTGCTGTTCATCGATGAGGCTTATTCCCTTGTGGATGACCGCAGCGGCAGCTTCGGCGACGAGGCCATCAACACTATCGTTCAGGAAATGGAGAACGCCCGGGAGGATATGGTAGTGATCTTTGCAGGCTATCCAAAGGAAATGAAAGAGTTTATCGAGCGCAACCCCGGTCTGCGTTCAAGGATATCCTTCTATGTGGATTTCCCGGATTACAGCGCCGAGGAGCTTTTTGACATCACAAAGCTGATCGTCAGGAACAACGAATACAAGTTAGCCGAGGATGCAAGAGAGGTGCTTATCCCGATGTTTGAAAAGGCACTTCTCTCCGGCGACTTCGGCAACGGAAGATATGCACGCAACCTCGTGGAGCAGGCGCAGCTTGCCCAGGCTATGAGGCTCTCAAAGGGCGATATCACAAGGCTCTCGGGTGACGAGCTTGTAACTCTCACCGGCGAGGACTTTGCAGAGATCAGTACAAGCATTATAAAAGAAGCGGAGCCCGTCCGCAGGAGGATAGGCTTCAAGGCGGGGTGATAAGGTGAAGGTCGGGCTTGACAGGCAAGTCCGCCGGAAAGGAACATCACCGCTCACAGACAGAGAAACGGAGGATAATAAAATGAACGCATTTGACAAGGTCATCGGTTACGAAACTATCAAGAGCGAGCTGTCCCAGATCTGCGATATGCTCCACAACAGAAAGGTCTACGAGGACCTGGGAGCAAAGCTGCCCCAGGGCGTGCTTCTCTACGGAGACCCCGGCCTCGGCAAGACACTTATGGCGAAGTGCTTTATCGAGGAAAGCGGTCTCGAAGCCTACACCGTAAGGCGCAACAAGGGCAATGACGATTTCATCGGTGCTATCACAGACACCTTCGCCAAAGCCAAAGAGAACGCTCCCGCCATAGTTTTCCTCGACGATATGGACAAATTCGCAAACGAGGATGACAGCCACAGAGACGCAGAGGAATATGTGGCGGTACAGTCGGGGATAGACGAGGTCAAGAACTGCGATGTGTTCGTGCTAGCCACAGCAAACGATATTGACAAGCTGCCTGATTCGCTGATCAGGACGGGACGCTTTGACAGAAGAATGATGGTGCAGCGCCCCACAGAAAAGGATGCCGGCCAGATAATCAAGTATTACCTTTCCGACAAGAAGGTATCGGACAACGTGAACATGGAGGATCTCGCAAAGATGATCAGCTACAGCTCCTGCGCCGAGCTGGAAACCATCCTTAACGAGGCCGCTATCAACGCGGCATTTCAGAGAAAGGAAAAGATCGAGATTGAGGATCTTGTCAAGGCCGTTCTCAGGATGCAGTATAATACGCCGGATGATATGAACAAGACCTCCGTTGAGGAAAAGAGAAAGACCGCTCTGCATGAAGCCGGGCATCTTGTGGTAAGCGAAGTCCTCATGCCCGGAAGCGTGGGTCTCGCCTCCATACGTCCTACCGGAAGAAACCCTGTGGGCGGCTTCATCCACTGCTGCAAGGAGCTTTCCCGCAGGCCGTATCAGATACTTGTTTCGCTGGCGGGCAAGGCGGCAGTGGAGCTGTATTACTCGGAGACCTGCGCCAGCGGGTGCCACAGCGACATAAGCAAGGCTGTCCGTATGATCAGAGACGGCCTTTCGGAAAACGGCACCCACGGCTTCGGGATGATAGATGCATCGGGGCGTTTCAACGAGATCTCCGAATGTCAGAATTCCCGTACCGAAGCTGTTACACAGGCCGAGCTTGAAAGGTATATGCTGAAAACCAAGGATATACTTCTCAGAAACAGAGCTTTCCTTGAAGCAGTCACCGAGGCTCTGGCGGATAAGGAAACGCTGCTGTATTCCGACATCAGGGAGCTTAGAAATAAGAATGAAACAACCGAGGTTGCCGTATAAGCAACAATGAATAAACGAGCCTGTCCGGTGTCGGGCAGGCTCAGGGCAAGGTGATATTATGATATACATTACAGGAGATACTCACGGCGGTGTGGATATGCGAAAGCTGTCCCGCAAGGCGCTGAAACGCTACCATATCGAGCTGACCGAAAATGACTTTCTGATCGTGACGGGGGACTTCGGTTTCCCCTTCACGCCGGAGGACATAACAGAATACGAAAGCGGCGAGAAGACCGAATACACCACCTGGATGAAGTGGTTTTCCGAGCGCCCCTACAAGGTGCTTTTTGTTGACGGCAATCACGACAATCACGATTGGTGGAGCCGTCAGCCTGTGACGGAGTTGTTCGGCGGGCGGGTGCAGGTGCATCCCCATGCGGAGAATGTTATACATCTGATGCGGGGCGAGATATACGAGATCGAGGGCAAGACTTTCTTCACCTTCGGCGGTGCTGCAAGCGTTGACAAGGAATGGCGCACCGAGGGCTACAGCTGGTGGAGCGGTGAAGAGGCGACCTACGCCGAAACGGAGCACGCCCACGATAATCTTGAACGGGTGGGGTACAAGGTAGACTATATCATCACCCACACGATGCCGCAGAACGTCACCGCAACTATACCCAGGTTCAATCATAAACTCCTGCCCTGCGCAACGGCGATGTTTCTTAACACGGTGCTTGAAACGGTGCAGTATGACAAGTGGTTCTGCGGTCATTTTCATATTGATGAAGTCGTGCCGTTCAAGAGGCTGTTCGTGCTCTACGAGACCGTCCATAAGCTGGATGACTTTGACAAGATACTCAATGACGGAGCAACGCTTTACACGGTATTCTGAAAACTCCCTCTGCGCCGTAAGGTTCAGAGGGAGAAATCTTCTCATATAGCAGGGATATGTTTTTTGTGGTACTCTATATAATCATCTGGAGTGAATTGGGGTAACTCTCCAAATTCAGAGAGCATCTGTTTCAGCAGTGCGGCTGTCCGAGCCTGAGTGTTGAGACTTTTCTTCGGGTTGAATTCAATATCGGTGAAGTGGTCGAAGTCCGCAAGACGGGAGATCTCATCAGCTGTCAGCGACTCACGGACGGCGTTTAAGTAGATGTAGTCATAGAATGCAGTCTTGGGCAGCAGGGGAAATCTGATGCCGTTATATTCAAAGGCAGCCAGCTTCAAGCCTGCGGAATGAAGTGCGTCCGCCGCGGTCTTTGCCTCCTTCGGGTGAAGGGAGAGCCATTCGATGTGGGGGTTGCCGGTGCCGTCGTCAAAGACCTTCGAGGACTGGAACACGCACTCCAGCGGGCGACCGTCAAGGGTCAGGTTGAAGGCGCTGAGCTTCACGCCGAGAGGCTCGGTGCTCTTGGTGCTGATCTCCAGCGGATGTGCATCGGGCACGAAAGCGCGGATAGCATTGTGCAAGCTGTTCACGGACTTCTGCTTTTGGCTTATCGCAAAGCCGGCGAACCATTCAAACTCCACACTGCGCTCGCAGACCTGTCCGCCGCGGATGTAATATACGGGTCTTAATGCCATAGTGATACCTCCGTTCTATATTATATTATATCACATTTGAAATGGGTGTCAACTGTATTATTATCATACCATATCTCATGCACAGTTTTTTGTGCATGGATAATAGTATAATAAGATCGGACAAAGGACGGCGACTATATCCTGATGAAAGACTTTTTCCATAAAAGCCGTGACTGGGTCTATCCATTTGAGTTCCGGTTTACAAGGGAGAATTTCTTCTCGGAGATCGAGAAGCTGGGGGAAGAGAATAAGTGCACAGTAATTTGAGCGTGTGCTCTGATATAATACTTAAGGCAACACCGCACAACCCGCGGCTGACGCCTCTGCACGCCATCTGCTTGCCAGCTTTCCGTCATATTACCCAAATTCTCCTTGCCGGGCGCCAGCCCGCCTGCGTCGAATTTAGGCAATCTGACGAAAACCTGGA
>JAFWSI010000024.1 GCA_017519415.1 Ruminococcus sp.
CAACATCATCATCATCATCATCATCGACAACATCGACAACAACGGCGACCACAACTGCTGCTGCAACTACCACCTCAGCGGTACCGACTACTACTAAGGTGATGCCGGCGACCTCTGCCATAACGGCAGTGTACCACGCCACCACTACTACAGCTTCCACGTCAGCCACCTCCCGGGCAGTCTCCACAGTGACCTCCACAGCGCCTGTCACCCTTTCATCGACAGCTCCCGCTGCCGGCACTACAACAGCTGCCGTTACCGCAGCACCGACGACTTCCACGACGACTGCCGCTCCCACAACTACCACCACAACGGCAGCTCAGGCCACGACGACCGCAACAGCTGTCACTACCACAACTATCCCGCCGGTGACAACGACATCCGCAGTCAGCGACCCAAACATGGTGCAGAGGATACAGCTGACAGATTCCGATTTCACCATCACCGTAGGCGGACGCGCACTGTCCTTCGTGACCATGTTCCCTGTTTCCGCACAGGACAAGTCCGCGACATGGGAAAGCTCCGAGCCGAACATAGCAACTGTTGACGCTATCGGAAACATCACGGGAATATCCGAGGGAGAGTGTACCGTTACCGTAAAGAGCAAGGCAAATCCCGAGGTCTACGCCGATATAAAGGTTAAGGTCATCGACAGCACAAGGGTAAGGGAGATAATCCTCAGCAAGTACACCATGGAGCTGAACGTTGACCAGAAAGATATAGCCTATGTTACCATGAACCCCTCCACAGCTCTCGACAAGAACGAGATATGGACAAGCTCAGACGAGTCCGTGGCAAGCGTTGACAAATGGGGCAATGTCTGCGGCATATCCGAGGGAGAATGCACCATAACCGTATACAGCCGCTCAAATCCTGCCGTAAAGGCGGATATAAGCGTTGCTGTAAAGGATCCCAACAAGGTAAGCGGCATAAAGCTCAGCACAGACGAGCTTACAATACCCATCGACAAGAAAGGTATATCCTACGTCACCATGCTTCCCGCAAACGCCTCCGACAAGGAGGAGATATGGGTATGCTCCGACAGCCGCATCGCCAAAGTAGACCAAAACGGCTGGATAACAGGCGTGTCCGAGGGCTATTGTGCAGTTACGGTATACAGCAAGGCGAATCCAAACGTATACGCTTCCATAAAGGTACATATCACCGATCCGGGCAAGGTAAGGGAGATAAAGCTCTCCAGTACCGAACTGGAAATAGAGCCCGGGAAGCGCGGCATTTCCTATGTTACCATGCTTCCCGAGACCGCAGCCGATGTAACCGAGATCTGGTCCTCCTCCGATCCTGACATTGCTTCAGTGGATGAGTGGGGCAATATCCTCGGAGTCTCCGAGGGCACCTGCAAGATAACGGTGCAGAGCGCCTCAAATCCCGAGGTAACGGCTGAAATAAAGGTAACCGTAAAAAACAGGACCACAACCTCCTCCGCAACTACGACGACTACTGCAACTACCGTAACATCATCAGTCACGACCTCCACAACAGCGGCAGCTCCCCAGCACCTCGTACAGGTGCAGAACGGAGTCACATACATTGACGGCATACTTGTTGTCAACAAATCCTACAAGCTCTCCGAGAGCTACGACGCAAAGGGCCTCAATCCCATTGTCGCCGACTCCTTCAGGAGGCTCTCTACGGAGGCCGCTTCAAAGGGACTCAGCATAGTCTGCACATCAGGCTACCGTTCCTATGCGGATCAGGAGAGGATATACAACAACTACGTTGCCGTTAACGGAGCGGAGATCACTGATACCTTCTCAGCAAGGCCGGGTCACTCCGAGCACCAGACAGGTCTCGCCATTGACGTCAATTCCATAAGCGACGCCTTTGAAGGGACTCCCGAGTGCAGATGGCTTGCCGAGAACGCCCACAGGTTCGGCTTTATAATACGCTATCCCAAGGGCAAGGAAAACATCACGGGCTTCCGATACGAGCCGTGGCACATAAGGTATGTAGGGGCGTCGGCTGCCGAGGCTATATATACAAGCGGCCTGTGCCTTGAGGAATATCTTGGCATAGACTCATACTATCACTGACAGCAAAGGGCTGCCGGAATTTATCCGGCAGCCCTGTTTTTATATCAAAGCAGCCCTCAGAAGCTCCGCCATGTGTCCGGAAGCTTATCCTGAGGGCAGGTACCTTGCCACTTCCTGACGGCAGCGCTCATATTGCCGCTTACATTATATTATGCAGAAAGCGCAAAAAGGTACAAAGAAATTTCTTACAGCACAGGGCTTTGTCACCATTGTCAGCAATATGTAACCGTACTGTGACCGTCCGTAAGCAAATATTTCCAAACTGTATTCAAACCGAAATTGCTCTGTTATTGCATATTCCGCAGAAACAGGCTATAATAAGATCAAGGAAAAGGAAATAAAAGATCTCATAAAAAACTTCATTGTTCCTCATCCGGATGCCGACCATACCTCCCGGCGTCCGGGTCCCACGACGGTGCCGCACACCACCGTCCTCTGAACACACCTTTCGGAAAGAGAATAAACCGCCGGCGCAACAGTGTCGGCGGTTCTCTTCTGTCTGTGAAAGAGAACTGCTATACATAGGGACAAAGGCACCTCTGCCGAAGCCGAAGGAGGTGCGTTCCGGCAGAGGCTGACTCAATAATCATGCCTTACATATACAAGTGATTTCAGAGGCGTAAAAAGACGAAAAAGATCCCGTAATTGTAAGAACTCACAATTACGGGATCATATTTTTGTGCATAACAGAGAATTCAAAAATTATTTTTCCGTTATACAACCGTTTCGGGTTGATTCTGACCGCTTTTTTACCCCCTTATGGAAGGGCACTTCAAAGCGGAGCTTTTTATGCATTCGGGTTGAGAGTATTTCTCTTGCCCAGCAGGAAGGTCTGGATAAGTGAAGCGTCCGCGCTGGTAATACCGTTGGGATAGCCCTCAACGTCGGCTCTCTTCCTGCCCTCCTCGGTGATATGGTGGGCGTCGGAGCCGTTGAGACCGTACTTGTTGGGATTTGCGATAGACTGCATGATAAGAACTGCGTCTGACATATCAACGGAATCGTCGCAGTTAGCGTCGCCCCAGACAATATTGTCGGTATTCGGATCACCTTTGGTCGTTGTGGTCTCCGAGCCGTTATCCTTTATGGTTACGTTATAGGAAATATCCACGTTATAGCAGTAATTATTCATATAGTAATTACCTGCGCCGCCGGTGATATTTACGACATATTCTCCTGCGGGAAGGGTATTGAACTTATCGGACTTAACGCTGTTTCCTGCACCGTCCGAAACAGTTACGGAAGCCGACCCTCCTAGATCATCGGCCATGTATCTGTTGGCAGCTCCGCTTCCGCTCTGGGGAGTTCCTCCGAAGACAAGTCCGCTCAGATCGAGCTCCTCGCCAACATTATAGACTGTCTTTGTGGGATAGGAGTCAACGCCCTTGAAGTTATAACCCGGATGAGTTGAGGGTACAGGCATCGTGGTTGTCACTGTAGTGGTGACGGTTGTGGTCGTTTCGATCGTGGTAGTGGTCGAAGAAGTGGTCAGAGTAGTTGTTGTGGTAGTAACAGGCTTTGTGGTGGTAGTCGTTGTAGTCTTGTCAACGACAACAGGCTGACCGCCGCCGCTCTTGCCGCCGTCAAGGTTGCTCTTGGCGCCCGACGAATAGAACTGATTGAGCGAGAGGCCGTTATTGCCGAGAGCTGTCTGATGATCGAGACCGATGAACTTTCCGCCGTCGGTCTGCCAGAGTGTCTTCTTGAGGATACCGTAACGTGCCGAATCCCATGTGAGGAAGTCATGGCTGAGAAGTCCGCCTGTATCACCAGAGTTGGGGTTCAGGCACCAGTAGGTGTGGTTGATGTGGTTCTTGAGCATATAATCTGCCAGGAGCTCCATCCACTTCTGATTCTTGGTTCCGTCAACGAAGCCGCCCCACTCGCCGATAAGGAGAGGAGCAATATCCTGATCGTTGATGTAAGCCCATGTATCGTACCAGTAATCGTCAAGGAGAGTCTGTGTGGTGAAGTTCTTGTCGAACCAGGTCTGAGCGTATACGGACGGGCCGTAGTCATGAGGTGAATAAACTATCTTGGACTGTCTCTCGGGTGTGGACATCTTTATGGGATAGTCCTTTGCACCGCGGAGGTTTCCGCCCCACCATGCGCCGTACCATTTCTTGTCGTCCTCGGTCTTGGGCTCCCATACGTCGGGAGTATCGAAGGTATAGCCCTTTTCGGTTATGGGGTACTGCTCGATTCCCTCGATGAAGATGAGGGCGTTGGGATTGACGTCGAGGATAGCCTCAGCGCACTTTGTAGCAGCGTATGCCCAGTTGTTCTCGTCCGTGGAATTGTCCCACTTTGCAATGGTGCTGGGGCAGGTATTGCCTGTGTATCCGCGCTTGCCGTGAGGCTCGTTCTTCAGGTCGTAGCCGAGAAGGGTATCGTCGTTTGCGTACTTCTTGGCCAGCCATACAAGAGTATCCTGCCAGTCCTTGCTGGAGATACCGGCCTTGCCGTACCAGAGCTCGTAGTCGTGACCGGAGTTGTTCTCATCGGGGCTGTGTATGTCGATAAACGCTTTAAGGCCGTACTTCTTGCACTTCTGCATGATGATGTCGAAGATCTCCATGGAGTTCTTCACTGTCTTTCCGTCGGACTCAACGAAATCCTTGTTGATATTCGTGTAATAGCCTGCGGGAGTTACCTTTCCGTCCTCGCCCACAACGTCCTCGGGAGGAGTATAGGAAGCCTGAACAGAGCTTACTGCATGGGGCTTTCCGTCCATCCACGATTTCAGCAGCGTGGTGGAGATAGGAAGGCGGAGAACGTTGATGCCGTGGTCGGCGATAGTCTGGAGCATATCGTCAACATCTGCCGCATAGAGACCGTGTGCGCAGTTCTCCGAGCAGTTGAAGCCGAACCAGTTAGCTCCCGTAAGCCATACCTCGTTTCCGTTCATGTCGTAAAGACGGCTGCCCACAGCATGGAGCCAGTCGTCGCCTGTGTCGTCGGCAGCCAGCGCCGAGCTTACGCGGTCGGGCGCTTCTGTCGGTACATAGATCGCAGTTCCGGTAACGGTAACTGCCGCAGCGGCTAAAGCCGCTACCGAGCGTAAAAACTTCTTCATAATTTTTCCCTCTCATAATAAATGTTTATTTTCACCACGCTCTCCCCTGCAGAGGCGCGGTAAATAGCTTACTTTTCGGGGAGCCCCTCAACTGCGCCGAGAAGATACTTCTGTATCGATACCGCGTCGCTGTTGGTAACTCCGTTGTTTTTTCCGTCAACATCGCTGTTGTCGAGGCCCTTCTGAGTCATGTGATGCTCATCGGTGCCGTTGAGTCCGAACCTGTTGGGGTTGGATATGAACTGCATTATCAGGACAGCATCCGCCATATCAACACCGCTGTCGCAGTTAGCGTCACCATAAACGCGATTACTGACGATGGTAGTCGTAGTGGATGACGAAGTTGCTGAAGATGTGCTTGTGGAGGTGCTTGTCGATGTTGCGGTGGTTGTAGTGGTAGTGGTTGCCGAAGACGTTGTTGTGGTGGTCGTCGTTGTAGTGGTAACGGAGGTCGTCGGACCCGGCTGATCCGGATCCACAGGCTGACCGCTTGAAGTCTTTCCGCCGTCGAGGTTGCTTCCCTCCGAGGACGAGTAATTGGTATAGAAATCGTTCAGGGATATACCGTTCTGTCCGAGAGCCACCTGATGATCGAGGCCGATGAACTTCTTGGAGTTCTTTGTCTTCCATATTGCGGGATAATAGTAGGTCTCATACTTCTTCTGATCCCAGTTTACCGTGGTTTTTCCGACGATAGTACCGTCAGAGCCCTGGGTCGTACCGAAGATGACGTCCTTCCACAGTCCTCCCGTGTCTCCCGAGTCGTCGTTGAGGCACCAAAAGGTGTGGTTGATATGATTCTTTATCATATAATCGCGGAGAAGTCCGAGCCATTTCTCGTTGTCTCCGTTGTCAAGACGTCCGCCCCATTCGCCTATGAGAAGAGGATACATATCCTTTTCCACCAGATATGCCCATGTGTCGCGCCAGTAGTCGTCAAGGAGGGTAGCCTCCGTGAAGTCCTTGTGGAACCAGTGCTGGTCGCTTACTATGGGGCCGTAATCGTGAGGCGAATAGACTATCTGTCCCGTTCCCGACTTGGGCATTACGGGATACTTTTCAACGCCGCGGAGGTTTCCGCCCCACCATGCGCCGTGTCCCTCGAAGCCCTCTACGCCCTCGATGATTATGAGTGCATTGGGGTTCTTTTCAAGGATAGCGTCCGCACAGTCCTGAGCGGCCTTCTTCCAGTTGTTGGGATCGTCCGAATCGTCCCATATCGCATCTACGGGAGCTCCGCCGTACTTGCTGTGGGGCTCGTTCTTGAGATCGAAGCCGATAAGGGTATCGTCGTTCTTGTAGTGGTCTGCGCACCATGCAAGAGTCTCTATCCAGAGATCCGTGGTTACCGCGACGTTTTTGCCGTCCCTTCCCATGAAATCCTTTCCGTACCAGAGACCGTAGTTGTGTCCCGAGTTGTTGGATTCGGGGCTGTGTATGTCGATGAAGGCCTTGACGCCGTACTTCTTGCACTTTGCAAGGAGGACGTCAAAGAGCTCCATGCTGTTAACCACGCTTCCGTCGTCCTTGATAAGATCGACATTGAAGGGGTAGCTGGGGTCCTTGTTGGGCTTTATGCTCTTGATGGGATCGGGGTCGCCGATCATCCAGTTATAAAGGAGCTCCGTGGAGACGGGAAGCCTCAGCACGTTCACGCCGTGGTCGGCGATCTCCCTCATAAGGTCGTCGATGTCTCCGCTCCAGAGGTAGTGGGGCGAGCACTCGGTACAGTTGAATCCGAACCAGTTCGCTCCCGTGAGCCATACCTCGTTGCCGTTCATGTCGTAGATGCGGCTCCCCTTTACATGGAGCCAGTCGTCGTTATTGGTATCGACGGCCTTAGCCGTCATGTCGGTGCGGCTGAAATAGGGAGCTGCTCCCGAAGCCGCCATTGCCGCGGCAGCAAAAAAGGCCGCAGCTGCACGCATTAATTTTTTCATTTTAATTTCCCCTCTCATAAAGCATACTCTCTCAGTATACTTATATTTAAGTATATTGTAACATTTCAGGCACGGAATGTCAATAGTTTTTGAGCGTTTTGAAGCTATTTCAGCACATTTTGATATACTTTCCGCAATCCGTGAACAGGACAGCAAAAAGGCGGGAGAACAGTGTCTCCCGCCATAAAAGCATATATCAGAGCATTGAAGCCCTGAGCTCCTCGCCCGAAAGCCTTGAAAGGTATGCGGGAGCTATATCAAAAGCAGTCTTGCAGCCTGTCGCGCCCTCTGCCCTGAGTCTTGCAAGGGCTCTTGCATAGCAGATGAGCACACTTGCGGTGAACTCGGGATTTGACTCCAGCTTCAGGGAATACTCTATCATCTGATGAGTCTTCTCGCCGTTGCCCGTGAGACCGCTCCTCATTACGAAGCCGCCGTGAGGCATCTTGTTGTGCTTTGCCTCGAACTCCTCCTCGGTGATGAAGTTTACGGTGGTATCGTACTCGTCGAAGTAGTTCTTCATGGTCTTTATATCGTTCTCGATCCTTGCAAGGTCCGCGTCCTCCTCGGGAACCACCCAGCACTCTCTCAGGTGCTTCTGACGTGTGGTGAGCTCGGGCTGGCTGCCGCTGCGTACAGCCTCCATAGCAGACTCGATAGGTACAGTGTACTGTATGCCCCTCTTTACGCCCTCAACGCGGCGGATAGCGTCGGAGTGGCCCTGGCTCACGCCCTTGCCCCAGAAGGTATAGCTCTTGCCGTTGGGGAGTATGGACTCCGCATAGAGTCTGTTCAGCGAGAAAAGGCCGGGATCCCAGCCGAGGGATATAAATGCAAGGTGACCGCTCTCCCTTGCAGCCTTGTCAACGTTTGCAAAGTGCTCGGGTATCCTTGCGTGAGTGTCGAAGCTGTCGATAACGTTGAAGAGCTTCGCCATTTCGGGAGTCTGCTTCGGAAGGTCGGTAGCGCTTCCTCCGCAGATTATCATTACGTCTATATCATCGGTCATCTTAGCGGCGTCGGCGATACTGTACACTTCAGCGCCTGCTGTGAGCGGCTTCACTGTTGAGGGATCGCGGCGGGTGAAGATACCTGCCAGCTCCATATCGTCGTTCTGGCGGATCGCCAGCTCAACGCCTCTGCCGAGATTGCCGTAGCCTGATATTCCTATTCTTGTTTTTCCCATTGGAAATACCTCCTTTAAATTACCGTGCCCGCCATTGGACACAGTCTGCTGATATTATATCACCTTTTTTCAGAGTTGTAAAGCTTAAATCATAATTCCGGGCCTGCCCTGCCAAAGGCTAAGGGCTTTATATCTTTGTTATATCCACAAGCTCAACATCGTTGATGGTCCTGCCAGATTCGAGCACCTTTACCAGTGATTTCGCCGTATCCACAGCCGTGAGACTGCATATGGAGCGCTCTATGGACTTTCTTCTCATCTTTACGCTGTCGCGCTCGGGAAGCCTTCCCTTTGCGGAGGTGGAGATAACATAATGTATCTTGCCGCTGTCAAGGAGGGTTTCCACATTCGGTACGCCGTCGGAGATCTTGCGGACAAGGTTCGCCGCTATCATGTTCCTGTGGAGCACGCTCTGTGTACCCGATGTTGCGTAGAGCTCGAAGCCCATCTGCTCGAACTTGTCCGCAATGGGAAGTATCTCCCTCTTGTCGCTGTCGCGGACGGATATGAGAACTCCGCCCTCCCGCTTCAGGTCGAAGCCTGCGGCGATAAGCCCCTTGAGGAGGGCGTCCTCGAGGTTCCTGCCGATACCGAGGCACTCGCCTGTGGACTTCATCTCGGGTCCCAGCATGGTGTCAACGTCGGTGAGCTTCTCAAATGAGAATACAGGCACCTTAACTGCAACATAGTCTCCCGCGGGGTAAAGTCCGCTCTGATAGCCCATTTCCCTGAGCTTTGCGCCGAACATTATCTTTGTGGCGATGTCTACCATAGGTATGCCCGTTACCTTGCTGATATAGGGAACAGTTCTGGAAGAACGGGGGTTTACCTCGATAACGTATACCTCGTGATTGTATACGACATACTGTATGTTCACAAGTCCGATAACGTTGAGCTCCTTGGCGAGAAGCCTTGTGTACTCAACGATTATGCGCTTGATACGGTCGGAAAGATGCTGTGCGGGATAAATGGATATGGAGTCGCCGGAGTGAACGCCCGCACGCTCGATATGCTCCATGATACCCGGGATAAGGTAGTCCTCGCCGTCGCAGATAGCGTCCACCTCCACCTCGGTGCCCATCATGTACTTGTCGATAAGGACGGGATTTTCGATATTGTGGCTCATGATGATGCCCATATACTCCTTTACGTCGGCGTCAGAGTGAGCGATTATCATGTTCTGTCCGCCGAGAACGTATGAGGGACGGAGAAGCACGGGATAGCCAAGGTCGTTTGCAGCAACAAGCGCCTCCTCGGTGTTCATTACCGTATGTCCCGCTGGTCTCGGTATGCCGCACTTTTCAAGGACCTCGTCGAAGCGCTCCCTGTCCTCTGCGGCGTCTATCATGTCGGCGGAGGTACCCAGTATGCGAACTCCCATATCCGAGAGGTAGCGTGTCAGCTTGATAGCTGTCTGTCCGCCGAACTGCACTACAACGCCGTAGGGCTGCTCGGTCTCGATAATGGACTGAACGTCCTCCTTTGTCAGCGGATCGAAGTAAAGCCTGTCGCCTGTATCGAAGTCGGTGGAAACGGTCTCGGGGTTGTTGTTGCAGATAACAGCCTCGTAGCCAAGCTCTTTCAGCGTCCATACACAGTGTACGGAGCAGTAGTCGAACTCGATACCCTGTCCGATACGGATAGGACCGGAGCCGAATACGATGACCTTCTTCTTGCCCTTGTCGGTGCGCTCGATGAACTGCTTTGCTTCGTTCTCCTCGTCGAATGTGGAGTAGAAGTAAGGAGTCTCCGCCTTGAATTCACCTGCGCAAGTATCTACCATTTTATATACGGCGCTCCTGTGCTTGGGGCACTTCTGTCCCGATATGCGCTGGATAGTGCTGTCAAGATAGCCGTACTGCTTTGCAATATCGTACTTTTCCTCTGTGAGCTCGCCCTCAGCAAGCCATTTTTCAAGCTCAACAAGGTTCAGGAGCTTATAGAGGAACCAGTTGTCTATCATTGTTATCTCGTGTATCTCCTCGGGAGTTATACCGCGCTTTAACGCCTCAAATACGCAGAATGAGCGCTCGTCATCGATAACATGGAGCTTCTCCCGTATCTCCTCGGTGGAGAGCTTTTCAAGCTTTTTCAGGTTCATGGTGTCAAGACCCAGCTCTATGGAGCGGACAGCCTTCATCATGGCCTGCTCGAAGCTGGTACCGATAGCCATTACCTCGCCCGTGGCCTTCATCTGAGTGCCGAGGGTACGCTTTGCGTAAACGAACTTATCGAATGCCCACTTCGGGAACTTGATTACTACATAGTCCAGTGCAGGCTCAAAGCAGGCGTAGGTCTTGCCTGTTACCTGATTGATTATCTCGTCGAGAGTGTAGCCGATAGCTATCTTAGCGGCAGTCTTTGCTATGGGGTAGCCCGTAGCCTTTGAGGCCAGCGCTGAGGAACGGGAAACTCTCGGATTTACCTCGATAACGGCGTACTTGAAGCTGGTGGGGTGAAGTGCGAACTGGCAGTTGCAGCCGCCCTCGACTTTCAGCTCCTTGATGATGTTGATAGCCGCTGTACGGAGCATCTGGTACTCTCTGTCGCTGAGAGTTACGGCAGGCGCGATAACGATACTGTCGCCTGTGTGAACGCCCACGGGGTCGAAGTTCTCCATGGAGCATACTGTGATAACATTGCCCTTTGCGTCACGGATAACTTCAAACTCTATTTCCTTCCAGCCGCTTATGCACTTCTCAACAAGTATCTGTGTGATAGGTGAAAGGCGGAGTCCGTTGGTAGCGATGTCGCGGAGCTCCTCCTCGTTCTGGGCGATACCGCCGCCTGTTCCGCCGAGAGTGAAAGCGGGACGTACTATAACGGGATAGTGTATCACCTGTGCGAAGTCAACTGCGTCCTCAACGGTCTCGACTACCTTGGACGGAATAACAGGCTCGCCTATTTTCTCCATGGTGTCCTTGAAGGCCTGTCTGTCCTCGGCCTTGTGGATAGTCTCGGGATCAGCGCCGAGAAGCTTTACGTTGTGGCTGTCCAGGAAGCCCTCCTCTGCAAGCTGCATGGACAGGGTAAGTCCCGTCTGACCGCCGAGAGTGGAGAGAAGACTGTCGGGCTTTTCCATTTCTATTATGCGCTTTACAACATCAAGGGTAAGGGGCTCTATATAGACCTTGTCTGCCATGGCCTTGTCAGTCATAATGGTGGCAGGGTTTGAGTTTACCAGGACTACCTCAAGTCCCTCCTGCTTCAGTGCGCGGCAGGCCTGAGTGCCTGCGTAGTCAAATTCGGCAGCCTGTCCGATAACGATAGGACCTGAGCCGATTACAAGTACTTTTTTTATATCACTTCTGAGTGGCATACTATTTACCTCCAAATTAAGTTATTAGTGAGTAGTGATTAGTGATTAGTTTCGATAAACAATCATCTGTGCTAATTACTTCTTACTCATGGTATCAACAAAATCGTCAAACAAGTACGCTGTATCCAGCGGTCCGCCGTGTGCTTCGGGGTGGAACTGGACCGTTCTTGCGTTGACTGAGGTATAGTGTATGCCCTCGCAGGTCTTGTCGTTTGCGTTTACATGGGATACCCGTCCCACTGACGGGTCTATGCTGTCCCCTACTACCGCGTAGCCGTGGTTCTGGCTGGTAACGTAGGTGAGACCGCTCTCAAGGTCGATAACGGGCTGGTTTGCTCCGCGGTGACCGTATTTCAGCTTCTCTGTCCTGCCGCCGTTGGCAAGAGCCATGAGCTGGTGGCCGAGACATATTCCGAATATGGGTATCCCCAGCTTCTGTATCTCCTTTATATTCTCTATTATCTCAACATTCTCGGCAGGATCTCCCGGGCCGTTGGAGAACATTATTCCGTCTGGAGCAAGCTCCTTTATCTCTGCGGCAGTTGTGTAGGCAGGTACTACGATTACCTCACAGCCGCGCTTGAGAAGCTCCTGTCTGATATTGCGCTTGTAGCCGAAATCGAACAGCGCCACGCGGAGCTTCTTCTCCTCGGGCTCGTAGGTGAGAGTCTCGAAGTTGGTGACGGAGCGTACTGCGTCCTTTACCGTAAAGGCACGGACCTTTTCGAGGAGCTCGTCCTTCTTTGCGTAGACGTCCTCGGTGGTTATGACTCCGTTCATAACTCCTGTCTCGCGGATAGTACGGGTAAGGCGTCTTGTGTCGATGTTATTGATACCGACGATGTTGTGCTCCTTCAGGAAGTCGTTGATGTTGCCCTCGCTGCGGAAGTTGGAGGGGGCGTTGCACCACTCCCTTACGATATAGCCCGATACATAGGACTTAGCGGACTCGTTGTCCTGTGAGTTCACGCCGTAGTTTCCGATAAGGGGAAAGGTCTGTGTGACTATCTGTCCGTAGTAGCTGGGATCGGTGAGAGTTTCCTGATAGCCGGTGACTCCCGTGGTGAATACCACTTCTCCTATGACCGTACCCTTTGCACCGAAGCTCCTGCCCTCGAACACCTGTCCGTCGGCAAGCATAAGGTAAGCTTTTTCTCCCATGTTGAATAATGACATTGTAAATTCCTCCTCGCGTTTTTATAGAGGTCGTATTATTGGTGTTGTGCGCTCTGTTCCACGCCATTGTGGAGAGAGCGTTTCAATGTTTATTTATATTTATTTGAAATGGAACGCCTTCACTTGCAAGGCATTCCCTGCTGTTATTTTTAGAATGGGACGTCGGGGACGCCGTCCCCTACACTAAGCACTAATCACTAATCACTTCAAGTTAATGTACTGACATATATCATCTCTCATGCGGAGCACCTCGCGGCGCGAAGCCTTTGCAAAGTCTCTCTCGTCGCAGCCATCTTTCTTGTATGCGCACATTACCGCGCGTGAGGAGTTCACGATAGCTCCGAGACCGTTTTCGTCAAAGCCGCCCTTCAAGCCCTCTGCTCCGCCGCCCTGTGCGCCGTAGCCCGGTACAAGGAACATGGTGTGGGGAAGTCTCTTTCTCAGCTCCGTGAGCATTTCGGGGTAGGTAGCTCCCACAACTGCGCCTACTGCGGAGTAGCCGTACTTTCCGCGGGTATCCTCGCCCCACTTCTCGCACATATCGCCCATGCATTCGTAAATAGTGCGGCCGTCGGCAAGCTTCATGTCCTGCAATTCGCCCGAGGAGGGGTTGGAGGTCTTTACAAGGACGTATATGCCCTTATCGCGCTGGCGACAAACCCTGAGGAGAGGCTCAATGCCGTCTGTGCCGAGGTAGCCGTTCACCGTGAGGGCATCGGCTCCGAAGGCCTCAAGCTCGTTTTCCCCAACAGAGGTAACGCCAAGATGTGCGTTTGAGTAGGCCTCCATTGTGGCGCCTATGTCGTTTCTCTTGCCGTCTGTCATAACGAACATACCGTTGAGCTTTGCGTATCGTATGGTCTTTTCAAGGGTCCTTATGCCGTAGTGGCCGTACATCTCATAGTATGCGGCCTGTGGCTTTATGGCGGGTACGATGTCGTGTATCTCGTCGATGATGGCCTGATTGAAGTCGAATATGGCCTTTGCGGCCGCCTTCAGGGTCCAGCCGTCGCTGTCAAGGTAGCGGCGCTGTATGAACTCGGGAACGTACTCCAGCTTCGGATCGAGACCTACCACCGTAGGATTTTTTAGTTCGATTATCTTGTCGATAAGTCTGTCAAATGACATAGTTTCTCCTCCTGTAATTACATTTCATTATATCTTATCTCGCCCTTTGATATAGTGACGAGAGGCTTTCCTGTGAGCTCCATGCCCTTGAAAACAGTGTTGTGTGATTTCGAGTGGAGCTTCTCGGGCTCAACTGTCCACTTTTTATTTATGTCAGCTATTACAAGGTCGGCAGTGCTGCCCACCTTTATGCTCGGTATGTCAAGTCCCAGTATCTTACGGGGATTCACGCACATGAGCTCAACTACCTTATGCAGGTCTATCTCCCCTGTGTGGTAAAGAGCTGTGAGGGTCGCAGCAAGAGATGTTTCAAGTCCCACAACGCCGTTGGGAGCCTTTTCAAAGTCAGCCTTTTCCTCTGCGGCATGGGGAGCATGGTCTGTGATGATACAGTCTATGGTGCCGTCCTTTATGGCTTCGATTATAGCCTTTATGTCCTCAGCCGTCCTCAGGGGCGGATTCATGCGGTAGTCCGCGTCGCGCTTCTCCAGTAGCTTATCCGTCAGCATGAAGTAATGGGGAGCTGTCTCGCAGGTGACCTTTACTCCTCTTGACTTTGCAAAGCGGATCATGGCAGCGCTGCCCTCCGTGGAAACGTGACATATATGTATCCTTGCGCCTACCGACGAAGCTAGTATCATCTCACGGGCAGTTATGTAGTCCTCTGAAGCTCTGTCCATACCCTTGATGCCAAGCTTTGCAGAGGTCTCGCCCTTGTTCATTATACCGCCGTTTATTATGCTGAGATCCTCGCAGTGGGAAGCCACGAGAAGTCCGTTCTCTTTGGAAAGTTCAAGTGCCTTACGCATATTTTCCGCGTTTTCCACAGGTCTGCCGTCGTCGGAGATACATATGCAGCCTGCCTCCCTGAGGGCTTCGTAGTCGCAGAGGCCATTTCCGCTCATGCCGCCTGTTATGCAGCCTACGGGGTAAACGTCAACTCCCGTGCCTTTAGCCTTGTCAATGATATAGCGGATAGTTTCGGGGTTATCGCAGGGGGGCTTTGTGTTGGGCATTGCAAGAACTCCCGTAACTCCTCCCGCAAGAGCAGCCGAGCAGCCCGTGAGTACATCCTCCTTATGGGTGAAACCGGGGTCCCGGAGATGTACGTGCATATCGAACAGTGAGGGCATGAGTACAAGTCCCGTTCCGTCAATGACCGTGTCCGCCGCTTCCGTGATATTGCTGCCGAGCTTCTCGATCTTTCCGTTGTTTATGAATACGTCTGCTGTTATATCCGTTACGTTATCGACTGCACGGATATTCCTTATCAGGATAGATGCCATAGATTCCTCGCTTTCTGTTGGTAAGTATATTTCAGTATATCGCTACTCCGTCGCTGCCGTCTATTTCCTTAACGGAGACCCTTACGACCTCGCTGTGAGAAGTCGGAAGATTCTTTCCCACATAATCCGCACGTATGGGGAGCTCCCTGTGACCGCGGTCGATAAGCACCGCAAGCTGTATGGAGCGCGGTCTGCCCCGCTTTATCAGCGCGTCTATGGCTGCGCGGGAGCTTCTTCCCGTAAATATAACGTCGTCAACGATGACGATATTCTTGTCGGTAATGTCAAAGGGTATCTCCGTCCGCTCGTTATCCCCTGCCGGTTTGCTGTCGTCGCGGTAGGGTGTTATGTCCAGCGAACCGAAGGGAACGGTATTCTTTTCAAGCTCCGAGAGCTTTGCGGCGATACGCCTTCCGATAGGTACTCCTCTTGAAAGGATACCGACTATGCAGAGATCCTCAGTGCCTTTATTGCGCTCGATTATCTCGTAGGAGATACGGGCGATAGCTCGCTGTACAGCCTTGTCGTCCATAATCACACGCTTTGACTCCATACACTGTCTCCTTTCAGCAACAAAAAATGCTCCCCGCATGGCAGGGAGCATACTTACAGTTATAGCTATGGTTATAGTTATATTCAGTATTTGCGAACGCGCCTTGCCGACCTCACGGGATCGATTTAAAGGGTAGTTTCCAATTAACACATCTATTATATCACACTCGGAAACTCTTGTCCAGTGATTTTATATTATTTTATTTATTTACTAATTTAGTTATTAGTGATTAGTGATAACTTAACTTCCGATATTGCTATTTCGGACATTGTATGTTATAATGTAAATCAGTACGATCACGGAGGTAAAAAATGAGAATTCGACACAAACCATGGGCAAAGCCCGAGCTGGAGGCTTGTCCCTTTTATATACAGGAACCGCAAAAGCAGATAGGTCACTGGAGAGAGCTCTTCCCCGACCCCGACAAGCCCCTCTATGTGGAGCTGGGCTGCGGAAAGGGCGGCTTCATATCCCAGGCTGCTCCCGCTCACCCCGAGGTGAATTTCATAGCTATGGACATCAAGAACGAAATGCTCGTCCTCGCAAAGCGAAAGCTGGAGGCTGCCTACGAGGAAAAGGGAGCTTCTCCCGACAATGTCCGCATAGCTATACAGAATATAGAGCGCCTTGAACTGGCATGGGACGAGAACGACCGCGCCGAGCGCATATATATCAACTTCTGCAACCCGTGGCCGAAAAAGAAGCACAAGAAACGCCGCCTCACCCACACCCGTCAGCTTGTGAACTATAAGAAGTTCCTACACGGGGAGCTGTGGTTCAAGACCGACGACGACGAGCTTTTCGAGGAGTCCTTCGAGTACTTCGAGGAGGCGGGTTTCAGGATAAAGTACAAGACCTATGATCTCCACGCGGAAAGTCCGTATGAAAACTTTGTAACAGAGCATGAGAAGATGTTCTCCGATGAGGGGAAGAAGATCAAATTCCTCATTGCAGAGCCCATAAGGGAGGATTAATATGGAATTCAAAAAGGAGCTTCACGGCATACATATCGAGGGCGGTTCCATGAAGACCGCAGGCAAGGGCAGTCTCAGCACCGCCGAGGACGTGCCTCAGAATATCCGCACCAAGACAGACCCCAAAAACGTTGCAAAGGCCGCTGCAAAAGCTGCCGCGCTCACGGGATTGGTGCTGCTCAGGCATAAGATGAAAAAGAGGAAATGAGCCGGCAGACTTTCGACCTTGAAAGGAAATGCTATGTTCGATGTTGTTATAGTGATTTTGATAGAAATTGTTTCGATTTTCCTTCTTGTAAGACGTATAATAAACGACCATAAAAAATCACAGATCAAGAAAAAAAGATTCTTTTATTATAAAGAAGAAAGCTTTTTTTCAAGAATTTATGAAATAAGGCTTGTTTACGGTATGCTGATAAGTCTTATACTCGGCTGTGCGGCATATGCTTATTTCAGGATAAGCGGCAAACTGGAAAATATCTTTTTCTGAGGGGCGACGGGACGTCGCCCCTACACAAGAAATTGCAGACAACTGTAGGGGCGGCGTTTCGCCGCCCGTGTTGTATTTGAAAATAACTCTCAACTTTCAACTCTCAACTGAGAAAGGCGGTATTATGGATCACTTCAAGCTATGCTCAGACTACGCTCCCGCAGGCGACCAGCCCCAGGCTATAGACAAGCTGGTAAACGGCATTAACTCGGGCAAAAAGGAGCAGATACTCCTCGGTGTTACGGGCTCGGGAAAGACCTTCACCATGGCGAACGTCATCGCCCGCGTCAACAAGCCCACCCTCGTGCTCGCCCACAATAAGATACTTGCGGCACAGCTCTGCTCGGAGTTCCGCGAGTTCTTCCCCGAAAACGCCGTGGAGTACTTCGTTTCATATTACGACTACTATCAGCCCGAGGCCTACGTGCCGAGCACTGACAGCTACATCGAAAAGGACTCCTCCATAAATGACGAGATAGACAAGCTCCGCCATTCCGCCACCACGGCTCTTGCGGAGCGCCGCGACGTTATCATAGTTGCCAGCGTGTCCTGTATCTACTCCCTCGGTAGTCCTGAGGAGTACCGCTCCATGTGCGTTTCCATACGTCAGGGTGCGGAGAAGCCGAGAGATCAGCTTATCAGCGAGCTGGTAAAGATACGCTACGAGCGAAACGACGTCGCCTTCGAGCGTAACAGGTTCCGTGTCCGCGGCGACGTGGTGGAGATATTCCCCGCGATGTCTACGGATACAGCTATCCGAGTTGAATACTTCGGCGACGAGATAGACCGTATCTCCGAGGTGAACGCGGTCACGGGAACAGTCAAGGCCGTGGTCTCCCATGCGGCTGTATTCCCCGCCTCACATTACGTTGTGGGCGACGACAAGCTGGAATCCGCTCTTGCCGAGATAGACCGCGAGCTTGCCGAGCGCATGGAATACTTCAAGAGCAACAACAAGCTGATAGAAGCTCAGCGTATCGAGCAGCGCACTCACTACGACATGGAAATGCTCCGTGAGGTGGGCTATTGCAGCGGCGTTGAGAACTACTCGCGGATACTGGCGGGACGTCCCGCGGGAAGCACGCCCCTGACGCTTATGGACCACTTTCCTGAGGACTTTCTCCTCATCGTGGACGAGAGCCATGTTACCCTCCCGCAGGTAAGGGCTATGTACGCGGGCGACCGCGCAAGAAAGACCACCCTTGTGGAGTACGGCTTCCGTCTGCCCAGCGCTATGGACAACCGTCCGCTGAACTTCGACGAGTTCAACGACCATATTCATCAGGCAATATACGTCAGCGCAACTCCCGGACAGATAGAGCGGGAAAAGACCGATACCATAGTTGAACAGGTGATACGTCCCACGGGTCTTGTGGACCCCGAGATAATCGTCAAGCCCACCCACGGACAGGTGGACGACCTCCTCTCGGAGATAAACGAGCGTGCCGCAAGGAATGAGCGAGTTCTCGTCACTACCCTCACCAAGAAAATGGCGGAGGACCTTACCTCCTACTATGAAAAGCTGGGCGTGAAGGTGCGCTACCTCCACCATGACATAGATACCATCGAGCGTATGGAGATAATCAAGGATCTCCGGGAGGGCGTTTTCGACGTCCTCATCGGTATCAATCTGCTCCGTGAGGGTCTGGATATTCCCGAGGTGAGCCTTATCGCCATACTGGACGCCGACAAGGAGGGCTTCCTGAGAAGCGAGACATCGCTGATACAGACCATCGGCCGTGCGGCAAGAAACGCTGGGGGACAGGTCATAATGTACGCCGACACAGTTACGGGTTCCATGGAAAGAGCCATAACCGAGACCGAGCGCCGCCGCTCATTGCAGATCAAATACAACGAGGAGCACGGCATAGTGCCGAAGACTATCATAAAGAACGTCCGCGACGTTCTCGAGATAACCTCAAGGAACAAGGTGGAGCAGAAGACAAGGAAGAAAAAGCTGTCCGCCGCAGAGAAGCAGCAGCTCATCGACAAGCTGACCGTGGAGATGAAGAATGCGGCAAAGCTGCTTGAATTCGAGCACGCTGCCTATCTCCGCGACAAGATTAAGGAGCTTCAGGGGAGCTGAGATGTCTCCGGTTCGGCAGAATACGTATTGAGAGGGGAGCTGCTGCGGGCGGCTCCCTTTTGGTGTACAGATATAACAAAAAAGCGGTGAGCGTTATATGTATTTTGTGGTTTTTGTTTCGTATTTATTGACACAGCCGCCTGCGAGTGCTACAATTATTTTATCGAAACTTATCAGGGGGGAAAGCTATGGCACTAATAAACGCTATATGCACAAATTGCAGCAAAACAGTAGAAGTAGACAGCACCAAGGACGCTTGGGTATGCCCGCATTGCAGCACGCCCTTCATCGTTGAAAAGGCTGTCCAGAAGTACAGGACAGAGCACAGGAACGTAGCAAAAAAGGTAAAGGCAGTAAAGAAGAACAGCTCGGATTTCGAGGTAAAGGACGGCGTGCTTCTCGGGTATAAGGGGGATTCCGGAGAAGTCACCATTCCGGGGGATGTGCGTAAGATCGGAGAAAACGCCTTTGAGAACAACACTGCGTTGAAAAAAGTGATAATCCACGACAAGGTGGAGGAAATAGGCGGCTATGCCTTCCGCGGCTGCTCGGCTCTTGAGGAGCTGAAGCTGCCCGACAGCATCAGGATACTGGGCCCGTGGGCCTTCCGCGGCTGCGAAAGCCTGAAATCGGCAGTGATACCGCCTAAGGTCACCCATATATCAGATTGCCTCTTTGCAGACTGCACCGCGCTGGAGACTGTGGATCTGTGCGAGGTAATAAGCGAGATAGGCTCCTTTGCCTTTTCGGGCTGTAAGAGCCTGAGCTCCATAGAGCTGAAAAAATATGTCTCGCAGATAGGAAAATACGCTTTCTCGGGCTGCGAAAAGCTGGAGCAGCTCGTCATACCCGAGGGCGTCAGCCTCATAGAGGACTGCACCTTCGCCAACTGTTCGGCCCTTTCGTCAATAGGGCTCCCCAAGACCCTTAAATCCATAGGTCCCTCCGCTTTCCAGAACTGCGTTTCGCTCCGCGCCGTGGAGATACCCGCGGGAGTGCTCAGCGTGGACGGATTCAGGGGCTGTACGGGTCTGAGAGCTGTGGAGATACCCGACAAGGCGACTTCTGTCGGCGATTTCAGCGGCTGCGTAAACCTTGAAAAAATACGCATACCCGCTTCCGTTAAGAAGATAAGCGGCGGCTTTGCGGACTGCCCGAAGCTTCTCAGTATCTCATGGCCTAATCTTGCGGACAATGCCTCCGCCTTTCCGGCCTACTATGAGACAGTTATCGCAAGCCGGAAGAATGCAGGCAAGTGCCTGTACTGCGGCGGCGACTTCAAGCTCATAACCAAGGTGTGCAGATTCTGCGGAAAGAAAAAGGACTACTGATAACTGCGGCTGACGGCTCATGCCGTCAGCCTTTTATGTATAAACTGACAAAAATCAGCTTTTCTATTGACTATATGCGCGTCAGGAGCTATAATATTAATATATTTTCAGATCCAAGGAGACTTATATGAAGCTCATTTACCGCATATGCGCTGCTTTTCTTGCGGCCGCAATATCCGTTTCGGCGTGGAGCTGTTCGGATAAGAAGCCCGCAGGCGAAAGCACAGGCAGCTCTGCTGTAACGGAAAGCAGCACCGCCGCCAAAGATACCACCGTTACCACCGATGCGGCTGCGGCCGTTACTTCCGCCGCAGGCACCGCGGAGCAGACCACTGCTTCCACGGCGTCTGAGACTGCGCCGGCTGCTGTCACAACAACGACTACCGCTGTACCTGAAGAGAAAAGCAAGCCCCTTAAAGGCTACAGCAGCAGCTTCGAGGCTGCAAAGGCATACTACAATGCCTATCTTTCCGGCAACCCGGACGCGGTCTACGAAATGTTCTGCGAAGACGAGATAGAGGGCTATAATGCCTACATAGGCACTACCGACCTTCTCGAGGGCAAGAGCCCACAGGTGACCTTCAAGCGCTCAAATGTGGTGAACGCCATAAAGGAGTCCATTGCAACTATCCACGGTATAATGAAGGAGCGCTCAGATCTGCCTCCCGACAAATGGACGGTCTCCCTCACGGAGGATCTTCTCAGGAAGTCCGGCGAGAACGAGCTCAGGGACTTCAACAAAACTCTGGGCACCAGCTTCTCGGACGCAAATGACTGCGGTCATGTCTACTACAAGGACGGCAATGAGGAGCACGATTTCATAGGCAACGGCTGTGCCTTCGTGGAGCTGGACGGAAGATGGTATCTTTCCTATTCCACGGTCATGAACGCCGAGCTCATAACCTATCTTGATATTTAACTGCAAAGGGTGGGATTCCGCCCTTTTTTTCTAAAAGGAAGTATTTATAACAATGGACTTTATATTCAAGCTCACAGTTTTCCTCACAGGCTTTATCCCCCTTGCCATTTATGCCAAGGAGATACTGGATATTATATTTCGTTTCCTGCTGACTCCGTTTTTCAATATGGAGGTCAAGACCGTTTCACTGTTCGGACTGACCTTCGCCCGCGAGAATGATAAGTGGAAGAGGACCTTCCACAAGGCGACTCCGCTGATACAGAACCATATCGGCTGGGATCTGAAAAAGCCCCCGGAGACCTTCACCGACGAAAGGGAAAAGGCCTTCGGACTCATAAACGTCGTTATCAAGCTCGTTATCGCTGCCGTGATATGCTATGCCTGCCGCGGTTATTTCTCACATATCGGCAGCCTGAACGCGCTTCAGCTTCTCCTTGTCTCCTTTGCGCTGGGCTTTGCCTGGTTCTCACTGTCGTCGCTGTTCATATTGATCTATGTGTATTCGGTGGTGATGAAGGGTCTCGGCGGCTATGCAAACTCCATGCTAAAACGGCTCCGCAGCGGCGAGCGCCTCGAAAACCTCAATATGAAGTCATTGGAGGAGCTTGGCATGGAAAATAGTCAAAAGTCAGCCATGTCCGTATACTATCCCATATATATGGCACACCTTGCCGCCATCGGCGATACCGAGAGGATGAGAATACCCTCCCATCAGATGATGGACAGGCTCATAGGTCAGGACTTCATATTGCAGCATGCTGCCGCATACTACTGGCTGTTGTTCTTCTTCTCTGAGATAGAGCCCAACGAGGGCTTCGCAAATATGATCCTTGAAAAGCTGGACGACCTTATCAGGAAGGATACCGACCCCAACGGAAAAAGGATACTTGCATACTACACTTTCAATATCACAAGGAACATCGACCTTGCGGAAAAGCTTGTCAACGATGCCTACGGAGCCATTGACGGCGCAAGGATGCTTGATACGGAAAAGGACCTCGAAAGGAAGCTCCTCGGCATTCTCGGCGAGCGCATACGCAGGGCAAGAGCCTTCAGGGCCGATCCGCAGTATGCTGCGGATAATACGATAACACCTCAGGAAGGAACCCCTTATGGACAATAATCTTCTTGCAGAGACCACTGACGCGGTAAGTCAGGTCATAAACCGATTCGGTATAAACATACTTGCCGACCACAAACGATTCTGCTCCGCCTTTTCGGACTTTGCCCCGAGACTTGGCAAGGAGAACAAGGCCTTTTTCGTTGCTCTCAGCGAGAATATAGGCGAAATATTCATGCGAGAGAACGAGGAAGTCCTCGCAGGAAGAAAAAGTGCCGACGACGTGGCGGCAAGAGCTGTCACCGACATCTGCGAATACCTGAATCAGGAAAAGGCAGAGCTCATAAGCTTCAGCATTGCGGGAGCTCTGGGCTGGAAAATACGCGCCGCGGCTGCGGCGCAGAAGCAGGGGGACTCCTCCTTCGATCCCGCCGACAGCTCCTCCTCACTTATCGAGGACCTGTTCCGCAGGGCACAGAACGGCGATAACGACGCCTGCTTCAATCTGGGCGAATGCTTCTTCTTCGGACGGGGCGTTAAACAGGACTACGCCAAGGCCGTGAAGTGGTATACCGCCTCCTCGGACCGCGGCGATTGCAGCTCGCAGAAAAAGCTGGCGGACTGCTATTACCTCGGACAGGGCGTCGAAAGAAACGTTGCGGCGGCGGCTTACCGCTACGAGCAGGCTGCCGAGCAGGGCGACTACGACTCCCAGAAGGCGCTGATACGCTGCTACATGATAGGCGGCAACGGCCTTATCCCCGATAAGGACAGGGCTGCATACTATTCCGCACGCTACGGGATCTCCACAGGATCAGGCACTTCAGACGACCTCATGGCCAATGCTCACAGCGGCGACCCCGAGGCTCAGTTCACCCTCGGTAATATGTACCTCCGCGGCACAGGTGTGGAGTTCGACCCCGAAAAGGGCGTGCAGCTCCTGAAAAAGGCGGCGGATCAGGGTCATGTCTCAGCCATGTTCAATGTGGCCTGCTGCTGCTATTCGGGCACGGGAGTACCCGAGGACAGGATAACGGCTGCCATGATGTTCAGGAAGGCTGCGGATATGGGCGACCTTGACGCCCTGAACAATCTTGCGGGCTGCTGCATGAGGGGCGACGGCACCATAAAGGATCAGCATTTAGCTGCAAAATACTACAAAAAGGCTGCGGAGAGCGGCCTTGCAAGAGCACAGTACAACTACGGCGAGTGCTGCTTCAACGGCTGGGGCGTGGCAAAGGATCCCGCAGAGGCTGTAAAGTGGTACAGGGAGGCTGCCAATCAGAACGACCCCGACGGACAGTACTCCTACGGCTGGTGTCTGTACAACGGCGCGGGAGTTCAGAAGGATCTGCCCGCCGCAAAGGATATGTACGAGCTTGCTGCCGCACAGCGCCATACCGCCGCGCAGAAGGCGCTGGGATACTGCTACGTGAACGGCGCGGGTACCGCAAAAAACTACGCCACCGCAGCGGAGCTCTTCGGAAAGGCTGCCGTCAACGGCGACAAGGAGGCAGCGGAAATGCAGGTGGCCTGCTATAAGTACGGCGGCGAGTATCTTGCGGTGAACGAGGCAAAGGCGCACTACTACGCAGACCAGTACGGTATCGACTACGACAGGATATGAAAAAGGCTTCCCTTTCGGGAAGCCTTTCGTTTTAGTTCAGATCAAATTTGACATTGCCTTGTGTTTCATAGCCGTTTTCCCTGAGATAATCGCTTACCTGCTTTGCCGTCATAGGAGCTTCTGCTTCATCGTTGAATTTGTAATTTGTCGCCTTGAAGCTCTCCAGCAGATAGCCCTCTCCAAAGTAATCATGGTCGGTACGTATCTCATAAGCAAGCCATAAACCTGTTTCAGCGTCAATATCCGCTGTGATATATCTTGGCTCATATTTTCCTTCACGGAGCTGCTCATAGCTGAAGCTTACGCTTGCTATACGTCTGCCGTTTTCATATCTTTCGCCTGTTACTGTCCACGGAGTTTCATTTATTATACGCTCTATTCCATCTTTACTTACTTTACTGATCTCAAAGTCTACGAAGTTCAGACAGCCGCTCAATACAGGTCTGTCAGGCTTGGACTTGTACCGCTTGTAGTGTGTATCAACGCTTTCGATATTGCAATACTTTCCTTCATCATGCTGATTTTGTGCCGCAATATCATTCTGGTTTACATAAACATAGATATTGTTAAGAAATATCTTGTAAGATCTGTCCCACGGCTCTCTTTCGTCCGAATACATCTCCTCATACATCTCAGCGTTCATGGCGGTATTATCTATCTTTACTGTTCCGTTTGATTCCCAGTCGCCAAGATTCTGACCGTATACTGCATGGAAAGAATAAATATCCGCCGAAAGCTTGTCATAGTAATGTGTTGCGTTAAGGCTTCTCTCCCGGATAAAATCACCTGTTAGCTCATCGGGAACAGGGTGCGCCTCAGTGGTAACAGTCTCTTTTACAGGTTCGTATACAACAGTTGTTGTGGCTGGCGAAGAGTTATCTGAAAAAGGATAAACTACATTTTCCGAATAATTGACACTTATTAAATTGTACCCTTTATTAACATCATTGAAGGTTATCGTTCCTTTATAATCCTCGGTCGATTCAATTGTTATAACAGAATCATCTTCATATATTCCGTATGTTCCTTTAGTTGTATTAAAAACAGCGATATTTCCTTTTTTGAGTGCGTCATTTAAAGTATCCGCATACTGCTCTCCTCCATAGATCGCAGCTTCTAAATTATCTGAAAAGCGCATATCACAGTTTATAAATCCGATACAAGAATTTTCATGAACAACGGGGAAATGCCATATATTATGCGGCGCTATCACTTTGTTGTTGTCAACGATAACGGATTTATACGGTTTTGCAACTACGGCATCCTGATATGTCCCGTTTGTTAACTGCAATGGATTTTCAGGATCTGTATAATTATCAAATGCAAGCTTAAAATTTGTCAGATCCATTATGTTTTCATAAGGAACTTCCGTCGAAGAACCTATCATATCTTCAACAGACACTTCCGTTATTTCTCCTGTGCGCCTGTTATTATCTCTCATCATAAAATGTACGCCGCCAAATATCCCGCCTGTGACAAGAACTGCCGCAGCCGCTATTGAAACCATACGCGTTATGCTAATCTTTCTGTCGTAATGCTCAACACCGCTTACCGTATCGCCCGGGACGCTTTCCGAGCCTTCCGAAGCTCTCTTCATCGCCCTTGCGAATATCTCGTCCCGCTTCGCTTCCCCGGCCATGAGCTTCTCAACGGAAGCCTTGTCCGCATTCTGCAAGGTATCTATTATCTTCTTTTTGCTGTTCATATTTATCCTCCTTTACAGAGTTATCCCTTTGTCATCGAGGAGCTTCTTCAAACGCTTCATGGCACGTCCGCAGCGCACTCTTACCAGTGAGGCACTGATGCCTGTCATTCCGGATATTTCCTTTGAGCTCTTTCCGTAGTAGTATTTCTGAATTATTATCACCGAGTCGGGCGTCCCCAGCTCGGATATGCATTGCAGCAAAACCTCGGAGCTCTCACGCTTTTCCGCAGCTTCCTCGATATTCTCTTCGCTTGCTATCTCATTCGTATTCTCATCGTCTGCCGATATGCTGAGCCCCGCCCTTGCGGCAAGCTTCCTGCGCATACTTATGGCCGAATTGCGGGCGGCTGCGCCCACGTATGCACTTAGAGAGGTTATTTTATCGGTGCGGAGCTTCATCATCACCGAAGCAAACACGTCTATGACGCATTCCTCCGAATCTTCACGGCTCCCGAAGCCGCTGAGTATCCTGTTGACTATATAGCATACATAGCCGTAGTACTTGTCAAAAAGCGCCCGCTGACCCTGGGGCGGAGCTTCCTCCATGATCCGGAGTATCTCACTGTCAGTCATGTGCTTCCTCCTTTCTGCTGAAAACAGATCTGCCTTCACTTATATTAACGCATTCCGTATCGCTGCTGCAACACTATTCTATCACTTTTTTTCAAAATGAGCAAATTTTTTCTCCGCCGTAGCAGTTTGCCTTCCCTCAGCATATAATATCAGCGAGGGAGGGAATGCTCCCTCCCTTAGTACGGCGGCTCTGCCGCCCTATGGAGGAATCACAATGGCTACTTTTTACAATCAGGCTACCCTTTCCTACAACGGAACGGTCACAAGCTCGAATATAACCGCAGGCGAGATCATAGACGTGCTCTCGGTCTCAAAGAACGCTGTATCGGACACCTATTCCGCCGGCAGCGGGAACGTCTATATCATCAGCCTCGTGAATACAGGCTCATCATGCTTCAGGGACCTTACGGTGACCGACGACCTCGGCGGATACTCTTTCGGTGAAAGCGGCACGGCTGTGCCCCTGACCTACAATGAGGGCTCACTGACCTATTATGTAAACGGCGTTCAGCAGGCCGATCCTGCTGTGACCTCGGTATCCCCTCTCACCGTTACAGGTATCAGCGTGCCCGCCGGCGGCAATGCCATGCTGATATATTCGGCTGAAGCAAACAGCTTTGCTCCTCTCGGCACTGACGCGGAAATAGTGAATACCGTCACTGTCAGCGGCAGCGGCATCAGCGATATGACCGCCTCCGAGACCATAGCCTACAGCGGCGATGCGGACCTTGCCATCAGCAAGTCCCTCAGTCCCGCTGCCGTAGAGGAGAACGGAGAGGTGACCTATACCTTTATCATACAGAACTACGGCGCAGTTCCCGTTGAGGCGGACGGCAACGTTGTTTTCACAGATACCTTTGCTCCTGCTCTCACCGGGCTTACAGCCGAGCTTAACGGCGAGCCGTGGACTTCGGGTACAAACTACGCATACGACCCCGATACGGGCGTATTCACAAGTCTCGACGGCCAGATAACTGTGCCCGCAGCTCAGTTCGCTCAGGATACCGATTCGGGTATGTGGAGCTCACAGGCAGGAGTAAGCACCCTCGTCATCAGGGGAAGGCTGGCATAAAGGCTGTCAGCCCTCAGCCATCAGTAAGAGGACAGTATCCAACCGCAAAAACGGGGACACCTTGTGTCCCCGTTTTTTTATACTGTGAATTCCTTTGCGCGAAAGCTGTCGATGAGCTCGCCCAGTATCGCCGCATTCGTCTCCGATACAGAGTGCAGAAGAAGTATCTCTCCGCCGTGCGCTGCTCCGGTGAGCTTCCTGAGCCCCTCCCCGGGCGACGGCTGGTCGTCTGTCTTCCAGTCCACATAGGCGCTGCTCCAGAATACGGTCTTGTATCCGCATTCCTTTGCTATCTCCAGCGCGTGTTCGGAATACTCCCCGCAGGGACAGCGAAAATACTGCATCTCGTAGCCGAATTCATTCATTACATAATCATGCAGGTCCATTATCTCTTTCCTTGCGTCCTCATCACAGAGCGTCGGAAGACTCGCATGGGTCATGCCGTGATTTCCGAGGATATGCCCCTCGTCTATCATACGCCTTACAAGGGCGTGCTCCGTTTTTGCGTAGGGACCTGTCAGAAAAAACATTGCCTGCACGTTCTTCTCCTTCAGCGTGTCCAGTATCTTCTCCGTATATCCGTTTTCATAGCCCTGATCAAAGGTGATGATTATTCTTTTTTCATCCTCCGACAGGGCGAAGGCATCAAGGTCGCCGTATCGGCTGTTGAACTGCACTGCGCCTGTCGGACGGTTCTTTTCGTCCGTTTCCGTTCCCTGTCCGTAGCCCTGCTTTGTGATGTCTGCGGCAGCTGCCGCAGTACAGGGCATAACGGCTGCGGTAAGGAGCGCAGCATAGGTTTTTATTTTCATAAGCATTTACCTCTGATTGTTCATGCGGATCGCTCCGCAGAAATATTATCTGCTCTTATCTGCCGGTGAAACATGGTATTTTTTGTTTTTTTTCGACATAAGCTTTAACGGGGTGATAATATGGAAGATAAAGAAACTGCTGCTGAGCCCGCAGACGACAGCACCGACGCTCTCATGGAAGAATATGACAGAAAACGCAGGAACAGAGCCGATGACGTTATAGCTGCCCAGGCCGTGATATGCATACTTCTCGGAGCGGCGCTGTTCTGCGCGGAGCTTTTCCGCCCCGACATCGCAGGGGAGCTGCTCGGAAGGCTCCGCGGACTTTCCGCCGACAGCAGCTTCGTTGTGCCGAACCCCATAGATATTATCATAGGTTATATTGATAAGCTTTAGAATTGGCGGCACGGCGGTCAGGATAAGCTTCTCCTTTCTTGCGTTCAATGCCCTGCTGTTCCTCATGAGGAGCGGCGGTGAGATATTCGCTTTCTATACTGCCTGCGCCGTACACGAGGCGGGACATATCGCAGTCCTCGCACTTACCGGAGGCAGGGTCGCCGCTGTGGAGCTCAGCGCGGCGGGTATTGTCATGGAAACGGAAAAAAGCAGCCTTTCATCTCTGCGGAAAGGTCTTGCGGTGCTGGCGGCGGGGCCTGCTGCCGGTCTTCTCATGTTCGCGGCGCTGAGAGCGGCGGGCTGCGGAGGGAGCTTTCCGATACTGAACCTCATGGCAGCCGCATATAATATGCTGCCCTACCGCTGCCTCGACGGCGGAGCGATGATAGCTCTGCTCACTCTCGGCTCCGTACATGAAAGAGCGTTAGGGCTGCTGCTCACGGCACTGAAGCTGCTCATCACCGCCGCCGCGGGAGCGGCTGTGTATCTTCTCGGAAGGGAGGCTCTACCCCTGCTTTTCAGCGCTTCTGTCCTCCTTATATGCGACAGCGTTAAATCATAGTTCAGAACGACCGGATAAAAACACTCAGCCCCGGAGCAGTACCGTGCCGCTCCGGGGCTGATAATTATCTGTGTTCACGGCCTTTTCTTTCAGCCGTCGATACTCAGGTACATGAAGCCGTCAAGCTCCCTGTCGTCGTATTCAAAGCTTATGATATGAACGTCGTCAAAGCTGTGCTCCGTATAGGTAACCGTTTGGGAGCCTATATCTATCCTCGGCACTCCGAGGCCGTCCATTATCTCATCGGGAGTAAGCTCGCCGAAGCAGTCGCATATCCCCTCTTTTATAAGGAAATCCGCTATATCCTCCAGTCTCTGCGGGTAGAGCTCCGCTATCCTTGCCGCAAGCTCCTCGAAGCCCTCGGATACCTCGTCGCAGGTCACGATTATGCCGTCAAAATCGTCTATAAACAGCTCCTCGTCCTCATCGTATACGAACATAGGCACTGTCCTCCTCTCACAGCGCGGCGTTTGCCGCTATCCTGTATATAGTAGCTACGTCCTGAGCAGACAGGTGTACGAAGCCGCCCGTTCTGCCGTCACCTATGCCGAATTTCTCCACCAGCTTCGGTATATCCTCTTCCTTTGCCCCGAGCTCCTCAAAGTTTATGGGCATTCCTATGCTGTGCAGGAATCGGCGGAAGCAGGCGATACCCTCGAGAGCTGTCTCGTCGGGGTATTCAAAGTTCATCTGACAGCCCCATACGCGGACTGCCATCTGTGCGAACCTCATTACGTCGTGCTTGTATACGAACTCCATCCATGCAGGCATTATCACCGCAAGTCCCGCGCCGTGAGCGCAGTCGTATAGCGCCGACAGCTCATGCTCTATACCGTGGCTGTTCCAGTCCTGGCTCCTGCCGACTCCGACTATGTCGTTGTGTGCAACGGTACCCGCCCACATGATGTTCGCTCTTGCCTCGTAGTTGTCGGGCCGGGCGATAACGCGGGGAGTCTCCTTTATCATGGTGAGCAGCACCGCTTCGCAGAGGCGGTCCGTTATCTCCACCTCGCGGGTGTTGGTGAAGTATCTCTCGAAAACATGAGCCATTATATCCGTTGCTCCGCAGGCTGTCTGATACGCCGGCAGAGTGCAGGTGAGCTCGGGATCCAGTATGGAAAAGCGGGGACGGAGCAGATCAGAGCCCACGTCGCGCTTGAGGCTTCCCTCCTCCTTGGTGACTACCGAGGCGCCGGAGCCCTCGCTGCCCGCAGCAGCGATAGTGAGTACGGTGCCGATGGGAAGAGCCTTTTCCACAGGCTTCCCTGTGCCGTAGAAGTCCCAGAAGTCGCCGTCATAAGGCACTCCCAGAGCTATTGCCTTGGACGAATCTATACATGAGCCGCCGCCCACGGAGAGTATGAAATCCACGCCCTCGCTGCGGCAGAGCTCTATACCCTTGTAGATCAGTGTGTCGCGGGGATTGGGCTGAACGCCGCCAAGCTCGGTAAAGGCTATGCCGCTTTCCTCCAGCGATTTCTTTACGCAGTCAATGAGTCCCGATCTTACTGCCGAGCCCGAACCGTAGTGGATAAGCACCTTGGTGCCTCCGTACTTCTTTACCATCTCCCCTGCCTTTGCTTCCGTGCCGCGTCCGAAAATGAATTCCGTCGGACTGTAGAACTGAAAATTATCCATTGTTTATTCCTCCTTTATATTATTTTTCCGTCAAAATGGTCCATTTCATGCTGTATTATCTCTGCCTCGAAATCCCTGAAGATCCCGCGGCGGCGCTTGAACTTCCTGTCAAGATATTCCACTGTTATTATACGGTGACGGGTGACGCTGCGGACTCCGCTGAGTGAAAGGCAGCCCTCCTCGGTATCGTAGGTCTCCTTTGATCTGTCGATTATCACGGGATTTATCATGGCAATATACTCGTCTCCTATCAGCGCAACAAGCACCGTCTTATGAACGCCTATCATATTGGCCGCCATACCCACGCAGCGCTCCTCGTTGGCTCTGACCGTATCCAGCAGATCACGCACGACCTGAATATCCGCCCTTGCTGCGGGGAGCGACTTTACGCCGAGCACCGCCTCGTCCCTTACTATCTCCCTGACCATATGGCTGTCCTTTCCGTTTTTGTTTATAATACCATATCCGTACCTGTTCTGTCAAGACAAAAAGCGGGACTGAGGTCCCGCTTTGCAAGTCATATTTTTCACTTGTCCGGATAAGACTTCAGATGCCGAGAAACTCCTTGAAATTATCCGCAAGTATCTTCTGATTCTCCTCCTCGGTGAATCCCAGCTTGAGGAAGCGCATGAGCTCGTCCTCGTGGCTCCACATTGGGAAATCCGAGCCGAAGAAGCAGTTCTCTATGCCGTACCCGCGCACCAGTCCCGCGGCTCTTTCCGGAGTGAGGAAGGCAAGGGAGCTGCTGACGTCAAATCTTACGTTGTCCAGTCCCGTAAGCCATTTTTCCGCCTCGTCCCACTGCTGATAGCCGCCGAGATGGGCGGCAAGTATCTTCAGCTTCGGGAAATTCCTATGTATATTTGCTATGCGGCGGGGCGCAGAAAAATCATACCTTGCGTCGCCGCAGTGTATGAGCAGCGGCAGCTCTCCCTCCATGAGCTCGTATATGCGGAAGGCCTCGGGAGAGTCCGCATTGAATTTCTGGAAATCCGGGTGGAGCTTGACGCCGTGGAGCCCCAGCTCCTTTATCTGCTTTATGTCAGCCTCAAGATCCTCGGAATCGGCATGAGTTGTGCCGAAGCCGTAGAAACAGCTGTGAGCCGCGCACTCCCTGCTGATAAACAGGTTTATATTGTGCGTCTGCTTCGGGCTCGTGGCCGTGGAGCATACAAGATATTTCCTTACGCCTATCCTGCTCCCGGCTTCGATAAGCTTTTCGCTGAAGCCGCAGTTGTTCATGGGTATATCATAGAAATGTCCTATATTCACTGTCGCATTCTCTGCGATCTTATCGGGAAAAATATGTGAATGAGCATCTATGATCTCATATTTTCCGTATACATCAGGATTCATTCTTCCATCTCCTCTATATAAATACATGGATATTATACTACTTTGTTTCGTTTTTGTCAAACTCCGGCGTCAATGATCGGCGCAGAAATGTTTTTTTCGCCAAAAACACTGCCGCAAATGTGCAATATCCATAAAATATGCGGTGAAATTCGGTCAAATCGGGAAAAATATCCGTTTTCCCTTGCATTGCCGCCCGTTTTGGGTTATAATATTATTTACAGGCTTCTTGTTTTATCCCAAAAGTTTAACCTGAAGTATTCCACAACAGCGGGAGGCTGATATTATGTTTGATAAAACCATGACCTTTTCTGTCAACGAGGACAGAGAAGCAGAGCTCAAGAAAAATCTTACCATCATCTATGACGCTCTCACTCAGAAGGGCTACAACCCTGTGAATCAGATAGTAGGCTACATCCTCTCGGAGGATCCTACATACATCACGACCTACAACAATGCAAGGAGCCTTATCCGTCACATCGACCGTGACGAGCTTCTGCAGGTCCTTGTAAGATCATATCTGGACGCATAAACGGAAAGGACGGTCACCGACCGTCCTTTTTTGTATCTGTCAGTAGGGCCTGAAGCAGATGTTGAGATCCACGTCGCCCTCTATGCCCGGTATCCTGCCCGTGTTGGAATACTGCCATATCCTGAACTCGTAGTAATACGAGGGACTATCGCTGTACTCCGCAAGCCAGAAATCGTAGTCCTTGACTCTCGGGAGATCAAGCTTGTGCATGGCCGTTCCCGTATTCTGATATATCATGGGCGTATATCCCGAGTCCTTTACTCTCTCGCAGAACGAAACGCAGCAGTCCGCCAGCGCCTCAACGCTCACATCGTCCGTGCGGGCGTTGTCATGATGTATGAGCTCCCAGTCATATACAACGGGATAGGTTATATCGTAGGGTGCCAGTGCGTCGATAACTGCGTCAGCCTCCTCAACTGCCTCATCGGCAGTCGTAGCCTGTGAGTAGAAATAGGCTCCCACTTTAAGACCAGCCGCCAGTGCGCCTTCGATGTTGCGCTGGAAAGCGTTGTCATATGTAACTATGCCGTCACCGTAGGTACGGTAGCCGATACGGATAAAGGCAAAATCTATGCCCGCCTGCTTTACCTGAGTCCAGTCTATATCTCCCTGGAACTCGGAAACGTCAACTCCCGTGGTCGATACTGCCTCGCCGTTTTCCATATAGTATGCGTAGCCGTTGCGCACGGTGAGCTTGCTCAGATCAAGGGTGCTTACGGGCACGTCCCCGTATACGGGCACGAATATCTCGCCGTAGGTGCTGTCGTGCATGAGTATCTTTCTGCCGTCCATCTGGTAGAAGGACTCCTCCTTTTCTATCACCGCTCTCCTGCGCACCTGTGGTTCACTGGAACCGGCATTTGCGGGTACTGCGTCCCTGCGTCCGCGTATAAACGCCACAAAGACAAGGGCTATGATAAGAAATAGTATTATTACCGCTTCCAGCACGGCTATGCTCCTGAAGCGTATACGTCGTCTGTTGTCTGCCATTGTTTCCTCCGTTATTCATTATTTCTTTTTGCATTCTAATAATAACATATTTCCCGACCTTTGTAAACCTCTATTCGCCTGAAAATAATAACACTTTTGTCACAATTGGGCATTTTCACCCAAATTTCAGAAAAACTCCATTGACAAGACAGGCTCATTAGTATAAAATGGTATCATAAAAACAAATACTTTTTCAAGGAGGATAATATGGACTATAAATACAAGACTCAGATGGTCTGTTCACAGGAGATAAGCTTCCATATCGAAGGAAATGTGATAACAAACATTGCTTTCAGAGGCGGCTGCAACGGCAACCTCAAGGCTCTTTCAAAGGTGCTTGACGGCTGGACCGTGGAGCAGATCGAGGAAAAGCTCAAGGGCAACACCTGCGGAGTAAGACCCACTTCATGTGCGGATCAGCTCTGTATCGCCGTTCGCAAGGCCTATGAGGAACAGAAGAACGCATGATAATGCAAAAGGCGCACTGCTGTGCGCCTTTTTTATATTTCTCAGCGGTTACTGTATTCCTCAAGCTCGTGTATGGAGTCGATGTCCACTGTGGGAAGCGAATAGCATACCGACTTCAGATAGGCCTGTATCTCCTCACAGTCTGTCCATTCGAGACAGTCTCCGTCAGAATAGACCGGCAGCTGCAAGGGACTGCCGTCAGTGTCCTTGCCGATAAGGAATATGGTGCTCTGTCCGGCGTCGAACATCTTGCCTATGCAAGTGCCCATTTCGTCGTCCTTATGGGCGGACAGGTTCAGTGACATCATTCTTGTGCTTTCGACTATATTGTCCGCCATACAGGTCCTGAGAGCGTTTTCGTCTGCCATTACGGCCTTTATCGCGTCATACCAGCTGCCGTCTGCGTCGTACATCCTTATGAGCTTACTGTACGTATTCTTTTCGGCATTTCCCTGCCCTGTGTAATAATACATATTGTAGCCGACGCCGTTTTCGTCATAAACGGTTATCTGCTGCTGGGTAGACCATGCGTGGTTCTCATATATGATAGCCAGTACCGGCTCGGGATCGCTTACGATACCGCAGCACTTTTTTCCGCCTTTTATAAGTAACTTCTTAAGGCTCACAAGGTCAAAGGAGTCTATCACATTGTCCTTGTTCATATCGGCGTTTTCGTGATTGATCTGCTCTTCCCTGCCGAGCAGCCACCTCTGGAGCGCCACAAGGTCGGATACGCCCACTGCTCCGTCGGAGTTGCAGTCTCCGGGTACGGGCTTATCACATTCCGAGCTGCTGATGATGCTTGCATTGAGGTCGTTGTCAAATCTGAACGAGCAGACCGCCCCGTCCTGAGGCTCGTATATGTCGCTGCCGCCCGAATAATGGAAGTCAACGGTCACCGTACCCGGTCTCAGGGGCTCGAATACAGTTACCTCGCCGTACATTCCGCCAATGACATCGATAATATTGGCAGGCTCGATATAATAGCCGCAGTACTTCTTTACCTCGCTGATACCCTCCTGAGTGGGATCTATGCGGAAGCTGCGTCCCACAGAGCAGAATATCACATATTCGCCGTGTACGGAGATGTTGCCTGCGTTCTTTATGTAGTCCTGAGCCTCGGGCAGACAGTCGGGAAGCCAGCCGAAAAGATCGGTCTCCCTTATATCTCCGTTTTCGTCGGCTGTGAATTTCAGTGCATATTCATTGGGATAATTTGAACCGTATTTTACCTTCTTGTTCCAGTATACGGTCACGCCGGAAGAGGGCTTCGGCTTGAACACGTCAACGCTGAAGCAGATGTCCGTCTTTGCGTACTTTATGTCACGTTCACGGATACCCAGCTCTCCGAGGGCGGCGATATACTCGTCATAGCCCTCCTCGCCGCTGCTCACTGCCTCGGGCAGGCGGAACACTCTTGAATATACATGGCAGTCGTAGGAACTATCATCGGCATAATCGGTCATATACGTCCTTTCCGTATAACCCTTGCCGTAGTTGTCCATTCTGCGGACGCAGCATATATAGCCGTCCTCCACATGAGTTGCTCCGTATTTATTGTCAAATTCCAGAGCCGCACCGAGATCCTTCGGCACCCATTCCGGAAGATCAATCTTGTTCTCAACTACACGCATTTTTTGGCTGCTGTCCGTCTTTATTGTGAAGCACCTTGCGTCTATATCCTCGTCGTTCGGTCTGACATTGCGGGAAACGGCAAAGTCAACATATACCTCGCCCTCCTGAACAGGCTCGTAGACCCTTACCGCCCTCTGGAGGGGAAGAGTATCGACAGGAGTGCCGAACATTACCGGCGACCTGTATTCAACATCGTAGCTCAGCAGCTGCTTTACTCTGCCGATACCGTGCTGCTCCATGAAATACTGCTCGCCTGCCGAACGCCTCACATCTCCGCAGAAAATGATAAGGTCGTTGTATGCGCATATGTTCCCGTGCTCCTTTATGAAGGCGTCATACTCCTCAATACAGTCCGGCAGGAACCTGAACAGGTCGAACTGCTCCTTTTCAAAGGGCGAGTTGTAATAGCCGAAGGTGAACGTCCGTGACGATGTTACATTGAGTATGCCGCCGTCGCTGTAATAGCCTTCCCTGATGGTGATGTCAAGGTCCTGATACTTCGTTGTGTATACCTCGACCCTGAAATAGTTGTCCAGTTCCTCTGCGTTCTCTTTTATGCCCGCTGCGCGGAGCCTTTTCATATAGTCCGCATAGGCCTCCGTACCGGAGTCTGAAGGGGCGTCGGAGGGACTGAATTCCATATCCTTTGCAAATACGCGGGTCAGCTCGTGGTTCTCGACGCTTTTTCCCGAACAGAGTATATCGTAGAACAGGTCGTCCTTATGGAGAGGACGCTGCTGCACCACGCATATGTACTCGCCCTCCACATATGTCGCACCGCGGCTGTTGCTGAATTCGAGGGCTTCAAGATAGTTGTCCGGCACCCAGTCGGGAAAGCTCCCCAGAGCACTTACCTTTGAGGCGATCGCTGCCTTATCGGGACGGACAGCGGCGGAAGCAGCTGCGGGAACACCTGCTGTGATAAGCAGAACAGCGGACGCTGCCGCAGAGATCAGTTGTTTGAAAGAAATCATATAAATACCTCCTCATAAAAACAGCTTATATATGTATTAACGTTTCAGAAATGAAAATGTGCGGTTAAATAAAAAAATTTTTGTACCTGTCTCCGTGCTTTTGACGTCCACTTGACAGTGAACCTGAAAAAAACTGTTGAATTCCCGGGCGTAATGAGTTATAATATGTTTGTTATCAAATTCAGAGAGGTATATTTATGGACTTATTCAAAAAATTGGGCAGTCTTGCAGCAGCCGTGCTCATGGTGTCCGCAGTGCCCTGCGGCGCTTCCCCGGCTGTGGCCGGGCAGAGTACGGAAGGGCTCTGCATAAACGAAGTCTGCACTCAGAACAAAAACAGCTTCAGGGACAGCCGGGGCAAAGCTCCTGACTGGATAGAGCTTCACAACGGCAGCAATGCGGATATGGACATTTCAGGATTCGGTCTTTCCGACAAAGCCGACAAGCCGATGAAGTATGTATTCCCGTCAGGCACTGTCATAAAAAAGGGAGGCTATCTCCTGATAGTTGCCGACAAGGACGGAGAGGGACTGACCGGGCTCAACACGGGCTTCGGCCTCAGCAAGTCGGGAGAGACTCTTATCCTTTCGTCACCTGACGGAAAGGAGCTCCAGAAGCTTGTGATCCCCGCACTCGAAGAGGACGCTTCATACGGACGTACAACAGACGGAGAGTTTGCGGTAATGTCTCCAACACCCGCCTCCGCCAACAGCTCCGCGCCTGCCGAGCCCGTATTCTCGCTCGAGTCAGGTTTCTACAGCGAAAACGACGTAAAGGAGCTGACTATAACCTCGTCGGACACGGTATACTACACTCTTGACGGCTCCGATCCCACCACCTCAAAGACCGCAAAGGTCTACAGCGGTGCCATACCCATGTACGACAGGAGCTCGGACGAAAACGTCTACAGCAAATATGAGCAGGACGAGGAAAGTCCGTACTCGATCACCATTTCTATCGCCTATGAGGCCAATACGGAGAAATTCGACAAGGCAACTGTTGTCAGGGCCGCTTCCAGATCAGCGGACGGCACCTTCAGCAGGGTCTCCTCAAAGACCTTCTTCGTGATGAGCGACGAAAAGCTTGCATACTATTCTGGGATACCGGTGGTATCCGTGGTGACCGATCCGGACAACCTCTTCGGCAAGGACAACGGCATATATGTCACGGGTCAGCAGTACACCGACTGGCTCAAAGGCGGAAAGGCCTCCGAGATCGCCGCAAATTTCCTGTCTTCGGGAAAGGAGTGGGAGCGCGAGGCCGACGTTACCTATTTCGAGGGCGGAGAGCTCGGCTTCAGTCAGAAAATGGGCATACGCCTGAGAGGAGCCTCCACAAGGAACACTCCCGCCAAGAGCTTCAACCTATATGCAAGGAGCAAGTACGGCGACTCAAAGCTTGACTATAAGATAATCAGCGGAAACAAGTCCGTCATCGACGACAAATCTATAAAGCGTTACGATTCCTTCGGCCTCAGGTCGGTCTCATGGGTGGACAAGCTGAGAGAGTATGCCGTCCATTCCTCACTGCGCGATCTTCCCGCCCTTGCCACCTATGACAGCGAAAGATGTATGCTGTTCATCGACGGCGAGCTCTGGGGACTTTACGATATAACCGAGAAGGCCTCGGATTACTACATACAGTCGAATTACGGCGTTCCCGCCGAAAACGTTACGATCATAAAGAACGGAGAGCTCGAGGCGGGTCCCGACGACGAGCCTCTCAATCTTCAGATGCTGGGAGATTTCTGCCGTGACAACGATCTGACTGTCTCCGAGAATTATGACTACGTAACCTCTCAGGTGGACACCGAGAGCATTATAGACTGCTACTGCACCGGCCTGTATATCGGCACATGGGACTGGCCGAACTACAACTACCTCATGTGGAGATACCAGGGCGACGAGATAGACGGCAATCCCTACAGCGACGGCAAATGGAGATTCGGCGCCTTTGATTTCGATTACTCCGTGGGACTTACCTATGAGGACTTCGGCGGAGTAGAGCCCTATCAGCACGACAGCTTCAAGAAAATGGACGGCGTCAAGGAGGCTATCCCGACGGTGATATTCGCAAAGCTACTTGAAAATCCCGAATTCAGACAGCAGTTTGCGGACAGGTTCTGTTCCTACGCCTATTCCGTGTTCGGAGCCTCAAAAATGACTGCGGAGCTGAACGACGAGGAGGAGAGGTTCATGGACTATATGACCATGACTGCATGGCGCTGGAACATGGGCACCCCCGACTCCGGTTATGAAAGCTTCCTTGAGGAGCAGAAGAGCTTTTACCACGACGAAATGGAGCTCATGCGCACCTTCTTCAAAAACCGTCCGAAGTATGCCGTTGAGAATATGAGAAATTACCTCGGCATATCGCAGGATACTGCTACCGTGACCGTAACGGGCACAGGCGGCGGAAGTATTTCCGTAAACTCGGCTGATACCGCCTTTTCAGGCAATGTGTGGACAGGCTCCTTTAAAAGCGGTACAAAGGTGACTCTCACAGCAAAGCCTGACGACGGCTTCAAATTCGCAGGCTGGTCGGGAGCCGTCACTTCCGGTTCGGAGACCATAACGGTCACCGCCGACAAGGCAGTTTCACTGGTGTGCAATTTCAAGATGTCCGAATATGAGCACGGTGACCTCGACATGGACGGAAAGCTGGACGCAGCCGATCTGGTCGTTATGTCCAGATATATCCGCGGCATGGAAAGCATAAACAGAATGCAGTTCATTATCGCCGATATGAACGAGGATCAGTCCGCTGACGTATTCGATCTCGTGCTTCTGCGAAAGGAACTGCTCAGGCAATAACAGTATGAAAAATGCGGCACTGCCGCATTTTTTTATTTCTCCCCATCATGGTTTATGATCGTCTTTACGATAAAGCCCTCGGTACCGCAGTAGCTTATCCTCGAAAGATCTATCCCCGCATTTACGAATGCAAGTGACGTTTCTGCTTTGCCGAGTCCCTTCAGGGCTTCTTTATATGCCGCCTCGGTCTCGAATTTTACTTCTGCCTGTTCCTCGTCATAGTGCTTCATTATTATCCCTGCCATGGCATCGGCATCGAATCCGCTCATGTAAGAGCCGTCCGCCACATAATAGTACCTGCTGAGATCGCTGCATTTCGGAACGAACCTGTTCTTTCCCATGCTGAGATCATGGGTGTCCGCAAAATGCTCGTCGTCGCACATAAAGAAGTTATGGGTGTAATTATAGGGTATATCGTCCTCATAAACGGGATCGTCACCTGCAAGATCCACCCAGTAATACCTGCCGTCGAGCCTGATAAAATTCCATGTGCTGCCGCCGTTGGAAAACATACCGCACTCAAAGCCCATTCTTTCCATGATGTACTGAAATGCCTGAGCGTAGCCCATACTCTGCGTTCTGTGTCTTACGAGGCAGCTGTATACCGTATCCGTAAGAAAGTCTTCGTCACCGCTCTGATACCATGTATTCCTTACTATCTCGTCATGGACAAAGAGCGCTTTCTCCCAGTCCGAAGCGTCCGCGGGTATGCTGTTTATTATCCTGTCGGCTTCCTCCGATACCTTTTCACACATCTTTTCCGTTTCGCTCTCCGTCATCTTATAATCACGGCAGCCGTAATTTATACTTATAACGTTGTGCTGCGGACTTGACCCCACAGAGCTTATGTCGGCCCAGAAAAGCTCGGGGTGGTCATATATCACCATGCCGCTTATCTCAAATGCCCTGTCATTGGTGGCATAGCCGTAAAGCCTGAGCTCGCCGTTAAAGCTTCCGTCAGTGAGCCTGTCATATATCGCCTGATACATCTCTTCCTCGTCGGCTACATATTCTGCTCTGCGGTGAGGATCGTAGGGCTCCTCGGGAGCATCACTCGCGCAGCTCCATAACAAACACGCGGGCATCAGTGCGGGAAACAGCTTTTTTATCATCTTCATATCATATCTCCTTATTACCCGGGCATAAACGCAGGATCATTCCGTTCCGCCGGCTGTGAGCCCTGCGGAGACCCGCCGCATAATATGTATACCGCGGCCTTTATCTGGTCTTTCGGCAGACAGCCGTAACCTTCATGTTCCCGTCGGAGATCTCCGCGAAAATGTCTCCGCCCATTCCGTTCATCAGCCTGTTGTCATTCGGTTTATAAGCATTCCGCCGTTGTCTTTCAGCCATTTGTTCCATCTGTCATAATCGGGGAACACACGGTATACCTCAGCGTAAAACTTCTTTGAATGATCCATGTGCAGACGGTGGCAAAGCTCGTGTACGACTACCGAGTCAAGAACTTCCGGCGGAGCCGCCATCAGCAGGCAGTTGAAGCTGAGATCACCCTTTGAAGTACAGCTGCCCCATCTTGTTTTCTGATTGCGGACAGTTATCCTGCCGTATGTCACGCCGAGCTTTTCGGCGTAGTGCTTCACACGTCCGGGGATCACTCCAAGAGCCTTTTCAGCCATAGATCGTATATCCTGCTCTGAAAAAGGTGTCAGCTGCTCCAGCTCTCGTCTGCGCTGCTGCGCTTTCCGGACATGGTTATTTATCCATTTTTCGCTCTTTTCAATGAAGGAAACTATCTCCCTATCCGAGCACCGTAAAGGCGCTCTGACAACGAGATGTCCGTCCTCCGCTATCTGTATCGCAAGTGTCTTCCTGCGGCTGCGAATGATCTCAGCAGCAGTTATTATGCTGTTTATATCGGCCATGTTTTCGCTCCTGTCAGTTTATCATAGGTTGACCACGAGTATATTACCACATATCTGCCGTAATGTCAAGAAGTACAGAGCACCGGTTTCTGTCACGAAGGCGGGATACTCAGACGGCATCGCAGATCTCCGGAACAATTCCGTGAAAAACCAATAAATCCGAACTGCACAGTTATCCGCATACCTGAGACATTTCCTCCGCACACAGTTCAAACGTCACAGACATACGCTGCGGTTACAGAAAACGGCTCTCCTTACGGAGAGCCGTTCTGCTTTTTCATATCAGCTGATCCTGACCGATCAAACGGCAGACTTCCTTTACAGCCTTTTCGTATCGTTCCTGATACGAGCCGCTTATGCATATGAAATCCTTGCCGTGACAGCGGAGCAGCTCCTTGATCTGCTCGCTGTATCTGACGCGGTCGTCACGGATGACCTCGCTGCGGTCTCCGTCCTGTACAAAGGCGACATCAGGTTCGAGAAAAAGTATCAGGTCGTAGCTGTTCAGAGCGTCTATAGCATCGGAAAGCGCCTTGTTCTTTTCAATACCGGGATCTTCAAGAAAGCTCATATAAAACTGAGTCACAAGGGTGTCGGTATCTATGAACAGCACCTTATTGCTGTGTTCTGCCGCCTTGATCTCATTCAGCTTGTGCTGAAGCAGTATCTCGGTAAAATCCTCCGACAGCATCATAAGATCGGTGCCGCTGCGCTCCGATATATCCCTGCCTGCCTCATCGATATAATTGGTATTGAACCTGTTGGCAAGATTGATGGTCAGGGTGGATTTGCCCGTACTCTCTCCGCCCATGAGCAGTACTTTCTTCGTATAAAAGGGTCTCACTATATTCGGGAGCCACTCCCAGCGGCGGAACGGATCGCGGCGTATCTCGGTGGAGCTGATACCGTTTCTTCTGAAAATATGCAGCTTGCTTTCGGGATAGCATACGTTCCAGAAGCTGTCCTCACCGTAATCGCTGCCGCAGAAGACAATATCTATCGGCTTTCCTATCCGGGCTTTTACCTTCTCAGCGTCAGCCTGCCAGTACTCCCTCGTATATTCAGCCTTGGTCTCTGCATTGTCCTCAAGAATGATTATCCTGACATTGCCGATGTGCTTTGTGAGCTGATAAAGCCAGCGGTATCTTATCCTGCTGTCAATGCTGTCACGCCTCGGTGAGGTACTCAGGACTATATACAGCTCACGGCACATATTGGCCGCCTGAATTATACAGTCAAGGTGTCCCATATGGAGCGGATCAAACGAACCGCCGTACATTCCTGCGTTATACTGCATCCTTCTTCGCCTCCCTGTACCAACGTATGAACATTATTACTGCATTTATGAGGTAAACGCTCCACATTGCAAGTGTGGCGGCTGTTTCTCCGCCTTGAGTAAAGTGTACAGCCCACATGATGACTGTAACGATGTCCACGACTATCCAGAGCACCCACTGCTCCATAAGACGCTTTATGGACAGTATCTGTGCCACAACAGAAATGACTGTGCTCATGCTGTCGATATAGGGCAGATTTCCGCCCAGCTTTTTCAGTATAAAGCCGTATCCGAAGATACCTGCGCCCGTTAAAAAATATATCACGGCGCTTTTCCTGAGTGTGAGCCTCTCCTTAACGACCTCTCCCGTTTCATCGTTCATATGCTTTTTCCATACGAACCAGCCGACAAAATTCATCGGCAGATAATAGATGAGGTTGAGCATGACCTCGCCATAGTATTTTGCCCCGAAGGAAACTATCGCATAGCAGACCGTATTCACCAGTCCGAAGATAAAAGAGGAACGCTTTCCCTTTCCTGTCAGGATAACGCACCATGTACCTGTAACTGCCGCAAGCAGACTGAGAAAGGTATCCTTCCAGTATATTGACAAGCCAAGTATCACGGATGTTGCAAGCGTCAGCCAGAATACATCAAAGAGCTTCCAGCCCGTCAGCTCGCTTTTAAGGTATCTCCTTACGCCCTGCGCTCTGTTCATTTTTCTGCCCCCCTTTAAAATACATTGGATCTCCGTCCTCACATCAGTCCCGTGCCCAGCTCTGCGTAGAAGCGCCCCAGCACCTCCTGCATATCCCTGCTGATCCGTTTGTATCCCTCAGCGCTAATCTCCCCGGGAATACCGTAGAACGCTTCCGCGATACCACCTGCGATGCAGGTAAGGGTATCACAGTCCCCGCCGAGCGAAACGGCAGTACGGATAACGTCCTCGAAATCTTTTCCCTCCAGAAAAGCCGTGATCGCTTCGGGAACCGTCTCCTGACAGCTCTCAACATGATGATACGCGGGGCGTATCTGGTCACAGGTGCGGGAGAGATCATAGCCGAACTCCCCTACGATATACTGTCGGATATATTCCTTGCCGTATCCCCTTCTTGCAAGAAATACAGCGCTTGCTGCTGCTTCCGCGCCCTTTATGCCCTCGGGGTGATTGTGTGTGACCTCAGCCGTGAGAGCTGCCATTCTGCGGACAGTGTCAATATCGTCATAAAGCCAGCCCACAGCTGATACCCTCATGGCAGAGCCGTTACCGAAGCTTCCGTAGGGCTTGGGCTCCTTGGCGGAAAGCCACTGACGGAACATACATCCGTATCCTGCGGCGGGATAGCGCTTTCCCCATTTCCGCATGGAAGCGACCAGCCCTGCCCTGATCTCATCATCTGACTTCCCCCGTGTACCGAGCAGAGCCTCGGCAACTGCCACAGTCATGACTGAATCGTCGGTAAATCCGGTCTCTTTGCTGAAAAGAGGAAAATCCTTTGTTTTGCCGCCCCTGTCGAATTCGTATGGAGCCCCTATCATATCACCTAAGATTGCACCGATCATAATATGACCTCCTTTTCCTTGTTTTCTGATCATATTATAACACGTCCTGATACGGAAGTGGTCGTTTGGCAGACGACATTTTCCGGTTACAGGTCACAGAGCGTAGGCTGATCGTATTCAAAGAGAACTGCATTGATCTTATAAATATCATATTCCCTGTTTGCCACACAGTAGGAGATGATAAGATCGAACTTGCTGCTCGGAGAAAAAGCGATACCCGCCCTTGAAAGCAGATCCATCATAGCCGGCATATCCAGCTCAAGGGCAATGGCCAGTGCGACCGCAGTCTTTTTCTTAGGCTTATAATCAACATTGCAGCGTATGCTGGAAAAGAGCTTCCTGTCGATATTGGCCTTCTTATAGACCGTAACGTCGTCCATCCCGCTTTCATCTATAAGTCTGAGCAGACACTGCTGGAAGGTCTCCCCCGTACTGCCGAGAATAGCTTCAAGGCTGCTGTCATCTGTATTATGCAGCTGCTCGCGTATCTTTCTCCGGCGGTAAATCCTGCTGCGCTCCGTATACTCGTCGCCAGACAGCTTATCTATGCCGAATTCGTCTATATATTCGTCGATAGCTCCCATGAGCTTTTCCGAGATCCGGAACGACTCCTTATCAAATACGACAAGGATTATATTCATATCGTGGGTAAGCAGGTACTTGCCTATCTCTGAGAGCGCTATATCCAGAGCTTCATTTTTTGGAAAGCCGTATACTCCCGTAGAGATAAGGGGGAATGCTATGCTCTCTGCCGAAAGCTGCTCAGCCAATGCAAGTGAGTTTGAGTAACATGAACGCAGCGTATCACTTTCTCCGTGTTTTCCGTCTATCCACGCAGGTCCCACGGTGTGTATTATGTATTTTGCAGGGAGCCCGAATGCGGGAGTAACAGCCGCCTGTCCCGAAGCGATACAGCCGATCTTCATACGTTCGGCGAGGAGGCGTTCCTTTCCCGCTGCCCGATAGACAGCACTGTCGGTACCGTCTCCCACAATAGGCTTGGGATTGGCCGTATTCACAATGACGTCCGCTTCGACTCTGGTTATATCGTTTCTTACGATCTGAAATGGCATATTATCGCCCCTTTTTGAAATTCTCAATTGAATTATATCATACGGTGCGGCATATTTCTATGATAAAATGTAAATTATAGCTGAATTCCTCCCGTACCGGTCATGTACTGTATGCGGCTTATACCGAGTATGCACTGATATATTTCTTCCTTCATGAAACGGATCTCAGCAGCCTGAAGCTATTGCACCTTTCCGGTCTTCCGGAATGCCGGGAGTACTATAGCGTTACTATTGACAATTGTACGGGAAAATGCTATTATATTAGCAACATAAACCGGATTATGTCAGCAGGATCATCGATCTGAGAGGATACAGAGTAAATGTCAGTGCCGATACTGTTCAAAGTGACAGATCTAACGAACTGATGATATCAATTAACGTGTAAGAAAGAAATGAGTGGCAGAACATGGGTATAAAAGAGACTATAGATAAGGATTTCCGGGGTATCATATATGTCGAACAAAATGATACCGTCCTATGTGAAAGTATAACCGGATTCGCAAACATTGCAAACAGGATACCGAATACTATCGACACCAGATTTGAAAGCGCTTCGGCGGGCAAGGTATTTGTAGCCGTAGCAATAATGCAGCTCATTGAGCAAGGCAGGCTCAGCTTCGACGATACCATAGGAGAGCTCCTTGATATTGATCTTCATTATATAGACAAGGAAGTGACAGTCAGACAGCTTCTTGTTCATACCTCCGGTGTACCTGATTATTTCGATGAATCCGTTATGGAGGACTATGAGTATCTGTGGAAAGATATCCCGAATTACAGGATAAGGCGCAACAGCGATCTATTCAGTCTGTTTATAGATAAGCCGATGATGTACCCGAAAGGAGAAAAATTCAGTTACAACAATTCGGGATATGTCCTGCTGGCGGCTGTTATTGAAAATATCACAGGCATGACATTTGACAGATACCTGAAACAGAGTATTTTTGATGCTTGCAACATGACCTCGACAGGCTATTTCGCGTTTGACAGTCTTCCTGCCAGATGTTCCGACAGCTATATCTTCTGCCCCGAGACCAACAGCTTCCGGACCAATATATACTCCGTTGAGGTCCAGGGCTCCGGTGCCGGCGGTGCTTTCATAACTGTTGCAGATATTGTGCGTTTCTGGAAAGCACTGATGAACGGAACTCTTATTTCGGCAGATATGTTTGCTCAGATGATAAGCAAGCAGAGCGGCACGGGTGAAGACCCCGAAGAAGGCTGGTACGGCTACGGCGTATGGATAATAGACAACCCCGCGGGAAAGGACTACGCATATTTTCAGGGCTGTGACCCCGGCGCGGGTTTTCTGAGCGAATACGACCCGAATACAGGTACAATATCTGTTCTTGTAAGCAATTACTGTGATAATGTATGGGCTGAAATGCGAAAAATACGTGCAGAATTATACTGAATATTAAAGGCCGTCTTTTTCAGAGGGAGGGATAAATTTATATGGGATACAATTTTTTTAATATTAAAGAAGTTTCAGGTACTTTTAATCGCAAATTAAACGATTTCAGAGCATCACTCGGAGATGCTATATGCAAAGGGAAGAGCATAAGCTTTGCAGATAATGATATTACATATATGCTGAAGCTTCAGCATGACAGGATCTCCGGGAAAGGGCTTGAGATCGACTACGATATATATTCCAGAGATGATGACAAAAACAAATTCATCGCCGGCAGTAATTGGAAAGATGCTCACTATGAAAGCACCGTCTGCTTTAATTCATGCGGAATAAAACGCAATGTTAAGAAGTGCGGGAAAACCAGGTACAGCGACGACCGCAAAAGCGTTCTATACGAAACAATAACGGATGTGGTTACGGGCGCTCATCCGGATAACGATACTTTCTGCTGCCCGAACTGCGGTGCGATCTCCACTGTTGCCGGCTTTCAGAACGGCTGTCCTCACTGCGGGACCAGGTTTCAGACAGACGACCTTTTTCCAAAGGTCACATCATATTATTTTTTAGATGATCCGGGAATGACAAAAAAGGAATTCAGGTCGGGGTATCTCGTTTCATATATCATTACTCTGATCGCCATGTATATTCTGTGTCTTGTCTTTAACAAGGGAATAGGTCATTATATCGGCTTTACCATAGGAAGTATCTTTATAGCTTATATTTTTTATGCTTATTTTCTGATCATAAAACTTATTGCCGGAGCAATAGCCTCTGCGGGGAAAATGGGAACTGCCGGTTCAAGAAGGAAATTTGAAACAAGAATGAAAAAAATCAGTCCCGAGTTTTCTTATGAGTATTTTACGGGCAGGACATTGTCCCTTATCAAAACGGCTGTGTTTTCCGAGAATGAGAGTGAGCTTATGTTTTATGAAGGAAAGCCGCTCGATCCGATGATGAAGGATATTATAGACATGAATTACGGCGGTGCGTTAGGCTGTAAAAGTATACGTGAAGAGGGAAAATTCGTAACGGTCGTAACAAAGGCCTATTTTGATGTGCTTTACGCGAATGAAGAAAGGGTATTTTTCAAAAAACAGGTCTTTAGCGCAGAATTAAGGAGACGCACTGATATCCCTGTGAATTTTAACTTTTCCATGACGAAGATCACCTGTCCGTCCTGCGGTGCGAGTTTTGACGCAACGAAAAACAAAAACTGTCCGCACTGCGGAAACAAGTATGAGATCACCACGGATGACTGGGCTTTAACAGAGCTGAAATACAATTAAATATTACGATGAAAATACCGACCGATAAACCATTGCTTTTAAACGAAGCAATACAAAGCCCCGAAGCGTTAAGAAACGCTCCGGGGCAAATCTTATATATGAGTACCGTTCTAAACAGACGGCGGTTATCGGGTCCACGTTATTTATGTTTTTACTGAAAAACTGTATTATGGTCGTTTATCAGCCTACATAAGCAGTTGCAGCAGCATAGTATTCATAAAGTGCGTTAGCCATTGCAACATTCTTTGCAGAAGCGCCGTCAGCGCTCATAACACGGTAAGCCCATGACATAGGCGAGAAGAAGTAATGAGTGCCAAGGTAGTTGACATCGTACTGCTGACCCAGAAGTGTAGGTGCAATACCGGGTATCTCAAAGCAATACTTATCGTCTGCGCCCTTGATCGCCTCAGCATTGAAATACTCGTCAACCTTGCCCATAGGCTCGGCTCCTGCCAGATTGCTCGCATTTCCGTCATAATTTGCAAGATAGAGACGAACTGCAAGCTTTGAATTCAGGACAAGAGAGATAAGAGCGTCGCTCGGTTCAAGTGTATCCATAGTCATTGTATCACCGTAGACCACAATGGAAGGCTTGAACAGATTGAAAGTGTATTCGCCGAATGAATAAGTTGAATTGAGGATCTCAGCCGAGTGATCATTAACCTCGGGTAAATCGCCGTTGCCGAAATATGCTGCTGAAACGCTGCCGTACTGCTTTGTAGCCTTTACAAGAGCCTCAAGCTTTTCGTTACCTGTGGTATCAACAACATCAAGATAATCATTTACGGAAAAAGCGTAAGAATCGATAGGTGTTTCACTGTCACCGTAATAAAGATCGGCAGTTATCACACTGCTCATATTGTTTGCAGTAACATTTGCTGTTACGCAGTAAACCTCATCTCCGTCCACAGTCTTGAGATCAAGACTGCGGAGCGTATCGTCCGCCTCAGCGCAGTCGCCGGATAATTTAACTCTGAGATCGTCCTTGTTATTGTCATTGACTTCACCGACTATGAAGTTCATGCAGATACCGTCATTGAGAGCGATATTCCTTGCACTGAATTTAGGTGCAGTCAGACCGATAATGAAAGGATCCTCATATGTACCCTTACCGCCTGTGATATAGAAGCCCTCAGGATCAACAGAAGGATCCTTACGTGTTATATAAAAACCTTTGTGAAGCTGGATAAGCTCAACATCTCCGGTTTTCCATATATACTGATTGTCAGAATCCGAGTTTTCATATGCTGTAATTGTCAGATTACTCTCTACCTTTGCTCTGGCGTCACCGGAATTCGGATCGTCGTCAACCACAAACCATGTCTCACCTGTTACAGCGATCGTATCGCCCACCTTAAAAAGTGTGCCTACCGCAGGTGCCTTTGTCTCTGCTGCCGCACTGGCAACGATACCGGTATTTGCCGCGAATAAGCCTCCTGCATTTACAGGCATTGCAGCTGCTGTAAGAGCCGCTGACATTAAAAATGCTACTGTTTTTTTCCAACCAAAAAATTTTTTCATTAATAGGTCCTCCTTGTTTTTTACATAATGCCGGATTAAAAGAAGTTGGATTTTCTTTTAATAAACGTAATTGTAGCATCTGCAACAAATACGGTAATTCTGTTCCAATACCGCAGATGTTTTGATTCAAAAGCTGACCGGAAGGTATTAATGTGTTTTATTATTGCATTATGTTTTATGTAAAAAATCGGACCGTTTCATAATAATATACAGATTGTTAATTGCAGATACTTATATACTTTCAGGCGTTTATTATTATATCACAGCTGAACAGAAATGTCAATACCATAATTGCCTTTTTTTCAACTCCTCACGTATAAAAACACTGATAAGCCGGGCAGTTAATTATGCAAAAACACTGTTTTGGTATACCGATCACCAAATCCGGTCAGTCAGACAATTAAAAAGTCCCCGCTTATGCGGGGACAGGCATTGTCCGTTATCAGGTCTGATGATATATTCCCTGATCGTTAAAACATTCCGGAGAAGATAAGATTCAAGCTGCGTATCAATTTACATACGTCATGGAATCAAGTTCATTTTTCCAGATACTCCTCCAATGATACGATATTTTCTGTTGCAGTCGAAATATAGGCATAGTAAGAAAGAATGCAGGAGGCGTCAACGGAATTTATGAAGCCGTCCTTATTCACATCGGCTGCCTTCATCTGTTCCGCACTGAAACAGCCCTGCTGGTCGGTGGAGCACATTGCATAGTATGAAAGAATATCCGATGCGTCTATGGCGTTGACCGCGCCGTCGTTATTCACATCTCCCAGAGAATAAACAGCAGGCTGTACAACTGCCGTGCTGCCTGTCATGCGTACAAGACGTGATGAGCGGCCGTTTCCGATGAATAATGAGTATGGCTCGTCCTGACGGTAATAGCCGCCGATTTTAAAACTCTCGCCCTCGTAGAAGCCTACGGTCTGCATCTGTGTGCCTCCGATCTCCTCCGAGCCTATCCTTACAGAGCCTGTTGCTACATTTCCGTCAGTATCTGTATACGTATATGTTCCGTCTGCGTTAATGATCACACTGCCGTTGTCTGCGGCGCTTATGTCAACGTCCTGCTCCGAGTCCGACACCTGGTATTTCCACTGACCTGCAAAAAAATCCATATCGGCAATTGCAGGAGCTTCGCGCAGAAATCTCTCCATATCGCCGTTTCCGATACTGAGCCTGTCAGGTCTGAGTTCAAAATAGGACGCGCTGAATCTGATTACAGCGTCCTCATAGAAATCGAAGACTGTAATATCAGAGCCGCCGATCTCTTCGGCTCTTGCTTTTACAGTACCCTCCGAGAGCCTTCCGTCAGCGTCGGTATATGTGTATGCGGAGTTCGGGTATATCTCCAGAGAGCCGATATTCTCCGCGCCCATTCCAACAGTATGATTTCCGTCTGAGATCTGGTGTCTCCATCTGCCCGCAATCTCCTGTACGTCCGAGGTGCTGCCTTTCATTTCCGATGATACGCAGACAGCTGTTTCCTCTGCGGAAGCTGTTGCGGCGGGAGCCATTGAAAGCATTACGCCGAATGCGGCGATAACAGTGATTATATTTTTCATAATTATTTCCTCCGTGAATGTTTTACAGATTTTTAAGATCGACCTTTCACAACAAACATTCGGAGTATAAATGACAAGTGTTACATAGTTCTGAAAAAAATTTTTCTGCTCCCGCTTTCGGGTATTCAGCGGTACTGAAAAAGCTCACCCGCTGTACCTGTCTTCGGATCATCTCTGTGATACGATCAGAAAAAAAGCTCTTGCACCTTTCGGAAAGTACCGTGACAGCTCACAGGAAAAGATATTACGGAACAGAGCTGCCGAAAAGCGTACAGAAAGCATGGTCTGCATTATAACGATAAAGGCTCACCGGTTTTCCGATGAGCCTTTTTATTTAATGAAAATCCGTTTATGCTTTCCTGTTCACAAAGTCCTCTATGGGCATGATATTTTCATCGTCTGCGGACAAATACGCATAGTAAGCAAGTATGTCCGAAGCGTCAACAGCGTTTATCAGGCCGTCGTGATCCACGTCTGCCGCAAGCTTCTGCGCTTCACTGTATCCGCCGTCAGCATTTGCGGAGATCATCGCATAGTACGCAAGCACAGACGAGGCGTCCACCGCATTTACGAGACCGTCGCCGTTTACGTCGCCGAGCTCATACTCACCTTCGGATACAGACCTTGTCGTTGTAGTGGTAACAGTCACAGCAGTCGTTGTGGTAGTTTTTTTCTCGCCGTTCATCTTTATATAGCCGTTATAGATACCTTTTGTGAATACATAGGTCATCTGAAGCCTTTCCGCGGCATTCTTTTCGGAACCGATGAAGGTATCGGCTACTATGCCGTCGTCAACATATGAGATCCCTATGGGATAGAGATCGCCCTGCTCTGCATTTTCGGGAATGATAAAATCAATGGTGAATATACTGCCCCTGCTCAGCATGGTATCCTCCGAATATGCATAGAATGCCAGCTGTCCCTCCTCGATCATGGCTGAACCTGTTGTGAAGTCATTTATTGCCTTGCCCACGTTCACCAACTCACCGTCCGAATTTTTCTTTACTGTCAGCCGGGTATCATAGAAAATGTGGAATTTGATAAGGCTGACCGGTTCTGTTGCTCCCACAAGGCTGAAATATACCCGCTGTACCTTGCCGCGGGCATAGTCCGGATCAAGTCCGAGCTTATCGAAGAAGAGCATTATTCCGCCCTTATAATTCCTTGGATTTATAGTCGGTACATTCCATTCCACCGGCTGTGTCCAGCGGGAACCGTCATAGGGCACCTCCCTGTCATCCTGCTTGTTGCATGGATTATACGCTCCCATGTAAGATCCGGCAGCAGCTATCGCAGCCGTTTCCGAATCTGCTTTTACGATACTGTCCGGAAAGTACCGGCAGACCGACAGTAAGCATACAAAGCCTGTTATAACCGATATGAAGCGTTCAAAGCTCCTTTTTCTCATACCTGACCTCCTGTTGCCGCAGCGATCATCGCTCCCGCATTGGTGTTTTTATCCTGAGCTGTAGCAGCGCAGCACTACAGCTCCTTAATTTTATCATACAGCCCCGTATTAGTCAAGTCAGGAGCGTTCGGTCGGCATTTTGTTTTTTTGCCCGGGATAAGCAATTTAGTACTTGATTTACAGGCGGATAAAGTATATAATATAGGCATAAATACTGTGCGTTTAAATTACAGACAATGGAGGGATGATAATGAACAGACGCATCAAAGGCATTTTTGCCGCTGTGACGGCAACAGCGATATGTTCGCTGAATACAGCTGCACTCGCAGCAAATTCCGGCACTTCAGATGTTGAAAACATTGTTTACGCTGCCGGGACGGAAGCAGCCGGACATGAGCTTATCCGTGAAAACGGGATCGGAGTCAGGGACGGATATTGCTACAGACGCACCGGCTGCTCCGAAAATGATGAAATGGAGCTCATTTCGCCGTCGCTTTTCAGGGCAAAATGGGATTCGACAGACGCTGCCAATACAAGAACTCCCGTGTTTGAGCGCGGAAAGCAGTTCGACCCCGGTCAGGAGCTCAGCTATACTATGGAATCCGCTGTTGATTATGAAATGAAATTTGAAGCGGAAGGCTCTTTCTTTGCAGGTGTACACATCACGCTGAACGGCCCCGAAACCGAGCAATACTGTCAGAATGCGGAAATATATATAATAGACGCCTCTTTAAACTGGAAAGTTCCCGAGGACGCGTCATATCTTCATAGTATCACAGGAAAAGGCACATTATACAGTGTGTACCATTGTAACAGGAGAATAGGCGGTACAGGTAAAGGTCTGTCTGAGGATTCATATTATATCGTGGACAAATATGCGGAAAGCTGCGGCAAAGCAGGCAAGGTATCAGCCCGCCATGATATTGCAGCCTTTATCGATGATGTAATTCTGTACGGTGATTATGTGTCAAATTCCGTTAGCGTGGGAATAAACGGAGGAGTCTCCAAAGGAAGTGCGGAGCTTGTCCGCAACGAGATCACAGTGCCGGATACTCCGAAATTTGAAGATCCGCACGATTATATCAGTAAAAGGATATATCTTGACAACGGTTCACACTGGGATAATGCTGCTCAGACAAGGGTCGGCGGAAAAACATACAGTGCATTCGGATATGATATAGAAATGAAGGGCTACGCCGGCGAACCTGTCAGCTGCACCTGGAATTATTACAAGGACACGGAAGAATACGAACGTTCCGGATTCAGAAAGGTCTCCTTCGGAGTACCGGATTCATTCTACACTCTCAGCATCATAGACTGGCAGGGCTCGTCGGTTTACGATGATGTAGATGATCTGGTGCTCGGGTACAGCATGGATATAGGAGCAATAGAGAATAAGACCGGTGATTCCTCATGGAACATTGGCGCGGATATACAGTGCATGAAAGTCGGCCCGGAGCCAAGGACAGGACTCGCTGCCGAGCTTCTGGGCAATGAATCCATAACGTATGTACACGTTATCGACAAAGCGGAGAACTTTTCCCTCGCAAGCGACATGGACCGCTACTATGCTCCCGAGGAACTGGGGACCATAACATCGGGCGGCATCGATTATGACGTCGTCCTGTATAAAAACAAGAGCGAATCCGCTTTTCCGTCCATCACTTTAATACGCCGTGAGCAGATCTCCCCCACAGCGGCAGAGGACATTCCCGAGGGCTATGTCCGCTATGAAAACTCCTTCAGCTTGGTTGACATCGTCAATAAGCTCAACGACCTCGGCCTTGACATCGGCGGCATAAGAGAGACTGAGTTCCTGTTCAATACCTATGACACATCGGGTCACGCATATCTCAATTATGCAGGTATAAAGCGTGTGATCCCACCGGACAAAACATATACAGAAGATGATGTAAAGCTGCTTAAAAGCTATCTGCTCGGACAGGCGCATGAAGCTCCCGAATGCAGCGACTATGCTTCCCATGACTATTACGAAATGGATCTTGAGGAATATCTTTCCAGAATGAAAAAGAACTATGACCTCAACGGCGACGGAGTATGGGATACTTTCGACCTCTGCCTGATGCAGAAAAAGCTTGTCTCAAAAAGCTCAGCAGAACTCGTTGAGCCCGATAACCGTATAGAGTACGGAACAACATATGATATTATCGGAAACGGACTTAAATTATACAGCGATCCCGGTGAAAGCTACGAAGTTATCGGCAGCGTACCTCCATGGACGCAGCTCAAAGAGCTTGGCTATCAGAGCGAAAATAGTACCTGGATCTTTACGGAATACTCCGGGCAGTATGGCTGGGCCGATACGTCAGAGCCGAATATATCGCCTAATATGGGCGAACAGTGGGGCAAGCCCGTAATATATCTCTATCCCTAAAAGGAGACCGATGTCCATGTTGAGCTTGAGCTGACTTCCTCCGATCTCTACACAACATATCCGAGATATAACAACGGCTGGGATGTGACGGCATATCCCGACGGTTCACTTCTCAACAAGGCAGACGGCACACATCACAAGTACCTTTTCTGGGAAAGCGTGAACGCCCGCACAAGATTTGACTTTTCAAAGGGCTTCTGCGTTGCGGGAAAAGATACCGAAAGCTTCCTGAAGGAAAAGCTCACATATATGGGGCTGACCGAAGAGGAGATGAACGAATTCATCGTATACTGGCTGCCGAAAATGGAGCATAATGCGTATAATCTCATCACCTTCCAGGGCGATCTCTATACGGAGGCTGCAAAACTGACTATCACACCGACTCCCGACAGTCTGCTCCGTATCTTCATGGCGTATGTTCCCCTTGAAGCTGCCGCAGACATTGAACCGCAGCAGCTTGAGGCCTTTGAAAGAAAGGGCTTTACTGTAGTTGAATGGGGCGGTACCGAGATAAGATAAGGCTTTGCCTTCTGTATCTCACAGGAGCTTTCCCGCGGAAAGCCCCAAGCTGTAAAAAATAACAGGCAGATACTTCGTCTGAAGTATCTGCCTGTTTTTATCAGTGCAGTACGATCGGATCATCTCTTGAATTTAAGGGCAAATCCGAGTCCGAGCAGGAGAACGAGTGCGGACACACCGAGTAATACATAAGCAACCGTGCTGCTCCGCTGTGAAGCGCCGTTCATGGGAGAAAAGCTTCCCATATCAGGTCTTTCGCCGCCGCCCGGTCTGTTTTCTTTTCCGGAAGCGTTATTGCTGCTTTCATCGGCAGCCGGCGAAGTTTTTTCCTCTTTTTCAGTGTCTTTTTCAGCCTCTGTGACCTTTTCCGTCCCGGAGCTGTCTGCATCCTCATCACCTGTTTTGGCGTTATCTCCGAAAGGCTGAGCGCCGTCAGGCATATTATCGGGATCAAAATCCTCGGGCATATTGTCCGGATCGAAGCCCTCAGGCATATCTCCACCGAAATCAGGCATATTTCCCGGATCAAAGCCCCCGGGCATTTCCCCGTCGAAGCCCTGCGGGGGCTGTCCGCCGCCTCCGCGCTGTGATCTGCTGCCGCGGCTTGAATTATCTTCATTTGCCAGCGGCTGGATATTGCTTAACATCTTTACGGAGAAAGACGATGTATCCGAGGTCTGTACTATTTCGGAGCTTTTTGTTTTCTTTGAAGAATCAGACACAGCTGACTTTTTTGAGCCGCTGTTTCTGTCGGAACCGCCCTTCTGAGCTCCGCCAAATCCGCCTTTTCCGCCGCCCATGGAGCCCATATCAGATGTGTTCAGACCGTCTGTGTCAATGAGTGCGGAGCTGTCCTCTTTCTGTCCCTCTGTGGTAGACGGGATAGTGCCGTCGAGCTGTCCGCTGACGCTCTCTGCGCGGAGAGTGCAGAAGCTTTTTATAGCTTCAACACCTGTTTTGAACTCCTCGTAGGTGCAGAATTTTGTGGGATCCTTCTCCACATATTTATCGATAAGCTCTGCGGTATCCGTTACGAGCTTTTCAAAGTCAACGCTGTCAAGGAACTCGCCGAAAAGCTCGTGATACTTCTCCGTGTATTCCTCGTTATCGAATATCCACGCTATCATGGGACGGTCGCTCATGCCGTTTGACACAGGAGTATCGATAGGCGAATTAACGGAAGACGAAGCGTTTCCGCCCATGAACGAGCCGTATGCAAGGTTATAGTCCCAGGGTATCATTGAAAGCTGTCCGTCTTCCTCATAGAGGTAATAGTTGTGTATCATCTGACCTGTGTAGCTGTCGCCGTTGACAAGAAAATCATGAACTACAAAGTAGCGGATAACTTCCTCGACATCGACTGTGCTTTCAAGTTCGGACTGCTCCAGCAGAGCTTTAAGTGAACGGATAAGACGCTTCTTATCGGCTTTATCAACAGGGGTCTTCGCGTTATTGAAGATATTGGAATAGCTGTCAATATCGTCGTCGGTATACTTCAGCTTTACATCATCGCTGCCCATACCGAATCCGCCCTTGCCTTCGCCGCCGCCGAAGCTCGGCATTTCTCCGCCCTCTCCGAACATAGCCGAGGGGTCAAAGTCGCCGAAATCCTCGGGCATATTGTCGGGATCAAAGCTGCCGAAATCAGGCATATTTCCTCCGAAATCGGGCATATTGCCGAAGTCTGGCATTCCACCGCCGAAGCCGCCGGGTGTTTTTGACGAGCTGTTATTTTCGTTTGTTTTATCGGAGCTTTCTGTATCTTCGCTCTCTTTATTCATAAAATCCCCCATGCTGAAGTCCTTGCCGTTGCCGCGTCCGCCGCCGAAGCTCATAGCGTCGGGCTTGTAGAGGTCGCCGTAATTGCTGCCGTAGTTTCTTTCAAGGAAGGATTCCTCGATAGCCTCCACAGCAAGATACAGTCCCCAGTCCTCGCCGTTCACCGTGATATAGGCATAGCTGCAAAGGGGGGCGTCCACGCCGAAATCATACATCAGCGTATACGCAAGATAGTCCTTCATGTAGGTGTTGTCCTGAATTATATTGTTCAGGCAGAGCTTGTCGAGACCGTGATAGGTCTTGCCGTTTTCGTACTGGTCAAACTCGATCTTGAAGCTGTAGCGGTCGCTGTCCATATTCCTTACGGAGCTGAGGGAGGTATTGCCCTTTGCTCTGAGTCCCACATTTTTTACTGCTTCGCCGTCGATGACAAGATTGCAGGCGGAATATTCCTCGCTCTCACAGCTCTCTATGAAGCCCTCCCAGTCGTTCATGACTATGTCAATGGTATGCACCCTTGAGCGGTCGAACAGGCGGTTCTCATAACCTATGGCGTGAGCCGTGGTCTTTATGCCCAGGACCTGTCCGTTGCAGAAGATTAAGGCTATCAGAAGAGTAATGGCAGTGATAACAATGCATATCCTGTCTATGTTTTTATGTGCCGACATTCTATCACACCCTTATCCCATGTAATCGCCGTTGTAGCTTACGAGAACAGCACTGCTCACACCCTCCATATCTGCAAGAGTGTTTACGAAATCGGTATTGTCGTCCTTGAGACGGATCTCCATATTCAGCTCAACAGAGCCCTTCTGAGCGGTCTTGCTCTTTACCACGCATCTATCGGTCTTGCCGTCGAGGAAAGCCTTGGCCTTTGTCTCGCTGTCGTGACCGTCGCAGCGAACTACAACGATATACGGATTCTTTACTGCCTTGCGGTTTACGAATACAAGGAGGATAACTCCGATGATAACGCTGCCGATGACTGCAAGGGGTATCATGCCTGCCGCAAGAACGATACCGACTGCTATAGCCCAGAACAGGAACGCAATATCAAGGGGTTCCTTTATGGCTGTACGGAAACGGACGATAGAAAGTGCGCCCACCATACCGAGGGAAAGAACCACATTGCTTGTAACTGCAAGAATAACTACTGTGGTTATCATTGTAAGTGCAACGAGAGTCGTGCCGAAGCTTGCGGAGTACATAACTCCCGAATAGGTCTTTTTGTATACAAGGAATATGAACATTCCCAGACCGAATGCAAGCACAAGGGTTACCGCCATATCGAGAATGCTGACGCTGGTCACATTCTCTATAAAATTAGACTTGAAAATATCACTGAAACTCATAATAAAAACTCCTTTAATTTTTATCCGTAAATTCTACAGGCTGCATATTTTGAAAACGCTCCCTCACGCCTGTCCGGAAGGGAAACTGCGTCTCTGATTATATCGGGAAGAAAACCGTCCCACTTGACTTCCAGTATGATCGAATCCGAAACGGGGACCGTCACACAGCCGGGATCGAGAAAATCCGTACACCGCATACCGCTCCGCACATTGTAATCAATGGTCACACGGACGTTTCCTGCGGGATAGATGAATGGCTCTCTTGTGTAATCCACTATAGTTTTCGGAGCTATACCCTCTGTCGTCATCTTGGTGTATAATTCCTGTATAAGGGGATACTGCGAATCTATCATCCATTTCGTATCACCGTCAACTATGCTCTGCACCTGCTGTGCTGTCAGCGGTGCGCTCTGCTTGTTGCCGAGGTGGTCTATCTTGCTTTTCTTTTCAAGATGTATGACCGAGGTATCGCCGTTGTAGTATCTGATACGGAACTTTTCACGCCGGCTCAGTCCGTTCAGCTTTTCCATCAGCGCCTTATCCGCGAGGTTGTCGAAGTAAAGACTGCGGATAAAGTATTTCCCGTCAATGGCGTGAGGATCGTGATATGCGACTGCGCTTAGTCTGTGCCGTATCGTTATCATATCGGAGTAGTTTATCTCATGCTTTATCTCATGTCTGAGATCCATAGTTTCACCTCTTTTCCTTGTCATAGGTACGCACACAGACCAATGAAGGGAAAGCCAGCCTGTGTGCGCTGCATCCTATGCTTTAATTATATCCGTGAACGCTGAATTGAAACTGAAAACGGGTGTAAAGCCGGTAAAACCAAAGTGAAAGTTAAGTGAAATAATTGTAAAAGCTTTTATTTTCAGCTTGTATTCAGTTATATGATGTATTATAATAATAGTAACCATATAAGGGGGGCTCGATTTGAAGATACTTATAATCGAAGATGAAAAGGTCCTGGCTGATTCGCTGAAGCTCATGCTCCGGTCAAAGGGCTTTGAAGCAGAGGCTGTCTACGACGGCGAAAGCGGCGAACAGTACGCAATGCTCAACATATACGACCTGATAATACTTGACATCATGCTTCCGAAGCAGAACGGCTATCAGGTGGCGAAGTCTGTCCGTGAAAAGAAGAATACCACACCTATTCTCATGCTGACGGCAAAATCAGACGTGGAGGACAAGGTTAAGGGACTTGACGCAGGTGCGGACTACTACCTCACCAAGCCCTTTGACGCAAGGGAGCTTCTTGCCTGTGTCAATGCCCTTCTGCGCAGACAGGGTTCACAGGTGAACGAGCTCGCTTTTGGGAATACGCGCCTTGATCTGGAATCTGCGGCTCTTATCTGCGGTGAAAACAGTGTAAGGCTTTCCGCAAGGGAATTTGAGGTCATGCGCATGCTGATGACCTCGGGTACAAATCATATTTCAAAGGAAATGCTTCTTACCAAGGTCTGGGGATATGACTCAAATGCTGTTGAGAACCATGTGGAGGCATATGTGAGCTTTCTGCGGAAAAAGCTTCTGAGTATCGGCTCAGATGTCCGTATCGAAGCAATGAGGCGGCTGGGCTATCATCTGGAGTGTGATGAAAAATGCTGAAGCGGCTGAGGATAAAATTCATTGCGGTCATAATGAGCATAGTAACTGTTCTGTTTGTCGTGATATTCGGACTTGTACTGCACCTTACAATGCAGAATATGGAGCGCGAGAGCGTACAGATGATGAGAACTATGTCGTTCCGTCCGCCTGCTGACGGGGCGTCTATGCATAAACCCGACAAAAAGCCCGATAATATAAGGCTGCCGTTTTTTACGGTGGATATCTCCCGTGACGGCGAAATAACTGCTTACGGCGGAGATTATTTCGACCTTACGGATAAGGAAATGCTTGAAAAGCTTGTTGATGCTGTCAATGACAGAAAAAAGGAAACGGGCATATTGCAGGAATATGGTCTGAGATACCTGAAAAAGGACATGGGGCGCATAAAATCAATAGTTTTTGCGGATATTTCCAGCGAAAAAGCCATGATAAAGGGACTTATCACCAATATGGTAGTGATAGGTCTGATAGGATATGCGGTGTTCTTCCTCATAAGCCTGCTGCTGGCAAAATGGGTGACAAAGCCCGTTGAAAAAACATGGAACGAGCAGAAGCAGTTCATAGCGGACGCTTCCCACGAGCTGAAAACACCGCTGACTGTTATCATGACAAATGCGGAAATGATGAGCGATAAGAGCTACTCCGAAAGCGACAGGGACGGCTTTACAAAAAATATCCTCTCTACGTCAAAGCGTATGAGAGGACTGGTGGAGAGCCTTCTGGAGCTCGCAAGACTTGACAATAACAGAGCGCAGATAAAGCTCGCAGAGGTCGATCTCAGCAAACTGACAAACGACAGCATACTGCCCTTTGAGCCGCTGTTTTACGAGAACGATATGGAACTGTCAGCGGATATAGACAGAGACATAAAGGTCAGCGGCGACAGGGACAAGCTGAGACAGGTAGTAAATATCCTGCTTGACAATGCCCTGAAATACTCCGATCCTGCCGATAAAGTCACCGTGAAACTGAAACGTCACAGCTCGGAATGTATCCTGTCAGTATCCGGACTGGGAACTCCGCTCACAAAGGAGGACTGTGAAAACATCTTCAAGCGGTTCTACCGCGTGGATCAGGCAAGGAACGACGGACAGAGCTACGGCCTCGGTCTTTCCATCGCCGACAGTATTATTAAAGAACATAACGGAAAGATATGGGCTGAAAGCGAGAACGGATACAATACCTTCTATGTTTCCCTGCCGTTTTGAACAGTAACATCAAAGGCTCCGGTCTAACGACCGGAGCCTTTGCATATAGCCGCGGTTTCCTTCATATAATTCACTGACCGAATATCGAAAAAAGGAGATAAGATATGAGAAAGACACACAGAAAGATAGTCAGCGGCTGGATGCTGTGCGGCTGTGCGCTGTTTGCACTGTACGGAGCGTCGCGTATCGCCGAAAAAGCCGAAAACGGAGCACTTCCCGCAGCGCTCACGGACATTGAGGCGGAAAAGCCCGTAATAGTCCTTGACGCAGGACATGGCGGCATAGACGGCGGCTGCACCTCGGCAGAGGGGATACCCGAAAAAGGGATAAATCTTGACATACTGCTGAGGCTGCGTGATATGCTTGAAATAAACGGCTACGATGTACGTGTGACAAGAGACACGGACAGATCCATACACGACGGCGGAGTTGTCGGTATCGCAGAGCAGAAGAGCTCGGATATGGATAACCGTCTCGGACTTTTCAACGAGAGCGACAATGCCGTATGCCTGTCCATACACCAGAATCAGTTTACCGATCCTAAGTACAGCGGCGCCCAGATGTTCTATTCCAATAACAACAAAGCCAGCGAGACCCTTGCCCGGGCGCTACAGGAGCGCTTCCGCAGTATGCTCCAGCCCGATAATGAGAGAGAGATAAAGCTCTGCGGAAAGGAGCTGTTCCTGTGCTATTACAGCAGCAATCCCACGGTAATGGCAGAGTGCGGCTTCCTTTCAAATCCGGAGGAAGCGGCAATGCTCAATACCGACGAGTACCGCGGGAAGGTGGCGTTCACTCTCCTTGCGGGGATAAACGACTTTGTGAACTGCAAAAAATAGAAGAGCTATCATAAAAGCCTTCAAAATGTTACCGTTTTGTAGTTGAAAAAAAGCGCTCCCTGTGTTAATATTATAACGGACCGCAGAAAAGACATGGCAGTCCGGCCGCAGCCGTTATAAGGCAGGCCTACAATAATATTACAGGAGCGATAAAAATGAAAAAAATACTTGCCGCCGCACTGATACTCTCAATGCTGCTCTGCGGCTGCGGAAAAGAAAAAGGCAGCTCTGAAAGCAAGGGCTCAGACACACAACCAACAACAGCAGCTTCCGAACAGAAGGAAACTACAACTGCGGAGACACCTGACCACACAGAGACGACCTCCGCCAATGTGACCACGACCGCAGAAGCAGCCGAAACGACTGCCGGCACCGCTGAGGAGACTCCGGAGGAAACGCAGACAGGCACGGTCTCTCTCAATAACGACCCCTTTGAGGGACTTTATGTTGAGGAGGTCGCTCATAACGGCACACTCTCCGTTGACCGTCAGGGCGATATATACAAGGTGCATATCGGTTTCAAGGATTCGGCAGCGGTATATCACGACTGGTATTTCACAGGCGAGTTTGACGGCAGACAGGTGCTGCGCTATAATAACTGCTTAAAGAGCACCGTTACCTACAGCGAGGACGGCTCCGCAGACAGCGTGCAGGATTACACCGACGGAACAGGCTATATCAGGATCTCCGAGGAGGGCACCAAAACAGGCCTTATATGGGTCGATGACAAGGAAGACGCAGGCTCAGGCGTATTCTTCGTAAAGCAATAAGTAAGCTTCACGGATTATTATCCGGCAGCACGGAGGATGGTCATGGAAAAGATACGCAGACATATCATATTCTACGGATGTGTTCAGGGCGTGGGATTCAGGTGGAAGGCCAAGCATACCGCAGTCAGGTACGGCATATCAGGCTGGGTACGCAACCTTGATGACGGCTCCGTGGAAATGGAAGCCGAGGGCACTCCCCGCGACATCGACGACCTGACGGAAACCCTCAGGAATCACAGCTGGGGAAGCGTGGAACGGACAGAGGAAAGGGACATACCCGTACACGGAGACTACAGCTTTGAGGTCAGATGACATACCCGAAATAAGCAGGCCCCGCTGCAATAGCAGCGGGGCCTCTGTTATTATCCGAAGGACTTTATCTCGCCCATGATGAATCGTTTCAGGAGTACAAGGTCTTCCTCGCCGATGACGCCGTCTCCGTTTACGTCGGCTGCGTCAAAGCGCTCTGCGTCGCCGTCGTCAGCAGCTCTGCGCATCTGCACCAGATCGTATATATCCACAGCTCCGTCGCCGTTAAGGTCGCCGGGTATAACTTCAGCCGCAGGAGTATTGGGCTTCCACCAGTTCAGATTGAAGAGATAGCTGTCTCCGCCCGTAAATACAAGATACACATCATGGCTGCCTGTCACAGGCTCTGTATTGCAGCTGCTCGTAGTCCAGTCCTGCCAGCCGCCTGTGTTTGCCACATCTGCCCTGCCTATGAGCTTTCCGTCCGCACTGTCAAGTCTTACCTCGATAGTGCCGCCCGAGCCGTTTGAAGCTACGCGGAAGTCTATTTTATCTGCTCCTGTAAGGTCTATATCCCTGAAGCCGATATAGTCGCCGTCCTCGATGTAGCCAACATCTGTGCCGCCCTCCGAGCAGTTCTCTGTGTCGATACCCGACTTGAAGTCGCAGTCCTCGGCCTCGATAACGCCGTCAGCCTCCGCACTTCCCGTGCCCTTGAGCCGCAGCAGGTGCGAGGACTTGCTCAGCACCCTGCCGCCTGCGTCAAGAACGTATATCCTGTACTCGCCCTCCTTGGAAGGAGTCTTTATTGAGCCTGCCGTACCTCTTGCCTTGGTCATGTCAGCTCCCGCTGTGAAGTCAGTCGTGCCGTCGGGAGCTATCCATACTGTGCCGTCAACCTTTCTGACAGGCAGCTTGCTGCCGCAGGTGGTTTCGCAGCTTGCGGGAAAAGCGTAATCCGCCGCGGATTTCAGCCATGCGGGCATGAGGCTCCGGTACTCGTCGGAGATACCCGAATTGAGACATACCCTGTACTGCCGGAACGGCCACACATTATCCGATACCACGATCGGAGCATCTATATCGCTGTAGGGCGGATTCTTGCCCATTTTGTTCACTGTGGCATAGGTGCGCTTTATGGTGAGGTGGTGCTTGTCGCCGTATTCCTCGCAGTTTATCGTATAGGTAACGTCGGGACTTATCTCGAGGACGTTGTCGTTCTCCTCGATATATGTGGTCCCCTCGTCGTTGTGAAGACCGTAGGTAGGAGCTCCGAAGCCTCCCGCGGGTATGCCCTGTATATAGTTCTCGTTGATAACAGTTCCCGGCATCTGACCTATGGTATAGATACCGCCGCTGTCGTGGAGACGGTTAAGGGAGTTGATGACCCTGTTATAGCATATCTGATTGTCGCGGCAGGTGGTGCTGTCCTTGAAATTGCACCAGCCCCAGCCAAGGTGGATACCGTTATATGCGGTCTTTTCGATAGTGTTGCTGAGTATCCTCACGGAATCCACGAAGTACGCCGTTATGGCGGCACAGCCGCCGAAGCCGTGAACAACGCTTATATCATAGAGAAGATTTTCCGTGATGAGGTCGTTTTTACACAGCCCCTCAACGCCCTTGGGGAACTTCTCACGGTTGTTATCGGTCTTGTCGCCTATGTAGATATGCTGAGGGTGTCCCACAGTGATACCGCTGGAGGTGATGTCGGTAACGAAGTTTCCCCGCACCTCCGAATCCACAACATCGTTGGTCATGGAGATACCGTCCGCACCCGTATGCTTCACCACATTGCCGATGAGCTTTATGTTGCTGCTGCTCGTAATATGAATAGCCGCAGGGAGAGTATCCACCATTTCGTAATTCTTGGAATGCCAGTTGGAATCAGCAAAGGCTGTATAGGTCTGAGCCGCCTGACAGGTGGTCTTGCCGTGAGAGCCGGCGACCTCCGTCAGCTGATAGTCCGTATTTGCAAAGGTAATGCCGCTGAAGCTGATATTGCTGACGCGGTCAGAGGTGGAATTTCCCGCTATCCTTATAAGTCCGTCCGCTACGGGAGCTTCAACGTCTGCCGCAGTCATATCCTCGCCGCTGCGGGGATAGTAGTACAGCATCTTTTCCGTCTTGTCGAAGTAGAATTCCCCCTCGCTGTCCACGAAAGAAAAGGCATTGTAAAGGGTATGGGTGCCGCTGGTGGTGAAGCCTGCTCCCCAGCCTGGAGTCTGGGCTATAGCGCCGTAGGGCTGCTGCATGAGGAGTATCATACTGCCGCCGTCGTATTTAATATCCCTTGAGCAGACTATATTCTCGTTCCATGTAGTGCCGTTCACCACCTCAAGGTCATCGAAATTGGAGGTTATCCTCGGCACAGAGCCTGCATCATAGACTATGCCGTCACTCTTTTTTCCTGAGTCCCATGCCCAGTCCGCCTGACCTGCCTGTATGTAGTAATCCCCGTAGCCGCCATTTGCCTGTACCTGAACGCTGCCCATATCTGCGCGGCGGTCGTTGACATAAAGGTTGCGGAGCTTATAGTCTCTGTCCAGAGGCGCAGCCCAGAGCTTGTCGTTGTACTTCTTCCAGCCTGTGACCCTTGCGGCACCGTTAATAACGGGAGCTTCTCCCTCACAGGCCTCATACCTGACGGTAAATCCGCCGGTGCCCGAGTCCCGCGTGTCGAACTCCACGGGCTTTGTGATACGGTAGTCCCCGCCGCGGAGATAAACAACGATGTCTCCTGTCATATTGCCGTTGACTGCGCGTACTGCGTCACGGGCCTTTTCCAGCGTTGCAAAGGGAGCCCCTGCCGAGCCGTCGCCGCTGTCGCTACCGTCTGGCGATACATAGAATACAGCCTGTATCCCGTCCTCCGCACGGACATCTGCCGCAAAACCGCCTGTATTCAGCGCAGAAATCGCCGAAACAGCGCTCACGATGACAGCTGTTCCTTTCAGTCCTTTGATCATATTCAATTCCTCCTTCTATATCAATCCCCGTTCTTTTTATTTAATCTGAGGATCAATTATTAAACCTTAATACCCCATTGCACGTTCCTGCATTTTGTATATATTCAACATTTTATTTGTGTATACGTTTATTATATCATTTTATTCATGCACAATAATACAACAATAATGACCTTTACGGTAATATTCTCTCCTTTCCGGAAATCCCGGCCGATTATTTAATTAAATTACCGTTTACAGATAAAAAGGGCGGCATCAACGCCGCCCTTTTGTATCATCATCTTTCTTATAACGGCAGCCGATGCAGCCGGAGCAATTCCCGCCGCAGCCTCTGCCGTCTTTTTTATTGCGTATGCACACCGTCACCGCCGCAAGAAATGCCGCCGCGATAAGGACGATAAGGATAATATCAACAATATTCATCATACCGCTCCTGCCGCAATGCCTATGAGCCTTACTATGACAGCCGCCGCCCATGCAATGGCACACTGCCATACAACCACTGCCAGCGCCCATTTTTTACCCAGCTCTCTCCTGATAGAAGCCACTGCCGCCACACAGGGAGTATAAAGCAGTGAGAATACCAGCAGCGAGGCTGCCGAAAGGGACGACATTGACGCTTCCACGCCGTTGCCGTAAAGTATCCCGAGGGTGGATACCACGCTCTCCTTGGCCATGAAGCCGCTCACCAGCGATACTATGATACGCCAGTCTCCGAGGCCTGCGGGCTTCATTACGGGAGCGGCAAGTCCTGCCGCTCTTGCAAGTATGCTCTCCTCCGCATTTTCGACTATATTCAGGTGCAGGTCGAAATGCTGCAGGAACCATACACAGATAGTTGCAACGAGTATGACCGTAAAGGCTCTCTGAAGGAAATCCTTTGCCTTTTCCCAGAGTAGCTGAGCTACGTTCCTTGCGCCGGGCAGACGGTAATTCGGCAGCTCCATGACAAAGGGCACTGCCTCGCCGCGGAAAAGGAATCCCTTATAGAAATAAGCCGCAAGTATACCCGTCACTATGCCGAGAAGATACAGTCCTATCATTATCAGGCCGCCCCTCTTGGGGAAAAAGGCGTTGACAAAGAAGGCGTATATAGGCAGCTTCGCCGTACAGCTCATAAAGGGCGTAAGGAGTATGGTCATTTTTCTGTCCCTCTCGCTGGGGAGGGTGCGTGTAGCCATTACCGCAGGCACGGAGCAGCCGAAGCCTATGAGCATCGGCACTATGCTTCTTCCCGAAAGGCCTATCTTTCGCAGGAGCTTGTCCATGAAGAAGGCAACACGTGCGATATATCCGCTGTCCTCCAGCAGGGACAGGAAGAAGAAAAGAGTAACGATAACGGGAAGGAAGCTGAGAACGCTTCCCACGCCCGCAAAGATACCGTCAATGACGAGGCTGTGTATTGTACTGTTCACGTCCGCTCTCACAAGAGCCCTGTCTGTGACGGCCGTGAGCCTGTCTATGCCCCCTTCAAGGAGCCCCTGCATCCATGCGCCGATAACGTTGAAGGTGAGCCAGAACACCAGTCCCATAATGAGGATAAAGGCAGGGATAGCAGTATATTTTCCCGTAAGGACACTGTCTATCCTGCGGCTCCTTATGTGCTCCCTGCTCTCGGTTGGCTTGGTGACCGCCTCCTCGCAGAGCTTCTGTATGAATGTAAAGCGCATATCCGCAATAGCCGCGCTCCTGTCCAGTTCCCTCTCCTTTTCCAGCTGCATTACGATATGGTCTATCATCTCCTCCTCGTTCCTGTCAAGGGAGAGCTTCGAGATTATCAGAGGGTCGTTCTCGATGACCTTGCAGGCAGCAAAGCGTATGGGGAGCTCCGCCTGCTCGGCATGATCCTCGATAAGATGAGAGATACCGTGTATGCAGCGGTGTACAGCGCCGCCGTTTTTACTCTTGCCGCAGAAGTCTGTCTCCACGGGCCGCTCCTGATATTTGGCGACATGGAGGGCGTGCTCGATAAGCTCCTCTATGCCCTCGTTCTTGGCAGCCGAGATAGGAACAACAGGGACTCCGAGGAAGTGCTCCATGCGGTTGACGTCAATGCCGCCGCCGTTGGCCGAGAGCTCGTCCATCATATTCAGCGCCACGACCATAGGGATATTCATCTCTATGAGCTGCATGGTGAGGTAGAGATTTCTTTCTATATTTGTAACGTCCACAATGTTTATTATGGCGTGGGGCTTCTCGTCGAGGACAAAATTCCTCGAAACTATCTCCTCGCTGCTGTAGGGCGACATGGAATATATGCCCGGCAGGTCGGTGATAACGGTATCCTCGTGGTCTTTTATTGCGCCGTCCTTCCTGTCAACAGTAACACCGGGAAAATTGCCGACGTGCTGCTTTGAGCCGGTGAGCCTGTTGAAAAGAGTGGTCTTTCCGCAGTTCTGATTGCCCACGAGAGCAAATCTCATCGTCGTACCCTCGGGCAGCGGAGTCCCGTCGCCCTTGGCGTGGAATTTTCCGCCCTCGCCGAGACCGGGGTGGAATATCTTCTTCTTTTTCTCTGCCTTTTTTTCTGCGATGTCCTTCTTCTCCCCTGCTGGAGCTACCTCTATCTGCTCTGCGTCCGCAAGACGGAGCGTGAGCTCGTAGCCGTGGAGCCTCAGCTCCACAGGATCTCCCATGGGCGCGTACTTTATCAGTGTTATCTCGGTCCCCGGGATTATGCCCATATCGAGAAAATGCTGACGGAGAGCGCCGTTCCCGCCCAGTCTGACTACCCTGACCGTCTGACCTATCTTTGCTTCTTTAAGAGTTGACATTTCATTCACCTTTATCCCGAACAGACTTGAATTTCATATACTTCAAGATAATTCTATCACACAGCAGAATTGACTGTCAATAAGGAGAACGGCAAGGAAATGAAGTTCTACTTTTTTGACAAAAATACTCCGAACAGACTTGTTACCATAGTATAACATTAAGGTAAAAAAGCTCCCCGTCAAGGGGAGCTTAGTTCCGCAAGCGCTGCCGCTCACTTCTTTTTCATATATTCCTCCATGGAGAGCACCTTTCCCTCTGCCGTGGAGACATAGGCATAGTAGGCAAGAATATCCGAGGCGTCCACGGAATCAATAAAGCCGTTCATATCCACATCGGCAGCTGCCTGCTGCTTTATGCCGAATCCGCCATCCTGATCGGTTGATACTCTTGCATAATACGCAAGGACCTCGGAAGCGTCCACAGCGTCAATGACTCCGTCGCCGTTGACGTCGCCGAAGGAATACTCAGCCGGCCTCTCGCCGAGAGACTCGAATCTGTACCCGTACTTTCCGGCCCAGATCTCAGCCGTCGAACCGTCATAGCCCCTGATTACTCCCGAATAGCTAATGTTATCGTTGGCGAATGTAGTTGCCCTGTCATATATTTTCGCGTCAGGAGCAAGTATGGTGACCTCCCCGAGAGCGGCACAGTTGGCGAAGGCCTGCACACCAATATCCTCCACCGATTCTGGTATGGTGACCGAGGTCAGGGAAGAACAGCTTGCAAAGGCATTATGGCCGATTCCTGTCACAGTATCGGGGATAGTAAGAGTCTTCATCAGGCTCTTTCCCCAAAAGGCATCGCTGACGATATAGGTCACACTGTCGGGTATGACAACATCCTCCCTGTCCACAGCAAACAGAAGGAGACCGTTCACGATGACGAACTGCGACTTCTTCGCCTCGGCATTTAACCACGGGGTACCGGTAAAAGCCAATGCTCCTATATATGTCACCGACGATGGTATGGTCACATCGGAAAGGCTTTTGCACATTGCAAACGCCGAGGAGCCTATATTCGTAACCGAATTTGGTACCACCAGCGAAGTGAGCGCCCTGCATCCGCTGAAGGAATAGGTCTCTATGGACGTGACCGTATCGGCAATAGCTACGGACTCAAGATTGGTACAGCTGTCAAAGGACTGGCTTCCCACCGAGGTTATGCCCTTGCTGATGACTACCTTTTTTATGCTTTCCTTTTCTTCTTCCCAGGGTATATCGTAATTTGAATTGCGGCTGTACATATCTCCCGTACCGCTGACGGTGAGAGTACCGTCGCTGTCCAGCTCCCACACTGCGTTCTTTCCGCAGGTGCCGTTGTCAATTATATACGCAGCCTCCGCAGAAAGAGTAAAAACAACTCCCGACGGCAGCGCGTTCACACCCAGAGCGAACGCCGCGCATATCAGTGCTCTGACCAGTTTTCCTGTCTTCATAGCAATATCCTCCTTTTATAAAAGCTGGTAAGACGATTATATCACAAAAAAGCGTAAAAGTCAAAGTGACGCCGCGGATACTCCGGCATCGCCATACAGTTTTTTTTGATAAGACAACAAAATTGTACTTGATTTTTCCACACAGATGATATATAATTTATGCATATTATATCGTGATAAATCAAACATCTAAAGGAGGCCTTAAAGTGCACAGGCGTATCAGAAACACTTTGTCAGCCATGACCGCGGCCGTGGTCTGCGCCGTTAGCTGCCCCGCTGTCACAGCGGATTCCGGCGTTATCATCGACCATAACACCGACGGAGTCGAAAATGGCTACAGCTACGAATTCATAAACAACGACCCGAACAGCACTCCCGTCATGGAGCTCAGCAACAACGCGTCCTTTGAATGCAGCTGGGACAACAAGGAGAGCTTCTCCTCGTCAAGAGGCCTCAGATTTGCGGCTCCCGTGAAGTATTCCGAGCTTGGCAGCATATCCGTAAAGTACTGGAGAATGATACAGGCCGGAAGCTATACCGACAAGGAAAAGGGCTATGTAAGGTTCGGAATCCGTCTGCACAACAGCAAGGGCGATACCATAACCATACTCGAGCTGGACGATTCCGCAGACGGGCAGAGCATAGCCGGCAAGGACAACAGCCTCGGCAAGCTCGGTCAGCTGACCGCGACCGAGGTCTTCAGCGACTACAACGTAACGGGACCGCAGGAGGGCGACAGCTTCCCTGTTGACTACACCCTGTACTCGGCTGAGGATAAGGACGGAAAGACGTCCTATATCTGCCGCAGGGATACTCCCCTCGGGATAAACAACGAGTCCGACGACTTCAGAAGCCTCAGGGTATCGGAAACTCTTGACGCCATGGCAGAGGCGGGCTTCGATCCGGGCGAGATAACGGATATTTCCCTGTTTGCAGAGAGCGCATACTGCAAAGGCTCTGCAAATATCATGGTAAACGACATATCCGTGGAAAATATGCCCGACCTTGCCCCCGACGAATACGAGGAAGGAAATATACTCGTAAAGGGCAACGGCAGCGGCTCCCGCGACGGTTATTATTACGACCTCCGCACAAGAACCGGAAGCGGCGAAATGGAACTCGTTTCTCCGTCACTGTTCAGGGCAGGTATCAATACTGCCAACGCGGACTATTACAGACCCGATGTGTTTGAGCGCGGCTACAAATTCAGAGAGGGGCAGAATATCGATCATGTCATGGGCTCAAAAGTGGATTATGAGATGAATTTCGCTGTTGAGGGCTCATACTTCGTCGGCACTCATATAAGTTTCAACGCTCCCGAAACCGAAAGCTCCTATAATAAAACCAACGTATACATCGTGGACGCAAGCGTTGACTGGAAAGTCCCGGAGGACGCTGAATGCATAGGCTCTGCCAAGGTAAAAGGCGAGAAATACCCCTTGTATCACACTGTAACCGGAATAATAGGCTCAGGAAAGGGCACCAGGGAGGATGTTTATTATTTCGTATCCCCCGATGCCGAAAGCAGCGGAAAGAACGGAACAGTCTCCGTTCATCACGATCTGGATACGTTCATATTCACCCTTTATGAATGCAATTACAAGCTGACGGATTCCCTGAATATGCCTGTAGCCCTCGGAGTACAGCTCAGCTGCACAGCCGCAAAGGGAAGCGCTGAGCTTATCCGCAGCGACATCACAGTTCCCGAAAATCCGAAAGAAAACAGTCTCTATGAATACATGTACAACAGAATAAATCTTGACAACAACGCTCACTGGTCTCACTCCGCTCATACAATAGCAGGCGGCAGACTGTACGATGCATACGGCTATACGGTATACATGAACGGCTACCCCGACGAGCCCATACAGTGCGAGTGGAACAGCTATGACCCCACGGGAGAGGACGATCCATATCCCGGCAACAGAACAAACAGATTCAGTGTCGGGAATAACTTCGGTACATACAGCATAATAGACCGTAAGGGTATACTGTCATATTACGGTGACGACGAGCTTATTATTGATTACAGCATTGATATAGGAAAGATCAGGAACAAAACAGGTCTTTCCAACTGGCAGATCGGCGTGTGGATGCAGTGTATGCGCGATCCCTCCGTGCCTGTGGATACCGGTTCGCCCTACGAGGAGCTATTGAAAGAGAGCAATGGCGTAAGGTATATAAGCATAGTGGATAAATGGGGCGTCAGCTCCGACCCGACCGGAGACGAAATCGGATACTACGAGGACCCCGATTTCTATCCCACAAAGGATCTCGGCACGATCACATCCGACGGAGTCAGCTATAACGTTCAGCTCATGATAAGCAGGAGCAAGGACGCTTCGACTACCGTAAAGCTTATCCGTACAAACGTACTTGCTTCCACAGAAGCAGATGATGTTCCCGCAGATCATGAACGCTACGAGAATCAGATAGATCTCAGCGATATTATGCGTAAGCTCAGGGCTATCGGTCTTGATTTCGGCGGCATAAGCGAAGCCGAATTCTCATTATCGACCTATGACACCGAAGGCTCGGCAATTATCAACCGCGCGGGCTTCAAGCAGCTGATACCCGAAAACAGGACCTATACCGCCGAGGAAATACAGACCTTCAGCGACTTCCTCCTCGGAAAAAGCCCCAGAATATCAGCAGGCTACAATTACGACCTCAACGGTGACGGCAGGTGGGATTCCTACGATCTCTGCCTGATGAAAAGCAGACCCGCTCCCGAAGAATAACAGCATAAAAAGCTCCCGCTATCAATAACGGGAGCTTTTCTGTATATTAATTGTTATCACGCCGAAGCATACCGACTACGACTTGTCGGAACTCACCGTTATCGGTACAGGATATGACGGTTATGCGGTCATCACCGAAATCCCCGAGCACACTTGTATCATCGGGAGAAACTATGCGGTATTCCGTGACCCTGTAGGTATAACGGGTACGCTTATCGTCGATGTCCGTCAGATACATGGTATCGCCTACTCTCACCTTATCGAGGTCGTTGAATATCTCAGCGTAGATCGTACTGTTGTGTCCTGCGATACAGTAGTTGCCGCGTCCGGGAGCCCCCCTGCCCTCAAAATGTCCTGCGGAGGCCTGAAGCTCCTTATTCCCCGTACCCTCGAGTACGGGCACTTTTATTTCAAGGACGGGTATCTCGAAGACCACGTTTTCCCGGAGAAGTCTGCGCAGATAAAGCTCTCTGCTTATCTTTTTATAGGCGAAGACGCCGAAAACGGCAAGTCCGCACAGTATCATCGCATAGCCGATGATACGTCTTTTTTTCTTCTTTTCCATTCTGATATTGTGGGAAACGCGAGCGCCGCTTCATACTGCGGCGCTCTCATTATTTATTCCTCTTCCTTTTTATTCCTTATCACCATAGCTGCGCCTGCCAGAGTCATAAGAACTGCAAGGCCTGCGATGAAGTCAAATGATACGGGATAGCCTGTTTCCGGCAGTGTGGAGCCTTCGCCCCCGCCGCTCGTTGTAGTCTGAACAGGCTGTGTTGTCGTGGAAGTTACGGTTGTGCTCGATTCCGGAGCATTTGTGGTTGTAGTAGTGGTCGTTGTTGTAGATGTGGTGGCCGTTGTTGTGGTGGTTGTGGTTGTTGTGGTTGTCGTAGTAATGGTTGTAGTTGAGGTTGTTGATACGATAGGACCATTGCCGCTGAGATCATAGCCATAGCCGCTGTAGTCCTTTACCTCGCCCTTTGCCAGAAGCTTGCAGCCCTGACCGACAGTTATCTTAGTATAGGGAGTTATAACAAGCATAAGCTCCTCGGGAACAGTAACGTCCTCAACGATATTCACATCTCCGAATATATAGAGATCAGGCTTCTCCTCTGCCTTTTCAGCGTCAGCCAGTGCTCCTCTTATATCCTGATAAGCCTGACCGTTGCTGAGCATTGCTGTCGCCTCTTTTGGAAGCTGTGTGCAGTCGATAAGACCGCCGCAGGTATCGCAGAATGAAGCCATAACTGCGCCGTGATCCTCACCGGGCATATCCAGTATGAAGAATTCACCTTTGCACTCGTGCTCGTCAACTACCTGAACAGGTATGCGCATCTCCTCCTCGCCGTTTTCCGCAACAGCGCACAGAGTTGCCTTTATGCCGGCCTTCTTGGGTGTTACCTTAATGACAGCATCACTGTCAATAGTGATTGAGCCGTCCTCGTTTACGGTATACTCGCCGTCAACGACCTCTATATCGAAATCATCGCTGATCGTTTCGCTCTGAGCTCTTACCTTTCTGCCGGGAGCAAACTGTATCGTACCGTCAGCTCTTACAACATAGAATATTACGCTTCCGCCTCCCTTGGGTGTACGGACTCTGTAATATACATCATGCATCAGCGTAAGAGAATTCTGAGTTATTCCTCTGTCATTAATAGATGACGCGCACAGCTGAGTATAGGCATATAAAATGTCATCAGCCGAGGCACCGGGAGCTGTAGCAGACTCAACGAATACTCCCAAATTGTAAACGCCCTGAACGGCATTTGGGGCTCCGCTCTTATCGAGCACCCAGCCCGTCAGATCCCTTGCCAGATTCTTAAGCAGGTCAAATGAGTATTTATCTGCAAGCTCGGGAGAAATATCGGTAATTATAACCTCATAGGGTATCTGTGTGGTTGAGCCCTCGAGAGTAGCTACCTCCACGCATTTCAGAACGTGCGCAACTACGATACTGTCAAGGATCGACTTATATACCGTCGATATAAGGTTTATACCGAGAAGATAGGGATTTCTTGACCAGCAGGTCAGAAGGGTTATAACGTCGGCAGCAATCTTCTGATTGCCTATCTCCTTTTCGAGAATGGATTTCCAGATGTCGTGTATGGTTATCTCCGCCACCAGCTGATCTCCCGGCTCGAGCTCGTCAAGGCGATAGCTCTGGTTGAGCTGCTCGTTCTGAAGCTGATCGATCTTTACCGATGTATCTATCAGCTTTCCGTCACGGTATTTCTTTGTTGTCAGCTTTGAATACTGCGTGAAGCCTAAAACAGTATGCTCGATATTGTATATGGGCTTGTCGGAAACGTTCTCAAAGCTTATTGTTACAGGGTAATCCTCATCAAAGAAGGAGTATCTCGGAAGTATTATCTTCATTTTCAGAGCGTCGCCTGCGTATACATGAAGAGTATTCTTCGACTTGAAGTTGTACGTGAAGGGTTCTCCGCCGTTCCAGCCTTTCAGATCTGCCGTGAGATCATAGTCGCCGGCGACGTCGCCCCGCAGGTACCAGTGTATGGTATAGGGACTGCCGACCTCAAGCTTGTCAAAGCTCTGTACTCTGTCGCAGTTCATCAGCGTAAGTCCCTCGGGTGAATTCAGGGTTGCAGTACAGTTGGTAAGCGACTGACCCGATCCGTCCTTGTTTATGATGATGAGCTGTACATCGTAGAACTCCTTGAGCCACTTGCATTCGCCCCTGATCACCATGTACATCTCTTCTTTTTCGGTCTCCTGATAGCCGATGACCTTTACTGGTTCATTGTTTATGACAACGCTGGGAGGTATATTTATTGTTCCTCCTCCGCCGCCATAACTTGCAACAGGCTGTACGTCGTACTTGTTGATAACGACTGCCTCTGCCTCGAAGGTCATTTTGACCTCATACTTGAATACATGGTAGTTGGACGGATCCTCAAGGCTGATGCCTGCCTTCTTGATGTCGTCCATGTTCATTTCCTTGACGGTCATATCGCCGTCAATGTCCAGCTTATGGGGCTTCGGCGGAACAGGCTCCGTGGTGGTAGTCACGCGAACGGTAGTTGCTGCCTTCGTCGTTGAGGTCGTCGCACTTGTGGTCGCAGTTTCAGCTGCCGCCTTTGTTGTAGTGGTTTCCGCGGCAGATGAATCGGAAGTTGTAGCTGTTGCAGGTGCGGGATCTATTCCCCATTCGCAGATAAAGCCCATGCTATTGACATTGTTGCCCCAGCCGTTGAGCTGATTGTCCTCCCAGCGGCCGTTATGCTTCATAATGATCATATAATGCTCGAGGCCGAGGAAATTATCGGGCTTTCCTGACTCCCAGTTGGTATAGCCCATTTCTTCGTCAGTTACCCAGTGGAAGGCACCGTCATCACCGCGGCGGGCGCCCAGCCAGTAATAGGGCTTTTCGGCGGCTTCCGAGCTGAGCGCATCGAATAATGCTTTCTGCTCCTCCTCGGAGGTTATTACCGCAAGGTGACCGCCTATGCTCTCGCAGTAAGCCTTTGCCTCATCCCATGTGAGACCGTCATCGAATATCTGATACTCCCAGCCGGAGGCATTTTTATACGTCAGTTTGGGAGTGAGCTTTGCAGTCGTTGTTGTGGCAGCCGTTGTAGTTGTAGTCGTTGTAGTTGTAGTTGTTGTGGTGGTGGTCGTGGTTGTTGTAGTTGTCGTAGTTGTGGTGATGGTCGTGGTAGTAGTTGTTATCGAAGCCACGTCCTCCCACTCGCAGATAAAGCCGTAGTTTTCAATGGTGAAGAAATCTGCGGGAAATCCGCTTCCGTCCTTTTTGATGTCGTTCCACTCGCCCACAGCGCCGATCTCTTCAACGCCGTAGAGCATAGCAACCAGCTCATCTCTGGTATTGGGCTCGCCCGCGCTCCAGTTGGAATACTCAAACGCTTCGCCCGTTATCCATACGAAATTACCGTTTTCATCGCGCTCCGCGCCGAGCCAGTAATTCTTCGGCTCGGGTATTGCACTTATGAGAGCCTCGATCTCCTCCTGCTCCTCCTGAGAGGTTATGGTGACAAGGTGACCGCCGTTGCTCTCGCAGAATTCCTTTGCCTCGTCCCATGTAAGGCTTTCGCTGAATATCTGATAACGTGAGCTCTTGTCCACGGGAGTTGTTACCTTGTCTCCGTCAACAAGGAAGAACAGCTCTCCGTCCTTTGTAAGGGACAGCTTTCCGTTGACTCCCGCATTCTCGATATAGGGAGCGATATACCTCGTATCCACATACTTGGACAGGCCGCTGGTGATAACGCCGGACGCCTCGGAATAAATGGACGTGGAGGCGTTTGTGATGCTGCCTGTTATATTGACCTTTCCGCCCTTGGGGATATAGATTCCGCCCTTGGGACCGTTGACCGATATATTTCCGCTGAGGCTGAGGATATTATCTCCACGGCAGTATACGCCGTACTCGCTGCCGCTCTTTATGCTGCCGCCCGAGATATTTATCCTGCCCTTTGACGCTTCACTGTAAACGCAGGCGCCCAGCTCCGAGTATATCTCCGAACCCGTAATATTGATAGTGCCTGCAAAGTTATCGGCTATCCACACAGGCGACATATAGTTATTGTCTTTTTTGCCGTCGCTGTTCGGATTTTTCAGTGCTCCTCCCGCAAGATTAACAGTACCGCTGCTCGTTCTTACAGAGAGGGCATTGCTGTAGTTTCCGATAATCTCGCCGCCGAAGAATTCAAAATTTCCGCCGTTTATCCTTACCGTTGCATAGATGGTGCTGCTATCGTAGCCGACAATCCTGCCGCCGTATATGGTAAGATTTCCGTATGATGTGATAAGATTGTCGGACGCCGTGCTTATTATAGCGCCCTTCTTTTCGGGATCGCTGTCTCTGATGACAACGTTGCCGCTGCATACTATATCTTTTATTTTTATGGTATGACCGTTGAGATCAATGTCAAGATCACTTACACTGGCACCTGAATCCACGGTAACATCGCAGCCCAGCTTATAGCAGCCCTTTGCGGGAAGGCTGGTCTCGTCCGTCCATATGTAGCTGCTGAGAGGCTTGTCGTCCTTCTCCATGATATAGCCGAAGTTTTCAAGTCCGTAGAAAGAGTCGCCCAGACAGGTACCGCTTTCATTTATATCGTCCCACGTGCCGACATTGCCGTATCTCTTGCCATAGAGCAGCACCGCATTCTGCTTGTTATCGATATTCTGCGGATTTCCCGGGTTCCAGTTGGTATAAACGGGGTCTTCGCCCGTTACCCAGACAAAATTCTTGTTCTCGTCCCATTTGAGACCTATCCAGTAGTTGTTCTTTATATCCTCCTGAGCCCTTATAAGAGCCTCAACCTGAGCCTGCTCCTCGGCGGAGGTTATGCAGACAAGGTGGCCGCCGTTCTTCTCGCACTCGGCCTCAGCCTCCTGCCAGGTCAGACCCTTGCCGACCACCGTATAGTTTGCGGGGTCGGGATAGCGGCTCCACTCGATCTCTCCGTCATAGGGGAGCGTCAGTCCCTTGCTTCCCGTTATAAGCATAAGATAATGCTTCTGCACTATCTCTACGTCTCTCAGAGTGATCTTGCCGTCGTTGTCCGTGTCCGCCGCCTCAAGGCTGATACCGTCGGCTTCACCCTTGCAGACGTACTTCTCCATGAGTAAAGCGTCCATGATGTCGATCATTCCGTTGCCGTCAGCGTCGCCGCAGATCACCTCGGACTTGCTCTCCTCCTCTGCTGCCGTTGCGACGGGGGGCATGACAGCCATGAGCTGACTGCACGCAACTGCGGAAGCAGCGAGGACAGACAGGATCCTTTTACCTGCCCTGCCATTGTGTTTATGCATTTTCAAGACCTCCATTTCATTTTTCCTTACGGGTTCTTCCAATAATCTGTCACATTAAATTATATATGAATACGGCACAAAAGTCAACAGAACAGGCACAAAAATATATCTGTTTTGCGGAAAAGCACCTGCCCGTCCCAGGCTTCATCTCCCAAAATCCAAATAACTCACAATAGCCCCGGATTAAGAGCTTACGTAAGCCCCTTTTTGCTGCCTCACAGCCCCTGTCTTCAAAGGCCGCTTACATTTTTCCGATGAAATACGAGGCATTTTTCGTTATTTTTACCAAATTGCAAATGATTGACACGGACACTCCGATGTGATATACTTAATAAAAAACAAACTTACTGCCGATGCAGGCAAGCCTCACCGACAGTATCGCCCATGGAGATATGTATATGAAAGAAGCTTTACTCATCATCGACGTACAGAACGACTATCTTGAAGGCGGCGCATGCGAGCTTTACAAGTCCCGCGAGACCGAAGACTGCATAATCGGGCTCCTCAGTGAGAGCCGCAGTATCGGACGTCCAGTCATCTACATACAGCACATAAACCCTCCGACTGACAGCTGCCTGCTGGAGGACACCCCCGGAGCAAAGATCTCCGAGCGCATAAAGCCTCTCCCCGATGACATAGTTATCATGAAGCAGTACCCCAACAGCTTCCTTGAGACAGAGCTCAACGTCTGTCTTCGCAGTCTCGGCGTGGATAAGCTCATAGTATGCGGCATGATGACCCATATGAGCGTAGACACCACTGTCCGCGCAGCCATGGATCAGGGTTATTCCGTAGCGGTAGCGGCAAAGGGCTGCACCACAAAGGATCTTGAGTTCAACGGTGAGACAATACCCGCCGAAACGGTGCAGAAGACCTGTCTTGCCTCCCTTTCGGGCATATTCGCGGAGATAATCTGACAGTATGACAAAAAAGCCTCGTCACATATGTGACGAGGCTTTATTTTTATCAGAAAAGTATATCCTTGAAGCAGAGCTGCGGCTTGTTGTTGTCGAAGTCCCAGCTGTGATAGGAATCGCCGTGGCAGTAATCCTTATGCTCGCATTCCGTGCAGGTCGGATTATCGTCCGCAAGATCGCGCCTGAATATCTGGAACTTGTTCTTCCAGACCTCGCTGAAACGGTCGCGGAGGATATTGCCCTGAACGAACTCGGGACGGCGCTCGATGTCGAGACAGGCAATGATGTCGCCGTTCGCGGTGATGCTCGCCGTATAGAGTCCCGCCGTGCAGAGGTAATACCAGTCGCGCACCTCTCTCTCGTACTCCATGCCGAGATAATGGCTGCATCCGTAAACAACGGGCTCGCCTGCTATACGCTTGTTCCTGATGAACTCAAAGAGGTATCTGTAATCGTCGGGCGTGAGTATGAGCTCGGGGTGCTGCTTTGCACGTCCCATGGGCTCCATATTGATAACACGCCACGAATCTATATCCATACCGTTGAATATCTTATAGAGCTCGTCAAGCTCGCTTATGCTCTTGTGAGTAACGACGGTGGTGACCTGAACGCTCTCGAAGCCTCCTACACGCAGCAGGCTCTCTATACCGTTCATAGCCTTCTTATAGCCGCCGGGAGTCCTTCTGAAGGCGTCGTGAGTTTCCTCGAGACCGTCGATGCTTACGGAGATAGTACCCATACCCACTCTTTTCAGGTCGCGGGCAACAGAATCGTCAATAAGGGTAGCGTTGCTGGTCATTCCCCACTCAAAGCCGAGCTCGTGAGCAGCTCCGAGAATATCGAAGAAATCCTTTCTCAGCAGAGGCTCTCCGCCCGTTATATCGAGCATCTTGCCTCTTGTGGTCATATCCTCCTTTACCTGCTGTAAAAACGTCCTGTACTGGTCAACGGTGAGCTCCTCCGAGGTCACATCTCCGCAGTGACTTCCGCAGTGAAGACATCTCTCGTTGCAGCGCAAGGTGAGCTCAAGGAAGAGGTTGCGAAGCTGGGGCTCCTTCATGAGCTTCTGACGGTAGTCTCTCATCTGATTAAGATGATCGCGCTTCATATTCACATCAAGCATTTTACTTCTCCTCTGTGGTATTTGGTTCTGCGGTGGTAGCAGTAGTCTTTGTTCCACTTATATCCTTCGCATACCTGTTGGTATTCATTGTACCGTAAACAGGAACTATAAGATCCTTTCTGGGGTCGTAAGTAGTTGTTTCCGTCTTCCAGAGGATCTTATCGGAGGAAGTTGTGGTAGTCGGTACTGACAGATCGGCGGTAGTGGTAGTGGAAGTTGTCTTTATGCTGCTGTCGTCGCCCTCAAGAGGAGAACCTGTCATTCCGAGGAGGTATCTTGTAAGCTTTACAACGTCGCCTATATCGACCTTGTTGTTCTTGTTGAGGTCACAGCGCAGCTGATCGAAATAGCTGTCATACTGCTGGGTGATGACAGTCCTTCTGAGCTTGATAAGGTCGTATGCATCGATAACGCCGTCGCTGTTTATGTCGCCGTAATCCTTGAAAGTAATGGGCGGGCCGTAGAGAGTCGCCATGGTGGTCTCCGTAGCTGTAACGATAGTAGTCGGCATTGCGCCGTAAGCAGGCTGAGTCGGCATAGCAGTAGTCTGTGTGAGCGTTGTGGGAATAACGCCGTAAGCAGGCTGCGGAAGCATAGTAGTGGTCTGTGTGAGCATTGTGGGCATAACCCCGTATAACGGAACGGTGGTCGTGGCAGTCATTGCAACTGCGGGATCCGAAAAGGTCGTGGTCTCCACGTCATAGACCGGTGCGGGACCGTATACGTCCTGAGGTATGCTGCTTGCGGCCATTTCCAGCTTGTCCTGCAATGTCTCTATCAGGGACTTGCCGCTGTCCTGTCTTGTATTGTTTCCGTAGCCCTCTGCTGCCATGGTAGGCATAGCCGACGCATTTGACGCTGCGAACAGAGCGGCCGTCAGTAATGTGTGTATCGTTTTTTTCATGTTCCATCTCTCCTTCACATTTTATGTCAGCAAGGAAAACGGCTTATTTCTCCTCGGAAAAATCCGTATCCTTTATCTTGTTTATGGAATCCTCAGTGATCTCCCTTACGATGTCTATACTGGGCTTGATGCCGTAGAGGGATATAACAATGTCGCTGCCGGGGTCGAACTTTGAAGTGGTGGTGGTAGTCACCACGGGCTTCTTGCCTGTTGTGGTAGCGGTATCCGTTACCTTGTCGCCTATCTTCTCGATCTCGATATTATGGCTGCCGTAGAAATAGCCGTACTTCTTCTGCAGCTCCTGCTTTGACACCTGACCCAGCAGGTATTTCTGGAGGAGCACCAGATCGGCAAGGGTAAGCTTGCCGTCGTTGTTCATATCGGCGTAGTAGGCTTCCATATATCCGTCCGAATAGCGCTCAACGCCCTTTATCAGCATTTTCTTTACCGCAAGAACGTCAAAGGAATCCACGATGTTGTCAAGATTTACGTCTCCCAGGAAATCCTGGAGGGGAGGTCCGTAAACGGGCTGAGGGATAGTTGTTGTGGTAGTTGTCATCCAGGGCTCGAACAGAGTGGTGGAGGTGCCTGTGGTGGTGGTCTCCTTTTCGTCAGCCTCGGACGAGGTGGTGGTGATCTCCTTTTCGTCAGCCGCAGATGAGGTGGTTGTCGTAGTGAACATCCAGGGCGAACCGTAGAGGAGAGCGGGCTTCGTAGTAGTTGCAGAGGAGAAATCCCACATATCGTCCCTGAAGGATTCCTTGATGGTCTCATATGTCTTACCGCTGTTTTTCTCACCGAAGGAAACAGTCTCAACGGGATCGACCTCGGGACGGACGGCTGCGCCGTTATCGGCGGCGGCAGCGGGAACTGCCGAAACGTTTGCGGCAGCGAACATAGCTGCTGTCAGCAGTGTATGCAGACTTTTTTTCATAGCAAAAACTCCTTTCACCAAAATCGGTAATTATTTTCTGAATTTCCCTTCTCACAAGCGCTGTCCTTTTCGAACCGACGGCGCTTTTCTTTCTTATTCCTGAGGCGGACCGTAAACGATCTGCACCTTATCCTTTGACACGTCGTAGTTTGTCGTTACAGGCTCCGTAACAGCGTCTGTGGCAAATGTGTCTGTCTCGGGCGGTCCGTAGAGTGCAGGCACAGTCACAGGCTTTTCCGTCTTTGTGACCTTCTCGGCCACAGGAGCGCCGTATTCCGTCTGCATGGCCGCTGTAACATCTGTGGTGGCTTCTGTTACAGGCGGTCCGTAAACGTCCTGAACATTATCGCCGCCGTGCTCACAGCCTGTGAGCACAGCTGCTCCCGTAAGCACAGCAGCTATCAGAGCAGTCTTTTTTGTTTTTTTCACAAGCCTCGCCTCCGTGTTGTTATACTTACTATTATTGTACTCCAAAAAATGGGATTTGTCAACCGTATACAGCAAAAAACGCCATTTTTTAAGTATGTTTATCAGTTGAGGGGGCTGTTTTAACAGTTCGGGACTGCCTAAAATAAAAACTCTGTCACAATTAACAAACCGGCAATCTTTTTTGGCGGAACATCTGTGCTTGTACACAAAGTTTCAAAAAACTTTTTCAATAATCAACCGTTCCGGGTTGATTCGGGGCGTTTTTTCACCCCCTTATGAAAGGATGTGATAAAAAAGCTCCCGCATTCTGCGGGAGCGCAATATCATTCCTCGTCCTCGTCATAGAAGACGTTGTAGCTGACGGCGCGGTGGCTGTAGGTGCTGAGCACAAGGCCGATTATGGCGTACATACTTATCATAGCGGTGCCGCCCGCGCTGAGGAAGGGCAGCGGAACGCCGATAACGGGGGCGACCTTGAGCACCATTCCTATGTTCATTATACAGTGGGTGAATACAAGTCCGAAAGCGCCCATACAGATGAACTTTCCGAGATGATCGCGGCAGACTCTGCTGTCGCCGAATATCTTGAGGCATATATAGGAAAGTATGATGACAAGTCCGAGAGTGCCTATAAAGCCGAAGACCTGTCCCGCATAGGTGAAGATGAAGTCATTGTGTATCTCAGGCACGGTGATATACTCCTCGGGCTTTCCGAAAAGTCCCTTGCCGAAGACTCCGCCCGATTTGAGGGCAGCAAGTCCGAGATCCTGCTGATACTCCATGTATTCGGGATCCGTTCCGGGGTGGAAGAGAATGAGGATACGCTTCTTGTGGAACTCGCTGAGAGCGAAGAACCACATGGCCGCAACTCCCGCAGCAATAACGAAGGGCGCTGCCGCAAGGTATTTCCAGGAGATCTTTGCGGAGCAGATCATAAAGGCGAAAATTCCCGCGAAAACGATAGCCGTTCCGTAGTCGCCCTGAAGGCCTACGATACCAAGGGGGATCATGCCGTGAATGATTATCAGAAGCATATGGAGGGGCTTGTTCATCTCCTCCTCGTCACGGGAAAGGTGATGAGCGAAGGTGAGTATGAACGCCAGCTTCAGCACCTCCGAGGGCTGGAACTGGATAAAGCCGAGGTTGAGCCATGCCTGATCGTCCGCGCCCTCTCGCCTGTAGCCCAGGGAGGTAAAGGTCAGCGCCATAAGTCCCAGCGTAACGGGTACGAAAAGCACCCAGAGCTTTACGAGCTTACGGTAGTCTATAAACGAGATAATGACCGCGGCAACGATACCCGCCGCCATTGAGAAGGCCTGGGTCTTCCAGTAGCTGGGACCCACTGTCTCCAGCACCTTGTTATGGGTTATAGAATAGATCAGCAGGGTGCTAACAGCAGCGCAGAGAGTGACCGCAAAGAGGAGGCCTGCGTCTATGCTGTGCTTGCCCGAGGGCAGTTTTTTGAATGCAGATTTCATTGTTTCTCCTTTTTTCTTTCTTTTCAAAACGTATTTATATAAATACAAAGTTGAGAATTGAGAGTTGAGAGTTATGGAGTCGCCTGAGGCGACAATATTTAAATAACTTGAGCGAAGCGAACACATCAACTCTCAACTCTTCACTCTCAACTCTAAACTGAGTCAAAATTTGATATGCAAATTCTGATTCACTCGCTCCAGTACTTGCGGTCAAGGCTCCTGAACTGAGCCGCTGCCGCTACATGGGGCTTCCTGATTATCTCCGAGCCCTCAATATCCGCGATGGTACGCGCCACCTTCAGTATCCTGTCATAGGCTCTCGCACTGAGACCGAGCCTGTCGAAAACGTTTTTCATAAGAGTTTCCGCAGTCTCATCCATGGGACAGAACTCCTGTAATTTATCGGGCGTTATCAGTGCGTTGCAGGCTATGCCGGTCCCTCTGAAGCGCTCCTCCTGTACGGCTCTTGCAGCCGTGACGCGCTTCCTTATCTCCGCGGAGCTCTCCTCCTTTGTCTTTGAGGAAAGGTCGCCGAACTCCACGGGAGCCACCTCGATATGAAGGTCGAAGCGGTCCAGCAGCGGTCCCGAGATCCTGGAAAGATAGCCGGTTATCTTATTCTTCGGGCATATGCATTTCCGCTTCGGGTGCCCGTAGTATCCGCAGGGACAGGGATTCATGGCGCCGATGAGCATTATCGTGCAGGGATAAGTCACAGTGCCCGAAGCGCGGGCAATGGTCACCTTTCTGTCCTCAAGGGGCTGTCGCAGTATCTCCAGGGTCTTGCGGTCGAATTCCGCGAGCTCGTCAAGGAAGAGCAGTCCGTTATGGGCAAGGGATACCTCTCCCGGGTGGGGAACTGTTCCGCCGCCCGCCAGTCCCGCCGAGGATATGGTGTGGTGGGGCGAGCGGAAGGGTCTCTTTGTTATTATTGGCGATTCGGGAGTAAGTAATCCCGAAATCGAATGTATTTTTGTGGTCTCAAGGGCTTCCTCAAAGGTCAGGGGCGGAAGTATTGACGGCATACGCTTTGCAAGCATACTTTTTCCGCTTCCGGGCGAGCCTATGAGCAGGGCATTGTGTCCGCCCGCAGCCGCTATCTCCAGCGCCTTCTTTGCGGACTGCTGTCCTCTCACGTCCGAAAAATCAAGGGTCTCGTTATAGGCTGTTTCGGGCGGTATATAGTGCTCGCTGGGCTGAAGCCTCTCCTCGCCGCGGAAATGGCGTATGAGCTCCTCAACGTTACTGACCGCGTATATATCAACTCCGTCTATGACAGAGGCTTCCTTTGCGTTATCTGCGGGAACGAATACTGACCTTATACCCATTTCTCTCGCAAGCATGACCATGGGCAGCACGCCGTTTATGCGGCGTACGTCGCCGTTCAGGGAGATCTCTCCTATGAAGGAGCAGCCGTCGGTATCCTCGCTTATCATTCTCATGCCGCGCAGTACCGCCATGAATATGGCCATATCATGCACGGAGCCGCTCTTTTTCGTATCGGCGGGCGCAAGATTCACCATAACAGCCGCCACGGGAAAGCTTATGCTGCATGAACGCAGGGCAGCGCGTATGCGCTCGCGGCTCTCCTTTACAACGGTGTCGGGAAGTCCGACTATCTCAAACTGCGGATTACCGCGGCTTATGTCGATCTCCACGTCAACAGGAAACGCATTGAGTCCGAACAGACCGAGACTGGATACCTTGGCAAACATATTTCTTCCCCCTTATTTAAGCTTTAGCGGACTGTCCGAGATAGTCCCCTCTTTTCCGCCTTTCGGGACGAACCTTCCTCCCGACGGCTCTCCGCTGACAAGGTCGCCTATCTCAAGCTCGGGCATATCTCCTATGCCGTCCCTGGCATTGCTGCTGCGGTACACCGTATTATGCAGAACAGGCGCTTTATTCTGCGGAGCCTCGCCGCTGTCACCCGTATGCCGCGGGCCGCCGTATCTCTGTTCAAACTCGGCCTCGCGCTGCTTCTTTTCATCGTACTCCGTAAGGAGAGTATTGAACAGCGGGAAGCCCTCAGTTTCACGGAGCTGAGAATAGTCCTTGAAGTCCCTCGGCGCTTTGTAGCCGAAGAACACTCCGCCTCCTCCGATCAGGACCGAGAAGATGTCGAAGGGCGAAATGCGGTAAAACAGCGGTATAGCCAGCATCAGGAAATATATCAGCAGGAGTATCACGCCGAATATCTTGCTTTTTCCGCAGCCCAGAGCTGCCATGATGATAAGGCTCAGGCATACGAGCACCTGAATGCCTACCCAGCCCACGCCTCCGTTGAGATCGCATATCATCATGGGTATCCAGCTTATGACCTGTATACGGGCTCCCATGGCGGATATTGCCGAGAGCACCACCGCCGCGATGAGAGTATAGAAAAACATCCTGTGGCCGTTGCGGCTTATGGACTCCATACGTCCGCAGCAGGCCGGATAGTGGGCGTGTCCGCTCTCTTCAAAAAATGTTGGATCCGGTTTCAAAAACATAGCATTGTCTCCGTTTTCATGCCGCCGTCACCACGGCTTTACAGTTCCGATAATGTCGCGCACCGAGCCGATACCCCTGCTGTCGAGGAATTCGTTCATTTCCTCGATTATCCTTACAGGCGCATAGGAATCGGTGAATATGGCAGCTCCCACCTGAACGGCGGAGGCTCCCGCCATCATCAGCTCTATGGCGTCGCGTCCCGAGGATACGCCGCCCATGCCGATAACGGGTATACTTACGGCATTCGCCACCTGCCATACCATGCGGACGGCTATGGGGAATACGGCAGGACCGCTCATTCCGCCCACATTGTTGCGGAGTACGGGTCTGCCCGTGTTTATGTCTATCCTCATTCCGAGGAGGGTGTTTATAAGTGATACCGCGTCTGCGCCCGCTGCCTCCACCGACTTAGCTATATCGGCGATACTGGTAACGTTGGGCGAGAGCTTTACCACGAGGGGCTTCTTCGTCACTGCGCGGACTCTCCTTGTCACCTCCGCAGCCATTTCGCAGCTGGTGCCGAAGGCTGCTCCGCCCTGCTTTACATTGGGGCAGGAGATGTTCAGCTCTATCATGTGGACGTCGGTGGCTTCAAGCTTTGCGGCTACCTCCGCGCACTCGTCGGGAGTGGAGCCCGCTATGTTTGCAAGCACCACAAGATCCTTTGTGAGAAGATACGGCAGCTCGGTCTCTATGAAGTGATCGATGCCGGGATTCTGGAGGCCCACGGAATTTAGCATTCCCGAGGGAGTCTCCGCTATTCTCGGGGCAAGGTTGCCCGTGCGGAGATGCAGCGTCGTTCCCTTTGTGGCGATACCGCCGAGCCTGTCCAGCGGGAAGAGCTCCTCGTACTCCCTGCCGTAGCCGAATACGCCGGAAGCGGGTATTATCGGGTTCTTGAAGTCTGTGCCGCAGACCCTTACGGAAAGATCAGCCATTACCAGAGCACCTCCTCAGCCTTGAATACGGGACCGTCCTTGCAGACGTGGGCGAAATATTCCTCGTCGTTCCTCACGGTGCGGCAGGCGCAGCCCAGACAGGCTCCGATACCGCAGGCCATGCGCTCTTCAAGGGAGATCTCGCAGTATATTTCATTTTCTCTGCATATTTCCGCAATTCCCCTGAGCATGGGCATGGGTCCGCAGGCGTATACGGCGTCTATGCCGCCTTTTTCCGCAAGCTCTTTAAGAGGCTGTGTAACAAAGCCGTGTATGCCCGCAGAGCCGTCGTCGGTGCAGAGTATGGTCTCTGCGCCCGTCCTGCGGAAGTCCTCCTGAAGTATCACTGCGGAGGCGTTCCTGAAGCCGCTTATCGCCACGGCCTTTTCACCGTATATTTTCGCAAGAGGGAGCATCGGCGGAGTACCTATGCCGCCTCCCACCAGAACGACTTTTCCGAAGCTGTTATCCACCGTGAAGCCGTGTCCCAGCGGAGCCAGCATATCTATCAGGTCGCCCTTGTTCAGCCTTGCTATCTCGGCGGTGCCCTCTCCTCTTATCTCGAACACTATCCTGAGAGTTCCCTTTTCCCTGTCTATGCCGCAGATAGAAATTGGTCTGCGTAGAGTGAAGCCGTTCGCCCTTATGTGTACGAACTGTCCCGGGCAGGCTGCGGCAGCCACCTCGGGACATGATACCGTGAAGCTGTACACCTCGCGGGCTATGGCGGACTTTTCTGTTATTATATATCGTCCCTGCGTATATTTCATATATACCTCCCGTATCTGAAACTTATATCTCAAATTACATTATAACATTTTTTCGGCACTGTGTAAATATCTTTCGGCATTTTTCGGCAGTAAAAAAGCCGTCCTGCAAAGGACGGCCGTATATCACTTTCTTCTGGTACCGTTTTTTCTGTCGGTACTGCGCTTGAGGTCGCACATACGCTCCTCGCTGGTCTGCTTGAAGCGGGACATCATATCCTCGAAGGTCATTTCCGAGGGAGGTATCTGCTTTTTCGGCTCCCACACCACGGGTTTGCTGCGCTGACTGCGCTCGCCGCCCTTATCGAAGCCGCGGTCGCTCTTGTCAGAGCTGCGCTCACCCTTGTCAAAGCTTCTCTCACCCTTGTCGCCGTCCTTTTCGCCCTTGTCAAAGCCCTTGCCCTGACCCTTGTCGAAGCGGCGCTGACGGGGCTGCGAGTCCTTGTTCTCGGAGGCCTTCTTTATGGAAAGGCTGACCTTTCCCGCCTCGTTGATGCCTATTACCTTGACCCTGACCTCCTGTTCCTCGGTAAGGTGCTCGTGAATATCGTTGACATATGTATTTGCCACCTCGGAAATATGCACCATGCCGGTGCCGCCTCCCTCGATGTCCACGAAAGCTCCGTACTGTGTGATGCCCTTCACCCTGCCATTGTAGATCTTTCCAATTTCCAGCTGCATATTAATTTATAACTCCTTTTCAAGGATCCTTGTCCGCGGATCCGATTAGTCCCTTGAAGTGTCGTAGAATCTGCGCTCGTCGGGATAGGCATAGCCTCTCTCCTCAAGTGCGACCTTTTCCATATACTCATTCAGATCGTCACTGTCAAGGACACGCTGCAGCTCGGCATTTTCGGTCTCGTAAGCATCTATTTTAGTCTGTATCAGCTCCATCTGCTTTTCCTTTTCGGCGCAGTCCTTCTGCGTTGACGCAATGAGCACTCCGCAGCCGACTATAGCCGCAAGAGCGGCAAGCTTGACAAGCCCGCGGTTGAACAGACCCTTTTTTTCTTCCTTTTCATGTCTCATTTTTTTTGACAACGTTATTCACGTTCTTTCTCTTTTTATTTTCCATTTTATTATACAACAGATGCCGCCTGTTTAGCAATACTATTTTTATTTTTTTAAATGATTTGACTATTATTTGGAGATTTCCAACAAATTCAACCGCAACTTTTTTACGCAGAAATGCAAAAACCGCTTTCAGCGGCTTAGTAATGATCTTCAAAGCTGCGGAAATGACGCCGAAAAGCTTGCGGAGAGTCCCCATTATCACGCTTCCGACCGTCATGTAATAGATGACGAAGCCTATTACACTGCCGATGAAATGATACAGCCGCAGCTCTCCCCTTGCCGCCGTGACGGCAAAGGCTGTCATGGCAGCTCCGTAGAGCGTAAGGAATACCGCGTCCTCGATCGCTACAAGGACGCTGTTATGGGGAAATATCAGCCTGAACGCCCTCAGCACGTCATAGGCGGTGCCAACTCCCGCTCCCAAAAGGCAGGACATTCCGAAGAGGCGGAGCTCCTCCTCAACGGTGAAATAGGTCTCGGGAACTATCATCTGAAGAGCCTGCCAAGTGCGGAAATGGGCCCTTTTTTGTCCTTGTCGCCGTAGATCAGCGCCCATATGTCCCCTGTTATGGTCATGTCGCCGGTCTCCACGCTCATAGCGTCGATATGGAGCTCCCGCCCCTGCACTGTGAGCTCTCCCAGCTGAGTGTACAGGCTTATCTCCCTCTCGTCGAAGCTGTCTACGTCGGTTATGCCAGATATACTCAGGCTCTTGCGGTCCTCGAGAATAATGTTGTGGTTCTGCTTTGCGGTCTTGTCCTGCATGGTCGTACCTCCGTTATTTGATACTCCATGTATATTCGCGGTAACCGGGAAATATGCCTTGCGGGAGCGAGCTATTACACTGCAATTCCCTCATACAGAAAAGCTTTGCCCCGGAGCGATCACGATCGCTCCGGGGCATTATCTTACATATGTTTCAGCCGGACTGTATCAATTCCGGTCAGCCCTGCTTTACAAGGAGCTTCCTCAGCTCCACCTCGTCGTATACGTCGGTCTTTCCGTCGCCGTTGAAGTCGAACTGATCCGCAGCCTCCTTGCTGCTGAAGGGAGACTCGCCGAGGAGCATCTTGCGAAGCCTTACCAGCTGCGCCACCTTGTATACCTTAGAGGGCTTCGTTCCGTCGGGCTCGGTGCCGCCTATGAGCTTGCCGCCGGAGTATACGCATACGTTGTCGCAGCGCTTTGCGAACTCCACGCCGCTGACTACGTTGTCGTAGTCCTCTCCTGCCTCGGTAAGGTCGAGCATTCCCTTCTTGCTCCAGTCATTGGAGGAATCCCACTTCTCGCCGTAGTAGTTTCCTATGATGAGCTGATACTTCTTGTTTGAGTTTGCTATGGCGTAATCCGGCCACGAGATCTCGATATAGTATATATCGTCCTTGTACTGTTTGGGTCCCGAAAGAACGGCGGATTTGCCCGTTACCTCGGTCTCTACCTGATCGTAGGTCTTCTGGAGCACAAAGCTGCCGGGAATCGTCTTGTTGTCAAACTCCTCTATGCTGAAATAGTAACGTATGGATATATCGTCGTGAGGCTCAAGAGAGTCCGTATTCACGAAGAATGTGAGCTTGGTAACGCCCGAGCCCGTCTTTTCGGGAGCGTCGGAGCAATAGCCTGCCGCCCAGAAATCATCTCCCGAGAAGAGCTCAGTATCGTCCACCTTTTCCGCAGGCGGGAAGTCCTCCTCAGGCTTCATGGTCTTGTCGTTCTTGTAGAGATAAAGTCCCGCTGCTGCGCCAACTATCGCTGCATTGTAGTCAATGGTGACCTCGTTGTATACCCAGTCGCTGGTAACGTCGTTGTGCTTGTCATTTGCGTCGGGACCGCCTGCAAGGGCACCGTACAGAACATGCTTGTGCTCGGCGGGATCCTCGGCCATGGTAAGTCCCGAAGCTGCACGGTGGTGAGGATACTTTACGGAATTCTCGCCGTATCCCACAACGTAGCTTCTGCCGAGGGGATTGTCTCCCGTGATGTACTCCATCTGTCCGAGAGCCCACTTCGTAAAGGCATAGTCCTCGTTCTTTTGGTTATAGCAGTCCTTGCCCTTTTTGTACTTGTCGTACACAAGAGCCGTGAACTGAGCCGCTGTGTTGTATCGTGCGCTGCCCCATGTGTCAAGGTAGAAGTAGCCTGCGGGAGTTATCTTTCCCAGATCTCCTGCCATGATCGTATTCACGGCCTTTGCCTCCATCTGCCAGAAGTCCAGCTTCTCATAGGGGCCTCTGCCGATAGCCACGCGTACCTCCTCGCATACCTCGGGGTATATATCCTGTATGCGTCCGAAAATTATTCCAACGCCGTTCCACATATCGTTCCAGCAGAGAACATATCCCGGAGGAGCGTAATAGTCGATGTATTTCTCGCAGGCGTCAAGGTAGCTGTGATCCCCGGTTATGAGGTAGAGCCAGCCGCCCGCAAAGCAGAAGTCGTCCTCCCACTTGCTGGAGGTATAGAAGCTCATGGGGCCTTCGCCGGGAGGTCCCACCGCCTTGCTGTTCTTATTGGCAAAGTCAAAGAGTGCCTTTGCGTATTCAAGGCACTTGGCTGCATACTTGGGATCGGTGTCCTTGAAATTGTAATAGTTTATCGCAAGAGCAGCCGCGCTCTCGGAAACATCATCCGTTGTGGGAAGCTCCGAGGTGGCAAAGAACGCGGGACGTCCCATTGCGTCTATCTCCGGAGACTGCCAGTATAGGTGATCCACGCTTCCGTCGCCCACCTGATAGCAGAAAGCCACAACGTCGCCGTTGCTGTCGCGGAAGGTGCTGCGCATGAAATAATCGCAGAAATGGCGGCATATGGTCTCCACGTGCTCCGCCTGTCCCGTCTCCTCATACGCCTCGCGGAACTCGTAATAGCCCCATGATACCACGGAAGCCGCATAGGCCTCGGGAAGTCCGAACTTTACATGGTCGCCTGCGTCGTGGAAGCCGCCCGACACGTCGATGCAGCCGTCCCCGTCGGGATCAAGTATGTCCTTGTACTTCGTGATGAACGAGGCGGGAAGATTGGTTCCCGTATGGTTGTCGTCGATAGCCTGCATAGGTACCTTCGCGTCGTAAACGTGGCAGTTGCCCCGCCATGAGAAGCGGTTCTTCTCCGCCACGTCGGTCCCGCACATGTTCGCATCATAGAAATGCAGGGTGTATTGCAGCAGCTTTGCCCAGTTCTTTTCACTCTCCTCGTAGTCAACAACGTCGGGAGTAGCCGCCGCCCTTGCGCTGAGACCCGTTCCCACGGACGTGAATGCCGTCATGAACGCAGCCGTGCAGGCCAGTGAACGCCTGAATAGTTTCATTTGCCCGATTCCTCCTTTATTTTTCGCTGCTGTCCCCCGCAGCGCTTATTTTCTGTCGCACAAGTACATTTTACTCCATAATTCCCGAAATGTCAACGCATAACTTGCGGTTTTGCCGGAAATGCAGAAGCTTTGTCAGCTGTAATTCCGCTTCCATAAAAAAGGCATTGTTACCCTGAAGTAATAATGCCTTTTTATATATTCACCTATTTAATTTCTTTTTTATAACATTTATTCCATACATAAGTGTTTCATTCTTCGTTACAACAAGCACAATGCCATAAAGCAGCACGCTGCCTGCAACGCTTGCCGTAAGTCTCGGAACGAATGTTAGCCCTGCCTGTCTTATGATAAGGCAGAAAAGAAGTATCAGGATACTGCCCGCAGCAGGTCCAGCCGTACGGCGTACAATATGCGAAATATATACTTCTTTTGCGGCATAGGGCAGAAGAATGAACAGGGCAAGCAAATTTCCGCCGGCAGTTGTGACTGCGGCTCCGACGGCGCCGAATGCAGGTATTATAAACGCATTCGCCGCAATATTTGCCGCTGCTGTGATTGTACAGGCTATCATGAACTGTTTTTCCTTTTTGGCCGGTAGCAGAGTGAAATTCCCGCAGAATCCGATACCGAACTGAGATATAAGGAAAGAGACACATAATACCTTCAGAGGTAATGAAGCACCGGAATAATCGCTGCCGCCTACCAGGAATATCACTTCATCCGACACTGCAAACATTCCAAACGCCGCCGGTAATCCGAACGTTATCAGGAACGAATAAAGCTTACCGCTGAACTCGTTTATCCCGTCTTTGTTTTTTTCAGCATACAGCAGCGAAAGTCTCGGAAGGGCTACCCACAGAACCGATCCTATGAGCTGTGCAACTATCGTGATGCATTTTACGCCGGTGCTGTACAGGCCTGCCTCGTAATCGTTCCTTATAATGCCAAGCATGATAATGTCGGAATTGTTGAAGACGGTCTGTGACAGGAGCATGCCGAACAGCATTACAATAGACGCAAAATGTGTCCGGAAATCCATGTCCCTTACCAATCCGGTCTTACAGAAACGTCTGCGGTAGAAAATATTCATCGTATTGAGTATCACGACAGGAAAAACAGCAATTACCGCGCGCTTAATATAATCCTCCGGAGACCTCACGAATATGAAGATCGCCGCAAGGGAGATCATCTGCAACACCAATGTGGTCACAGTGACGAAACCGAAATCCTCCATCGCGTTGTTGAGCCACGTTGTACCTATTATCGTAAAAAAAGTATTAAGGCTTAATATAAGTATAACTGTAACGTACGGAGAAAGCGAGCTGAACACAAAGAGTACAGCAAACATCAGCGCAAACGATAACAGCATAGTACATACGTTGATCGAGAAAATCTGACTTGAGACCTTTTCAAGCTTTTTCCTGTCGCCGCGTACCGCAGAGCATTCCCGCACCGCATAGACTTCAACGCCGAGCGTTGCGAGCAGTGCAAAATATCCCACGAATGCCGAACCGACATCTATCCTGCCGACATATTCCGGAGTCAGTATATGGTTCACGTACGGAAAAATGATCAGCGGTAAAACAGTATTTACGCCCGCTTTTATAATATTATAGACAAAATTTTTGGTTATGCTTCGTGCCATATCAATTTACCGTATTGCCCTGCATTCTATGATCCCGTGCCTCAGATAAGGAAAAGCAAGCTCCGGATCCTCGGAGAAGAACATATATCCATCACGTACCTTTATGTCATACTCACCGCACTGTGAAAGAGTATACCTGATCTCATCCTCCGCATACTGCTTGTGATAAACACATATAAGCAATACAGCGTCAGGATTTTTTTCAAGTGTTTTTTTCATGCCGTTCAGTGCGTTCTGTTCGTAGCCTTCTATATCCATTTTTATCAGCTTTATATCCTCCGGGATATTGTCGCCGAAAAATTCATCCACCGAAACACTGTTGCCGCTGCTTTTGTCGGACACGAATTTGTCACACAGCACAATTTTATCACGGTATTCAGCAAATGTTTTTTTCAGCGGTTCATGCCAGTCACTGTCCGGTTCAAACATATATACCCTGTCAGCGTCGTCGATGAACTCAAGTGTGAAGTTTCCCTCAGCAACTCCCATATCAAGCATTGTACCGCCGTTTTTCAGAGCTCCCATCACAGTATCCGTGAAATAGAAATGGGGAGAAAGAACATCCTGCTCCATCAAAAGGCATCGGATATAATCACGGCAGAATGCTTTTTCCCATTGCTTCATAAAAAACAGTTTTTTTCTGCCGTGAGATCTTGTATTGTAAAAAGTATAATTCAAACCGCAGCTTTTATCTGTAATTATGCGGGCACTGCGTTTATACTTTTTTGTCCATCCACCGGCGAACGCACAGCATATTCTGCCTTTGTTCATCTCCCTGGCAAATGCTCTCTGTCCGTCATCACCTTTTTCAATTATTTCGTCGAATATCGGTCTGAAATTCTTATCGTAATCCTCCCCTAAAGGCTTTTTTTGCCTTGTCAGGAAATGCAGTTCATTAAAGAATGCAATGTCGTTTTTCAGGACATTGATCAGCTTTTTTCCATATTTTATCATATCCATGTCCTTTCTTTCGTAAAATTATGAACATCGCTTTTTACCAAGCCTTTCAGCAGCACTTAGCGTATGGATCATCATCCGCACAAACAGTATTATCTTGTGTTAATAATAGGAATACATCGTGAAATTAGCTCTAGAAAGTTTAAGTGTATTCACATAACATCATAATTGTAAGATTTTCCATACTATTTATTTCTGTGAGATATTATAATATTCCTAAACGCTTTTTCAAGTTTTCTTTTTATAAGCGAACCATTTGCGAGAAATATAGATAGAAAAACAAAAGGGGCATGCTTATGTGTAATCTTCCACCACTTAATCCAATCACGTGTATATATTTTTGTGCGTATCTTCCGGGAGTCAAGATCATCAGTAATCGCGGCAAAATTCTGGGTTATATCTCCCGGAACTATTTCTATGCGATTCAAACCTCTTTCAATCAGTTTATCAGAGAACAAATGATCCACCGCGTCAAGGAACAAACGCTCGTCATATCTGCCAATAATATCATAAACTGTGCTTTTTACCGTAAGGCCAGTATTAATACAGTATATGTTGTTATATATTCCCGGTTCCTGATGGTACTGCTTTATGGAATAGCGGCATCTCGTATCGATTCTTTTTGCCGGAGACAGCACTTTTTCTCCCGCTCTGACTATCCCGCTTATTATATCAGTTCTGCCTGCTTTTATGGCTTTTATAACATTTTCTATATATTCTTCCGAAAAGACCGTGTCGTCGTCCGACCACATAACATAGAATTCGTCGTCCTTTATCGTATCCAGCGCTTTGTTGTATGCCTTGCTGATACCAATATTGCCGCCGTCGTCAACATATATGATCCTGTCTTTATATATGGTTTCGCAAGCTTCGCGGTTTTTTGCGACAAAATCCTCAGAGGAGTTGTCCATTACCATCAGTCTTATAAAGTCATACTTTCCGGCAAATCGAAGGAATACTTCCAGTGATGATATTTCTTCTATTGTGCTGTTATAGAGCACGCAGACTATGTATAGCTTATCCATTTGCCTTCTTTTTCCTTCGTTTGTTTTTTTTGTATTTCATAACATTCCATGTTAATGCGATACGGTCCGTGAGCTGCTGTGATACGGGCAGGTGCTCAAAGCTTGACGCATTGCCGCTGTGCCGTCTGTAATCCATAAGTATCTCATCAAAGAACAGCGAAGTCCCGTTCATTTCCGCTACCAATCCTATCCACTGGTCGTGCAGGCAGCCTTTTTCCGGAAACGGAAACATCTCAGCCTTCAGCTCCGCCCTGAATGCCATAAGACACCCATGATAGGTGTTGCGTATCATATTTTTCAGCACTCCGTTCCGTACTCTCCTGTGAACGAAGAACGACGGAAACAGCACATTTCCGCTGTCATCCTTAACTATTGCGTTATGCTCGATAAGTATATGATCTGTCTCGGCAAACTTGTCACAGACCTTTTTTACCTTGCCGTCATACCACACATCATCCTGATCGCACAGAAAAATAATATCTCCCGAACAGTGCCTGACAGCGTTCTCAAAATTCTTCACAAGTCCATTGTGCGGACCGTCAATCAGCCTGATCCTGCTGTCTCCGAAGCTCCGTATGATGTCAGAGGTTCTGTCCCGCGAACCGTCGTCACTTATTACGAGTTCATCGTTTTCGCTAAGATTTGCGAGAATACTGTCAATCTGTTCTTTTATGAATTTTTCACCGTTGTATGACGCCATTGCGACAGATACCATCATTCTCGCCTCCTCATTTTATTTTCCCGGACTTATTCACAGCCGTATTACGATCATTTGAACAGATATTTTCTGATATTCATAAACGCCTTGATACTGCGTTTCATATCTGACGGGTCTTTTATACCCATTACGATACGATGCAGTATGTATTTCGGACGCATATAGTATTTTTTTCTTGCTTCATCGCAGAATCGGACCAGTTCCTCGCCGGTAAGTCCCGGCAGCTCAAGCAGACTGTTTAGCGTGCCATCTTCCTTGACATAATCCGTATATCCGCCACGCAAATATCCGTTCTGTTTTGCCCATGAATAAGCCTCTGTTCCCGGGAATGGGAGCAAAGGATAGAACTGAGCTGTATCAGTATCCAGTTCCAGTGCAAGACGAAGTGTTTCCTGCATAGTCTCCTTTGTTTCACCCTTGTTCCCAACCATATAGCAGGCATGAACCTGAAGCCCTGCTTTCTTTGCATTCTCTACATAGTTGTGTACTTGTTTTATTGTAGTACCCTTGCGGATATTGTTCAGTATCTCCTGACTTCCGCTCTCGATACCAGGGATTATAAGATGACATCCGGCTTTTTTCATTGCCTTCATCGTCTCAAGGTCGAGATTGACTCTTGCATTGCAGAGCCACCTGAAACGTTTGTGCAGCCCCTTTTCAGTCATCAGTCTGCATATCTCCAGAACTCTGTCACGCTTCATGGTGAAGGTATCATCCTCAAAAACGATCTCCCTGACATCCGGGAACGTTTTACTGATATATTCCAGTTCCGCAACTACATTCTCCGGACTTCTCATACGGTACTGATGGCCGTGCATGGTCTGGGGATACACGCAGAAATTACAGCGTGCCATGCATCCGCGTCCTGTGAACATCTGTATCTCAGGATACCTGCCGGCAGCAAAAAAATAGTCCTTGTAACGAAGATGCCGCTTCACGAATTCCGAAAGAAAAGGTATTTCATCCAGATCCGTTATATACGGCATATCCGGATTGGAAGAGATCTTGCCGTCTTTCCTGTATGTAAGCCCGTTTACGGAATACGGATCATTGCCGTCACGTATGTTTCGTGCAACATCGCGTACTATGTAATCGTATTCATGCCGCGCTACAGCATCGATACGCCTGCTGTTTTCTATGGTCTCGTCGGGCAGTGCCGAAGGATGAGTTCCCACAAGCATAACAAAAGCGTCCGGATACATTTCTTTAAGCTTGTCGGCACAATCAGTATCATTGACTATCGAAGGAGTGCTTGTATTCACAACGAACAGCTTTGTTCCATCACCATGTTCCTTTATATAACCGAACTGCTGCTTCTGATCCATAGATCTTGCGGGCGCATCAAGGAACTCTACCTCAAATCCGTCCTTTTCACAGACCGCTGCCGCATATATCAGCCACATCGGATAATAAAGCGTCCCACTGCGGGTAACGGTGGGACTGCGATTCTCGCGGGAAAATCTTCCGCAATCAGCTTTGAATGACGGATTGACAAAAAACACTTTCATATTTATTTATCCCTTTTTTTAAAAGATTTCTTCATTCTGTCCGATCTGAACAGATAGTGATGACGGTGAAACATATGCGCCAGCCCTTTTATATGTTCCCAGTTCATACGGCTTATCAGTTTTTTCTTGCTTATCCTCTGCCACTCATGTATTATGCCTGCCTCAGGACAAAATGCGACCTGATAACCTGCCTTCCACACGCGTATGCAGTATTCCGCATCCTCCGGAGCATAAAAAATCCTTTCATCAAGCAAGCCGGCTTTCTTGAAAACATCCGGACGGACAAGCCAGCACGCACTCATAAGGTAATCCACCGAATAACTGGCCGCACCGGGATACGGAGGTCTCTGGATCTCCATAAGTTCTCCGCGCTTCTGAAGAGACTTTACCGGCAAAGCCTTGTATATTTTTTCAAGCAAAGTCGGAAAGCAGCGTGCAGACATCTGTAAAACTCCGGCAGATGTGGAAAGAGAGGGGCCTATTATACCATAACCGGAATGCTTTTTCATCTCTGCATCAAGCTTGATAAACGCTTCATCATTGACTACTGTATCGCTGTCAAGGATGCATATATAGTCCGGTCTCATGGTCATCAGCTGCTTTATTCCCGCATTACGCGGAACTGTCGTTCCAAGATTTTTCTGATTCTGCATTATTGAGAATTGCTGCGGTGTTTTTTTCTCAAATTGTTTGATAATACTTGCAGTCATGTCCGTGCTTCCGTTATCCGCGATAAAGACATACGGCTCGACCGCTTTCAATTCAAAGATCGAACGCAGGCAATTGCCTATAACTTTTTCAGAGTTCCATGTTAATATCACAAAGCCAATCCGAATCATATTATCATCCCTTATGTAAACATTGCAACTATCCGGCGTATCATCCTTTTCAGATCATCATAAACCATGATCAATGCAGGTGCGGGAACGGCCGGCGGAATCATCAGGCGGAGACACATCATTATTCACAGCGTTCATAAAAGCTAAAGTCTTTTATTTAGTAACAATATACACTAACATTATACTACTCATAGCGGAAAAATTCAAGAGAACGCAGCAGGATTGAAACAAATTCGTCAAATTAACCAACAGCCATCTGCATTTTCTTATATGTTGGAAAATATATTTTTCTGTGAAGAAGTGCCTGCCAATCGTAAATAATGCAGCGCTTTATAAGCCGAAATCGGGTAAATATCCTGTAAAGCGCGATACAAGAACTGCAATACTTAAATATCATCATGTATGCTCCACAAAGAACAGATTGCTGTGACAGAGAAAATGCTGACCTCTCCCGAAGATAAGTCAGCATATATTCAGTGTGATTTTACACATCATCGGACTGCTGTTTTAATTGTATATATCAGCCTGCACCGTCCTTTTTCAGAACAGCGAAAACCGAACGTACAACACAAAGCATATCGAGATAGAACGAAAAATGCTTTATATAGTAATACTCCAGCTCAAGGCGCTCGCGGTATTCGATATTGGAGCGTCCGTTGCAGCCCCACCAACCCGTGATGCCAGGCTTGAAGCGCTGATACAGCTTGAGTCCGCCGTGGGATTCCAGCTCGCCCTCGGCAAGGGGACGGGGGCCCACAAGGCTCATGGTGCCGTTGAGAAGATTCAGCATCTGCGGAAGCTCATCCACCGAAAGCTTCCTGAGTACCCTGCCGACCTTTGTTATGCGGGGGTCGTTGCGAAGCTTCTGATTTGCTTCCCATTCCCTGCGGTACTCCTCTTTCTTAAGCAGCTCCCTTAGTACTTTCTCCGCGTCGGTCACCATTGTACGGTATTTATATATTCGTATGGGCTTACCGTTCAGGCCCATCCTCTTCTGGGAATAGAATATGGGAGCCTTGTCCCCGCTTATCAGGTAAGCGATCTTGATGACAAGGGAGACCGGGATCAGAAAAACCGCTCCTACAAGTCCCACTATAAGGTCAAGCAGCCTCTTTACCCTGAGATAAAAGAGCTGACCCAGACTGAATGTGAACGCGCCTACGCTCATGGTCCTGCATATGCCCACATCCTCAAGATACTGATCCTCTGTCTGCATACCTACAATGGATTCGATCGAAAAGTGCACCGAAACGCCGTTGTCCACCAGCTTCTTTACGACCTGAGTGTCAATGGAGGAAGAGGCGATCACCACGTCGCGGATATTACTGCTTACTATAAAGTCGGCATAATCCCCGCCGATGACAGGTACGCCCCTGAACTCCCCCTCTCCGTCATCGCCGAGATAAATGCCCTTTATGTCGTAGGGATTTATATCGCCTGCGGTAATGTTTATCAGGGTCTCCTCCGCATTCGGCCTGTCTGCGACTACGAAGAGAGGTGCAGGCTCCGAACGGAGTATGCCTATCTTTCCCGACAGCACTATCCGTTTCCATATGTACTTCATCACGAAGGACAACAACAGATAGAAACAGTAGGTCAGGATAAATACGGTTCGTGAGTAATCCTCGCCTATCTTGAATATGTACACGATAAGCGCCACGGAGATCATATTCTGTACGCACAGCTTGAGTGCGCGGAAGACCTCCATATAGTACGGACGGTTGAATATATCATAATAGGGCGCCGTGAGCACCGTGAAGAAAATATCCAGTCCGTATATCAGCAGTATGAGCCTCGCCCACACAAGATTGTTCCAGTCGGGACCGGAAAATATCCACAGACCGTGAAATTTCAGAAAAAAAGCAAACGTGAACGAAATGAGCATTGCCAGAAGATCAACGGCAAGAAAATCCACGTTCCTGAAAAAACGGTATTTATTCTTATACATCCGACACCACCTTGTCTGAATGATTTTTATCGTATTTCAGTATTATCCCTTATTTCCGCCTTACAGCGTTTAGTGAAATTCCCCCTTAAATATGCACATTTACTCGGTAATGTGCTTGCTCAAAGGGGGAAATGTAGATCTTTTATTTCTTTGCAGATTTCCCGTGTTCCTTCCTGTAGCCGAAGTAACGCTGGTTTTTCTTCGACAGGCAGAGTCCTATCGTTATCCAGAAATAAGGTACAACGTTTACCACGCTGCTGTTGAAGCAGGCCTGCGCCGCATAACCGAAGAACATTCCCAGGAGTGTCCAGTTCAGGAAGCGCTCCTCGTCGTCATCGGAATGTATAACGGCTCTTACCGCTGTAACGACTGCCGTAACGAGAAGAGTGAGATAGGTCAGGAGCTGTAACGCGCCCTGAGTTACAAGATAGTGAATGTACTCGTTGTGACCCTTGCCCTGAGTGAACATACCGCTTTTGTATTCGGGATCGAGCTTGAAGGCATATCTGTAATTGTCAAGACCTATTCCGAAGAGCCAGTGATCGGGCACCGTTGCAAGGCCCTTCTTCCATATATATCCTCTGCGAGTACCTATGGATTCGGTATTGCCTTCCTTGAGACTGATCAGCTCATCAGATGTCCTTTCTATTTTCCATTTCAGCCTGCCGAACACCAGTATGGCGATCGCTGAGATTGCAATGATACCTGCCATAAGAATTCCGAAGCGAATGAATATGCTCCTGAGCTTTTCCTTCTTATAGTCCTTTTTCTTCATTATAAGCATGGAAACGAGCATAAAGAATATGTAGGAAAAAACTCCCACCAGCGCAAGTCTTGCCTCAGTGCAGAAGAGTGTGTAGAAGCATACCAGAGAGAGCACGAAGGAAGCATTCCTGACGATCGTTTTTTCGGCAAAAAGGAATATGCCCGATGAGCAGGCGAACATGAGCACGCTCAGTCCGCCGTACCAGTTGGAGTGTTCAATAAGTCCGTAGCACATATTCTTTCCCATAAGCTCCTCTGCGTCATAGCGGGGCGGCTCAAGGTAACAGCCGAAGGACTGGAACACCGCAACAGTGTTCTGAATGAGTATAACAAGAATGAATGCCCTGATGATCTCCTTTTTCAGCTTCGTGTCGGTTATGGTGGCAGCTGCCGCCATAAGGCTGAAATAGCAGATGAAGTTAGTGATCCATTCATCGTAATAAAAGCCGAGGAAGGTCGCTTCCCTGTCGAGAGTGAAAGTGGCCGACAGCGCCGCAAAAACAAACAGCAGCAGGAAAAGCAGATCCGATGGGTAGTACTTTATGTTCTTGTGTATGAGAAAATGTACGGCAAGACAGGCAAAGAGCGCTATACCCACCATTTCCACCAGCGTAGGCTGGCTGTTGAAGTCCTGAAAGTGCCTTTCGTCAAAGAGCTCCGATATAGGCAGAGCCAGCATCAGGAAAATGATGATCTTGCAAAAGCTCTTTTCCGTCGTTATCTTCTCGAATATATCCTTTAGGTTTTTCTTTATCTCCTGCATAATGTCTTCTCCTTGATAGTTTTTATGCGTGAATGCCCCGCCGTTCACGGCAGGAACCATACAAGGCTTTCTACGGAGAAAAAGTCTTGCGTGCGATATTTATATTATAGTTTAAAAGTCAGTTTTTGTCAAGAAGAACAGCTCCCCTGCGGACAGGAACGCATGGACTTTACTCAGCGCGGAACGTTTTTATGCTGCGGTCACGGACGAAATCAGCGAGGAGCCTTTGTTAAAACAAAAAAATATTATTCCGTATGCTGCACTTTTGTGATATAATGTAAATATATATTATGAATGCATTCAGCACGGAGAAAGGAGGAGCCGCCTGATGAAGCACAGTGAGTACCAAGAGCTGCTGAAAAAAGACAAGGACAAGGCACAGAAGGCTCTGTTCGGAGAATACCTGAATTACGTCTATACTATCGTGTTCAACCGTCTGCGCAGCTGCGGGAGCCGTGAGGACACCGACGAATGCGTCAGCGACGTCTTTACCGATATATTTGCTTCCTATGAATACAGACCCGACCCCGACAGCGACCTGAAAGGCTTCGTCGGGACCGTAGCCCTGAGAAAGTCCGCAGCGTATTACCACAGACTCTGCAAAAAAGCAGGTACAGTCTCACTGGACGACGGTAACACCGGCGAGGTCCCCTCCGGAGAGGATATTTCCGAAGCCGCCGAGACAAAGGAAAGACGGCGCAGGCTCCTCAGCCTCATAGACAGCCTCGGCGAGCCCGATTCGACCATTATCATACAGAAGTATTACTACGGACGAAGCTCCCGCGAGATCTCGGAAGAAGTCTCGCTTTCCCCTGCAATGGTAAGGGTTCGCAGCAGCAGAGCCCTGAAAAAGCTCAGAAAAATGCTTTCGGACAACGATATTTCTGTCTGAAAGGAGGACGGCATGATGAAAAAGGAATTTGATCTTAAACTGCTGGAAAATGCCGACAGAGATACTCTCGAGGCGCTTTCCGGGAAATATACGGCAGTCGGCAGCAAGGAAGCCGAAAAAATTTATCGCCGCATAATGAAGAATACCGGGGATTTTGACGAAGAGGTACAGGTGCAGGGCGTTGAGCTCTACCGCGGAAGCATATGGAAAAAGGCTCTTGCAGCCGCTGTGACTCTGGTCATTATCGCGGGTGCGGCAGGCGGAGCATATCACTTCGCAGGCCTTAACAAGAACAGACCCGACGGTATAAGCGATAACGAAGCCGCCGCAAACGGCTCCATATACGAAAAGCTCAGAAAAAACCGGGAATACTATAACCTTGATCTCGCTCTGTGGGATATAACAAAAGGCGAGTCCTACAGCGAGCTGGACATAGATACAGAAAAATTCTTTGATTTCATGGACAGCCGCGGCACAGCGGAAGAGCTCGCTCCGCAGGATTTCAGCGCCGGCAGCAGAAGCGTGAGATTATTCTTCAACGATATGTATGCAGAGGCAGGGGGCGTTACCTACAGCTTTGAACTGTTCGACAACGGCACCTTCACATGGAAGGAAAACGACGGCGGAAAGGAAAGAATGACATATCACCGCTTTACGGACGGCAGCAGCTCATATGAGGAGCTTATGAAGATATATCTGGAAAACCTTATCATAGCCGAAATTGAAAATGTCACGCAGGAAGAGCAGGAGCTTCTGCTGCGGAGTGAGCTGGAGCTTTTGCTTCGGAACGGCTTTGATACGCGCTCCGCTAATATAGCCTATTTCCGTCCCGCGGGTAAAGATCAGAGCATTGGGTACACTGTTTCTGACACGGAGGGCTTCAGAAAGGCTCTTTTCGGACTTGAATGGGAAAGGGCTGACTCATACAGCAGCGAAAATTCGTATCTTCTCGGCTCCATCGGACTGAACAATGAAGGCGGAATGCAGATCATTTACAAAGGTAAAGAACGCAATTACAAACTGAAAAACAATGACCAGCTCGATGTGTTCAGAACCGTTATCGCCAAGCATCTTATCCTGAACAAATTCGGTACGGATGCCTCAAAGGAGGACATACTTGACGCCTTCAACAGGGATTTCGGCGGCAAAAAAGCCGAATTCCGCACCGATTCAGGTCAGTTCACAAAGGGCTCCGCTTATATCATCACGAACTACAGCGGACTTAAAAACGAGCTTGCAGACCTTGAATGGGTGACCTGTAAGACCGACGAGCAGCTCATTTACAGGGACTTCTACACAGCAGGTGCGATCATCAGCAGGAACGGCTACCTGAAGCCGCAGAGCGGCGGCGTTCATCGGTGCGCATATAAGCTGAAAAATGAAAGCGATACGGAAAAGCTACGTGAGATATGCGACAGGTACATGGTCGCCGACATGATGTCGGAGCTTACCGACAAGCTGAGAGACAGCGCCGATTCCTACGAAAACCTGAAGGGCACGTTCTCCCTGTCCTATCAGCCCGGAAGTACGGACTTCTATATAAACGGCACTGTCGAATGCGACAATAAGAACCATGAGCTGTATCTTTACGGCACCGGCTACGAGCTGGGCTGCCTTGATCCGCGGCATGACCTGACAGTGGAAACTGCGGTGATGGGAGAAAAGGGTGTATTCAGCGAAGGCGGCTTCGGCTTTGAATATGACAGCAGCGATCCTTACAGATATATGCTGCAATACGACAGGCTCTATGACGGCATAATCGCCCTTTCCGAGAGATACAGCCGCGAATATGGCGAATGCAGAGTCAGTAAAGAAGAGCAGGAAAACGGATATACAAAGTATACCCTCACCTGCGGAAACTCGTATACCGGCTTCACCGTGATATTTGACGAAAAGGGACGGCTCATATCCTACGAGCTCCCCAACGGCTACCATTTTACGCTCGAAACCTATGAATTTGACTCGCCTTACTTTGTAAGCTCTGATATTCCCGCAAAATACGAGGACATAAAGAGCAGAGCCAATGAAATGCAGGGAGTGCGCTGACCGTTTTTTACAGCTGACGCTCATACAAAAAACTCCGTAAACTAAACGGATACCCATATATAAGTTTTGCCCCGGAGCGTTTCAAAGCGCTCCGGGGCATTATGTTTTTCCGGTTGCTGAGTATTCTGTTGTTTCTTTTCCTCGTCTGATAACGGCTCTATTTTCCAGCTGACTTTTATTTATATCAGCCGTATATCAAACCTTTCCAGCCAGTAGTTCAGCTGTATGAAATAGGCTATGGTCTGAGGAAGATTCATCAGCTGTCCGTACCACTGTACATTATCCTCGTGGCGCAGCAGCTTTTCGAGCTCCTCCCTCTTTACGAGCTGCGTCAGTCTTTCTCCGCCGCTGTCGAGGATACAGCGGAGCTTCACGGTCACTCCCTCGAGAAAGGCGGGATCATGCGTTTTGGGGTAGGGACTTTTCTTCCGCCACAGCACCTTTTCCGGGAGCCATTCCTTCATGGCTTCGCGGAGAAGTCCTTTTTCCCTGCCCATATAGTCCTTGTACTCCCACGGCACATTGTAGAGGTATTCGGCTATGCGGTAGTCGCAGAAGGGCACCCGTACCTCAAGTCCGCTGTACATGGACATTCTGTCCTTGCGGTCGAGTAGGGTCTGCATGAACCAGTGAAAGTTGAGCTGGGTCATTTCCCGCATACGGTATTCAAGGGCGCTGTCGCCGGGAAGCTTTTCTGCGTAGTCTGCGGTGGCTCTGTATGCGGAATAGACGTAATCCCCGGCGTTTATACGCTCTGCATAGTCATCACAAAGGAAGCGTTTTCGGTAGGCAGTGCTCTGAGCCCACGGAAAGCCGTCCGTCATGCGTATGTCCTTATCCCTGTACCACGGATAGCCGCCGAATATCTCGTCGGCACACTCTCCGGAAAGGGCTACTGTGCCATACTGCTTTATCTCACGGCAGAAAAGCAGCAGAGAAGCGTCCACGTCTGCCATGCCCGGCAGTCCGCGGGCTTCCGTGGCTTCATCGAGGGCGGAAACAAGCTGATCATTGTCTATAATCGTCCAATGGTGATCGGTGCCGAGATATTCCGTCATGCAGGCAATGTATTCGGGGTCGCTGTCGGGCTGGAAACGGCTTTTTATGAAGTATTTATCGTTGTTGCGGTAGTCGACAGAGAATGTGGTCAGCTGTCTGCCCTGCTTTTTCAGCTCTGAGGCTGCCACGGAAGAGATGAGACTTGAATCGAGGCCGCCCGAAAGGAAGGTGCATACCGGCACATCTGAGACCAGCTGCCGCCTTATGGAGTCGAGCACAAGCTGACGGACGTGCTCTGTCGTCTGTTCAAAGGTCTCGTGGAGCTCGAATGCGCGGAGCCGCCAGTATTCACGCAGATCAAGCCCGTTTTCGGTGTAGTATCCGCACCAGCCCGCCTTCAGCTCCTTTACGCCCCGTATCACTCCGCAGCCCATAGTCCGCCCCGGCGCCATGAGAAGCAGCTCTGCGGCTCCCTGTTCGTCAATCTCATGGGAAATGTCCGGGTGCTCCAGCAGAGCGGGGAGCTCCGAAGCGAATATGAGCTTTTTTCCTGTGTCAAAGTAGAAAAGGGGCTTCACGCCTATCCTGTCGCGGGCAAGGAAAATGCGGTGCTCCTTTTCGTCGTAAACTGCAAAGGCAAAGATACCGTTTAACCGGTCTACGCAGGAGCTGCCCCATTTTATGTAGCTTTTCAGGAGCACCTCCGTATCGGAGCGGGTGGCAAAATCAAATTCGTCTGCCAGTTCGCGGCGAAGCTCATCGGTGTTATAGAGCTCGCCGTTATAGACAATGGTGTATTTCCCGAAGCTCATGGGCTGTCTGCCGCCGTTTGCGTCTATGACCGCAAGACGCGTGTGTATGAGGGCGGCCTCGCGGTTCAGCAGCATTCCACGCTGGTCGGGACCGCGCCTGATAAGGGCACGCTGCATCTTTTCGCAGGCTCTCATTTCCTCCCGCATATCGTCGATAAAGCTTATAACTCCTGCAATTCCGCACATAAAAATTCCTCCGCCGCTTTACAGCATACGGCACGCCGGTATTTAAAGCCGTTAGGAGCGGCTTTGCCGCGTTTAAATCGGGCTGCCAAAGGCAGCCCCTGCATAAGCTAATGGCTAACGGCTTAGGTTATAATTTTGCTTTGCAAAATTATAACCTATTATATGCAAAAGACCCCTGTCGTGTGACAGGGGTCGCTTCTTTCCCTATTTTTGCTTGCGGAGTCCTGATTTTATGCCTGAGATTATGGTCTCACGGGCCTTCACGGCTTCCGCTTTTGTGAGAGGAGGCGTATCGTCCAACGGGTATTCTATGCCAAGCTCCGCATATTTCTGCTTCGCCATATCGTGATAGGGCAGCACGTCCAGCGCCTTTAAATTGCTGAGCGTTGAGAGATATTCCCCGAGGGCAAAAAGTTCGTCATGGCTGTCGGTTATCCCCGGGATCACCACATGGCGGATCCATACGGGTATGCCGATATCGCGGATATGCTCTGCAAAAGCCAGTATATTACGGTTGCTCACTCCTGTCAGGCGCTTATGGCTCTCATCGTCTATGTGCTTTATATCGAGCATGACAAGATCGGTGTATTTCAGTACCTCATCGATGCTTTCGGGGTGAGCGGGATCGAATACTCCCGCAGAGGTGTCAAGGCAGGTGTGTATACCCTTGCTCTTCGCTGCGCCGAACAGCTCCGCCAGGAATCGGGGCTGTGCCAGCGGCTCGCCGCCTGTTGCGGTTATTCCCCCCGATCTGAGGAACTCCTTATAGGAGTCGTATTCCTTCAGCAGCTCCTCCGCGGTGACCTCTCTGCCGCCGCTGAAGTCCCATGTATCGGGATTGTGGCAATACATACATCTCAGCGGGCAGCCCTGAAAAAACACCACGAAGCGTATTCCCGGACCGTCTACCGTTCCGAAGCTCTCTGTGGAGTGTATGCGTCCTTTCATCTGCTGCACCTCTGTTCTGCGTAGTTTAACAGCTCGGCCCGTGTGTTTTCAAGACCTTCCGTTATCACGAGCTCAAGGAGCTCCTTCTGCATTTTACCAATTTCCGCTCCCTCATATCCGAGCATAACGAGCTCGTCGCCTGAAATGGCAAGTCCGCGGATATTCCTGCATTCGTTGTTTTTGATTATTTCATGTCCCATGTCACTGAGTTTGTCAAAGAAGCCGTTCTCCTTGATGACAAAGTCGTTTTTTGCCGAATTATCACATTTTTTCAGCTTCATGAGAGTAAAGAACAGCTCGTCGCCGATCACGGACATCATTCTTTTCACATCGGCTCTGCACCTCAGCTTTTTGCTGTGATTGGCTATAAGTGCCGTGGATAAGGCAATCGAGCTGTTATCATAGCGCAGCCTTTTCATTACCTCGCCCGTCATTGCGGCGCCTACGCTGTCGTGCTTTTTGAAATGGCCTCTGCCTGTCTCGTCAAGTCTCATACAGGCTGGTTTTCCTATGTCGTGGAAAAGCAGAGTCCTTCGGAGCAAAATATCGTCTTCAGGAGCCGAGGCTATCGCGCGGACGGTGTGCTCCCAGACATTGTATCTGTGGTACGGAGAGTGCTGGTCAAGGCCTATACATGGCTCAAGCTCGGGTATTATCGCGGTGATGATGTCACTGTACTCCAGCAGTACCCTTATGCAGTCCCTGCCGCAGATCAGCTTGTCCAGTTCGTCGCGGACACGCTCGCGGGAGATATTATCAAGGCTGCCCTTCATGCTGTGTATAGCCTCTGCGGTGGGCGTGTCGATAGTGAAGCCAAGCTGCGAAGCAAAGCGGACAGCACGCATTATGCGGAGAGCGTCCTCGGAAAAGCGTTTTTCCGGCTCGCCTACGCAGCGTATGATGCCTGCTTCTATGTCGGACTTGCCGCCGAAGGGGTCGATGATACTGCCGCGCCTGTCCATTGCTATTGCATTGATTGTGAAATCACGGCGGGCAAGGTCGCTGGTTATATCCGAGGTGAATTCCACTTTGTCCGGACGGCGGTGGTCGGTATATTCGCCGTCGATGCGGTATGTGGTGACCTCAAAGGGCACGCCCTCTGCGAGTACGGTGACTGTGCCGTGCATTATGCCTGTCGGTATCACCTTGTAGCCGCTGAAAACTCCGAGTATCTCATCAGGGCGGGCGTTGGTGGTTATATCGGTGTCGTGGCAGACTCTGCCCATTATCATATCGCGGACGCAGCCGCCTACCATATAGGCTTCAAAGCCGTTTTTTTCCAGCTCTGACAGTATGAGACCTGTGTTTTTGTCTGTATTCATGGCAGCTGCCTCCTTTCTTATCATAAATCCGAGCTGAGCCTGCGCTCCCTTGCCACGCTGCCGCTCATAAACCCGCTCACTCCCAAATGCGGCAAAGCCGCTTGCATAACAGCTAAAGGCTTAAAAAAATGACTGCAAGTCCGTTATATTTTGATTCATACTATCATTATATATCAAACGGGCGGTTTTTGCAAGTCTTGCGGCACTTGTCCTCAAAATGGTATTCCTCTGCATTCCTGTCCGCAAATCACAGCACTCAATGGTAATATTTCTCCTCAAATGCCTTGCTTAGGTCATTTCTGCCCTTTTTTAAGGTTATTTTAAGGTGAATATATTATAGTAAAATAAGCTAAGTATAGTTTGAACTATAAGCTATATTCTGAAGGTGAAGGAGATTGATCATTATGAAAAAAGCGTATATCAAAAAGCTTCTTGCAGGCTTTTCGGCGATCTGCATGGTTGCTTCGGCAATGCCTCTGACAGGCTTTGCTGCTGATGCTGAAAAGGAGGGGGCTTCGGCAGTTGTAGGCGATTCCAACTGCGACAGTCAGGTCGATATGTCGGACGCCGTTCTTATCATGCAGGCGCTTTCAAATCCAAATAAGTACGGTATCGGGGGATCCGACAAAAATGCTATCACAGAGGCCGGCTGGGCCAACGCGGACTGCGACGGCGCTGCCAACGGCGTTTCAAATATGGACGCCCTTGCCATACAGAAATACCTCCTCGGCGCAGGCGAGCTCAGCAGCGGCAAGAGCGATCCCGTGACCGAGGCTACAAAGATACATCTCAAGAACACCTCTATAGAGGTTGAGGGCGACAATGCCACAGTTGACGGAACTACCGTTACAATCACTCATTCGGGTGAATACTATGTTGACGGTACTCTCGACGACGGTCAGATCAACGTCAATATAGCCGATGAGACTGCCGATCCCGATACGGTAAAGATATTCCTCAACGGAGTAAATATCACAGGAAAGAGCGCTCCCGCTATTTTCGTTACAAATGCGGAGAATACATCTGTAAATATCGTGGACGGTACAGAAAATACCATTACCGACGGAGAGACTGCATACGAGGGCGATAACGCAAAGTCAGCCCTTATCGAAGCAAAGGACGATATTACTTTCAAGGGCGGCGAAAAAGGAGACGGAATCCTTAATATAACATCAAATAATCAGGACGCTGTCTCCTGTAACAATGATATCAAAATCAACGGCGGAAAGATAAATATCACCACAGTGAACGAGGAGAACAATATCGACGGAATCAAAGCCAAGAAGTCCGTTACAGTAAAGAGCGGAACGATCAATATTGATGCTGAAGGCGACGGTATCAAGTCCAGCAAGGAAGGCATTTCATTCACAGGCGGCAAGACAAAGATCAAGGCGGGCAATGACGCTGTACAGGCCGAGACTGCTATCGAAGTAAGCGGCGGCACGGTTATTGCGGGCGGCGACCGCGGATTTACTGCTGCGGCGATAAATATCACGGGCGGTCTTGCAATTGCGACAGCTACCGATAATCAGGTGGATAAGGCGCTTCTTGAGGGTACAACTCAGACTGCCGTGCTTCTCAACTGTATCGACGATCCTTCAAATGAAAAGGACGGTACATGGAAGAAGGATAATGCGCTGGTTGCAAGCGACACCGAGGTCAAGTATCAGAAGAAGTACAAATATGTGCTTTACAGCGATTCTGCAATAAACGGTGCAAAGTCCTGCGGCTTCAAAAATCTTGCGACAGGCGCTGCCGTAACTCATACAGACGGCAAGCAGACACAGTTCCAGCTGAGCCTTATAAGTGTATTCGACAATGTCGATCCCGCAGGTATTGCTCCGAGTGAAAATGCTGAGTCTGCAAGCAAGACAGCAGAATAATCCGGCAAGAAAAATTTACCAGACGAAACAGGCTTATTGAGCCATTTTGGTCCTTTTTCTCCATTTAGAGCCGCAGCCCGGCTGCGGCTCGTTTCCCTGTAAAAAAAGCGCTTCTCATATCGAGAAGCGCTTGCTTTTTTATTTATCAGCCCTGACCGCCGTCATCGGGATTCGGATTGTCAACAGGCGGGTCATCGGGAACGATAGGAGATGTTGAGGGCTCGGGAGGCAGTGTTGTCGGCAATTCTGTTATAACAGGAGGCTGAGTAGTCGGAGCCTGAGTTGTGATCTCTGCCGTAGTTACAGCCTCTGTGGTGGTGGGAGCCTGAGTGGTATATGCCTGTGTATTGGCATTCTCGGGCGTATAGTAAACAGTCAGCTTCTTGCCGCCCTTATTGTTGAATTCCATACCTGAGTATACGACCTTGCCGTCTACCTGGAGCTCAACAATGGAGTTGGCTCTTGCGTAGGAGTTCTTTGACTCTACGAAGTGGCAGTTGGACTCGGGAATACCCGCTTTTTCAAGAGCGGTCTTGTACTGCTCGAGAGTAAAGCCCGAATAGTCGGGGATAATGGCGGTCTCCTTGCCCTTGCTTACCTTTACCTTGACGACCTGACCGCGGGAGATCATTTCTCCTGCCTCGACGCTCTGCTCGTAGATCATGTCGTTTTCGTATTTATCATTGTAGGCGTACTCCGCGTCGAGCACGAAATAATCCTTCCATCTTGCCTTTGAATTCTCGAAATATTTGCCTACGAGATCGGGCATTTCCGTATCGCCTGCCGCCTTGGTGTCTTCCTCGACTACGTTGGTGCTCACCGATGAGCGTCTTACCCTTGAGGAGCTTACCTCGCTTCCGTTGTCGGGAGCAAGTATGCGCCATATGATAACTGCAAGTATCATAAGTATCGCAAGCAGCAAGAGCGCTACTATCACGGGTACCTTTATACGGTCAACGGTATTAACCTTTTCGTAGCTGTAATCGTCGTTGCGGCGCTTTTTTACGGGAGCGCTGCGCTGGTGGATAACGTTCTGGGGCTCGGGCTGGGATACGTGCTGCTGATGATATACGGCAGGCTGCGGAGCAGCGGGAGCGGATTCGGTACGGGGCTCTTCAAGGAGCATGGTACTGTCGTTATCCGTGATATTATTATCTTCCTCGTCATCTGCGGGCTGTTCAAAGAGCTTTGTAACGAGCTCGGTGATAGTCTGTATACGGTCTCTGCCGTTGAGGTTCATGCCCTCCATGATGACTCTTGAAACGTGTCTGGGTATGCGTGAATCGAGCATATGCGGCTCGTGGAGGTCGTCATGCTTCTGACGGCTAACCGAGTCCACAGGCATACAGCCGGTGAGAGCTCTGTAAAGGAGAGCGCTTACGCCGTATACGTCTGTCCATGAGCCCTGACGGCTCGAGCTGCTTGCCGAATACTGTTCGGGAGCGGCATAGCCCTTGAAAAGCTCGTACTCGAGACCTGCATTGGCGGTCCTTACTGCAGATACGCAGAAGCCTGAGAGCCTGAGCTCGCCCTTGTCGGTTATATACACCGTATCGGGGCTTATAGCGCGGTGCAGGATTCCTGCGTTATGAAGTATGCCTATTGTAGTGAAAAGGGGCGGGAATATCTTCGATACCTGTTCCCAGCTGAGCTCGCCTGCGTTTTCCTTCAGGTAATCCAGCATTTTCACGCCTTCAATGTTCTCGAAGATAGTATAGGTTGTATTGTTCTCCGCAAACATATCTATAACGGTAGCAATGCTGGAATTGTTCCTGAGCCTTGCAAGAGACTTGTTCAGCTCGGTATATTCAGCCATGAACGCCTTGTACTTTGCAAGGTTGTTGTAGTTCACGCTGATGGTCGGCTTGCTTTTTACGCGGGTACAGAGGTTGATAGGCATATATTCCCTTATGAGGACTTTTTTGCCTGTAGATACATCGCTGCCGACATAGGTAGCTCCCTCGCCGTTATATTCCAGAAGATTACCGCAGATGTACTTGCCGTGGAGTATCGTACCGGGTGGGACGTACATAGGATCGTAAACGGAGGTCTCAACGTATCCGCATGACGGACAGACGTGAAGTGACTCGTCGTATTGTTCCATACATTTGAAGCAATATTTACTGTCTCCCAAAGCAGCTCCTCCTCCTAAAAATAATCAATGCATAAAAAAGGCATCATATCTATTTTATCAGCAAAACAGCAAAATGTCAACTGTTTGACAGACGATAATTCAAAAACCTGTGAATTTGTATTTTTTTTGTAATAATTTCAGCTTTAATACCGCTCAATTGTAACCATTGACGGATAATAAAAGAGTCCGGAATCGCTTCCGGACCCTGATACATCAAAGGTTGCCGTTGTTTACGGAAATAAGCTTCATGGAGCTGTACCTGAAGGTACCGTCCTCGTTTTCGGTCAGCTTGTATTCAGCCTGCTTTGCAACGGTCTTTTCCATCCACGCGGGAAGCTCCGCGATATAATCGACCGTGAGGGTATACTCGCTGCCGTTCTTTACGATGGATTTTATCTCAGGCGAATATGTATGCGTTACGGGCTTGACCTTTACGTTGTATGCGCCATCTGCAAAATAGAACCTTGATTCCGGCGGACCTGTGGTAACGTGCTCGAAGGCGGGGAGATTTTCTCCGAAGAGCTCTACCGCATACTTCTCCACATCCACGGCGGGTATAGTTGCCATATCCATGGTTATCGGATACTTTGAGATCTTGTTGTCGTCCATGATGACGGACCATATGGTAGCGGTCACGATCTGCTCCGAGGTGAGCTGGGAGGGATCGCTGAACGGTTCAATATCCATTATTGCCGCGGGGTAGATCATCTGCGTGAAGCCGTCCTTCTTTACCTCTCCCGAGGTAAAGCTGCGGACAAGGCCAACACCCTTGAGAATGGTGGCAATAAGGCCTATCACGGCAAATACGGTGAATATGATACCAAGTACGGTAAAGAGCTTTTTCTTCTTATCTGCGGCGGGAACTGCTGCTTCGCCGCTGCTTTCCACTACCTCCTTGCGCTGAGCTATGAGCTCTGCGGGATCCTCCTCGAGTATGCGTGCAAGAGCCGACGTAACAGGTCCCTTTGGCTTGTTTTCCTTTTCGGGAGCCTTTTCCGCAGCGGGCTCTTCCGGCTTTCCGGCAGGCTGCTCCTGCTCTTCCCCGTCAGGCTTTTCCTCCTCAGAGCTTTCCTCTTCGGGCTGTACGGGCTCCTCCGATATTTCCTCTTCTTCGGGGAGTTCCTCGGGGAGAGGCTCCTCTTCGGGCTCGTCAATGACAACAGGCGGAGCGATAGCGCCCATCTGCGCTCTTCTCATTTCGATGACCTGCCGCTGCTTGTCGGCAGACAGCTCGTCAAAACGCTTTTTGAGCTCGGGAGTAAGACCCGCTATTATATCATCGTCTGACATTATGAGAGGCTCGGCAGTCCTTGCGGGAGCTTCGGGCTCCTCCTCGGGCTTTTCCATATCCGCGATAGCCTCTGCGGCGTCCTCTCGGATATTTTCCAGCATATTTCCCACAGGATCGCTGCTGTCGGAGCTGTCCTCATCGTCTTCGTTGTTTATTGCTGCTATTGCGGCATTTATAAGGTCGGTAGCGGAAACGGAATCGTCCTCTGCTTCAAAGAGTCCCTCCTCGGGAGCGGACAGCTCCTCCGCGGCGGCTTCTTCCCCTTCCCTTGCCTCGTCCTTGTTTTTATTTATGAGCTTCTTGAAGAAACCGAGCTTCTTCGGCTTTTCCGTCTCTGAGGATATTTCCCCGCTGACTTCCTGCACTGCTTCCGGCTGTCCGGCAGCAGTTTCCCCGGTGATGGCTGTCTGTTCGGACTCTTCCACAGGGGGAGCAAAGGCCTTTTCAGCCTCCTCCTTGGCGATACGGAGCCTTTCCGCAGCCTCTTTCTCAAGTCTGCGCTGCCTCTCGACCTCTTCCTGAGCAAGCCGTGCTCTTTCGGCTTCTTCCTCAAGTCTGCGCTGTCTCTCGGCCTCCTCCTGAGCAAGACGTGCCTTCTCGGCTTCCTCGGCAAGCCTGAGCTGCCTCTCGGCCTCCTCCTGAGCAAGACGTGCTTTTTCAGCTTCCTCGGCAAGCCTGAGCTGCCTCTCGGCCTCCTCCTGAGCAAGGCGTGCCTTCTCGGCTTCCTCGGCAAGTCTGCGCTGCATTTCAGCTTCTTCCTGAGCGCGGCGGCGCTGCTCCGCCTCTTCCGCAAGGCGCTGTCTTTCAGCAGCGGCTTCGGCGGCTCTGCGGGCTCTTTCGGCTGCGCGGGCTTCCTCCCTGGCTGCCTCTGCGGCTAACTTTGCCTGCCTTTCACGCTCGAATTCTTCACGGCGAAGAGCCTCGTAGTCGGGGAGCTCTCCTGTGATAACTATCTTCTTTTTTCTTGCGGGCTTAGGTATCTCGTCCGCAGGCGGTATCGTATCGAATACCCTTGTCACTTCCGCGGAGGCTTCCGTGTGCATGACCTCTTCTATGACATTGGGTATCTCCTCATGTTCGGGCAGATCCGACCCTTTGACAGGCTCTGCGGCGTTTTCGGAGGGCGGGGCGAATTCCCATACGGAGGGAGGAGACTGATCGTCGCCGCCTGATGTATGCGACTCCTCCTCCATGTGCCGTCTTTCGTCCTCCAGTGCGTGGAGAAGGTCATCGACCGACATATCGTCGAATCTGCTCTTCCTTGCGGCTCTGGGAGTAGTATGGCTCCTTGCGGGAGCGCTTCCGCCTCCGCCGCCGTCCATAAGGCTGTTGAGCATATCGTCAAGATCTTTTCTAATAGCCATTTTGACCTCCAGGATTCAAATGAATGAAGAATATTGGGTAATGCCCTTATCTGATCTGTCCGTTTCCGTTGATCAGGTACTTAACTGTGGTAAGCTCTGTGAGACCCATGGGTCCTCTTGCGTGGAGCTTCTGGGTGGATATTCCTATCTCTGCGCCGAAGCCGAATTCTCCGCCGTCGGTGAAGCGCGTGGAAGCGTTGACGTAAACTGCCGCAGCGTCTACCTGTTTCTGGAATTTCCGTGCGTTCTCGAGAGAGCTCGTAACTATGCACTCGGAATGGCGGGTGCTGTACTTTCTTATATGGGCGATCGCCTCGTCGATGTCGTCAACCACCTTCACGGCTATGACGAAATCATTGAATTCTGTGGCGTACTCAGTCTCAGTGGCCTTTTCGATGCCGCCGCCGAGTATTGCGATTGTCCTGTCGCAGCCGTATATCTTTACATTGTGCTTCTTGAAGCGCTCGGCTATCATCGGAAGGAACCTGTCGGCTGCGTCCTTGTGTACCAGCAGGGTCTCGATGGCATTGCACACCGAGGGACGCTGGGTCTTGGCGTTGTCCGTGATCTCCACGGCCATATCAAGGTCTGCGGAGCTGTCGATGTATACGTGGCAGTTGCCTGCGCCTGTCTCGATAACAGGTACGGTGGCGTTCTTCACGACAGCCTGTATGAGGTTTGCACCTCCGCGGGGTATGATAACGTCCACATATCCGTTAAGGCGCATGAGCTCTGTGGTGGTCTCGCGGTCGGTATTCTCAACGACCTGTATAACATCTGCGGGAAGTCCTGCTTCCTCCACAGCCTTCCTCATTATATTTCCGAGGCATACGTTTGAGTTTATGGCTTCCTTGCCGCCCTTGAGTATTACGACGTTTCCAGCCTTGAGACAAAGAGCGGCAGCGTCAACTGTTACATTGGGGCGGGACTCGAAGATTATGCCTATAACTCCCAGCGGAACGCGGGTCTTGATTATCTGTAAGCCGTTGGGACGCTCGCCGCCGCCGATGATCCCGCCGATGGGGTCTGCAAGAGCTATGAGCTCGTCCACGCCCTTTGCTATGCCGTCAATGCGGGCGCTGTCAAGCTTCAGTCTGTCCTGCTTTGCCTCGGACATACCGTTGGCCTTTGCAGCAGCTATATCCTTTGCGTTCTCAGCTATTATGAGCTCCTTGTTTGCGGTAAGAGCCTTGGAAATAGCTGCAAGAGCGTTGTTTTTCTGCAATGTGGAGGCGGTGGCCGCAGCGGTCTCGGCTGCCTTGGCTCTTCTGCCCAGTTCCTCTGTATAACTCATAATTACACCTCTTGTTGTTTATATATGATGAATATTCTGTTTTCCGTACAGGACGAAGCCTGTATTATGGCTTCGTAGTCGATTTCCACGGACTTCCCCAGCTGATCGAACAGGAACGGCTCGTAGTCCCTGTGTCCCGACAGTATGAATACAGCCGTGCCGTCCTTCATTCTCAGTGCAAGTCCCATATCATCGTAAAACGGACCCACGTCTGTGGTAAGGATAATGGCCTCTTCCAGCTCACCTATGGGAAAGCTGTGAGCGCTGCCGTTCACAACGGTCTTTATAACACCGTTTTCCAGCGAGAGGCTGTCCTCCGGGGTCTGTATAAGTATCTTCATTCCCGGGTCTCCTTGTACCATTCAAGCTCGGAAGCGGGGATCACGGTGTAATCGCCTGCTTTGTCGCTTTGTCTGAGATAAACGTTCCTTATGCCTGCCTGTATTATGTGCCTTGCGCACAGAGGACAGGGCTTTGCTTTATGCACCGAGCCGTCCGCGGGATTGACTCCCGTAAGGTAAAGATCGGCGCCCACTGTCTGCTCGCGGGAGCAGTTAAGGAGAGCATTTGCCTCCGCATGAACGGCCTTGCACATGGCATATCCGTCGCCCTGATGCATATCAAGAGCTATCCTCGGACATTCTCCCTTGTCACAGCAGTTCTCCATGCCTCTCGGCGAGCCGTTGTAGCCTGTGGAGATAACGACGTCATTCTTTACGATGACGGCGCCGTACTTTCTTTTGAGACAGGTGCTCCTGTAGGCGAAGACCTCGGCGCAGTTAAGATATGTGTCGGTTTTGGAAACGCGCTCTGCGCCCTTTGAAATTACCATGAGGAGCTCCTTACTGTGCCTTGAAAAGAGTGCCGATCTCCTTGTTCTCGAAGAGGTCGTAGAGCTTTTCGGGATCCTTTCCGTTCATGATTATCATGTCGATACCTGCATTTGTGGCTATCTTGGCGGCAGTTATCTTTGTGGACATACCGCCCGTACCGAGACTTGTGCCTGCGCCTCCTGCCACTGACTCTATCTCGGGAGTTATCTTCTCGACTATCGGGATAGGCTTGGCATCGGGATTTGTGCGGGGATCGTCGTCGTAGAGAGCATCGATGTCGGAGAGTATCAGAAGCAGGTCAGCTCTTGACAGCTCCGCCACCAGAGCCGAAAGGGAGTCGTTCTCGCCGATCTCGAGCTCCAGCTCATCTATAGCTATGGTATCGTTTTCGTTGACTATGGGGATAACGTCCATATTCACCAGCTTCTCCACAGTGTTCATGAAGTTCTCGCAGTGACTGGGGTTATTGATTATGGCCTTGGTGAGCAGTATCTGCGCCACCGTGATGCTGTATTTAGCGAACATATCGTCGTATACGTGCATGAGCTCGCACTGGCCGATAGCGGCAACAGCTTGCTTGGTCTTGGTATCCTTGGGCTTTTCGGGAAGTCCCAGCTTGCCTGCGCCCAGTCCGACGGCACCTGAGGAGACCATGATTATCTCACGTCCCGAGTTGTGCAGGTCGGAAATGACCCTCACGAGATTGGTCATGCGGCGTATATTCAGCTTGCCCGTCTTGTGGGCAAGGGTGGAAGTACCCAGCTTTATGACGATACGCTGTTTATCGGATATATTTCTCATATATTTGACATCCTTCAGTTGACTTTGTTGCGGGGCGAGCCCTTCTGCCAGGCTCTTATATTATCGCATACGATGTCTGCAAGCCGCTGTCTAGTTTCGAGAGCCGCCCATGCGGTATGGGGAGTTATGAAGCAGTTCCTCACACCCTTCAGGGGCGTATCCGGAGACATGGGCTCATTTACCAGCACGTCCAGGTATGCGGCGGCTATTTTTCCGCTGCTGAGAGCCTCTGCAAGGTCAGCCTCGTTAACAACTCCGCCGCGGGAGGTATTTATCAGCATGGCCGTCGGCTTCATACGGGATAGGAGCTCACTGTTTACCATGCCTGCGGTCTTATCTGTGAGAGGACAGTGGAATGTGAGTACGTCCGCCTTTCCGGCAGCTGTATAAAGGTCTGTTACCTCGTAGGGACAGTCCTCCGGCTTGGTCCTTGTGCTCACCACGATATTCATGCCGAAGGCAGAGCCTATCTCAGCTACCCTGCGGCCGATAGAGCCGAAGCCTACTATGGAGAGGGTCTTGCCTGCAAGCTCTGCCGTAGGTATCGGGAAATACGAAAAAGCGGGAGAACGCTCCCACTCGCCGTTTCTTACGGCGCTGTCGTAGTCTCTTATACGGCTGAAGCGGTCGAGTATGTATGCGAAGGTCTGCTGGGCAACGGCGTTGGTGGAATACTGTCCCGCATTGCAGACGGGTATGCCCTTTTCTGCGGCATATGCCGTATCCACATTATTGTAGCCTGTTGCGAAAAGACCTATGTATTTTATGTTCGGGCAGGCGTCCATTACTTCCTTGGTGATGAGCACCTTGTTGCAGAGCACTATGTCTGCATCGCCGATATTGGCGGCGGTCTCTCCGGGCTTTGTAAGGGGTATGACCTTTACCTCGCCCAGCTCCTCGAGCTTTGAAATGGGAACGTCGCCGTTCACGCTGACCGTGTACCAGTCAAGGACTGCTATCTTCAAGACTCAGTTCCTCCCGGAGTTCTTTGCGTTCTTCTCTGTCTTATCGGGCTTTGAAGCTATTGTCATAACTATCGCCAGCAGTATGAGTATGAGCTCCACAAGGCCGAGACCGTAGAAAAGGGTCTTGCTGTCAGAGAGCCATATCAGCAGCGAAAGCGGGACTGCGATAGCGAATATTATCTGAAAAGGCTTTTTCTGCGATACAAATCTGAATCCGAAGAATACCAGCGATATGATCGCAAGTCCGAGATGGAGCGAGAACGGGAACGGAAAAATCGTCGGATTGTTTGAGTCCGAGATCTGTGCCAGTAATGCGAATGTATTGAATATGTTCATGTTTTCTCCGATCCTCCGCCCTTGAAAAAAGGCGGATATTTATAAGATTGCAAAAGTCTGCACATTACAGTATAACACAAACAGCTGAGAAATTCAACTATTTTTTAAAAAATACACAAAAAATTTATAGCGCATATCCGCATATTTTCGGCTGTTTTTAACAGGGGCTTGAATTTGTCCTCCGATTAACGTATAATATTACTGTAAAACATATTTGCAGCGTGACGCTGAACCATGCCGCGCCGGCGCCCGCGGTCCCGCTTACGGCGCTGTAATTGTAAATTATTGATATGGCAAAAAATCCCTGCCATGCACTGATCACTAAATCAAAAGGAGGTGCGCAGAATGATATATATGCTCGAGGATGAGGAAGGAATAAGAAATTTCGTGCTCTATGCGCTAAGGAGCTCAGGCATGGAGGCGGAAGGCTTTGAGACTCCGTCGGCTCTGCGGGCAGCTATGGCGGAAAGGCTCCCCGAGCTGCTCCTGCTGGACAGGATGCTCCCCGAGGAGGACGGACTTTCCGTACTGAAAAAGCTGAGGAGCGATCCAGGGACAAGGAAGCTCCCCGTAATAATGCTGACCGCCAAGGACTCAGAGCTTGATAAGGTGGAGGGACTTGACGGCGGAGCGGACGACTATATTGCCAAGCCCTTCGGAACGCTGGAGCTGCTGTCGCGTATAAAGGCTCTGCTCAGGCGCACCGCCGACGATAACGCCGGGGCGGACAGGCTCATGCTCGGAGGATTGTGTATCTGTCCGTCAAAGCATGAGGTGACTGCCGACGGCAGCAGGGTCGCTCTTACACTCAAGGAATACGACATGCTGCTGTTCCTTGTCAGGCACAGGGGCGAAGTCTTTTCGAGAGAAAGCCTGCTGCGTGAGATATGGGGCTATGATTTCAGCGGCGAGAGCAGGACCGTGGACGTTCACATAAGGACTCTGCGCTCAAAGCTGGGAAGCTGCGGAGAGCTGATACAGACTATCCGCGGAGTGGGCTATAAGGCAGGTGAAGAGCCTCTTGACTAAAAAGATATTCATTGGAATAATGACCATATGTGCTGTTTCTGTCATAGCTGCGATAATGCTTGTAACGGCGGTGCTTTACAGCAGGTCTGCGGATAAGGCTGCGGCCGAGGTGCGGACAGAGGCAAGGCTCATAGCCGCTGCCGTGGAAAGGAACGGAGAGAGCTATCTCAGTGATATAAAGCCCGGCAGCGGTATCCGTATCACATGGATAGACGCCAGAGGAACGGTCATATATGACAGCGAGAGCGATCCTGAGCAGCTCGAGAACCACTCCGACCGTGAGGAAATATCCGAGGCAATGGAGAAGGGAGAGGGCAGCTCTTCAAGATATTCAAGGACTATAATGAAGAAGACCGTCAACCATGCCGTAAGGCTGTCGGACGGCTCTGTCATAAGAGTTTCGGGAGCTTTCAGCTCCATGCCGGCTCATCTTCTCAAGGTAATAAATCCCATGCTGCTGATACTTGCTGCTGTAGTGCTCTTCTCGGCGCTTTCCGCAACGGGAGTGTCACGCAGTATCGTAAGACCGATAAACAATATCGACCTCGATCACCCTGTCAGCCGCAGGAGCTACAAGGAGCTGGCGCCGCTGCTGGAAAAGCTCCGCAGTCAGAACATAAAGGTCAGCAGACAAATGGACGAGCTCCAGAGCAGCCGCGAGCAGTTCAGCCTAATGACGGAGAGCATGACCGAGGGACTTATCATCGCCGACCCGAAGCTCATAGTGCTGGCCTGCAATTCCAGCGCACTGAAGCTCCTCGGTGCAGGCTCCTTCACGAAAGGGCAGAGCATATATGCCCTGAACAATTCCGACGTGTTCAGGCGCTGTCTGCTGGACGCCCTTGGAGGAAGGCGCTCGGAGTGCATACTCCGCACGGGTGAGGGACAGCGCGAGGTCATAGCCAGTCCCGCAAACAGTACGGATATGATATGCGGACTTGTGGTATTCATTATGGACGTTACCGAAAAGCAGGAGCTTGAGACCATGCGCAGGGAGTTCACCTCAAATGTCTCCCACGAGCTGAAAACTCCCCTCACCACTATCTACGGAATTGCCGATATGCTTGCCAACGGAATGGTGAAGCAGGAGGATGTCCCCCAGTTCGGGGATAATATCCGAAGCGAAGCGGAAAGACTCATAAATCTTATAGGCGATATAGTTTCCCTGTCAAAGCTGGACGAGGACTCTGCTCCCCGCGATAATGAGAATGTGGAGCTTTACGGACTTGCCGCCGAGGTGCTTGAACGGCTGAAGCTCAGCGCCGAGGAAAAGGGCGTTGCCACGGAACTTTCCGGAGAAAAGGTATCTGTGTACGGAAGCAGGACCATACTTGGAGAGGTGCTGTACAATCTCTGCGACAACGCGATAAAGTACAATGTCAGCGGCGGAAGGCTGGACGTAAAGACAGCTCACGTCCCGAGGAGAGCCATAATAACCGTGAGCGACACGGGAATGGGTATTCCTCAGGAGCACATCGGACGTATCTTCGAGCGCTTCTACCGCGTGGACAAGAGCCGCTCCCGCAGGATCAAGGGCACGGGCCTCGGACTTTCCATTGTCAAGCACGGAGTTATGTACCACAACGGTACGGTGCGGGTGGACAGCGAGCCCGGAAAAGGTACCGTTTTCACGGTGGAGCTGCCCGTGGAAAAGCGTCAGAAATAAAAATACCGGGGACGTGGAAAACACGTCCCTTTTTTTCCGGACTGTTTATGCGCCTAAACTGTTGCATTTCAGCGCGGATTGTGTTATAATAATTTGTAAGACCGCGAAGGGAGGCTCTGTATGGAATTTGTACTTGTTATCGCTGTGATAGTGGTCCTTTGCATACTCCTCGGAGTAAGCGTGAAGCTTCTCCTTATCGGAGCCGCCGCTCTCGTGGGACTCATGTTCGCCGCTGCGGTACTGCTTCTGGGAGTTTTCTTCGTGAGACTGCTCTTTGCAAAGAAAAAGAAGGCTGTCTTCTCAAGGATAGACAAGAGCCCCCGCGGCCGTTTCAAGGTGGCATACTATGTTATCGACGGCACGGAATATCCCAATGTTTTCCCGGAGGAAGGCCTGTTCAGGAGCGTCCTTTACAAAAGCAGCAGGAGCTCTACGGTATTCCTTGCAAGGAACAAGAGGTTCGTTTACGATAAATTTGCCTGCGCAACGTGTATCATAGGCTTTGCTGCGGGCATTGCGGCAGCCGTTTATGTTACGGCGCTTTTTCTGACTACATAAGGAGGAGAACACGGATGGAAGAACACATCTGCGGCACTCACGGAGTGCATAAGGACATAGTTGACAGGGTATCGAAGGTGATGCCCGACGAGGCCGTCCTTTATGACGCTGCGGAGCTGCTGAAGGTATTCGGCGACTCCACAAGGATAAGGATAATCTTCGTGCTCTGTCAGAGCGAGATGTGCGTTTGCGATATAGCAAGGCTGCTGGGCATGACCCAGTCGGCTATCTCACATCAGCTGAGAGTGCTCAAGCAGGCAAGGCTCGTAAGCTCCCGCAGGGACGGCAAGACCATATACTATTCCCTCTGCGACGACCATGTAAAGACCATATTCTACCATGCCATGGAGCACGTTCTGGAGTAATGCAGCGGTATGAGATACTTTGATTTCCATACCCATGCCTTTACGGATCAGCTTGCTCCGCGAGCCCTCTCGGGACTCGCCGAGACCAGCGGGATAGCTCCCGCCACCGACGGCACCCTTGACGGGCTCCGCAGAAAAATGGCGGAGAACGGCATAGACAGGGCGATGATACTTCCCGTTGCCACAAAGCCGTCTCAGCAGACTGCTATCAATAACTGGGCGGCTGAGATCATGGGCGGAGGCATATACTGCTGCGGAACGGTACACCCTGATGCCGGGGACGCTCTCGCAGAGGTGGAGCGGATACGCTCCCTCGGACTGTACGGAGTCAAATTCCATTCGGAGTATCAGCTCTTCCGTCCCGACGAGGAGAGAATGTTCCCAATATACGAAAAGATCGCGGAGCTGGGACTCATCGCCGTTTTTCACGGCGGCTGGGATCCTTATTCGGGAGATGAGGTAAGAGCGGTGCCTGAGAGCTTTGCTGCCGTAGCGGGCAGGTTCCCGCAGCTCAGGATAGTTGCCGCTCATCTCGGCGGCATGAAAATGTGGGAGGACGTGGAAAGGTATACGGCGGGCAGATTTGACAATCTCTGGTTTGACGTGGGAGTGATCTCGCGGTATATCAGCGACGGGCAGCTGCTCAGGATAATTCGTATGCAGGGTGCGGACAGGGTGCTTTTCGGCAGCGACTGCCCCTGGGACGAGCCCGCGAACGAGATAGCCATGATTGAGCGGCTGGAACTTACAGAAGAGGAAAGGGAAATGATATTTTACAGGAACGCCGAAAAGCTGCTTGGAATATGAGGGAAAACAGGCATTCTGTTCGGCCGGAGATAATTAAAAAGCCATGAGAGAATGAGACAGGAGTGATATATATGAAAAAATTTACGGCAGCTCTGCTGGCAGTGTTGCTGACGTCATCCTTTGCCGCGGGAAGCGGCCTGAGCGCATACGGTGCGGAGGCTGACGGAAATGAGGTCATAAGCGATATTTCCGGGGAGGATTATTTCCGGTCGGAAGACGGGGAGCTCCTTGCAGAGCGTATCGAGCTGCTTGCTGAGGAGAATTGCAGCTGCTCCGCGGACAAGGCGGGAATATACACCACAAAGGGCGTTACCGATTCGCTGAATATACGCGCCGAGCACAATACCTCCTCAAAGGTGCTGGGACAGATACCTGCGGGAGCAAAGTTCACCGTCACAAAGGCGAGCGATACATGGGCTCATGTGGAGTATAACGGCATAAAGGGCTATTCCTCGGTGACATACATACAGAAGACAGCCGATCTTGACTGCGGCTGCTCTGCGGACAAGGCAGGTACATACACCACAAAGGGCGTTACCGATTCACTGAATATACGCGAGGAGCACAGCACGTCTTCAAAGGTGCTGGGACAGATACCCGCAGGGGCAAAGTTTACCGTTACAAAAGCGGGCGCTTCATGGGCTCACGTTGAGTACAACGGCGTAAAGGGACTTGTTTCCGTTACCTACATACAGAAGGTCTCAACTGAGGAGACCTGTACGTGCAGCACCGACAAGGCGGGTACATATACCACAAAGGGAGTCACCGACTACCTCAATATCCGCGAGTCCCACAGCACCTCCTCAAAATCTATCGGACAGATACCCTCGGGAGCCAAATTCACCGTTACAAAGGCAAACGATACATGGGCTCACGTTGAGTACAACGGCGTAAAGGGACTTGTTTCCGTTACCTACATACAGAAGGTCTCAACTGAGGAGACCTGTACGTGCAGCACCGGCAGGGCAGGCACATATACCACAAAGGGAGTCACAGATTACCTCAATATACGCGAGTCCCACAGCACCTCCTCAAAATCTATCGGACAGATACCCGCAGGTGCTAAATTCACTGTTACAAAAGCCAGTGATGCATGGGCTCATGTGGAGTACAACAATGTAAAGGGAATCGTATCAGCCAGCTTTATCCAGAAGGTCACCGCTGAGGAGACCTGCTCATGCAGCGCCGATAAGAAAGGCACATATACAACAAAGAACGTTACCGATTACCTTAATATCCGCGAAGCCCATGACGGTTCCTCAAAGTCGCTGGGCAAGATACCTTCCGGAGCAAAGTTCACTGTTACCAAGCTGAGCGATAAATGGGCTCATGTTGAATATAACGGGATAAGCGGAATAGTCGTTGCAGATTACATTCAGCCTGCCGACGGAAAGATAATCTCCGGAAAAATATCCGTTCCCGACGAGGAATACAAGGCGGGTACCGTATTCCGCGTTGACGGAGCTATCTCCTCCGTATTCCCACTGAAAAAGGTATGGGGCGGAATATATGACAGCAGCGGAAATCCCACAGAGCAGTTCGCGGAGGAAGAGGTCTCCTCTTCTCTCTTTGACTTCTCCTCCTTCAACGGAAGGGTCCGTCTTGAACTGCTGCCCGAAGGAAGCTATACATACAAGCTCATGTGCGATGATTCCGACGGAAACCGCTTCGTTATCTGCGAAAAGGCGATAAATGTAGTTCTGGACGAATACCTCGGCGTTGCGGGAGACATCAACGGAAACGGCATCATAGACGTGGGCGACCTTGTGAAGCTTATGCGCTATCTCCAGAAGGGCGACAGCCTTACAAAGCTCCAGTATACCGCCGCAGACATCAACGGCGACAAGAAGTCGGATGTTTTCGACGCGGTAGAGCTGAGAAAGCTCCTTGTGGGAGAGCTCAGCCGTCCTGAAAGCGTGAGCCTCAACGTCATGAAGTTCAATCAGAACCCCGATTATCCTACGGGCTGCGAGAGCGCTGCGCTTTACATACTCCTTAAATACTACAATACCAATGTGACAATGTCTCAGATCACCGAGGCTATCCCAAAGGGTCCCGTTCCTTATCTCTATGAGGGTCTTTACTACGGAGCCGATCCCGAGAGGGAATTCGTCGGCGAGCCCACAAGCGCCTATTCATACGGCGTGTTCAACGATCCGATCGCCTCCACTGCGGAGAAGTTCAGGAAAGGAGTTTCCACTCAGTACGGAGCACCTCTGACTGACGTTATAAGGCTGCTTGACGACGGCGTACCCGTTATCGCATGGTATACCATGAATCCCGACAAGCCGATCGAGTACAAGTCAAGCTGGTTCGATCAGAAGACAGGCAGACTTATCGTATGGCCAGGCGGAGAACACGCGGTAGTCGTATGCGGACATGACAGCGAGAATATATCCTTCAGCGATCCGTACACAGGTACAATAAAGACTGTGAAGAAGTCGGATTTCCAGAAGTATTACGACCGTATGGGCGGAAGGATAGTATATTACAGATCATGAAGATCATAACTCTGTGAACAGAGGTGTCAGATGGAAAAGGTCATTACCGCTGCCGGGCTTTCAAAGCTCGGCAGCGACGAGTATATGCTCATAGATATACGCGATGAGTCCGCCTTTGAATACGGACATATCGACGGAGCCGTGAATATCCCTCAGGACAGGATACTGTCGGCGGAGCTCCCTGCGGACAGGAAGCTGATAATATACTGCCGCAGCGGCATCATAAGCGGCGGAATCGCCGAAAAGCTTGAGGAAAAGGGCTTTGACGCCTACGACCTTGCCGGCGGATATGTGGACTGGCTCCGCATAAATATGGAGGACAGGGAGCTCACGGAGACCGTGGAACTGAGCCTGAGGAAGAAGTTCAAGAAGTCCATATGGTGCAGGTTCACAAAGGCTATAAACGAATACGAGCTGGTACAGCCCAACGACAGGATAGCCGTATGCATATCGGGCGGAAAGGACTCCATGCTCATGGCAAAGCTCTTTCAGGAACTCAAACGCCACGACAAGTTCCCCTTTGAGCTGGTATTCCTTGTTATGGATCCCGGCTACAGCCCCGAAAACCGCCGTGTTATCGAGAATAATGCCCGTTCCATGTCAATACCGGTACATATATTCGAGTCGGATATATTCGACTCGGTGTACAATATCGAGAAGAACCCCTGCTACATATGCGCGAGAATGCGCCGCGGCTATCTCTACAGTCACGCAAAGGCGCTGGGCTGCAACAAGATAGCTCTCGGACATCATTTTGACGACGTTATCGAGACCATACTCATGGGTATGCTCTACGGCGGACAGGTACAGACCATGATGCCGAAACTACACAGCACCAACTTTGAGGACATGGAGCTGATACGTCCCATGTACCTTATACGCGAGGACGATATAAAGCACTGGCGGGACTATAACGGCCTCCACTTTATACAGTGCGCCTGCAAGTTCACGGATACCTGCACAACCTGCGAGCCCGACAGCCGCTCCGTGTCAAAGCGTCTGGAGATAAAGAACCTCATCGCGGAGCTGAAAAAGGTAAATCCGCAGGTGGAGAAGAATATCTTCCGCAGCGTGGAAAACGTCAACGTGAATACGGTCATCGCCTATAAGGACAACGAGGGAGTGCACCGCTTCACCGATAATTACAGCCGTTAGCTTGTAGAAGACGGCGTCCTCGACGTCCCGAAACATAAAATGTTATTTTGCAGGGAAGTCTTGCAAATGAAGGCGTCCTCTATCGGGCGGATATTATCCGTCCCTGCAAAAATAATCACTAATTACTGAAAAATCCCGAAAGCTGTTGCTTTCGGGATTTTTGTCATATTTACTGCCAGAATATTATCAGATCCTCGGCTCTGTCCAGCAGGTGCGGAAAATGCTGGAGAAGTGTGCTGGAGTTTATATCTATGCACAGAGCCAGTGTGAATACTACCGTTGCCGCCATGGATACTCCCGCAAGAATATATCTTCCCTTGTTTTCCGAGGGCTTTCCGCAGCCGCGGAAAATACCGATAATCGTCGCTGTGAAAACAAGTGCGGTAACATCGTAAAGATAATGGGCAACTATGCCGCCAAGCGAGAAATCCATCCAAGCTATGACAAAGGAGGATATTACGCATAACCATACTATCAGCCTTCTGCGGCGGTCTTCCGCTTCCTTCGTCTTTTTGCCGAGAGCGTGGGGCAGCATGAAGAGTCCGAACATGAATACGGGATACATCAGGATCCCGCAGCCCGAGGATATATAGGTGTACCTTGCGTAATTCTCCATATATACGGGAGCCGTTTCAATAAATGGGAAGGCTATCCTTATCCTTGGCGGATGTATGAAGAAATGTATTATCGTATCGGGTATCCTTGTGAGGGTCAGCTTGTTTGCTGCCGCATTGCTGATGGTCAGCTGATATATAGCTCCGAACTGGAAGGGCGAATCAAAACGTGCCGCATTGTACTTCATTATGAGTGCTGCGCCGATAAGAAGCGGTACCGTGAAGCTTGCAGCAAGTCCGAGACGGCTCATGAGCTTTCTTTTCTTGTCGCGGAGAATATCGATGAAATAGGGCACGAGTATCACCGCGCACAGCGCTATGGTGGGACGGGAAGCCACGCACAGAGCAAGTGCCGCACCGCTGAAGAACAGCAGAACCGGCTTTGTTACGGTGCTTTTTGTGGCGATGGCTGTCATTCCCGCGGAAAGGCATATCATAAGGAAGCACAGTCCCGAGACAGAGGGCAGAGTGTATCTGTCCACGCAGTTGGCTGTGAACCACAGACCCGTGGAAGCTGCGGCTGCGGGCATACTCAGCAGCAGGAGCAGCAGATTGGGCTTCAGCTTCATCATTCTGACAAGGGAAAGTATGGTCAGGCACATGAACATCAGTCCTATGACTGCAAAGAAATTGTTGGCCATTTCCATATTTGGCATTTTTCCTGTGACCTTATAATAGGGATAATAGAAGGTGATAACGGGAGCTGCTCCGAAGTAGCAGTAATAATGGCCTTTATAGTAGGTGTAGTCCCAAAGGAATGATATACCGTCGTTCTCACGCTTGTTGTTGTCGTAGGGATCCTCCATTGCCGCAAGCTCGGGAGATACGTCTATGTCAAGGTAGGACTGCTTTTTGAGAAACGCGTCGAGAGTCATGATGTATGGGTCGTCCTTGAAGTCGGCGGTGGTGGGGTACTCGCGGCCGGTCTGTCCGGGAACGCTGAAAAGGAATCCGCTGCAGGAAACCAGCAGCATCATGGCGGATACCGCTAAGATATGCGAGGACTTCTTTCTGTCGTATTCCACGGCATAGAAGCGGAACTCCTTTATAGCTGTCAGTATCAGAGCCAGTGCAAGAAGTATGAAATAGCGTATATTCGAGAAGGAGTACACGGGAGCGCTCAGAGCTCTTATGCTGTGTATTGTGACGTCCCTGTTAGGGTTCTCCAGCACCAGCTCGAGGCTGCGCAGCTTTCCGTAGGGGATAAAGCTGAGAGTAATGTTGCTGTCGTTTCCAGTAACGCGCTTGTGCTGTACGATATAGCTTCGCGTTGTCATATTGCCGTCGGTGACGCTGAGCTTCAGGTCAAAGGGCTCAATGCCCTTGTCACCGTCGATGCGGAGCTCCATAGCCTGCATATTGTCGGGCAGATCCTTGGATATGACAAGCTTTGAGTAGCCCTTTATGCGCAGCTCGTTATCCTCCGTCAGGGAGGCGTTGTCGCTGAGCTCTATGCTGTCGGGAGCTATCTCCTGATCCAGATATTTTGAAGTGAAGCTCTTGCCGTTGAAGATCACCACCTCAGCTATTATGAGAGCTCCCGCGCATACAGCGCCCTTTTTGAGGAACCGGCAGAGCCTGTCCCTGCCGAGGAGCTTTGCGAACAGCGAGCCGTAGGCGAGAATGCAGGCGGCTGCCACCGGTGCGGCGGGTACGCCCTTCTTGCCGCCTATGGTGTTTGCTTCCGCAAGGGCGGCGGGTATCAGCGATGCGCAGAGCAGAAGGATCAGTATTATCAGGATACTCCTGAGATAGGGCTGCTTTGCGTTCTTCTCTTTTTTGTCGGAGTCCTTTTCCTTATCCGCGGATCTGTGCTGCGCTGCATTCAGCGCGGGATATGCGATCAGTGCGGATATAAAAGGAATCAGTATCGATGCGAGCATATAAACTACCCCTTTACTATGTTTTTAAGAGCATTACTGTAATATAGACGTTTGATATGTCCGTTTCTCTCACACACTATAAAAAATATTTTTCAGTCGCGTCTGAAAATGTCGCGGGTGTAGACCTTATCTGCCACGTCGTCAAGACAGCTGTCGTATCTGTTTGCGATTATCGCGTCGCATTCCGCTTTGAAGCGCTCAAGGTCTCCCTCAACGCGGCTGCCGAAGAAGGTGTCGCCGCTTTTCAGAGTGGGCTCGTAGACTATGACTTTGGCTCCCTTGGCCTTTATACGCTTCATCACTCCCTGTATGGAGCTCTGACGGAAGTTGTCGCTGTTGGATTTCATGGTGAGCCTGTATACTCCGATAGTCACGGAGCGTTCCTTTGAGCTGTCGTAGGTGATATTTTCGCCGTATGCATAGTAACCGGCCTTCCTGAGCACCCTGTCGGCAATGAAATCCTTTCTCGTCCTGTTGGATTCGACGATAGCTGACATCATGTTCTGGGGCACGTCCTCATAGTTGGCGAGGAGCTGCTTTGTGTCCTTGGGCAGGCAGTATCCGCCGTAGCCGAAGGAGGGATTGTTGTAATGGGAACCTATACGGGGATCGAGGCATACTCCGTCGATTATCTGGCGGGTGTCAAGTCCCTTCATTTCCGCGTATGTGTCAAGCTCGTTGAAATAGCTCACGCGGAGAGCAAGATAGGTGTTGGCGAAGAGCTTTACGGCCTCCGCCTCGGTAGTTCCCATAAAAAGGGTGGGTATATCCTCTTTGACGGCGCCCTGCTTAAGGAGCTCCGCAAAGGTATGGGCTGCCTTTACCAGCCTTTCATCTGAAGGGTCTGCGCCCACTATTATGCGGCTGGGGTAGAGATTGTCGTAAAGAGCTCTTGACTCTCTCAGAAATTCGGGGCTGAATATTATATTGCGGCAGTTCATCTTTTCACGGACCGCGCTGGTGTAGCCCACCGGCACTGTGGATTTTATGACCATTACCGCTTCGGGAGCGTATTTCATTACCAGCTCTATAACTGCCTCGACAGCGCTCGTATCGAAGAAGTTCCTGCCGCTGTCGTAATTGGTGGGGGCGGCGATGACCACGAAATCAGCTCCCGTATAGGCGGCTCCGGCGTCGAGAGTTGCTGTGAGATCAAGCTCCTTCTCGGCGAGGAACCTCTCTATATCATCATCGCGGATAGGCGATCTGCGGGCGTTGATTAGCTCCACCTTTTCGGGGATTATATCTACTGCGGCAACGGTATTGTGCTGGGCGAGGAGAGTTGCAATGGAAAGTCCCACGTAGCCCGTGCCTGCAACTGCTATTTTCATATAGGTTCTCCTTTCCGGGATGTGTTGAAGCTGTTATTTTTATTATACTATCACAGCCACGTCTTTTTCAAGGAAAAAAAACGTTTAAAAAATGAAGAATGCTTATTTTCGGCAGATTGTACATAATTTTTTCCATTAATAAAAACATATTAACCGGCTAAAATACTATCACGGCATCAAAATCATTTAAGGAGATATTAGTTATGAGCAATAACAGCAATAATAAAGGCGTAATGACACAGAAGGGCAGAGAGGCTCTTGAAAGATTCAAGATGGAGTCCGCAAACGAGCTCGGTATCAATCTCAAGGACGGCTACAACGGCGATCTTACCTCACGTGAGGCAGGTTCTATCGGCGGAAGCATGGTCAAGAAGATGATCGATTCTTACAAGATGCAGTAACATCGGCTGCAAATCGGAAAGGGAGCGCTGCTGCGCTCCCTTTTTGTTATGATCTGAAGAAAATAAATGCCATTAAGGTGCATACCAAAAGAGCAGCGCCTGCGCCGACAGCGGCTTTTATCACGGGCCTGTTCGTGGCTCTGATACGCTCCGCGGAGATCTCTTCGAGCGGCTTTCCCTCCATGTAAGCCTTTATCTCCCTGTAGGTACTGATGTCATTGGCTTTCTTGGCCTTTTCAACCTTTATTGCCGTGAATACCGATACTGCCGCGATCACTCCCCATATAACCCCGCCGATCCAGCCCAGATACTTCATGAGCGGTACCGGAGTAAGCACCATAAGGACATATTCCGCCGCCAGCAGCCATGCCATTGTGTTGAATTTTTTTACGTCATTGTTTTCGATTTCCTTTTTCATAGTATCAACATCTCCTTTAACTAATTCGTCAAGAGAAATATTGAAAAGCTTGCTGAGTATAAGCAGGCTGTGTATGTCGGGGTAGCTCTTGCTGTTTTCCCAGCTCGATACAGTCTGGCGGCTGACATATGCTTTTTCTGCAAGAGTTTCCTGTGACCATTTCAGCTTTCCGCGATACTTTTTGATCTGATTAGCTATTTCCATTTTTTCCTCCTTGGAGTGTTTTCTCCTGACTGACACCACTATACCTCATCCCGCAGGCAATTGCTACCAGGACGGCTTTACATGATGTGAAAAAGTTGTAAGAAGTTGCTTACATTGCTGTGTAAACCTGTCTTTACATGGCGAAATACAGGCGTTTTCCCAATATCAAAAGGGCGGCAGCCAATAAAAGCCCCTTTGCCGGAATCGTGGCATAAAATTACCGAGCCCATAATTTCAGGCTCGGTAACCCACTTTTTACGCTAAGGGAAGCTAACCAAAAGCTGCCTTTTTCTTATCAATAACCGCCTTCAGGCGGTTATTGCCCTGAACTCTGTTCAGGGAGAGCATTTTTCTTTATGTCAGGTACCTTTTCCCTTTCGTACAAAACAAGTTACAAGAAAAAGAAGTTATTGAGCAGACATTATTTAAGATCTGATTTTTTGAAGCTCAGGATACCGCAGATGGTCGAAACAAAGGTTATCGCAAACATGAGCAGCATCATTCTCAGCCAGTGCTCCGGAATATCGCCATTTCCGAGCATATCCATCTGGAAAGACGGAACAGCCTCCATTATAAGTTCCTGTATCTTGGGGTGTTTATTCAGAAGCAGAGGTACCATGGAGAACAAACTTACAATGATATGCATTGTAATCGAAAGTACAAATCCGCCGACGTTCTTCATGGTATTGCAGAGGAACACTATTATCGAAGTCATGGCAAGCTCTATGGGAAGCAGAAGCAGCAGATTTACAATGACCTCCTTGTTGGGAAAATTCCTGAAGCCCAGCATGATCCCGCCTAAAATCAGTGCAGCGATAACATATACAGCCTCATATATCAGCATTACCGTAACTGAAATGATAAGGTTCGCAAGGTAGATATTGGTCCTTGAATGGCCGATTATTATCTTGTTCCTTATGGTATTGTTCCTGAAATCCTGAACTATCAGCATACCCGCGGTTATACCCACAAGCATTACAAGTATGCCCGAATTCTTGAACAGCAGATCATCGGCGTAAGTTTTCATGGTTTCAAGGAGCTCTGCCGCCCCTGTCTCATTCTTTATCTCGGCATTGATAATATAGTTTGAAGCAGCAAATATCAGAGTAAGCAGAACAGCTATAACAGCCATGGCTATCATAACTATGTAGAATCTCTTTCCCTTGAAAAGCCTTCTGTAGCCCTCAGCAAGAAGCTCAGACATTCTTAACACCTCCCACAAGTCCCATGAAGTAGTTTTCGAGGCTCTCGTGATGCTCGCTCATGGAATTGACAAAGCAGTTCTTCTCATTGAGAGCAAGCACAAGAGGAGTTACCTGCACGGGAGTGAATATATCCGCTTCATTCGGCGAAGTGAGCTTATATTCCATACCCATTCCGTTCAGAACGTCTGCCAGTATATTGGTATCGCTGACATTCACATGAACAGACCTGCGGCTTACTTTTTCAAGCTCCTCGGCGCTCATCTCCTTTATTACCTGACCTTTTTCGATGAAGCCGTAATGGGTGGCTAAACGTGAAAGCTCGTCAAGGATATGGCTGGATATCAGGATAGTGATACCCTTTTCGCGGTTGAGCCTGAGGATCATTTCTCTGACCTCCATGATACCTTGAGGGTCGAGTCCGTTTATGGGCTCATCCAGCACGAGGAACTCGGGATCGCCCACCAGAGAAAAGGCGATGCCCAGTCTCTGACGCATACCGAGAGAGAAGTTCTTGGCTTTTTTCTTGCCTGTATTTGCCAGACCAACGAGCTTGAGTATATCGTCCAGCTTTTCATCGGAGATTCCGAGGGCCTTTGTCTGCTGGATAAGATTATCCCTTGCCGTCATTTCGGGGTGCAGAGATGGAGTCTCAACGACAGCGCCCGTCTTTCTGCGGACCTCAAGTATTTTTTTATCCTTGTTTGATACCCCGAAGACGGAATACCCGCCCGAGGTGGGGTTATTAAGCCCGGTAATTATACGGATAAGAGTAGTCTTTCCCGCACCGTTCCTTCCGACCATACCGTATATAGCCCCCTTGGGAACGTTGATAGTAAGGTCTTTCAGTGCCTGGAAACTTCCGTATTTTTTACAGAGCTTCTGTGTCTGAAGAATGTAGTCCATATTATTGCCCTGCCTTTTGTTTAAAACATAACAATGTTCATGATGTAAAAAGGCGGCCATGCCAAAGGCACGACCGCCTGAAAAAGCTGATTATTAAAAGACCGCTGAATTATTCGTTGATCTTTGTAACAACGCCTGAACCAACTGTTCTACCACCCTCACGGATAGCGAAACGGAGTCCCTCTTCGATAGCGATAGGAGTGATGAGCTCAACGTCCATAGCAACGTTATCGCCGGGCATACACATTTCCTTGTCAGCAGGAAGAGTTACAACGCCTGTAACGTCAGTTGTTCTGAAGTAGAACTGAGGTCTGTAGTTGTTGAAGAAAGGAGTATGACGTCCGCCCTCTTCCTTCTTCAGTACGTAAACCTGACCTGAGAACTTTGTATGGGGGTGAATTGAGCCGGGCTTGCAGAGAACCTGTCCACGCTCAACCTGGTCTCTTGTGATACCACGGAGAAGAGCACCAACGTTATCACCAGCCTCACAGAAGTCAAGAGTCTTTCTGAACATTTCAAGACCTGTAACAACTGTGTTGAGCTTCTCGTCGGAAAGACCAACGATCTCAACAGGCTCGTTTACGTTGAGCTTTCCACGCTCTACTCTACCTGTAACAACGGTACCACGACCTGAAATTGTCATAGTATCCTCGATAGGCATAAGGAAAGGCTTAGCATCGTCTCTCTCAGGGCTGGGGATGTACTCGTCTACAGCGTCCATGAGGTCGAGGATAGGCTTGTAAGCAGGATCGTTAAGATCCTCGGGAGCGTTAAGAGCTGCAAGAGCGCTGCCCTTGATGATAGGAGTATCATCGCCGGGGAAGTCATAGCTTGAGAGAAGGTCACGGATGTCCATCTCAACGAGCTCGAGGAGCTCCTCATCGTCAACCTGATCAGCCTTGTTCATGAATACAACGATTGCAGGAACGCCAACCTGACGAGCGAGAAGGATGTGCTCTCTTGTCTGA
>JAFWSI010000025.1 GCA_017519415.1 Ruminococcus sp.
CACGCTCATATTCATCGAGGGTATAATAGTTAGAAATACCGATAGACCGCAGCTTTCCGTCCCTTACACCCTGACACAGAGCTTTGTAGACCTCGGTATCATTGCTGCCTGATTGATGTATCAGCATCAGGTCAATATAATCAAGTCCGAGCCGTTCAAGCGAATCGTCAATAGATTTGTACGCCCTGTCATAGTTGGACGGCATTACCTTTGTGGTGACAAATACCTCCTCACGGGTGACGATGCCATCGTCTATTGCTTTCTGAATGCCCTTGCCGACACCTGCTTCATTACCGTAATACTGCGCCGTGTCGATAAGCCGATAACCGTCTTTTAGTGCTTCATAAACAGAGCTTTCAGCAGTATCATCGTCCTGTGTCCATGTACCAAGTCCAAGAATGGGCATTTCATAGCCGCTGTTGAGCAGTACAGTCTTGTTTTCAAAATCAAATTCTGTTGTCATATTACGCTGCTCCAATATCCTTCGTTTCATCAGGCAAAGGTCAAAAACACTCCATACACCGTCATTGTCGAGATCGTAAGGCTTTCCCAGCAAATCTTCCTCTGTCGGTTTCGCAAGAAGATAATCATTGAGATTCCGTACATCCTGCACGGTGTATTCGGTATCTTTGCTGCCGTTCATTTCAAACGTTACGGTCATACCGCTTGTCCCGAGTGCATCAGCAAGCCCCGAAGTATCTGATATATGACCGATCTTTGTATAGCTGTATGGAGTATCGAAGCTCTCGTAAAACACCACAAGACAGCTATCGCCGTAAAGCATTATATCGCCTTCGCTTATATGCCCGACTTTTTCAGGCGAGGAAGGCAGAGATGTATCAAGGTAATAATACTTCTCATTGCCGTTCAATTCGGACATATCAAGCGTCAGGGGCAGCATTTCTGTTAAAGCTGTGACTGTATCGCTGCTTTCCAAATTTACCGGGAATTGCTTATCTCCTACAGCTATCTGCATATCATTAGTTTCCTTTTCTTCATGTTGTTCGGCGGTTGTGACCTCTTGTTTGTCAGAGGCCACAGATGAAACGCCGCTGTCGCTTTGCATCATAACAGACGAATTTTCACTTTGTACCGTCACAGCCGAACTATCCTCTGAGTAACTGCCGCACCCGGTCAAAATCAGAAAAGAAGAAATAACCGCCAAAAACCTTGCTTTAATCATAAATGCTCCTCACCACCTTTGCAGGAGTGCCGACCGCTATCATATTTTCGGGAATATCCTTTGTAACGACTGAGCCTGCACCGATGACTGCATTATCTCCGATTGTCACGCCTGGAAGGATTGTCGAGTTAGAGCCGATCCATACATTCTTTCCAATGTGAATGGGCTTCGGTATCAGATCATGACGTTCTTCGGGGAGAAGCCCGTGATTCAGCGTTGCAAGCACCGTATTGTGACCGATCAGCGCACCGTCACCTATGTAAATACCGCCCTGATCCTGAAATTTACAGCCTGCATTGATGAACACGCCCTTGCCGAGATGAATGTTCTTTCCGCAGTCAGTGTAGAACGGAGGGAACAGCCCGACCTCAACAGGTTCACCGATCAGCTCAGACATCAGCGCATTGATCTCATCGGGGGTATGATAGCGGCTGTTGATCTCCATTGTGATACGGATAGCCTCCTGACTCAGCTTGTGCATCGTCTGATGAACACCGCACTCCGCCGTGACCTGTTTGCCGCTGTTCATATATTCAAGAAATTCTGCCGTTGTCATCGCTGTTTCCTCCATGTAAGATCATTTAAGATATTCGTTATAGAACGCTTCGAGCTTGTCAAACGGGATAGCGTTATTCTCGCCGCCGTCATAGAGGTCGGTATGGGAAGCACCCTCTATCACAAGAAGCTGTTTATTGTCGGTATACTTATTGCCGTTGATCATATTCTCATAAGCATCTTTTCCAAAGTAGAAGGAATGTGCCTTGTCGCCGTGCATTATCATAACGGCGGAGCGTATCTCGCTGCTGTATTGCAAGATAGGCATATTGATGAACGACATACAGCCGATCTTGTTCCAGCCGCCGTTTGAATTGAGCGAACGGGGGTGATAGCCTCTTTCGGTCTTGTAGTAAGCGTGGTAGTCCTTGACAAAATAGGGAGCGTCTTCCGGCAGAGGGTCGACAACACCGCCGCCAAGCTCATACTCGCCGGACTGATAATCCCTGATACGCTGTGCATTCAGTGCTGCCTTCTTTTCGTATCTTTTTTCCTCGCTGTCTTCCGAATCGAAATAGCCATTTGCATTCACTCTTGTCATATCGTACATGGTCGAAGCAACAGTCGCCTTGATACGGGTATCCAGTGCCGCTGTATTCAGTGCCATACC
>JAFWSI010000026.1 GCA_017519415.1 Ruminococcus sp.
AATGAACGAGCACGGCATAGAAACTTATGAAGATATGATTGCATTCGAGCTCGGATATACAACGAAGTGGAGGGACTAACTTATATGGACTACAAGGACTTAAGAGCGGAGATACTTCCACGCTGGGAGGAGATACTCCAGAGGATAACTACACCGGCTAAGAAGCAAGGGGAGTATATATGCTTGCTTTGTGGACACGGAGCACACGGGGACGGATTGAAACTAAACCCGAAAAGCACAAAATACGGCCTCAAATGTTTTGGGGCTTGTGGCTTCTCCGGGGATATACTCGAATACTTGAAACAGGCGGAGAACTTGGACAGCTTCCCAGAGCAACTAGAGCGGGCTTCCTCTCTTCTCGGGATCAGTTTAGAAGATAACACCCAGCAAAGACCGAGCAAGCCCAGGACGGAAAAGAGGGAGGCTACAGCTAGCAATATGAACACAACAACATACACACCTACACAGACACAGCCCGAGCCCGAGCCGGAAAAGAAAAACTATATGCCATATTTTAAGAAGTGCTCGGAGAGGCTGGAGGAAGTAGCGGACTATTTGAGCACCAGAGGCATAAGCCAGGCGACAGCCAGAAGGCAAAAGCTAGGCTACGACCCGGAAGCCAGACCTTACGGAGAAGGCAACAGGACACGCTGGAAGGGGCTTATAATACCGACTAGCGAGCACTCATACATAATAAGGAACACAGACCCGACAGCCACCGAAAAGACCCGCTACGGAAAAGTAGGGGAAGTACAGCTGTATCACCTCGACACGGCAATAAGAAAAGCAAAGCAACCTATTGTTATTGTAGAAGGGGAGCTGGACGCTATAAGCATTTTAGAAGTAGGCGGGGAAGCTGTAGGGCTCGGAAGCACTTCTAATATAAACAAGCTCATAGAAGCACTAAAGGAAAAGAAGCCTACACAGCCTCTTATAATTGCACTGGATAATGACGCACCGGGAAGGAAAGCCTCCGAGGAGCTCTCACAACAGCTTACAGAGCTTAAGCTTCCCTTTTATATGATGAACCTTTACGGAGAAGCGAAGGACGCAAACGAAGCACTACAGAAGGACAGGGACACCTTAACATACAAAGTGCAACATATTGCCGACACGATCAGAGAAGAAGAAGAGCGGAAGCTGGAGGCGGAGCGGAAGGAATACCTCCGAAAAGAGACAGCTTACGGACATTTACAAGAGTTTATAAACGGAGTGCAAGCTTCCGTAAATACTCCAGCTGTAAGCACAGGCTATAAGCTTACAGACGACATACTAGACGGGGGACTATATGAGGGGCTTTACTGTATAGGAGCTATCACCTCATTAGGAAAAACAACCCTAGCATTACAGATAGGCGACCAAATAGCGAGCAAGACCAACAAAAGAATACTTATATTTTCGCTGGAAATGAGCCGGGCGGAGCTTATGAGTAAATCTCTTTCCAGGCTTTCCTTAATGCAAGTATTGAAGGAAGGCAAAGACACAAAGCTAGCAAAGACGGCCAGAGGCATTACGGACGGGGACAGATACACCCGCTACAGCGAGGAAGAACGCTCTATTATATGTAGAGCGATTGAAGAGTACGGCAACAACTACGCAAAGAAAATCTGTATATATGAAGGTATAGGCGACATTGGAGTACAAAAAATAAGAGAAGAAGTAGACCGAGTAAAAAGACTGTTTGGAGAAGCTCCTATAGTAATTGTGGACTATCTCCAAATATTAGCACCCTACAACAACGAGTATATAAGGGCTTCTGATAAGCAAATCACCGATAAAAACGTAATGGAGCTTAAGTTAATTAGTAGGGACTACAAAACTACTATTATAGGAATAAGCTCATTTAACAGAGATAACTATACAGCTCCAGTAAACTTAACCAGCTTCAAAGAGAGCGGAGCTATAGAGTACTCCTCAGACGTTCTTATAGGCTTACAGTTTGCGGGTATGGACTACGAAGAGGGCGAGCCACAGACCCAGAGAGACAAACGAATAAGAAAGCTTATAAAAGACCAGGAAGCTAAGGGAAGAGCCGGACAGGCTCAGACTATACAGCTCAAAGTATTAAAAAATCGCTACGGCTGTAAGGGTGATGTTATATTGAGCTTTTATCCTATGTTTAATTACTTTGAAGAGAATATCGAAAAGAATGTATAAGGGTTTTAGGGACACCCTAACAAGTTGTTTTTGAATTTGTATATACAAAAACGTTGCTTGTTTGTCCGTTCCGAGCTCAAACAAAGGAATTATAAGGGGTGGTATATAAAGCTTCTCAGAGCTTCCGAGGGGCTGGAAGCCACAACCTCGGAAGCGACAGAAGAAGCGACAGGGGAGAAGCTGGAAGCTCTCGGAGGTACAACCCGAGAAGAAGAGGCGGAGCTTCTCCACGTTCGGAGGGACTAGCGAAGCTTTCTCTTTATCGGAGGTTATAGAGGAAATAAACACAATAGAAAAACATTAAAAAATGCCCTTTTTTAATCAAAAAACGGCTATTTTTTATCAAAAAACGCAAAAATACCGCTATAAATTATCATCAAAAACAAATATATATATACATTCCGCCCCGGTCGAATTTTCTAGCGTTTTACGCTCTGGAGGTAGCGGGGTGGAAGGGGTAGGAAGAGAGAATTATTCTATTTACACGTGGGGAACGGATCAGACCCCGCCCCAAAAATCGGAAGCAACCGGGAAAGCTGGAAAAGCTCCGGGACTTTTCCACAAAAAAGCAACAACATAAAACCGCTGTATATAAGGGTGGGCTGTGTGATGTCGGGAAGCCGGACAGGATCAGACACGAAGACCGGGGGAGCTCTTCCGAGCACTTAACCTTATATATAATTGAGGCCGTGTAGGTTTACTATGTCCATTTATAGGACAGCTCCCGAAGATCATATAAGGAAGCCACCCCCCAGCGAAAAGAAGGGACTCCTTTTTATTTGAACCGCCAAAGAGTCCACTCTCGCACCGCTTGCGACAGTTTAACCTCCCCCAGCCTAGAAGCCAGGGAAAAGAAACCCCAAAAACCGACATTCTAAAATACGGAAAAATAGGCATTTTTAGCAATAATTACCCGCTTTTGTGCGAACTATTGCAAATTAAGCCTATTTTTTACTATTTTATGATATTATGAAATTATATGTAAATTGTATTGACACACCCATATATAAACAGTACTATAAGACTATACACACAACAGCATACACACAGACAGAGGAGGCGGAAAGTATGACAGGCTTATCACTCACAAGAGCCCCAGAGCTCACAACTCCCCAAGTAATAAATAGAGAACTCTTCCAGAGCTTCCTTACTTATCTGGACGCAACCCCAAAGACCATAGAGACATACACCAAAGCAATTAGACAGTTTTATAAGTACTTGGAAGAGAAAGAAATAAGCCAGCCCTCCCGAGAAGATGTTATAGAGTTTAGGGAAGCTCTAAAGCTCGATCATAAGCCGGCAACAGTGCAAACATATATTATTGCTGTGAGGCTCTTCTTTCAATGGACGGATACAGCCGGACTTTACCCGGATATTGCAAGACACGTTAAAGGGGCAAAGCTCACAACCGAACACAAAAAGGACTATTTAACAAGCTCCCAGGTAAAGGCAATACTTAAGAAGATAGACCGCTCAGACGTTCAAGGAAGGCGGGACTTTGCTATATTCGCTCTTATGGTAACAGGCGGACTACGAGACATCGAAGTAAACCGGGCAAATATAGAAGACCTCCGAACGCTGGGCGACAACACAGTGCTATACATTCAAGGCAAAGGAAGAAGCGAGCGAGCCGAATATATAAAAATTACCCCAGAGGTGGAGCGAGCTATAAGAGCTTCTCTAGCGGATAGGACAGACACAGCCGGAAGCCAGCCCCTCTTTATATCGTTGAGCAACAACAGCAAGGGCTCACGGATCAGTACTAGAAGCATAAGCGGACTTGTAAAGCACTACTTCATACAAGCCGGCTACAAGAGCGACAGGCTCACAGCTCACAGCCTCCGACACACAGCCGTAACTCTTTCTTTACTGGGAGGGAAGAAGCTCGAAGAGGTGCAACAGTTTGCACGACATAGCAAAATAACAACAACTCAGATATACGCACACAACCTAGACCGAGCAAAAAACAACTGCGAAGCGACCATAGCAAAAGCGATATTTTAACGCACATATAAATATACACATATAAACATACACATAAGAGGAGAGGCTTAAAAGTATGATTGTTACAGTAGCAAACCGAAAAGGCGGAGTAGGCAAAACGGCCACAGCCCAAGCTCTGGGAGCTGGACTAATTAAGCGAGGCTACAAGGTTTTATATATAGACCTAGACAGCCAGAGCAACCTTACAAACGCTCTAGGCATAGACAGCCGAACTATTGAGGCTTCCTCTTTAGAGGTGCTGGAAGGAAGCTCGAACGCTTCAGAAGCGATCATAAGCACCGACAGAGGCGACATACTCCCAGCCTCTCCAGACTTAGCGAAGGCGGACAGGATCATAGAAGGGACGGGCTCAGAGTACAGACTAAAGGAAGAGCTCCAGAACATAGCCGGAAGGTATGACTTTATCATAATAGACACACCGCCCGCACTGGGAATACTTGTTATAAATGCCCTTACAGCTTCCGAGAAAGTAATCATACCCGCCCAAGCGGACTTATACAGCCTACAAGGTATAGAGCAACTGTACGGAGCTGTAGAAACTGTAAGAAGGTACACAAACAAGAGCCTTACTATAGCGGGAGTGCTCCTCACTCGATATACTCCACGCTCTATTATTTCCCAGGATATGAAGAGCAACCTCTCAGACCTAGCGGAGCAAATAGGAAGCAAACTATACCAAGCACAAATAAGGGAAGGTGTAGCAGTGCGGGAAGCCCAGGCTACACAAACCGACATTTTGACATACGACCCCAAGAGCAACCCAGCGAGCGACTACGAAGCATTTATAAAAGAATTTCTGGAGGAGGCGACCAAATGAGACACGAAGCACAGACACCCACACAGGCGGAGTTTGAGCAAATTTATAAACAGCTCACACCCGAGAACAAACGCAAAGTAATTATTAAGTATTTCGAGCTTCTAGAGGAGCAAGAGAAGGAAGAGAAAGAGAGGGCTACAGTATGACAACTAAGAAGAGCTTTAAGCGATCAGAGCCGGCCAACTTCTTTATTAGCGGGACGGAGGAAGAGAAGAAGAGCCCAAAAGCTCCGAAGGCGGAAGCCAAAGCTCAGACCAAGAAGGCAAAACCGAGCCCAAAAGCTCCCGAGGGCTTCAAGGTTAATTATGAGTACATAGAGACCAAAAGCCGTAGAGTGCAAGCACTAGTACAGCCCAGCATATACGAAGCTGTAAAAGCTAAGGCTTCCTCTCTCGGGATCAGTACGAACGAAGCAATAAACGAAGCCTTAAGAGCTTACACAGAGGAGGCTTAAGTTATGATTGTTAAATCTACTTATCTGGACGGCTCACAGAAGACGCTCCCGGAGACTACAGAGGAAGCTTACGCTTTTATATTTAACGATGTTTGTTTATATGACTTAGAGCTGTTAGAAAATAACCACTATGCTTGCGTAGCACCCCTTAAGACAGACAGCCCAAAGGAAGCACTCTCGAACTTTGCGAAGGAATACCAAAGAGCACAGGCGGAGCTCAGTACTTCTTATGAGGAGCTCGCTTTTTGGAGTGGCTTCTTTACCAAGTACGGGGAGGAGCTGGGACTTACAGACGAACTAAAAGAAAACGGCATTATATAAGAGGAGGCTCTCAGTATGGTATTAGAAGACCTTAAAAAGCTTCCACTTCTCCAAACTAGAGGAGTTGCGGAGGACGTAAAAGACGCTAAGACACACGCATATATTTTAGCTTGCCTTAGTCGCTTCTTTTCTGGAGATTATGGGGAGATATGCGAAGAAGACACACAGGCCAACAACTCAGACTTAGAAGCTGGAGACGGGCATATTTTAGCCAGGTATAAGGGAGAGGCTAACCTTAAGGGAGACATATATATAGAAGCTGTATTTTACTTTGAGAAGCTGGAAGACATTAATTACTCTTATGTAATCATAATGTACCCAGAAGAACGCTAAGAGGTTTAGGAGGCTCTTCTTATATGCCAAAGTATACAATTATGCCTTATGGTTGTAAGTGGTACTCGGTAGAGCTCCCAGTAAAAGAGTTAAGGCTCGCTTTCAGTATGGAAGCTCACAACTTTAGCACCCTAACACCCATAGCAGTTAGGAACGAAGAAACAAAGGAAATAAAAATATTTACCCGGGAGCTGGACGAAAACGGAAATTTACTACAAGTAAAGGAATATTGAGGAGGAACTCTAAACAATGAACAAAGAGAAAACTTACGGCATTAACAAAGAGGAGCTTTACACCCTAAACGAAGTAGCGGGCTTTCTTAAGATACAACAGCGACAGCTCTATAACGTCATTAAGAGCGGAAGTATAGAGGCCGTGAAAGTGGGGAGAGAGTGGAGAGTAAGCGGGGAGGCTCTTCTGGACTTCATCAAGACGAACACAAGCGGAGGTATAAAGAAATGACACAGCCCGAGCGGATCATATTAAACGAAGAGCAAAAGAGGCTACTTAGAAAGCTTCTTAGTGCTAAAGACAGTTTCGAGCAACTCCACAGCCTCGCACACACTATAGAAGATAACTCCTATATGAAGAAAGAGCACGACTACTTAGAAGAGCAAGCCGGGGCTTATGATTATATCTTCTGGGACACGCTGGAGAAGCTCACAGGCGAAACTATAGACACTCTATACCCGGCAAGCGGAGACCAAACAGAAGAAGAGAAAGCTCTAAGGGAAGAGGCGGAGCGAGTGCTGGAAGCCAGGAAGATTAGCGACATTTTCAACCTCTTAAAAGAAGACTAACACACACCGACATATACACACTAACACATACACATAAGCACAACAGCCGAACCTCCGAGGGGCTGGAAGCCACGGCCTCGGAGGGAAGGCGGAGGAGCTGGAAGGGTGTAGACCAGCTCGACACCCTTTTAGGATAGGAGGAGCTGGAAGGTATTTCCAAAACGGAAACACCCTCCGAAGGTTGGTAAATTGCCAACCTTAAGGAAAAGCTGGGAAGGTACTCGCAAAATACGAGACCCTCAGAGAGTAAAAACTCGATAACAAAGCGTTATTGAGTTTTTGTAATTCAGTCGGGAAACCCGACACAATTACAGAAGCTCGGAGGGAAGGCGGAGAAAGTGAAAAGAGCCGGCTACTTTCGGAGGTACTGGAAGAGGCTTCTCTTTATCGGAGGTTATAAAGTGTCTATTTCCGTTAATTACCATTAGCGGAAGTAAAAAGACCATTAAAAAGGACACTTACAACCGAGCCCCGGACAGGATCATAAACAAGACGGAAAACAACCCGGAGGCGGAGCTTCTCCCCTCTCGATCAGATACAACAGGAAGGACTTACTTACTATGATAATTAGTTTCGACAGTACTATAAGAAAGTACTACACCTCTGAAGAGTGGCAAGAAAACATCGAAATTATGAAAGCTCTAGACGCTCTGGAGATTGAAACCGAGAAGCAACAGGGGCAAGAGTTTGTAGACTTCAAAATAGATTATTACTTGCAAGGTAAAACGGCACTAGTTGAAGGCTGGAAAAAAGACTATTTCGACCAAAAGGCAAAGCTTAGAAACAGGCAAAGCTTACTTGAAGCCAAAATTATTAAACGCTACAAGGAAGCCAGGAAGGCGGAGGGAATACTGGAAGACCTCCGAGAAGTAACAGAAGCTTTCACTAAGGATGACTTTCTGGACTTCTTAAAGCGAGTAAGAGGAGCACTAGAGGCCGAACGCTTAAACAGTGTTACTTCCTTTAATGGTATGAACAAAGAAGACCTAAAAGCCCTCTTTACTTCCAGAAGCCAGGAAAATTACTCTAACTGTTTTGCTCTATTGGTTGAAACTTCCGCCCCTTGGTGGGAGCTTCTCGACAAACTGGACAAAGAAAAAGCAAAACAGGCTGTTAGGATCATCAAAGAAAGAGTAACAGCTCTGGGCTACGAAGAACCGGGCATAATCGAAACTATTGTTAATTCTCCAGAACCGACCAAAGCAACAGCCTTTTTAACTGTCTTACACGGAAGAGTAACAGACGCTTTACCGCAATTAGGGAAGAGCTCGCTACTTTCCAAAGACCCAATAGCACACACCGAGACATACAGCACCGGGACAGGGGAGCGGGAAGTAAAGGCAATTATTAAGGAAATAGACGGACTAGCGGGAGCTCTGGGAATTAGTACACATAAGCTTTTAATGGTTGGTATAGCTCAGTTTGCACAAAACAACCACACAGGCGACCAAGCCCGGAAGATACAAGACACAGAAGTAAGCTTCTCGCTTAAAGAGTATGCAAAACTAAACGGGGTAGACATAGAAGCACACCCGGACAGCTCGGGAGTAATTACCAAGCAAGAGCAAGAGCGGGCTAAAAGTGCTCTTAAAAATGCCAGGAAGAAAGCAAACAAAGACCTCGAAGCACTGTATAATTTCTCTCTTAGCTGGACAGAGAAAGTAAAAGGCAAAATTGAGAACTTCAAGGACTATCGAATAATAGACTCAAAGGGCATAGAGAACGGCTATATAAAATTTAATTTTGCTAAACAGTTTTCCGACTATCTTATACAGCTTCCCCTTAATCAATACCCGGTAGCACTTCTAAAACTCGATGAAAGAAGCAGTAACGCTTACAACATCGGCATACAGCTGTCATACCACCTAAACAACGACAACAACATAGGGAAGGGAACGGCCAACCGCTTAAAGGTTAAAACCCTACTGGAATATACGAACCTACCGAACATTGAAGAAGTAAGGACAAAGAATAAAAGCTGGGTAGAACGCATAAAAGAACCGCTGGAAACAGCTCTAGACGCTCTCACAGCTTGCGACTATCTGGAGAACTGGGAATATACACACCCGGGAGGGGAAGGACTCACAGACGAAGAAGCACACGCTTTATATAACAGCTTTGAGGAGTGGAAGGACACCCTTATATGTTTCTCGCTTAAGAACGCACCCGACCACAGCCCGAGACTAGAAGCCAAAGCTCAGAAGATAGAAGAGGCCAAAGCCAGGAAGAAGCCACGAAAGAAGAACAAACCGAGCCCGAACGGATCATAAAACAACTACATACCCTCTCCAACTCTGGAGGGGGTATGTTACTGTCGGGAGGGGGTATGTTACTGTCGGGGGGGTATGTGTCTGGAGGAAAAGGGGTATGTGTCTGGAGGAAAAGGGGTATGTGTCTGGAGGAAAAGGGGTATGTGTCTGGAGGTGTAAATTTTTCAAACCCTTTATTTATAAGGCTTTCAAGGGGGTCGAAAATTTCAGTACTATTAGTACTATCAGTACTATTAGCTAGCCCACCAAGCGGAGCGGGTCGCTTGCTGGGCTTATACTCTTAACGGAGGAGAAATATAAAAGAAAACCATAAAGGAGTAAAAAGGCTCTTCCAAGATCATAAGCCGGAGAGGAGGCAAAGAAAATGAAAGAACCTTATACAAAAGTGTATCACTCACAAGAGCTTAAAGAGCAACTGTATATGTATACTTCCGCTTATGTATACAAAGAAACAGGCTTAACACCTCTTACAGTATATAACGATAATGACTTTCTAACATATACAGAAGCACTGGAGGAAATACTCCCGAGGGAGCTTAGACAGTTTTTGTATGTTCTTTACAGCTTCCCAGCGAAGGAAGAGCGAGAGCTGGGAAGCGATGAAAAAGAAATAGAGTTTATGCTGGAGTCGCTCACGACATTAGAGCCGGACTTTCTCGAAATATTAGAAGAACCCTTGGAGAACTTCCTAGAGTACTTGGGGCGGATCATAGAAGGAAGAGAAGGCGACAGCTCGGAGGAGCTTTGAAGCTTCCTCTTTATCGGAGGTTAAAAAGTAGCTGTGTCTTCCGCTCGGGTACTGTCTAATGTTTTAGCAAGCAACGCATTTGTGCGTACAAATACAAAAGTGTCTTTCAGTAGTAGACACTTCAAGACCTTTAGGGAAGAACCCCTAAGACCTCCTAAGACCAAGCAAGGGGGCGACAAAACAACGCCACCTTTAAAAAGGAAGAGCCGGCAAAATATAATTGAACACGTTCAATAATAAAAGGCCGGACAGGATCATAAGCACAGACCGCCCCCGGGGGTGTGAGGAGCTCCAGAGGAGAAAACGAAGAAGACCACCCAGCCCCGACACACACACAATAGGAAAAAAACAAAATTATTTTGGAAAAACGGGAGCAAAGCCAACGAAATAAGGGCAAAGCGAGAGAAAAAAGAGCCTATTCTTTTCTCGGATCAGACGAACGAACAAAGGCCGAACAAAGAAAAATACAGTAATTCGGTATAACTCGCTTTCAAATGAAAAACGCAAAAAGCGGGGAAAAAGCGGGAAAAATGACAAAAAACAGGCGAAAAACAGGCGAAAACGCAAAAACAAACCAAGAGAGGAGAACTAATTATTATGGACTACAAAGCGGAAGGACAACCTAATCCAGCTCTGGAAGCACAGCTAGCCTTAGACAGGTTTAGAGCTTCCCAGAGGTATATAAAAGAGCTCCCCGAAGGATCAGAGGAGAGAGAAGCTCTAGAGGCTACTATTAACCTAGCTTTTGATTTTATATGCGAAATAATGAACGAGCACGGCATAGAAACTTATGAAGATATGATTGCATTCGAGCTCGGATATACAA
>JAFWSI010000027.1 GCA_017519415.1 Ruminococcus sp.
GCCGTTCAGCTCCGACGTGCTTACGCCCGCGCCCGTTACCGTCCACTGCGCGGGGAATAAACGCGGAACGCTGCCCGCGGTGTTTGTGACCGTCGTACTGAAGTCCCCGTCCGAAAGCATGTTGAAGTGATTCGCAAGGCTCCCTTCCTCAAGCTGCGGACAGCCCCAGTACAGCGTGCCCGCGCTCGCGTCGCATACCAGTTCTGCCGTTACAGAGGTATCCGTACCGTAAGTGAACGGGAAGCATACGCTCAGGCGTTCCCAGCCTTCGGCAAAGGTGCCTGCGCCTATGCCGCTTGTTGCGCTTATGGCAGGCCGGCTCTCATAGGTGTCGCCGTTTGCGCTTACGCGAAGGAACGCGCCTTTGTAACCGTCAGCAACTGTCAGCCCGTCGGTCTTAAGATACGCGGACAGGGTATATGTGCCGCTTTCGCTTAGCTGCGCTGTCATTCTCTGTATGAACTCGCCCAAGCCGTTCTTTACTATCCTGACCGTGGGCATGTTCATGCACAGTGTGCCCGTTACCCACGTGTAGGTGTCGGAAGAACAGGTCTTTACCTGTGTCCAGCCGCTGTTGAAGTCCGTGTGGGTGAGGCGGTTTATTACAGTCTTGATGAGATTGCTCGAAGCGCTGGGCGTATTGTCTATACCGCTGTTATACTCCGCCGCCACGCCGTGCCACATCTCGTCGTGAGAGCTTACAACGTTGCCCGCGTTGTTGAAGTGGTAAATGATGCTCTTGCCGTTCGTGTCGCTGTTCAGATCCGTTGCATACTTAATGGCTGTGTGCATATGACCGTACTGTATCAGCTTCCTTGCGCCATTGACGGTAACGTTGTTTACCGTACTGATCTGCTCAAGCGATACGACCTTTCTGGTCTGCTCGGTATAATTGCCTATGTATGTGGTGTCCAGCTCCGTGTCGTACACGACGTTTGTCTGTATACCGTCATAGTTTTTGAGTGTAATCAGCGTGGCGGTTTGTATATTGTCGTGTAAGTCGTATACGTATTCGGTATACTGGGTAGACGCAAGATCGCCGTAGTTTACCCGCGTAAGCCGCCAGCCGTCAGTACTGTTCCCGCTGTAGGTATAGCTCACCACCGGACAGCCGGGCGCGGTGATCGACGCGAGCAGTCCGTTGGCGTTATAGGCAAACAACGTCTCCCTGCCCACGCCGTCGGCAGCCTTGACAAGCTTTCCGCTGTCGTTCACGTCATACGTCAGCGTCATTACGTTGCCCTGCGCGTCGGTTACGCTGTTTAAGTATACCCGTGTGGACGAAGTAGTTACAGGAAAGCTCATTACGGTGTCGGACTTATCCGTGATCGTGATGTTGTCGTTGTTCACGGAGAGCTTCAGCTGCATGCCTTCGCTGTCCGAGTAGGGCTGGCTGCCGCTTACTTCGAAGTAATGCTCCGTACCGTCGCCGTCCTGCCAGATGTAGTAATCCTGGCTGACAATGGTCTCTCTGCGCAGGCTCTGGCTGAGGCTCAGCCGCCAGCCCAGACCGCAGTACGCCGCGTCCTCGTCCGAAAGGCAGCTGTTGTATATATGCGAGACACTCACCGGCATGCGGCTGCCTGCCGTAGCGGTATCCGCGTGCTCCGCGATCAGGTTGCCGTTGAATATGTCCGCGTACGCCGTGCCCGCTCTGCCCGTGCCCATCGTCTCATACTTCCACCAGCCCTTGCGCCCCGCGTGGCTTACGTAGTTGACTACTATGTACGGCACTCCGTCATTCAAACGGGAGGAGTAGAAAGTGGCATAGTTGTATGTGGCCGCGCATGCGCGTCTTAACGCTATGCCGTAATTCGTGTGCGCGCCGTTCTCTGTTTTGTACCAGCGCTTGTATGCCTCCGTTATGTCAAAACTGCCCCACCTGTCCTTACCGATGTTGGATATATAACTCAGCAGCTGCGTAGATATGTGCGTATCGTCTCCGGGGGTCATGTTGTTCCATGTGACGCCGCTCTCCGTCCAGGCGGTCTTGACGGGATATGCGCCCAAATACCATTGATACCCGCCATATGCCGCTACACGCATATACAGCTCCGCGGACAGAATCGTATCAGAGGATTTCTGCGAAACAAGTGATGTGGGTCTTACAAAAGAAACATATTCCGGTTTCCCGGTCGTCGCGGTCTGTACGCCGCAATTAAGGTAACGGGTAACGTAGTTGGTTGTGGGATTGTTGCTCGCAACAAACGCCGTCTCCATCGCCGCGTCAGTGTCAGAGTATGTGATGACCGGATCTATGGTGACGGGGTAAGCCGTATCCTCGCCGGCTTCAAGCTTATATCTGAGAATACTACCCTCAAGCACAGGCTTTACTGCAACTTCATTGCCTTTGGCGTCATAAGCGTAAGGCGCTGAGATGCTTATGTATTCCTTGCCCCTGTAATATACATCCACTGCGCCGCTCCTTAGCTGCCTGTACTCAAAGCCCTCGGGCAGCGTCAGGCCGGCAAAGCAAACGGCCTCGGGTGTTTTAAGGATCATAAGCTCCTCAAGCCCTTTGCCGCTAATATGAACTTCAATGTTCATTCCGGGACGCAGTTCGGCATACCGTACCCCGCTGTGCAGCGTCTCGCTAAGATCTGCGCGCGCTTCCTGCTCGTTCGCGTGCTCCGTTTTCTCAGGAAGCAGAACTTCCGCTTTGGAGCCGTTCGCTTTCCCAAAATAGCTGAACGCAAACTCAACGCCTTCTCTGATCAGGCTTACAACAGGCCTGCCGTCGTCAACGGCGGCTAACTCTGTTTTATACGCGTTCGCGCCCGTGCGCAGCATGCCCGCCTTTTCATCGTATATGAGCCGGTTGTCTATATCCTTCCACTCGCAGCCGTCTTTGAAGTGCACAGGCTCACCATACGTGATCGCCTGCCGACGGCCCTTCCCGAGATCAAACACCTTCCCGCCGACGGTTCGCTGTGATATGAGCTCAACGCCCTTTAAAAGCGCAAAATCCTGCTCCATTGTGGGCTTCATCGCTTCGGCTGCTGTCATAACTGTCCCCTCCTGATCTGAATACCGGCTCTGGTATCTGGTTTAAGGTGTCCCTTTTTTACCCTCTCACTTATATAAACAATCTTTCTCGCCGTTTCGTGACAGGTTTTGAAAACTTTTTTCATTTTTTTCGCTTGTTCTAATCATATAACTAAAACCGGTTGCATATCTTGCATATTTTATCACTTGACAAAAGTGCAATGATGCAATATAATATGCGACGTGATGAAAGACTGCTTCCTCCGGTGCATAGCCGAGATGCCCGGAGTTATTTCATCTCAAAAGTGTACGCTAAGAAGCGAACAAAGAGGAGGTAGATACCAGCATAGTTTTTGCTGCTGCAGATTGTTTAAAAGATGGAGGAAACTGAGAGAATGTTTGAAGTGTATGATGCAAAAGGCAAAAAAGTATGTATCTGTGATGAAGCAAACGGAATGGTAACCGCACTGTACAAAGGCAGACTGTTCTCTGCCGGATTGTCAGTCGGCAACAACGTCATGATAGACCACGGTGGCGCGGTGACCCGGATCACGCGGGATACGCCGACGTCATTTAAGATAGAACGAAGCTTGCACGGCGACACGCAGGCAGGAGTAAAAACTAAATAGCCCAATCCGCAGAGCTGCTAGACGGCCTGGATCAGTAATCCTCGATGAGAGGCTTATTGTTCCGGGCCGTTATTTTTTCCCGAAAGCCGGGGGTTGACTTTTTGGCTAATAGTTAGAGGGAAAAGTGCCTCAAAAGGCCAGCGAAAAAATCTTTGTTGTTTCTCTGTAAAAGACCGTCCGATTTTGGCATTTTCGTGGGCTACCTATAGAGGAACAAAATCTTCAGACGGAATCTTGGTCCAAACGGGCCCAAAGTTTCCAGTGAGAAGTGAAGGAAGAAATTTATCGGGCCAACGGGAAAACGTCCTATTTGACCCGTTCCCGGGGCTACCCTATGGGAGGGTAAAATTTAACAAGAAAATCTTCGCTAAAACCGCTGTTGAACCTCCATTGGAAAGTAGAGGAAGAAAAACACGGAATAACCCCTAAACTGAGCGGAAATTTCTTATGGGAAATGTCCGTTAGAGAATGAAGGGAACATGCTAACACCAAGTGTTAAAAGTTGGAGGAAAATTACGAAAAACGTCCGATTTGACCCTTTCCCATGGCCATGGGTTGGGAAGGATATTTTAGAAACTACCGGCAAACCAGTCTCTTAATCTCTTTTGTTGAGTAGGAGGTGGTAAAACCTAATTCCCCGTCCCGGGCACGACGTTAAAAGGTCCCGCCACAAAGCCAAGCTATTACCGGAATGGCTCCATGTTCAGGGCAGCGTGGTGACAAGCAAATACAGAGCCAAGCCAGTGAACAGGTGCGGCCTGACACGAAGCGGAGAGCCTGAAAAAGCTCTACGAATCGGGTCTGGTTAAGTGCACCCTTTTCCTGGGCACATCCGGCTCTCCGCTTCACAGCGACAACTGTGAAAGGAGAGCTCAAGATGAAAGCTCAGTCAATCAATGGCAACACTCGTAAACCCTACAACGACAAACCTCTCCGCGAGGGAGAAGTGCTGGTCCCCCAGATGGTAACTGACAGATGGTACGCGATATCCATCGGCGGAAATCCCAGAAACTTCAGAACCTGGACGCTGGACGGTATCAGGTACACGGTTATGTTCGTCCCAGTCAGAACAGATGAAGTCGCCATCTCCATGGAAGACTTCACCAAAATGCTTAACGAGCTGCTCGACGAGAAGCTTGGTCCCAACCGTCACTCCCGCTGCCTGATCCCGCAGCCGGACGGCTCCGTGAAGGTCTGTCCCAAGGTGAACGGCAATAATCACGCGCCGTGTTCAATCTGCCCGCACCGGGGCGAGTACGAGCGCAAAGACCGGAGCTTCGTTTCCCTCGATGAACTGGCGGAGGAAGACTTCACTCCCATGGAATGCGTCCCGTCAGCTGAGTCCCTGGCTATGGGCGGTCTCCTGCTCAACGATCTTATGAAGCAGCTTAAAAACATCAACCCGGTCATGGCGGATATCGTTTCCATGGGCTATGACGGGCTTGAGAAAAAGGAAATCGTCCAACGACTGGGTGTAAAATCATCTCAGGCATACGCTCTGTATGCCAAAGCTGAAAAGCTTGTGCGTGAATTCCTGCTCGGTTAATGTTAAACAGGCCCGGCGGCGATGAACCGTCGGGTTTTTTATCTAGTGGCCGGAAAATGGCACTCTTTGGCTACATAGCTGATGGAGGATATTCCCCCACACTATACGCCGGGAGGAGTCGGGAAGATGACCGATTTGGAGAAACAGCATATTTCGGAATTAAGAGAAAAAGGATTCTCATATCAATCAATCGCTGATGAGACTGGAATCAGTCTTGGCTCCATAAAAATGTTTTTTCAACGCAAAAAAGAACCTTCTGCAACGATACCCCGATGCGAGCAGTGCTCAAAACCGCTTCGACAGGATATCGTCCGCATAGGCCGCAGGTTCTGCTCCGACAAATGCCGTGTCAACTGGTGGACTGCCCATCCGCGAAAACAGCGCGATCACAGCTGTACATGTCCATCCTGCGGGAAGATCTTTTTCTCTCGAAAGCCACGGAAATTCTGTTCCCGTGTGTGCTATTACGCTTCCAGGAGGAGTAAAGATGTCTGATTATGAACTCATCCATTATCACGCAGCCATCGCGCAGGGTCATGTAATGCTGGAAAAAGGTCTGATCACCGCGCATGAGTTTTGGGCTTTTGAAGAGAAAATGCGCGTAAAGTACAACCTGCCAAAGATCAGTATTTATCGAGATAAACGCTTGCTTTATAGGGATCAGTAGAGGTAATATCCGACCCAACGAAAGGAGGGTGATACCTTGAAAAAACAAATCACAAAGCTCGTTCCAAGAGGCCGAATGGAAAGGGAAAAACGGGTTGCGGCATACGCCCGGGTCTCCTCTGGCAAAGACGCAATGCGGCATTCCCTGGCTCAACAGATTGGCTACTATACCGATCTCATTCAGCAGGAGCCGGGATGGGCTTTCGCCGGGGTATATGCTGATGAAGCTTATACCGGAACAAAAGAAGAAAGGCCGGA
>JAFWSI010000028.1 GCA_017519415.1 Ruminococcus sp.
AGTAACTTCGTAACCGTTGGTGAGCTTAACTCTTGCGATCTTTCTCATAGCCGAGTTAGGCTTCTTGGGTGTAGCAGTTCTTACAGCTGTGCAAACGCCTCTCTTCTGAGGTGAGCTCTGGTTGATCTGAGTCTTCTTCTTTGCATTGTAACCCTTCTGAAGTGCAGGAGCTGTTGACTTTGTCTCGAGATCCTTTCTTCCCTTACGAACGAGCTGGTTAAATGTAGGCATATTTTTCCTCCTTTTCATTATAATAATACGTCAGACAGTATGCAAAAGGGCATAAAATCTGCGCACTGAATATTATACCTAAAAAAAGGCGGCTTGTCAAGGGGATACCTCAAAAAGCCGTCTTTTTTATTGTTTTTTTGTGATTTTTCCCATTATTGGCTACAGTTTAGCCTCAGGGCTTAGCTAATATTTCAGCCAGTCCCTCATATCTGCCAGTTCTCCGCCTCCCGACAGGTAAGCATAGAACGCAAGGACAGATGATGCGTCAACAGCGTCCGTGACTCCGTTCCTGTCCACATCGGCAGCCATTACCTGCCTTTCGGTGAATCTCCTCGGATTGCCCGATGAGAGCGAAGCGTACTCCGCAAGTATATCGCTGGCGTCCACCGCATTCACATATCCGTCGTCATTGACGTCGCCGAGTATAAAGTAAGGCGCAGGCGTGGTGGTAGTTGTGGAAGCAGGCTCCGTTTCCGTGACCGTAGTCGTAGTAGTGGTGGTTGTCGTAGTGGTCGTAGTTGTGGTCATGGTGGTAGTTTCGCGGACTATGACATCAAAGGGCTCATATGCGTATACCCATTCGCCGAGGTCGCTGTTGTAGGATCTGTATACGATCCAGAGCTCCTTCTCGCCGGGAGTATCGCTGTCAAAGCCTGTTACCTCGTATTTGTCGGAATGAAGAGCTACCGCGTCGCGTATATCTATGAGCTCCTTCCTGTCTCCGTAGACATGATAGGTATTAACCGTAAGTCCCGAGAGCTGAAGCGCCTCCCCCACTATGTAGGACAGCTGATACGGCAGTCTTACTATCTCCAGCTCGGCGGTATACCGCTTGTCTGAAGTAGTGGTAGTGGTAGCGGAAGTCGTGGTCACGGTAGTTGTGGTGACGGTCGTAGTCACCGCCATGCCCACAGTCAGCTCAAGCTCCGTCACCGCCGTTGCACCGCCCCTGCTGTAGCTCAGGGTCATGGTATATCTTCCCTGCCTCCAGCCCTGATAGTTGGTGGTCTTTGTTATCCTGTGATCGTTCATTGGAATGATCTCGGAATTCTTAGGTCCGTCGGGAGTCAGGATACCGATCTCAACGGTGCCGCCCGCCAGGTCGTAATACTGATAAAGCTCGTAATCCGTCCTGTGCGGCATGGAAACTATCCTGATATACGGCTGATCCGCCTTTGCAGACGTAGTGGTCGTGGTGACCGTCGTCGTGGGAGTCGTGGTCGTCTTGGGAGCCTCTACCCTTACCTTCAGCTCCGCGTGAGCCGTGGAGCCGCCGCGGGTATAATCGAAGCCTATGGTATACTCTCCCGCTTCCTCCCTGTTAAAGTCCGACATATCGGTATATACCCTGTCGTTCCAGTAGGAGATGTTTTTCATATCCAGCTCATCGAGATAAATATCACGGTACGAGCCGTCGTTGTAGAACTCCCTGTAGGAGCGTATCAGGGTTCCGCCGCCGAGATCGAGTCCCTCGCCGACGGTATAGGTGGTCTTATGGGGCAGCCTTCCTACGGACAGCGCCGCACTTACGCTCTGAACGTAGGTGGCCGTGGTAGTCGTAGTGGTGGTGACCGTCGTTGTCGTTGTTGTGGTTGTTGTAACGGGCTCCAGCACCTCTACCTCCAGCTCAGCGCGGTCCGAAGAGCCGGAACGTGTGAACTCAAAGCTGATCCTGTATTTCCCCGCAGCATTGCTGTTGAAGCCGGTATCGTCCACGTATATCCTGTCGTTCCAGTAGGAGGTGTTATCCATATCCACGGCGTCAAGGAACACATCGCGGTAGGTGCCGTCGCTGTAGATCTCACGGTACGAGCGAAGAAGGGTACCTCCCCTGAGATCAAGGCTTTCGCCGACGGTATAGGTGGTCCTGTCGGGCTTTCTGCCGATCTCCAGCTTTGCGTTGACCTGCACTACATAAGCCATTGTGGTCGTAGTAGATGTTGTCGTTGAGGTAGTAGTAGTAG
>JAFWSI010000005.1 GCA_017519415.1 Ruminococcus sp.
CGGAGGGCATCAAGGGCGCGGAAGCCACAGCAAGTGCGATATTTCTTGCCCGGACAGGCAGCACCAAAGAGGAGATACGGACGTACATCACTACGGAGTTCGGCTACGATCTCACCCGCACCTGCGATGAGATCAGGCCGAACTATCACCACGTTGAGAGCTGCCAGGAGACCGTCCCCGAGGCTATCACGGCATTTCTTGAAGGCTCTGATTTCGAGGATGTTATCCGCACGGCGGTATCCCTCGGTGGCGATTGCGACACCCTCGCCTGCATTGCCGGAAGCATAGCCGAAGCATTCTTCGGCGTGCCTGCGGAGCTCGTTAAGGAGTGCAGGGAGAGGCTGTCGGGGGATATTATTGATGTTGTGGATAGGTTCCGGGGATTTATTAAGGCAACACCGCACGACCCCTGTGCGTCAGATGCGAAGTCCAGGTTTTCGTCAGATTGCCTAAATTCGACGCAGGCGGGCTGGTGCCCGGCAAGGAGAATTTGGGTAATATGACGGAAAGCTGGCAAGCAGATGGCGTGCAGAGGCGTCAGCCGCGGGTTGTGCGGTGTTGCCTTAAGGGATGATAATATCGAAACAAGGCTGTTGCGATCATGCAGCAGCCCTGTTTCCTATATCTGATCATTCAGTCATCGCCAGCAGCGTCTTCATGTCCTCATCGCTGATGACAAAATCAAGCTCGGTGTTCTGCTTGATGTATTCCTCGTGGACGGATTTCGGCAGCGGGAGCACTCCGAGCTGTAAGTCGAAGCGGTTTGCAAGCTGCGATACGGATACGCCGTATTTCTCCGCCACAGCTGCGATCTCCGCCTTGCCGGAAAGCCTGCCGGTAGCGTTGGGAGAGTATGCCTCCACAAGTATATCATTCGCCTTGCAGAAGTCTATCAGCTCCTGGGGGACGTGTCCGATATGCACCCTGATCTGATTGACCATAGGCTTGATCTCGGCGTTGTCAAGCAGATTCCGGAGATCCTCGATACTGAAATTCGATACGCCTATCGCCTTCAGCCTGCCAGCCTTGTAGGCCTCCTCGAAGGCCTTCCAGACCGCAAGGTTTTCCTCGTTGTATGTCTTTCCCGGCTCGCCGCCCCAGGGGCGGGGCCAATGTATCAGCATAAGGTCGAGGTAGGGAGTGTCAAGCCTTGTCAGGGACTCATTGATGTACTGAACGGCGGTAGGATAGTCCTTGATCTCCGCAGGCAGCTTGGAGGTCACATAGAAGCTCTCCCGGGGCTTGCCGCTGGCCTTCATGCCCTTGCCGACGCCCACCTCGTTGCCGTAAGCGATTGCCGTGTCGATGTGCAGATAGCCGATGTCAAGGGCATACTTGACCACTCTCGCAGCCTCCTCGTCGGGGGTCTGCCAGGTGCCGAGGGCGACCTTGGGGATAGTGTTTCCGTTGGATAAAGTGTAGGTTTCCTGATAGATCATTGTGGTAGCCTCCTTAGATTTGTTGATTATATTATAGCACGGATGCCGCTGCTCGGCAAGGAATAATCTGCGGGAAAATAGAATGTTTCTCCAAAAGTGTGAAGCTCAGAGTACTATCATACAGACGAGATAAAGCTCATAACACCAAACCGCCGTCACACTGTTGACAAGACCGGATGCGTGTTTTATAATGTGTGTAGAGTAAAAGACACAGGGAGGCTTTCGTATGGCGTGGCTGATAGTTTCGGGGATAGTGTTGCTGGCGGCGGTGCTGGCCGTCATTCTTTGGGCGAGGCAGCTTGCAAAGCATAGTTTTCGGTGCAAGGCCTGCGCAAAGGAGTTCAGGGTCAGCTGGCGAAGGCTCATTTTCACGACACATTCATACGATGAATACAGCCTGAGATGCCCGCACTGCGGCAGCAAGGGCTGCACCGAGCAGAACGTACCGGGGGCGTAAGTAATGGTTCGGCTCATGTTCATCTGCCACGGCAGCATATGTACACAAGCCGCAATCCCCGTAAATGCGCGGTTTGAAAATGTCAAAAACCGTTTTACCACACTTTTACCACAGGAAGAGGCCCGAATTTGCGTACATTTTATTGGACAGTTGAGAGCCGCATGGCAAACCGACCTGATCCGTATGGCAGAGATTTGATAATGAAAGGAATGTGCAGAAATTGCATTTTCCAAATATTCACAAGCCTATTTTGACTTAGTTGGTTATAGTAATGGATCACCCCCTGCTGTTAAGCATGACAGCAGGGGGCATTTTGATGTTTAATATGATAATTCATTTGCAGCATATCTCAACTGTTGCAAAATATGCAACAGTTGTAAAAGGAGATCCAGTTGTCGCAAATACTGCGACAACTGACGCCAATTGCAAACGATTCAACGCATAACAAGTTCACTGTCAAGCAAGAACTGCTCCACCCCGACGTACATAATCCCGTGGTCATCGTGCCAGGGCTTCATGTAGTCCTTGACAACGACTATCTTCCTGAATGAATCGGGGATGCGAAGGAGCGAGGCGATCTCCTGCTCACACTTTGCGGGGTCCGCAACGGTCAGTGCCGACTGGATATAGTAACGGTCGCTGCCCTTGTTTACTACAAAATCCACCTCAAGCTGCCGGCGTTCACTTTTGCCCCGGGCATTTCGGGTGTTGTATTCTACCACGCCTACATCAACATTGAGATCGCGCCTGATAAGATCGTTGTAGATCACATTCTCCATAAGGTGTGTCTCTTCGATCTGTCTGAAACCGAGCCTTGCATTGCGGAGCCCCGGATCGGAATAATAGTATTTGGCAGGGGTCTTGATATACCGCTTGCCCTTTACATCGTAACGCTCGGCTTTGCGGATAATAAAGGCATCGGTAAAATATCCGAGATAACGCTCTATGGTATCCGAGGTGATGCTTTTCTGTATCTCGGACTTAAAGGTATTGGAGAGCTTGCTCGGATTGGTAAGCGATCCTACGCTTGAAGCAAGTATATCCAGCAGGATGCCAAGCACCTCATCGTCATTGGTAACTTTGTGACGCTCCAATACATCCTTGATATAAGTCCCGGTAAAAAGGTCGCTGAGGTAGCGGCTCTTTTCCTCGTGACTGTCGAGGGTGGTGACTACGGGCATACCGCCGTAAGTGTAGTAGTCCTGCCAGGCGCCGCGCTTATCTTCCTTGTACTCCTCATAGAACTCCGCAAAGGACAGCGGGTGTACTCTTATCTCGTCGCCCCTGTCACGGAACTGGGTGAGGATATCCGAAGACAGCATATTTGAATTGCTTCCGGTAACGTAGATATCTGCGTTGGGTATCTGCATCAGCCCCAGCACCACATCAATAAATGTGATCTTCGCAGTCGGATCATCAACATAGGGATTTTGGATCTTGGACACGAACTGTATCTCATCGATAAAGACATAGTAGCGCTTGCTGCTGTCGGTTATCTGATCTCTGATGTATTTATCAAGCTCCATAGGATTGCGGTACTTTGCATTAGCAAGAACATCGAGTGCAAGCCCGATGATCTGCTCCTGCGCCACGCCCTCGCTCAGCAGGTAGTCCTTGTAGAGTTTAAATAACAGCACCGACTTGCCGCATCTGCGAAGTCCTGTGATGACCTTTACTCTGCCGTTATCCTTTTTCTTTATCAGCTTTTCAAGATATTGTTTTCTCGGGAACATATTCTCACCTCATAAAAATGCGTATTGCCGCAAAAATTTCTTGTCAATATTATACCACATTCATCCTTGATTAGTCAAGAGCGATGCGAGAAATTTTTGCGTATTGACGCAGATTTTTCGCTGATAAGAAATGGCTCGTGCTGATAGAAACGGAAAGAAAAAGACCCGTGACCAGCTTATGAGTCATAGAGAACGGGGAACTATCGCATTATTTGCAACAGTTCAAACAAGGGAGTTGTTGCAAATCATGCAACAACTGATGCAGACGGTAAAACTTGCGCCAACTCTCGCCGTACTTTTCAATGAAACTGCATCTTTCGCCTAACTGTCAATGGTTTTAGGCGATTGTTTCTCGTATTCCCTTGACTTTTCTCCTAAAATGATATATAATTTAGGCGAAAGGGGTGTCGCCTTATGAGAAACTTTGATTACAGCGTGCTTGCAAGCCGTTCCTGGGACAGCGAGATCATCGGGCTTGTGGCACAGATACACGAATACAAGGGCAGGCAGGAGATCTATCTGAAACAAAAGCCTGCGGAACTTGACCGCCTTGTTGAGGTCGCCAAGGTGCAGAGTACCGAGGCTTCCAATGATATCGAGGGTATCCGCACCACAAATACTCGTCTGCTTCAGCTCGTCCGGGATAAGACGACTCCCCGCAACCGTGACGAGGAAGAGATCATGGGATACCGCGATGTGCTGAATACCATCCACGAGAACTACGAGTATATCCCGGTCACAGCGAATTATATTTTGCAGCTCCACCGCGATCTGTATAAGTATTCCCACAAGAGCATCGGCGGGTCCTTCAAGAACACCCAGAATTATATCAGTGCGACTGACGCAAATGGACGGGAGTTTGTGCTGTTTACTCCTCTTGCTCCGTATGAAACGCCCGCGGCAGTTGATGCGATATGCGAGAGCTATAATCGAATGACCGACACTCAGGAACTGGACGCTTTGCTGCTGATACCCGTGTTCATCCACGATTTTCTCTGCATACATCCCTTCAACGACGGCAACGGCAGGATGAGCCGATTACTGACCACTCTGCTGTTGTACCGTTCGGGATATATGATCGGCAGGTATATCTCCCTTGAAAGCAAGATCGCAAAGAACAAAGAGCTTTACTATGACGCTTTGGAGAGATGTCAGGAAGGCTGGCAGGAAAACGAAGAAGATCCCACGCCATTTATAAAGTTTCTTTTGCAGACCGTGCTTGCGGCATACCGTGACTTTGAGAAGCGTGTGTCGCTGGTGGATGAAAAGCTGCCCGCAATAGAAACAGTTCGCCGGGCAGTCTGCAATAAGATAGGTAAATTCACCAAGAGCGAAGTTATGGAGCTTTGTCCCACGATCAGCAAAGCATCCGTGGAGAAAGCGATCAAGCAGCTTGTGGATGAAGGGTTGCTTGTAAGGCACGGGACGGGGCGGAGCACGTTTTATACCAGGAGCGATGCGGGAGAGTTTGGGCAACAATAAAAGCAGAAAATATAAGCCCTTTTTTGATAATTCGTGATCTGAGGAAGTGATATTATGAATACTGTAAATCAAAAGATCATACAGGCTGTGATCGACAAGGCGAACAATATTTGTCCCGATGCTTTGGCACTGATCGGGGTGTATGGTTCGGCTGACACGGAGGACGAGTATGAGCGTTCCGACCTTGACCTGCTAATACTGATCGAAAATGACGAGGGCTGGAAGCTCGGAACGGGGTTTATCCTCGATGACAGAAAAGTGGGGTACGACATTTACTGCACCACCCGGGACGGCTTGAAATACGACGCGGAATGTCACCACGCCCGTCTGTCTAAGCTGATGGATTCGCGGATAGTGTATGTGAATCATCAGGATGCGTTCGACGATCTGACCGCATTAAGAGCTCAGGCTCAACAGCTTTTAAATTCCGAGGAGCGTATTCAAAGAGCCAATGAGGCAGTCGATAAAGCGAAGATAGCTTACGCAAACGCCTGCCTGCATGACGGCTTGGGACAGGTGCGCTTGGAGGCTTGCGAGGTGATAACTTATCTTTGCGATGCCGTGATGCTTTATCACGGGCAGTATTTCAAGCACGGTGTAAAAAGAACATTTGAAGAATTGTCGGCACTGCCTATTGACGGTGTTTTTGTGCGCTTGATACAGGAAGCCGTTGTCTGTAAAGATGTCGGTCAAATGCGTGACCTGCTGAAACAGCTTATCCTTTATGCGGAAGGTCACATACAAAATGATAAGCCAAAAGAAAAACCCTCGGAATCTTTGTCGGGAACATACGAAGAAATGTATTCCAACTGGCGGAACAAGGTCGAGGAAGCCGCAAAAAAAGCCGATGCTTTTTCGTCATTTATGGGGCTGTGCAGTTTTCAATTCATGCTCTCGGATATCGCGGAGGATGTTGAGATAGGTTCTTTCCCTGTTATAGACGAATTCGACCCCGAGCATCTTGAAAACGATGTAACCGTCTTTGATAAGTACTTGCAGAAATATGAGCAGGTCTATCAGCAGGCGGGGATAAACGTCAAGCGGTATGCGGATGTCGATGAGTTTGTTGCAGACTATCTGGATCGGTAATGAAAAAAGGGATGTCTCAGGAGGATATTATGATAGAAACTAAAAGATTAAAAATTTATGCTGCCTCTCGTGATGAAATGGAACGGTTCATTGAAGTGCAGACTATTGATGTACTAAAGGCAGCATACACGGAAATGCTGAACGGCTGTCTGGAGCATCCCGATCAATGGGATTGGTATGCGATCTGGATGATCGAGTTGAAAGACGGCACACACATCGGAGAGCTTTGCTTCAAGGGGCTTTCCGCAGACGGTACAGCAGAGATCGGATATGGGATCTCCGAAGAATACCAAAACAACGGTTATGCTACCGAAGCAGTAAAAGCGATATTGGAATGGGCGTTTTCGCATCCGGAGGTCACCGCTGTTGAAGCGGAGACCGATCCTGAAAATACTGCCTCAAAAAGAGTTCTTGAAAAATGCGGGTTTAAACCAAACGGAAAAATCGGCGAAGAAGGGCCTCGTTACTCCATACTTCGTTGCTGAATTCTGTTATCTTTGGGACACATTAGCAAGGTTTCAACAGGTACATTGTAAAAGTCGCATTGCAAGCGACCATATTAATGAGCGTCTGTGGTACAATTGATAATGAGGAGGCGATCACTATGTATGGTGCATTTCTGGGCGATATGATCGGTGCGCCCTATGAGTTTGACAGAGGAAACAAGAGCAAGGTCTTCCCTCTTTTTAAGCGCAGCTCGCAGTTCACCGACGACTCGGTGATGACTGTTGCTGTGGCGGAGGCGTTGATGAACAGCTTCGGCAAGTCCGATGACGAGATACGCAGAGAACTGATCTCGTCCATACAGAAATGGGGCAGGCGGTATCCGAATGCGGGCTACGGCGGGATGTTCAGGCGCTGGCTTCGCACGGCTGACCCAAAGCCATACGGCAGCTTCGGCAAC
>JAFWSI010000006.1 GCA_017519415.1 Ruminococcus sp.
AGTAAAACTTCAGTCAAGCCAAAAAGACCTTTTGAAAAAGAAAGATTAGATTCTGAATTATTATTAAATGGTAAATATTGTCTCAAAAATAAAAGAGAAATCTGGAGATCTCAATATCTTTTAACTAGAAAAGAAAAGCCGTGAGAGAATTATTAACATTAGAACCAAATGACCCAAGAAGACTTTTTGAAGGAAAAGCTCTTATTGATCATATGATGAGAATTGGTGTTTGAAACAAAGAAGAAAAACAACTTGATTAAGTCTTATCTTTGACTACTCAAAAATTTTTAGCCCTCGAAGAACTCGATAGCCTTTGAATCGGCTGTAAGAGTTACGATAGCCTTTTTCCAGTCAGGTGTCTTGCCGGCAAATCTGCCCACTCTCTTGTTGCGGCCGTTGCAGTTCATTGTATTTACCTTTGCGACCTCAACTCCGAAGAGCTGCTCTACTGCCTTCTTTATCTCGGACTTGTTGGCGTCCTTAGCTACCTTGAAGGTGTACTTTCCTGCCTGAAGATCGTCCATTGACTTTTCAGTGATAACGGGCTTCAGAATAATGTCCTGAGCTGCTTTGATCATGCGTACACCTCCTCGATCTTTCCAACGGCATTCTTAACAACGATGAACTTATCGTAGTTGAGTATGTCGTAAACGTTAAGAGTGTTTACAGCGGCAGTCTTAACACCGGGGATGTTAGCTGCGCTCTTTATAACCTTTGCATCAGCCTCTTCCGTTACGATGAGAGCCTTGCCCTCAACGCCGAGAGCCTTGAGCATTTCAACAACCGTCTTTGTCTTGAACTCGTCAAGTGTGAGAGCGTCAAGAACGATCATGTTGTTGTCAAGAACCTTGGTAGAAAGTGCGGACTTCATTGCAAGTCTCTTTACCTTCTTATTAAGTGAATAACCGTAATCTCTGGGCTTGGGACCAAGAGCGATTCCTCCGTGTACCCACTGAGGAGCACGGGTCGAACCCTGTCTTGCATGGCCTGTACCCTTCTGTCTCCAGGGCTTTCTGCCGCCGCCGCTTACTTCTGTTCTTGTAAGAGTGGACTGTGTGCCCTGTCTCTGGTTGGCAAGGTAATTAACAATTGCAGCGTGCATAACGCCTTCATTGGGAGTAATTCCGAAGACTGCGTCGTTGAGCTCTGTCTCGGAAACCTGCTTACCTGTCATATCAAATACTGAAATTGTAGACATTTACGCTTCCTCCTTCCTTAAGCCTTAACGCTGTCAACGATATAAACGATACCGCCCTTGGGACCGGGGATAGCGCCCTTGATAGCGATGAGATTGTTCTCTGCGTCTATTTTAACTATTTCGAGATTCTGAACAGTTACCTGCTCTGCGCCCATGTGACCTGCCATGCCCTTGCCCTTGTAGATTCTTGAAGGGGATGAGCAAGCGCCCATTGAACCTGCCTGTCTGTGAACAGGGCCTGTACCGTGGGTCTCCTTGAGTCTGTGCTGATTGTGGCGCTTGATAGCACCTGCGAATCCCTTACCTTTGCTTGTGCCGACAACGTCGATTGAGTCGCCCACAGCAAATGTATCAGCCTTGATGATGTCGCCTACGTTAAGAGTGTCGCAGTCGTCAAGTCTGAACTCCTTGAGCTCCTTCTTGCAGGCTACGTCAGCCTTATCGAAGTGACCCTTCATAGGCTTGTTAACTCTCTGTACCTTTACGTCGCCGTAGCCCAGCTGAAGTGCTGCATAGCCGTCGTTCTCTACAGTTTTCTTCTGTACAACGACGCAGGGGCCGGCTTCCACTACTGTTACAGGAACAACTTTTCCTGCTTCGTCGAAGATCTGTGTCATACCGATCTTCTTACCGATAATGCCTTTCTGCATTTTCATTTCCTCCTGTTAGGTTATTGGTTGATGATTTACGCATCAACTTGACCGACGGATCACCGTCATTCCGCTTCCCGGGCGGTATTTTCAAGCGTAATACCGGTTAATTACTTAACCTCCATAACAACGTCTACGCCTGCGGGGATCTCAAGCTTCTCAAGAGCGGCAGATGTCTTGTCTGTAGGACGGATAACATCGATGAGTCTCTTGTGAGTTCTCATTTCAAACTGCTCACGGCTGTCCTTGTACTTGTGTACAGCGCGAAGGATAGTAACAACTTCCTTATCTGTGGGGAGCGGGATAGGACCCGAAACTCTCGCACCGCTTCTCTTGGCTGCCTCCACGATCTTAGCTGCTGCAATATCAACAGTAGCGTGATCGTAGCCCTTGATCTTGAATCTGATTTTTTCGTTGACTGCCATTATTTTCGCCTCCTTGGAATTAATTACGGGGACGCAGATTGGAATATCACACGCTTCCGTGTGTTTCGTGCTTCACCTGATAAAAAAACTCGAAAAACCTGAGTTTTCCGAGCGGTGTCAGCAAAATATGAACACAAAAAGAGCATAGTTCACGCATACGCAAGCTGCGTGAATAATAACCACAAACTGTGTTCAATATCCCATTCGCCCGGTTTAAAATCGGACATACTCCACGGAAATTACCTGCCATACCGGCAGCAACCTTCCGTTTCAACGCATATCTTCTGCAGTCAGTGCGCACCTCGCGCACTCAACGAAGACAATTATATCATATATAAGGGACAAAATCAACAATTTGCAGAAATTGTATTTGTAAATTTTTAGTTAACGATAATTTTGTTTTAACAAAATATGTCATTTCCCGCAGGAAGTCCTTTTTCTCTGCGGGAAATGTACGCGATAACGCTTATCCGTTGCCGAAGATATATTTCAGTGCAGTCAGCACCGAGTCACCGACCTTCTTTGAGTCCACAACCTCGAGAGCCTTATCGGGACGGTTGGTGATTATATTGTCCACTCCGAGGGCCATCATCTTCTGCATCTCGCTCTGACGGTCCACAGTCCACACGAATATCCTCTTTCCGTTATGGTGAGCGGAGTTGACCACGCTCTGGTTGACGAACAGGTAATTCATGCTCACTGCGTCGATATACGGCAGATGAGAATAGGACGTAGCCGTGGCAAGATTTGCGATAAGCCCAGTTTTTATCTTTGGATTGAGCTTCTTCACCTTTTTCAGTGCAGGATAGGAGAAAGAGGTAACATAGCAGGAATCCTCTATGCCGTGAGCCTCTATGAGCTCAACCACCTTTTCGGCGGTGGCATTCACGTTGCCCGAGCGCTTTATCTCGATATTCAGCAGTATGTCCCTGCCCACCAGATCCAGCACCTCATCAAACAGGGGGATCTTCACGTCACTGAACTCCCCGTCCTTTCCGAACCACGCTCCTGCGGAGAACGCCTGAAGCTGCTCGTAGGTATAGTTCGTGAGGACTCCCCTGCCGTTGGTGGTACGCTCTATGGTATCGTCGTGGAAGACGACGAGCTGTCCGTCCCTTGTGAGCTGTACGTCCAGCTCTATATAATCGGCTCCGCTGTCCAGCGCCGCCTGGAAGGCGGGCATGGTATTCTCGGGAGCAACTCTCGAAAAGCCTCTGTGAGCCGTCACCTGAGTACGGGTTATAATACCTACATTAAGGCTGATATTGCCCTTATAGAGCGCCTTGAAGTAGGAGAAGTTCATTAACGCGCCCACTGTGATAAGGCTGATTATAATGACCGTGCCCTTTGCCCTGCCGATCTTCTTCGTATACCTGTTGGGCAGGATTATCTCCTCGTCCCTGACGTCGCCGAGGAATTTCTGGGTGAGCCAGCACATTATGGCAGGAGCCGAGAAGAAGGCCGATACGGCGGTAAATACGTTCCATGCGTATTTCAGCACCTTAAGCGCCTTTCCGAAGGCTGCGCCGGGCTTTGAGAAGCCCTTGAGCACAAAAATGATGATGAAGCTGACTCCGAAGGTTATCAGAGCGGTAACGGCGAAAACGAGTATGGTCCAGAGAAAGAGGTTGATTATCCTCTTCAGACGTCCGCTGCTTACTGCGCGGCGGCTCTTTTTCACGCTCTCACCGAAGCTGCTGTCTGTGAGAATGAGGTAATGCAGGCTGTAGCTCCCGCTGAGTATCAGTATGACGAACAGCAGCTCTATGAGTATGAACACCGCAGCCGCGCCGATACCGTTCAGAGATGAGAACAGTCTCCTGAGCACAGGCAGGAGCGGCGCCATGAACATACCCGCCGACAATGAGAACTGTGCAAGGGGCATTATGGTCATGTAGCGTATGAAGTTGAATATTCCCGCACCCTTTACAGCCTTTTTGAAGGCTCTCGTACCCGTGCGGAACATTCCGCCCACAGTGAGACGCTCTCCTTTGCTGAAGCAGGCAAAGCAGCCCGCCAGCGCTGAAAGCTCCACAAAGGAGAACAGCGCGTAGAAGAACAGCATCAGTATGATGACGAGTATGGTCGCAGGGTGCTTTATATATACAAGAAGATTTTCGTCGTTGAGGTAGCTTATCCCCGAAAGCTTCATGGTGAGCTTCAGGAGCAGCACCAGCACGGGCGTTCCGATAGCGAGCAGCAGCAGCTTGAGTATAAGCTCAAAGGCCAGGAAGTGCGGCATCGCTCTCATAAAAGCGCCCACGGATCGGAAAAAATTTTTCATGGCATTACTCCGTAAGATTCAATATATTTCAATTATACGCGTCCGCAGTCCGAATGTCAATAACGGCGGCAATAAAAATATCCGCTCTTGGCTGCAAGAGCGGATATTCATTATCCTACAAGCCCCGATCTTTCTATTCCCTCGGTGAAATACTTCTGAAGGAACACATACATGAGCAGTACGGGCGCTATGGAGATAAGGCAGCCCGCCTCCTTCCAGACTATCTGCTCCCTCGGGCTTATCTGCACCTTGGGATCGTTGAACAGCCTCAGCTTGAGCTCGCTGTCGAGGTTCGTGAGCATGATGGCTATGGTCCTTGTATTGGTGAAGAAGGTGCTGCTCACATAGTAGTCGTTCCAATACCACACCACAGAGAACAGGAACACCGTCAGGAACGCCGGGGCGGCATTGGGCGCCATGACCCTCACAAAGGTCCTGAAAGGCCCGCAGCCGTCGATATAGGCTGCGTCCTCCAGTTCTCTCGGGAGCCCCCGGAAGAACTGACGGAATATAAGTATCATAAGTCCCGCCCTTATTCCGTTTGCCGTCATGGCGGGCAGGTACATGGTGAGCCTGCTGTCTATGAGGTTGAGGGAGAACAGCCCCCTTATGCCGAAGTAGCGGAACTGCGCATACAGTGGCAGGGAGATCACCTGCGTCGGCACCAGTATCATCATTATCACCACCGCAAAAAGCAGCTTTTTGCCGCGGAAGCTGAACCTTGCAAAGCCGTAGCCCGTTATCGCGCAGGAAATCACCTGAAAAAGGGAACAGCCCACATTCAGCAGCAGGGTATTCCCCAGGGTCTTCCAGTAATCCATAGCGTCTATGGTGTCCTTTATGACCCTGAAGGTATAGTGTCTCGGTATCCACATTACCGTGGGATCGCTCATGTCGCCCCTCTCCCTGAAGGAGCAGCTTATCATGTATATGAGCGGATACATTATGACAAAGCCCAGCCCGAAGAGGATAACGGCTCTGAATACGGGCCATATCATGTCCTTTGCAGCCTTTCTGCGCAGGTAGCCCCTCTCCTCAGGAGACATGTTCTTCCTGCGTATGCGCTTTGCCTCGCGCCTGCTCATTCCGCCGCCTATCTCGTCGGCTGTCTTTACCGCGGGAGCCTTCATCTCATCTGCCATACGGTCCGCCCCCTTATTCGTTCTCATAGTAGACAGACCTGCGTATCAGAGCTGTCACCGCGCCTATAGCCGCCAGAACCACCCCAAAGTATACCCACGCCATAGCGGCAGCCTCGCCGAAGTCGAACTGGCTCCTCATGGTGCCTATGCGCTCCATTACCTTGTTCATGGGATTGGTAAATGAATCTATTACCGTAAATATAAGGTTTGCCAGTATGAAGGGCGTCACATAGGGGAAGGTTATCTTCCAGAAGTACTCCCACGCCGTAGCTCCCTCCAGCTGAGCCGCCTCTCTTGCGGAGGAGGGTATATTCTGCAAAGCCGCAAGGAACAGCAGTATCTGTATGCCCGAGCTCCATACTATGCCGAATACATTGTCCGCCACGGCGGTTATGAAGCCGCTCATCCTGTCACTTATGCCGTATATGCCGAGGAACTGCATGAGCTGTCCCACAAGATCGGTAGAGAACATGGTTGAGAACTGAGCAGCGCCCGAATTTCCCGTGGAATCCATATCGCCGCTGATTATCCTGAAAACAGGTCCCGTGGCGATTATTACGGGCAGGAAGAACACAGCTCTCGCCAGAGTCCTGCCCCTGAACTTCTGATTGAGCATCACCGCTATGAACAGCGAGAATATGAGTATCAGCGGAGTCTTCCACAGCGTTTCCGTGAGCACGTCCGTCAGGTACTCGGTATAGTAGGGATCCTCCCCGAGGACCTTGCTGTAATTCTTAAAGCCTGCAAAGGAGGTATGGACAGCTCCCGGGTCAAGGGATACGTCACTGAAGGAATACCACAGCGACTTCCCGAGAGGTATCAGGAAGAACAGAACGGTGCCGACGAGCCACAGGCCTATAAAGCCGTAGCCGTAAAGAGATTTTTTCCGCTCATATGTCAGCCTGCCGCGTTTTTTCACGGCCTTTTCCGCAGCTGCGTCCGCTTTTCCGCTCATCAGCCCGCTCCCTCCTTCATTAACTGTTTCACGTCAGCGGTACTGCCCTTATAGCTGACAGTACCCTTTTCAAGGTCGGCGCTCACCACCGCACCGTTTTCAAAGGTGGTCGTGATAAGCTCTCCGTCCATTTCATAGCTTTTTATAAAGCTGTCCGAGGTATCGGCAAGTATGGGTTCCAGAAACCTGTATGCCCTTGCCGCCGTATCCGTCCAGTATCTGTGATCCGCATAGTAGAGCACGTCGTACTCCGTGTCCTTGAGCACACCGGGCTCCTCGTATATCATATCAAAGCAGAGACTGCTTCCCGTGACCGCCGCCATGAGTATCATTCTCTCGGGATCGGCCGAACCGTTCACCGCCTCCGTGGAGTAGGGTATGACCCCGTGGAGCACCAGCTGATAAAAGGGTATATCCTCGTCAAAGAGGTCGAAGCGGCCGGAGCTCACCGGCACTCCCCTGATACAGCTCACATAGGGCAGCGCGTAGGCGTTGGCGCCGTCGGCGAGTATGCCGTCGGGAAGACTGCCGTTTATGCTCTCATAGCCCTCTTCAAGGAGCTCCTGCGCCCTTCCGCGGGATATGGATTTTTTTCCGTAATCGCCGTAAAGAGCAGCCGTAAGGCCGTCCAGCGATACCCCCTCAAGTCCCGCTCTGCTGTAGTTCGCGGCAATATCCCCGAACACCTTTCCGTAATAGGATGGGGACAGCAGCGACAGGTTCTTCCTGAAACCGTCGGGTATGCCGTAGGCTCTGTCATAGCTCACTATCCTCGCATAGGAGCCCGATATTCTCACCGCCGTATCCGTAAAGGAATAGTAGCCGTTTCCCGATCTGAAATTCCTGTTGTCCGAGGCCGGATAGAAGCCGAAGCCCTTTTCCTCGGTCAGGTTCTTCAGACGTTCAAAGCCCTTTCTGCCGCCTAATTTTCCCGAGGGAGAAGCGTCGGTATCCACCTTTTTCTTCATGCCGTCGCCGGTCCAGTTGTGGTAGGAAATATTCATATCCTCAACGCCGCCGTCCGAAAGCCTTTCTATTATATCCGCTGCCTGACCGTAATCCGTAAGGGCTGTGCGCACGGAAACGGGTATGCCCAGCAGGGATCTCTTCTTCATGGTGCCGCCGTAAAGGTCAAGATAAAGGGGACCTTCCCCCGCTCTGCACCTTGGCTCAACGCCCTGCTCGTCGATGAGGTACTGCCTGTATCGCGCGGCTATGTCCGTGTAATCCGCCCCCGCACTGTCTATGGGGAAATACCGCAGCACTATGTCGTCTGACTTTATGGCGCCCTTCTCGAAAACGGTATACTTATCGCTGCTGCTTCCCGACATATAGAAGCTGTCGGTGCCGCGAAGCGTAAAGGTGAAGCCGCAGAGATTATAGCTGCTGTTGGACTGCTGCGACACGTTTGCCGTCAGACAGGCGTTGGAGGCTCCACTCTCTGCAACCGCAAGGAGGGCGTTGTCCTCCTTTACGATACCGTAAACGGGAAGATATATCTGCTCCGTCACCGCTCCCCTGTTCTGAGGAACGGCGGTGATGTCGCTGCCGTATACGCGCTGCTGGTATATATCCTTCTGGAAGGACTTCCTGTTGTTGAAGCGTATGAGGGCGCCGCTGCCGTCGGGAACGACGAAATAGCCCTCCTCATCTGTGCCCGCAGCCCCGAAGCTGCCCAGCACAGTCATTTCCGTGGCTATGTTTGCACTTTTGCTCTCCGTGATCTCCGACACCTTCACCGAAGCTCTCAGAGAGTCGCCCTCGAGGGTGTATTCCGCAGGGAATCTGAAGCCCCCGCCCTGATAATCGTAGACCACCCTTATACCGTTCTTTATATCGCTGACCGTAAAGGTGCAGTCCCTTTCGCTGCCCGAACGCAGGAAATTATTGTTTGAACGGCTCAGGGGCACTCCGTAACGCAGAACGTTGGAGGAGCGCAGCTCATCGGAGATTATATCCGTAGCTATGGGATCACGGGTGGAATCTATGGGCGACGACCACCATATATAGCCGCTTTTCTTGCTCTCAATACCGAATATGGCTGTCCTGTCGTCGATTATCATGCGGAAGTATTCGTTCTCCGCCCCGTACCTGTAGGCTCCGTAAAAGCGGCTGCCGTCCTGTGACAGCCAGGCAAAGCTGCCGCTGTCAGAACTGTAGACCCGCTTCCCGTCCTCGGTGCGGTCATAGGAAAAGATCCCGTCCGGAGCCTTCATGTCCCTGCGGAGGAGCTCTACGGTCTTTCCGTCGGCAGATATGAAGGCATATCTGCTGTCAAGGGCAGAGATGATCTTTCTCAGCCTTTTCACCCTTGAAACGCTCTCGTCGGTGATGACAAAGAACCTGCCTGCTTCACTTACATAGAGCATTCCCTCGTCGCATCTGCTGCCGCTCCCGAACGAGGCGGCGGCTCTGCCGGTCTTCCGGTCGATTGCCACCAGCTCTCCCAGTTTTTTAAGCTCGTCTATCTTTTCCGCAAGAGCCTTCTGCTCATCGGTGTAATCCTTTTTGCTCTTCGGCCTGCCGCCTGCGGCCTCCCACAGTCTGTCGCCGAAGTCCTTGTCCTTGTAATATATATCGTATCCGTCGGCAGAGCCTATCTTTTTCAGATACCTGTCGGCGTCCTCAGCAGAGAGCTCCGCCTTTTCCACGGTCTCCGAGCGCCTTGAGGACTGCTCCTTCTCCTCCGTCTGCTCCTCCGCTCCGCTTCCGGCAGTCTCCGCGCCGCCGTCAGCAGCACTTACTCTTCCCGAAACCGTCATAAGGGATACCGCCAGCAGGCACAGAAGCAGCTTTTTGATACCTTTTCCCATGCTCCGCCTCCTCAGACTCTCGCTCTGTAGGAGAGCTCGGTATATACACTGGAAACGAAAATGTATATCTGCTGTATCAGCGACATGAAAAGCACCAGCAGAACGAGTATTATCAGCATAGCCGCTATGGTCAGAGCCACCGCCAGCACGGTCTTGCCGAAGGAGTAGCGGTGTACGGACTTCACCGCCGAAAACAGCAGTATAACCGTCCACAGCGTCCCTATGATCTTTATTGACTGCATAAAAACAGCCTCGTCCCGTATGAGTATATGGGACAGTATAACGTTTATATAGAGCTGCGCCACGTAGGGTATTAGGGCATAGGCGCTGAATATACAGATATTGCGTATAGTGCCCTCTCCGTCAAGAAGGGTGCACACCGCCCAGTTGCCTATGACCCATACCCCGAAGATCACAAAGCTCATTACGAGATACGGCACGATGCTGAAGGTCTTGTCATCGTCCGTACGGAACTGAGCGCCATAGAGCCGCCCGCTTGCTATCTCGCCGAAGAAGAGAAGCGCAACTATCAGCAGGGCTATCTTCACCGAGCCCGACTTCTTCCAGCGCATATCGTCAAAGCCCTCAAAGGGGTGCATGACCGTATAACCTACCCACTGCTTCTGAGTGAAGTCCATCATTGCTGCTTCTCCTCCTTTCCCTTCCTCTTTTTCCTTCTGTATCTTCCCGCAAGTATCAGAGCAGCAGCCAAGGCAGCTGCCGCCGCGGCTATGGTCGAAAAATGCCTGTCGAGGAACTCCCTGCGGTAGCCTTCAAAGGCCTTGTTGTATATATCGCCTGCGTCCGCAAGCTTAGCATATCTCATGGATTCCCTGTATTCGCCCTTGCGGAGCAGAGCCGAGGCTACTCCCACATAGGCTCTGCGGTAATTCCCGTCCCTTTTCAGCACCTCCTGCCAGGGACCAAGAGCCTCCTCGTAGTAGCCCGCATTGTACAGAGCCGCCGCCTCGTGGACTATGCTGCCGAAGGAGGTCTCCCTGAACACGGTCACCGTATCCTTTACGGAGTCCACCACATAGAGCCTGTCTCCCGCGGATTCAAGCGCCGCAGCGTGATCGAAGCCACCAGTCTGCTTTGCGGAGGCGCCCGTGATGAACAGCAGGTTGCAGTCCTCGTCGTACTGGAAGATACGTCCCGTGGTAAGGTCGAGGCAGTTTATATTTCCGTCCTCGGCTATGTCTATATCCACTATTGCGGGAGTCAGAAGCTTCTTCTGCGCGGTGTCGTATACCGGCTTTATGTCTCCGAAATCCGCACGCAGGTCGGCAAAGATATTCTTTCCCGCCGCATTCAGCTTCTTGACCGTATCCGTGGTCTGAGTGGAGGAGGAGGTACAGGTGAATATGAAATCCCCCTCGATGTCAAAGCCGGTTATTCCCGTGGGGACTGTCCTCGTCCTTGAAGCTTTCTTCTTTTCCGAGCTGAAAAGATCGGCGATATGGTTCCTGATTATCTTTGCGGTGGGCTCGACCCGGTTCGCACCGTAAAAGCCCGTAAAGCTGCCGTCGGGACCGAACATGGCAGCGCCCGTTGTGATATTACCGAGAACTACGTACACATTTCCCGCCTTGTCGGCTATTACCCGCTGCGGCAGGAAGGTCCTCTTCTGATCGTAGACCTCGGACTCGGGCTTGGTTATCTCGCGGATAACATTCCCCTCACGGTCGGAAACGAGAACTCTACCGTTCTCGCTGTCTGCTATATAGATATATCCGTTCTCCGCGGACACGAACACTCCCGCAGGCTTGCTGAGCCTTGTCTCGGAGCCGTCGGGCATGGTGAAGCTGTCGTAGACCCTTACAGCCTCCGAGAGCTGCTCGTCGGCGACAATTATCCTGTCGTTGCCAGTGTCGGCGATATAGAAATTGTTCTCGCTGTCGAAGAAAATATCGCCGGGACTGTCGAGAGCGCCCACGCCGAGATCGAAGCCCGATACCGAGCGCTCGGCAGTATAGCCTGCCTGAGAGGGTATGGCCTCGCCCCAGCGGTCGTAATTGTAGCTTTCAAAGGGATCCCCCGCCGCCGCCGTGAAAGGGATAAGCTCCGTTGCGAGTGCAGCAAGCGCAAATACGGCAGCAGCGGTTTTTTTTAGTTTTGTTTTCACTTGCTACACTCCTTTCATAAATCATGATTTATATTTGCAGGTACGCTTTCCGGGTGCCCGCTGCTTATTATAACCTTGCAGGGAACACCGCCCCGACTTATCACTCTTTGATGCCCGAATGCGCCATGGTCTCGATGACCTGTCTCTGCGCCAGCATGAATATGACCACAGGCGGTATCAGCAGGAAAACTGCCGCCGCCATGGCTACGCCCGCCCTTGCAAGTCCCGAGGCAGCTGCCTGCGAGACCACCGTCGGCAGGGTCTTGTACTGCTCCTTGAGCACCACCGAGCCCGTCTGTATATTCCACGCCCCCTGGAATGCGAATATTATCAGAGTCATGAGGGCTGGCTTCTGATTGGGCATGACTACCTGCCAGCATATACGGAAAAGCCCCGCTCCGTCCACCTTTGCAGCCTCTATTATGGAATCGGGCACTGTGCTAATGGACTGCCTCATAAGGAACAGTCCCATGGGCGATGCCACCGCAGGGAATATCAATGCCATATAAGTATCTATCATGTGCAGCTTCGCCATTACGATGTACTGCATTATGTATATTACGCTGCTCTGATAGAGCAGTGCGATGACGATGACGCTGTTTATCAGCTTGCTGCCGGGGAATCTGCACTTTGCCAGCACGAATGCCGCCATTGACGAGAACACGCACTGCAAAACGGTCACCGCCGCCGTAACGAACACACTGTTGAACACATACCGCGAAAAGGGTACTCTGTTCTGATGCAGTACCCTGAACATATCCCTGAAGTTATCCAGCGTAGGTCTTACGGCATAAAGCTTCGGAGGGAACACAAAGAGCTCCTCCACGGGCTTCACCGACATCACCAGGGTAAGATATATCGGCAGAGCCATGAACAGACCAAGTATGAAAAGCAGCAGGAAAATAAAGACGGTCCCCCATCTTTTTCTGCCCGCCTGCCTGTTGGAAGCGCGGAGCTTCGAAGTATCCACATTTGCCACAGCCCCGCCTCCTCAGTCCGTATACCTGCCCAGCACCTTGGCAATGAGCCTGCTGCACAGGAACATGGCGACAAAGAGTATCATGCATATCGCCGAAGCATAGCCCATTTCAAAGCGCTGCCAGCCGTAGTCGAAAGCGTGTGTCATTATGGTATGAGCCTTGTAGTCCGTGCTCGGGAAACCCACAAGGTTCTGCGCCACGGTACCCGCCGTAAAGGAGCTTACTATCTGCATTACAGCCGCGAACATCAGCTGAGGTCCCATGGAGGGGATAACTATGTATATGAGCTCCTGCCAGCGTGTACGGATACCCTCGATAGCTCCCGCCTCGTACATTGAGCGGTCTATGTTCTGGAAGCCCGCACGGAGGGCAAGGAAGCCCGCGCCGAGGGAGATCCACAGCTGCACGACGATAGTGACTCCGAGAACGTATCTTCCGTCCGTAAGCCACTGCACGGGATAGCTTATAATACCGAGATCTATCAGGATCGAATTCATATATCCGTTCATATCGCCGCTGAAAATGATCTTCCACACCGTATATACATTGGCCATGGACGGAGCATAGAATATGAGGGTGAAAACGGTCTTGAGCCGGGGATTCATCTCGTTTATGAGCCATGCCAGCAGGAAGCAGAGCACATAGCTGACAGGTCCCGTAAGCAGGGCGAAAACTATGGTGACTCTTATGGAGCGTATGAATATCTTATCCGAAAGGAAGAGGGTGGTATAGTTGGAAAGGCCGACGAATTTCGGCGGCTGAGCCATATTGAAGTCCGTAAAGCCCATAGGCAGCGACATGAGCACGGGGATCACCGTGAACACTATGAAAAAGATCATAAAGGGCGCTATCATACCGTAGCAGGCCTTGTTCCGCTTTATTTCGCGCCACAGCCCGCCTTTTCCGCCCTTTGAGGACTTCTTTGTATCAACTGCCATTTTCACTCACTCCTTTCGCAAATTATAATTTTGCTATACAAAAATATGATCCGGTTGAGAGTTTAGAGCTGACAGTTGAGGCGTCGCCTGCGGCGACAATTTTTAAATAATGTGAGTGAAGCGAACACATTAACTCTCAACTCTCTGCTTTCAACTTTCAGCTTATTCAAGTCCGAGATTCTTACGCTTTCGCGTTATTTCGTCATTTATGTCCTTATTGTACCATATGAGCGTATCGCGGGGATTGCTGTGCTGGTTTATGGTCTCTCTGAACGCGTTCATTATATTCCTCGTCAGCGCATACGAAGCGGGAGTAACGGGTATCTCTGTGAGCTCCTCCTGCTGTGCTCTGAGTCTTGACAGCTCGTCCTCCGACCATGACAGCTGACCGAGAGCCTCCGTATTTGCGGTATCGAATCTTCCCATAGTACCGAGAAGTCCCTCTATCTGCGCCGCGTACTGCACCTGCGTATCCGTCTCCGTGAACCACTTTATGAAGCGCCATGCATTCTCCTTGTTCTTCACCTTATTGAAGATAACGGCACCCGCGCCGTTGGAGTTTGCCGCATGGGAAACAGTACCGTCCTCCCTCTCCGTGCCCGGCACCGGACATATATCCCACAGTCCCTTTATCTCGGGAGAGGCTGCCGTCAGCTGATTGAAGAAGGTATAGTTTGCTATTACCATGGGGTATTCTCCCGTCCTGAAACGGCTGAACGCGTCGTAGGTCTGCTCAAAGCTGTATTTGGTATAGAAATCCGTCCACTCCTCGAAGGACTGTACCGCCTCAACGGAATCAAAGGTTGAAGCCGTCATGTCACTGTTGTAGTAATTCATACCCTTCTGAAGCAGCTTGAGCGCAAAGGTATGACCTGTCTCCGTAGCGGGAGATATATCATTCGGCGGCAGTACAAGTCCCACCGACATATAATTCCTTTGCATAGCGGGCAGCATATCCGTAAGGTCCTTCCATGTCTCGGGAGGCGAGGAAAAGCCCAGCTCCATAAGTATATCCGTGCGATAGAACAGCATGGGAAAGCTCTGACTTATGGGAATTCCGTAGCAGCCGCCGTTATAGCTGTACTGCGTCATGGCGTTCTCCTGAAATCTTCCCCTTACCTCATCAAAGTCCCCGAACTGCGATATATCCGCAAGAAGTCCTCGGGCGGCAAGATTAACGGGGAATTCTCCCCCCAGGAAAAGCGCCACATCGGGGCCCTTTCCCGCAAGAGTAGCCTCCACGACTCCGCCGACAACGAGATTAACGGATACAGGTATGCCTGTTTCCTGCATGAACCTGTTCTCGGTCATCTCCTTGACCACCTGAGCCTGATCCCTTCCGAGAGCGACCCATACTTCTATTGCATCCTCACCGGTAACGTCCGAAAGAGTGGTGTAGTCCTCAAAAAACGAGCCTATAAAGGCGTCAAAGCCGAATTTCAGCGACTTCAGCAGCTTCTCGTCACAGCTTGCGAACTCCCTGCCGGCAGACGCGAACTCGATATAGTCCACCTCGAGGGGCTGGTCGCGGTTGTCCCTTATCCATGCCGACAGAGAAGCGATACTGTCCTTTATCTGCGAAAGGTATGAGGGTATCTTCAGGGGCTTTGCGGTACACTTGTCAAGTATCACCGCCATATTCTCTATAGCCGCCGCTTCGGTGCCCTTGCTGCCCGAAAGCTTCTCGATGCCGAGCTGTATATCCTTCAGCTCCGCCGAGAGCTCTCCCAGCCTGTCTGTGAGCCCCGGTATCTTCTCATGGACGTAATAATCCGTATATTTGTCGGGAACGGGTCCCGTTATCATAAGTATCCTGCGGTAATACACGTTCAGGTCTGCCACAACGCTGCCGAGCTGGCGGAGGTATGCGCCTATCTCTCCGGGAACAGCCTCCATGGTGAAGGTGTGATCCCTTCCGCCCTCCAGCCATACGTATACGCTTTCATCGCCGCTTTCCGGGCATACCACAGACCAGTCCGTACCATAAGGGAACTTAACGCCGTCAAGCTCCCTGCACGGCACCTTACCGTCGATATATATGCGCCTTACGGAATAAAAGCCGCGTATCTGATCCTGTCTGGCCTTTATCCCTATCCTGTACCAGCCGCCTGCGCCGACGTTCTCTGCGGGTATCTCCCATGTGACGGACTGGAGCGCCTTTTTCCAGTTTCCGCTGCCTATGGTATTGTATACCATTTTGTTTGGGTCCGCAGGTGAGGCAAGGTAGCTGCTGTTGTCGTATGTAGGGTAGAGCGTCGGATCCGACTTATAGGCCGCATTTTCGCCCTCTATCCTGAACAGACCGGGCTCCGTATCCTCAACTCTTATATCCGCCTCCGCCCTATCCGCATATTCCCTGTAGGAGGGCAGCTCCTCGCAGCCGCGGAACCGCAGCTCCGCAACGGCAAGCTGCGCTCTCTCTGAGCTGAAGCTGATCTTATGCCTGCCCTTTTCAAGATGAAAGAAAAGGGGCTGGCTGAACAGTCCGTCCGAATCGCCGAAGAAGCAGCTTTTCCACATCTGCTTCTGCACCTGTGGGGGACGCACCTGATTTCCGCGCATATCGGTATATATATCTCTTTCGTTCACCCACACCCTGCCGAGAGTGATACGGAAAGCGGTATCGTAGGGCAGTCTGCCGTCTATTTCCATGCTCAGCTCTATATCGGAGCTTCCCGAGAGCATGGGACAGTATTCTATCTCAGCGCAGTAATTCCCTGTCTCGGGAACATCTATCTCGCAGCTTATCTCCCCCTCGGAGCTTTTCCACAGGAGGACGCCGCTGCGCTCCTCACCGAGATCGTCGGTAAAGCTGCCCGAGGAAAAATCACCGCCTGCACTGTGAGCGAAGTCTGTGCCCTTTATGGTTATCTCCTCCGAAGCGTAGCCCCCGGAGCCGTACTTGTCGCAGTAATCGCCGAAGCTCATGAGCTCCGGGTCGGCAGGCTCTATGGGATAATATTCCTCAGCGGCAGCCGCAAAGGCGACCGTACCCCCGGAAAGAACCCCGGAAGCTCCCGCAGGCAGCTGTGCAGCCATGAAAAATGACAGCATCCCTGCCGTCAGAGCTCTGAAAAATCTTCTCATACCGCCTTCACCGCCTTTCCGCGGAACAGTCCCCGCTGCTGCTCCCACAAATAAAAATGCGCACGCTCCCCTGCGTCGGGAATTATGCGCACGGACAGCCTGCCGACAGTCCCGCTGACTGTCCTTATCCTTCAAAGTCAGTATATCAAATTTATTGACCGATGTCAAGAAAATGCACGTTCGGTTACATATATAATATTTTTACATATCGCAATGAGTTCCAACGACCGTATAAACCGTATAAGCTGCACAAATAATTCTGCCATTTATTGGAGGCACTCACAGATTTTTTCTCCTCATTGCCCTAACTGTGAATGCAGGATTTTACCAATATTAAAAATATGTAAAATTTCACTCCGTTTTTACGCTTTGTATTGACATTTCGTTGTTTTTGTGGTATTATGATAGTGTAGAGCAATATATGACGCAATACACGATCACACCAAAAAGGAGAGATAGACTTGGCAAATGTCCTTAAAGTAAAGGAGCTTTCCAAGCAGTACTCAAAGGTACTTGCTGCGGACAAGGTTTCCTTTGAGATAGGCGAGGGCGAGATCTTTGCTCTTATCGGACCCAACGGTGCTGGCAAGACAACTACCATCAGAATGATCTCAACGCTGCTCACTCCTACTTCGGGCGATGCGGTGGTCGCCGGATACAGCATAAAAAAGAACCCCGAAAAGGTCAGGGAGAATATAACCTACCTTCCCGACGAAGCGGGTGCATATAAACAGATGACGGGAATAAAGTACCTGAGATTCATGGCAGGTCTTTTCGTTTCCGATCTGGACAGGATAAACGCCTGTGTGGACCGCGCAAAGAACATCTGCGGTCTCGGAGACAGGCTCAACGACAAGATAGGAAGCTACAGCCGCGGCATGATCAGGAAGCTCCTCCTCGCGAGAGCCGTAATGACCAAGCCGAAGCTTGCAATACTTGACGAGCCCACAAGCGGTCTCGACGTGCTCAACGCCATAGAGATACGCAAGATGATAAGAAAGCTCGCCGAGGAAGAGGGAATGTCCTTCCTTCTCTCATCACATAATATGCTCGAGATAGAATTCGTTTCTGACCGCGTCGGCATCATATCCAAGGGTCACCTCATGGTGACGGGACGTACCGACGAGCTGAAGGAGCGCTACAGTGCTCCCAATCTCGAGGAAGTATTTGAAAGGGTGGTGAAAGAGAATGAAGTTCATTAACCTTCTCAAAAAGGAGCTCTCGGAGCTCATAAACGCACAGATGATCTTCGGACTCGTCATCTCTCTCAGCCTGTTCTTCATCATGGGAAATGTGATGCAGTCCGTGACCGACGAGCTCAAGGAGGACTCCACCCACCCCAAGGTAAACATATGCGACCTTGACGATACGGAGCTCACAAAGGACCTCATCTCTTCGCTGAAGGAAAGCTGCGAGAAGGTGAATATTATAAGCGTTCAGGGCGAGAATTATGCCGCACCCATGAACGGCAGCGATATTAAGGGCTATGTAGTGATCCCCAAGGGCTTCACCGAGTCGGTGGAAAAGGGCGAAAAATCAGAGCTCATTTCCGTTAACAAGGTGAAATCCGCTTCGATGTTCAGCTCTCTTACGGGCGGAACGGACGGAACGATAGCTCTTATAAACAGCTTCGTCACCTCCCGTCTTGCGGAGCAGAAGGGTCTGTCTCAGGATGATCTGAGCACTCTCGAGTCTCCCGTTACGATCACAGAAAACACCGTGGTGGCAGATAAGTCGGCAAAGATCTCCGTATCTTCCGTGCTCGGAAAGATCACCATGCAGAATATGCTGCTTCCCATAATCATACTGGTGCTGATAATGATGACCTCACAGTCGCTTATCGCATCAATATCCAACGAGAAGATAGACAAGACCCTTGAGACTCTTCTTTCCACACCTGTTTCAAGAGGTACGGTCATAACCGCAAAGATGCTTGCAGCCGCTATCGTGGCAATGATTAACGCAGGCGTTATGATGATAGGCTTTTCGGCATACTCAAAGGGAATGACCAGCGCCATCACCAGCGATCTTCCCGGTGATGTCAGCGTTTCGGACGCTATCGGCGGCCTGACATCCACAAACGACGCTTTCCGCCAGCTGGGACTCAGCCTCGGCGCATTCGATTACGTTCTTGTGGGCGTACAGCTTTTCGTCACCATAATGATATGCCTTGCGCTTTCTATAATTCTGGGAGCCCTCGTCAACGACTCCAAGTCGGCTCAGACAATGCTCCTTCCCATAATGATGATGGTAATGATACCCTGGTTCGTATCGATGTTCACCGATGTGAACGCGCTTCCCACGGTACCTAAGCTCATCGTCAATGCGATACCCTTTACCCACACATTCACCGCGATACCGAATCTCATGTTCGGAAACATGAAGGAATTCTGGACAGGATTCGTGTATCAGCTGATTATATTCGCCGTCGTGATGTTCTTCGCACTGAAACTTTTCAAGTCGGACAAGATACTCACGATGTCACTCAACTTCGGACAGAAGTCGAGGTTCAGAAAATCAAGCAAGACCACCGAGGATTGATCCTCTCCCCTTTCCCCATGAAAAGGCGCAGCAGCACCGGAACGGAGCTGCTGCACTTTTTTTATTTCACGGGATTTTATCCCAATAAAGCAAAAAGCTATGCTTAAACAGCATAGCCGAGACAAATAAAATGAATAAATATAGAAGGGGAATTGGGGGATTACTTAATCCTCTTCTAATATATCGTTTCAACCTTAAAATAATCTTAAAGTTTCCTTAAAAAACTCTGAATATATAAATTAGTTTATTTAACAGAATAAGCCGTCTCCAGAGCGATCTCCATCATATCACGGAAAGTAGTCTGTCTTTCCTCTGCCGTGGTGGAAAGGCCCTTGAGCGGACAGTCCGATACAGTAAGTATGCAGAGGGCATTCCTGCCCAGTCTTGCCGCATTCATATACAGTGCAGCCGCCTCCATTTCAATGGCGAGTACTCCCATCTTCTGCCACTGAGCAAGGCTGTCCGCGTCGTCGTAGAAGGTGTCGCTGGAGAAGATATTGCCCACATGGAAGACTCCGCCCTTTTCCTCCGCTGCCTTTACCGCTGCGGACAGCAGGCTCCACGAGGCTGTGGGAGCATAGGTGCCGGGAAGTCTGTACTGCGAAGCGTAAGCGGAATTGGTGCTGGCGCTCATTCCGATTACTACATCGCGGAGCTGCACATTATCCGCAACGGCGCCCGCCGTACCCACGCGGATAATATTTTCAACGCCGTATTCGCTGAAAAGCTCCCATGAGTAGATGCCTATGGAGGGCATACCCATTCCGCTGCCCTGAACGGATACGGGTACTCCCTTATAGGTGCCCGTATAGCCAAGCATTCCCCTGACCTCGTTATAGCATACGGGGCCATCGAGGTAATTCTCGGCGATGAATTTTGCTCTCAGCGGATCGCCCGGCATAAGAACCGTTTTTGCAATGTCGCCCTTCTTTGCATTGTTATGTGGTGTCGGCATAATAAGACCTCCTTTTTTAGCCGTTATTTGTCAGCCCCTTTTGAGGAGCTTGTTCACAGTTACGATCAGTGCCTTGTAATTCAGGAATAATATTACTCCCGCAAGTATCAGGGCCCACAGCGGATAAAGCTTCACATCTGCCATCAGCAGGCCGCTCATGGCAAGGAGCACCGCCATATTCAGAAGATTTTTCAGGCCGTCGAAGCGGAAGGGTACATAGTACCTTGCGTCGATGATACGTGCCCAGAAGCTTATGACATAGCTCAGGAAGGTTGCGACTGCCGCACCCTGTATGCCCCAGGCAGGTATGAGGAAGTAGTTCATGGGTATATTTACTCCGCAGGCGACGAGAGCCGTCCAGAATGAGTTCTGCGGACGCTTGATAGCAGAATAGATACTGCCGAGGAACTGACAGAAGCACATGAACACTACCGCAACAACAAGTATCGGTGTGTAGATATACACGTCTGCATACTCCGCGTGCTTGTCCGCAGGCACAAGGAAGGTCGTCACAGGCTTGATTATCACAAGGAGCGCCGCCGCCGCAAGGAACATAATGGACTCATAGGCGTTGTATATCTTTCCGTAGAACCTGTTCCTGTCGGCCGAATTGCTTTCGGTTATGGCAGACATGCTCCACGCCTGAAAGAATATGGTGGAAACAATGCTGATAAGACTTGGTATCCTGTTGGCGAAGTAGTATATACCCACAGCGCCCTCGCCGAGCTCGTGGCGGTCGCTGTGCATCTGCTTGAGAAAAAGCCTGTCGGAGAGAGAAGTAACCGCCCACATAACTATAGTAGGTATGAGGGGCAATGCAAAGCGCATCATTTCCTTTGCCAGAGCCTTATTGAAATACTCTGCACCCATAAAGCTCCTGAGCTTTGCCGCTATGCACAGAAACAGCACCGAGCAGCTGTCCGAGAGTATTACCGCGAGGAGGAAGCCCCTTACGCCCATTCTGAGTCCAAGTATGAACATCATATTGAAGATGAAGAATGTCAGCGTTGCAAGTATTCCGTCAAGGGAGAAGAGCTTTACCATTTCCCGCGAACGCACGAAGTTCTGACACAGCATACGCAGGGACGACATGGTCACATAGAGTATGAACAGTATCCCGTACCCTCTGAAGAAGCTGAACAGCGGCACAAAATGCAGAAACGGCACTATCAGCGCCATGAGCACCATTCCCGTCAGCGTTATCATGCCCGAGGTGGTGAATACCTCTCTCTTGTCGTAGTCCTTGTCAAGTCCGAAACGGATAAGGTACTCCTGCAGGGCAAAGGTAAAGAGGGGCTGCATGAACAGCAGCATGGTCTCGAGGAGGTCCTTTATTCCGTTGTTGACGGGGTTCATATTATGGGCATAAAGCCTTGTCAGCAGGATTATGAGTATTTTCGAGCCGAAGGTACCTATTGCGAATATTCCCGTATTAAATACAAGCTTTTTATATTTATTCATTTCACACGCTCCGAATATAATGATTTAAGGATATTATATCACATTTACCGCTGCTTGTCATCATTTTCAGCAAAAAAGCTCCCCGAGGGAGCTTTTTATTTATTCTCAGACGGACATTAAAGCATCCATATCAAAGAATACCCACTCGCCACTTGCGAGAGAGACTGCGATAAAGACGACAGCGGCAGCCAGAGAAAGTACGCTCAGAATCAATCCCGCGATGGCCATGCCCTTGCCCGGAGCCTCCTTATTCAGAGAGATTATGCCGAGTATAAGGCTGACGACGGCAAGCACTGCCGATACGGGATAGCAGCACGATATAAGGAATGCGATGATACCCGTTATCATAGAGCCCACAGCAAGTCCCCGGCTTCCCGCAGCCTGTGCATCACTGGGATTCTGCGTACCGTAACAGTTCTGACTGTCCTGCTGTCCGTTGTTGTAATTATTATCCATTTGAAGCCCCTCCCGAACATACTTGCCGGATAAATTATACCATTTACGGCGGGTCATGTCAATATAAAAACAAGGCTCCCGACCTGCGGGAGCCTGTCTGAAGCCTTTAAGACACGGGAGCGAGAGCTCCCACAAAATTTCTGACCACATAAAACACCACGAACGCCGCTATCACTATCCACCAGAAAAGCTGCTTCCGCGGAAGGAGCCTTATCTCCCTGCCGCCGAGAGCCGCCGCATTCTCCGCATAGAGAAGCACCAGCAGCAGCCCGAGAAAGGGCATGGTGGGATTATTCCGTATCGCGAGCCATAAATGTCCGTGCAGAAGCGCCAGAACGCTCCTTGTGTTTCCGCAGCCCGGACACCAAAGCAGAGTGGCCTTATGGAAATAGCACTCCGGCAGATGTCCGGCAAGTCCGCCGATATATCCTCTGAGAGCAAATACCGCAGCCGCAGCCAATGGCCCTGCCGCAGCTATTATTATTCTCAGGCGTTTAGTCATGATTATGTATCAAAAGCTTACTTGTTCTGCTCTGCCATCTCCTGAGCCCACTTATAGATAGAATCGCCCATAACAGCAGCAAGGATCATGCTTACCGCACCGAGAGCAGCGCCGATGATACCGCATACAAGACCGCCTGTTGTAAGGCCGTTCTTACCGTTCTTCTTCCTGTCTGTAACAGCGAGAGCGACAGCGATTATACCGAGAATAACGCCGATCAGTGCAACGCAGCAGCCGATAACTATCGAGCAGATACCGAGAACCAGTGAAGCAACAGCCATACCGCTGTTTCCCTGAGGCATGGGTGTTGTGTTGTAAGGATCATATCCGCCGGGCTGACCGTAGGGATCAGAGGGTGTCTGATTGAACTGATCCTGTGCATTGTTCTGATAGTCGTTCTGACCATTGTTGTAGTTATTATCCATAATTGAATCCTCCCTAAAGGTTAATATAACAAATAAAGTATAACACTTTTCCCGATTTTTGTCAATAGATGATATTGATTTTATTATGAATATTTATATATTCATATGCGGAATGTATTACAGAAAAGAAAGTCGCCGCAGCGGTCAGTACTGCGGCGAAAAATTAAGGAGGTTGTATTTATATACGAATGTATGTATATAACTTGTTCTATCAGCTCTGCTCGCTTACGAGAAGAGAGATGCGGTTCTGAAGGAGATCGACTATCTCGTCGCAGGACTTTTCGCCCTTGAGGAAAGCCATTACCTCTTCATTGAATATCTCGGATACCTCGGGATCGAAATCGCCGTAGCACCTGTCTATGCTCTTGATATAATCTACTATGTAATCCTTTTCTTCCTTGGTAAGGGGGTCTATCTTGATATTATCGCCGTTCATGCCGTAATAATAGAGATCCTCTTCTCTTTCGTTGCCCTCCTCGTCCTTGTAAACGGGCTTCTTCATACTTGCCTCTGCCTGCGCGTCGAACTTGGATACCAGTGAGGAAAGACCGCCCATGCCGTATTTGCTGTTCTCTTCATCGTCGGTACCGGTGAACATCTCCTTGATGAAGTTCCAGCAGGCGTCCTTGTCGGAAGCATTTGAAAGGATAGCGTAGTTCTCGCTGAAGTTGAGGAGGCCTCCGTTGCCCTCTCCGTCCATGGGATAGCCGACGAGGGTAACAGGCTCGTTGAAGGCGCCCTTGATCTGTCTTGTGTACTCTTGGAAATCATAGATGTACATATCCGATGTAAGCACCTTATCCTTCCAGATATTGTCGTCTGAATACATCTCGTTTACAGCCTTGCTGTCCTCCCAGTCTATCTCGTCCTCTGACGAGGGGAACCTATTGCAGAATTCAAGGAGGCTCCTGAACTCGGGAGTATCGAAATTGCAGGTACCCTTTTCGTAATCGATAGCGCTGGAAATATAATACATTATCATTCCGAGGATATTTTCCTTGTAGTTATATACGGAAAATCTCATGCCGTCGGGCATATCGTCGTATGCCTTGATCATCTCGTCTATGGTCCAGCCCTGATCCTTTATGAACTTGGACTTGGCTGCGATAGTTGATACAGTGAATGAAGGAGCGATCGATGTGAGCTGTCCCTTCGTCTCGCAGGCCTTGAGAACATTAGGCATGATATCATCCCTGCTGAGGTCGGGATCCTTGTCGAGGAACTGGTAAAGGTCAGCGAAAAGTCCCTTGTTCTGGAGACTCTTTACCATTCCGTTGCTGTAGGTAACGATCATATCGGGAGCCTTGCCCGAAACTATATCCTTCTTGAGCTGCTGCTCTGCGGAATTATTGTACTTTTCAGTCTTCTCATCATAATCGTCGTAGATGCTGTAATCCACCATCTTGTAGCGGACATCGGTATTCTTCCTGTTGAGGACGGATATCCTCTGCTTTACGGACCAGTTGTCGTAGAGCACACCTATAGTCACGACCTTGAGGTTCTCAAGCTCCGAGGCGTCTCTCTTGCTGAGCCTGTAGAGCTGACAGCTGCCCTCTCCGTCATACGAATAATATGCCACGATGAAATCGCCGTTTTCGAGGGAAACAACTCCGCTGGCATTGCCGTTGCCCATATCGGAGTCCATCCAGTTGATGATCTCCTCTGCTGTGCCGTCCTCCTTGAGACCGTAGAAGCCCTTCTCGTTGGTGAATGAGAATTTATAGTCTCCGGAGCCCTCGTATATCTGGTTTATGTCATTGTTGCCCATGTTGGTTATCTTGATAACATCGCCCTTTATGGTCATATTGTCGGGGTCGATGTATGCGATAGCCGAATCATTGTTGAAATAGCCCGAAGCAACGCATTCGTTATCGCCGATACATGAGAAGCTGCTGATATAGGTATCATCTCCGAGATCCAGCTCGGGACCGAAGGAACCGTCCTCGTTAAGCAGAGTATAGCTTGTGGGACCGTCGTTGTATATGGAGATGACAGTCTTTCCGCCGCCTATGGGAGAAATATTGCCTATGCTCACGCCGTATTCGCTGTCGCTGTCAAGCTCGTTGAGCTCCTTTATATCATTCTCGGAAAGCTTCTTGCCGTCAAGATCGAAGGTAACGAGCTTGTAGGTGCGGGTGGTAGCTTTCTCGAGAGCATCGTAGTCATAGTTCTGATAATCGAAGTTCTCGTCCCCGTAATCGGGAGGTGTCATGCCGTCGTACTCTGTGACAGTGGCAACAGCCATGATCTTCTCATCGGGAGAAAGCGCAAACTGATACCTTACGTCCCTGGCGTGGACATTGTCGTCCTTTCCTTCGTCCTTTTTCTCACCTGACTTCTCCTCATCACTGGTCTCATCGGACTTCTCATTGTCCTTTTCCTCATCGGACTTCTCCTCATCCTTGGCCTCATCGGACTTCTCATTGTCCTTTTCCTCTGCGCCGGCCTCTTCATCGTCTTCCTTCACAGGCAGCGGTTCCTTCTTTCCGCTCATGCCCTCCTGAGAGCCTTTCTCAACCTCGGGAACTATCTCCTGAAAATCCACGAACTCGCTGTCGCCGATGTAGAATACGGTGCTGTTCTTCCTTTCATTGAAGCCGCTGATGAAATATCTTCCGTCGCTGAGGCTCTCAAGATCATTGATATAAGTCAGATCTATATCCGTCTCAAGCTCCGTTGCCTTATAGGCGGCTGCCATGAGCTCCTGAGCTGTCTTTGACTTCTCATCGCCCTTGCCGCTCTTGCTGCTGCATGATACTGCCGAACCCGCCACCACAGTCAGCGCTGCGGTGCAGGCAAGAAATCTCTTTTGAATTGTCTTTTCCATTACGATACCTCTTTTTATTATTTAACTTTCTTTTGTTTTTCCCGTATCAAAGGGTGCTGTCCTTTTTCTCTTTTATTTCTTTTTCTGCGGGAGCCTGCTCCTCAGCGACTTCCATTTCGCCGAAACAGCCTTCCCCGCTGCTTTTTTAATGGCTGTTTTTCTCCGCCTCAGCCATATGTACCCCTTTACGGCGAGCCATATCAGGGTTATAAGCGGTATAGCAAGAAGGATACGTCTTCCTCCATAAATATATGAAAGCTTGAGATCCACTATCCTGGAAGCGTTCTCCCAGAACGGATAGATTATGGTGTCATCCCTGACAACAAGATCGCCAAGCTGCTTCAGAGCCTTTACGCGGACCTTCGGGTCCGAGCGCTCCGAATTCTTTACTATAGTGAATTTGTCCTTGTAGGGCTCGCTGAACTGCTTCTTCATCATGTCGTAGCCGAAGTTCTCAACGGGCTCCGGAAGCACGCATTCATAGCAGGTTATACGGTCGAAGCTCTCTTCAAAGCCCATACCGGAGAAGTCCTCCCCGTAGCCGTACATGGCGCCCGGGGAGTCTCCGGAGACCGAACCTGCCGCATAGTAGGATATATATGCCAGAGGAGCCGAGCCTATGCATCTCTCCTCGGGATCTGTGGAAGGAGTCTTTACAACTCCCGAAATATAGAATTTAACGCCGTTTATGTAAATGGCCTGCCCCGATATATTGGGAGAGCCGTAGAGCGCCCACGCCAGTCTTTCGTCTATGACGGCGCCGTCCTGCATGATGTCGTCCTCGGTGAAGTAGGCTCCGTCAAGAAGGCGGAAATTCCTGAAAAAGAAGAACTCTCCGCCCACAGCCGTTATCTGCGCATCGGCGCTGCCGCCAATATCACAGCTCACCGAAGCCTTTCCCACGGGAGTGCTGTAAGCGTCCGGAAAAAGGAGCTTTCCCTTTTCCTCGGTTATGGAGGCCTCCTGAAGGTTTGAACGGAAGCTGCTCCTTATACTGTTCATCTCGTTTATGTTAAAGCCTGCGTCGTTACTGAGAAAGCAGCTCAGCTGGGAATAATCCATATCGCCGCTGTGCTTCCAGCGCTCCGCAGCGAAGTTATAGCCCTGTGACCTTGCGGTAATGCTGCCCGCCAGAGTAAGGACGGCAGCTCCCGCGATCGCAGCCGCATTCACCGCAGCCGTGACTATATGCCTGAGTTTGAATTTCCATCGCATAAGGTCCACCACCTTATTTATCCTTGATGCGGACCTGATCTCCTGCTGTGATCGGCTTGCTTGAAGCTGTGATTATATAATCTCCTCTGTTGACGCCTCCCGATACTGCGGTAGACACCTCGTCGGAAGCCTCCTCGTTGACGGACACGCGCTCAACGTAATAGCGGTTGCCGAGAGGAGTGCTCTTGGAGCGTACAGTAAGCACGTACTTTCCGTCGTTGTCCTGCTTGACGGCACTCTTGGGAACTATGGTATCATAGCTGCCGCTGCCGCAGGGTATGGAAATATCCAGTGACTCGCCCGAATCCACATCTCCCGAGATGTCGAATACGAGTATCTTGTTCTTTCCGCCCGATGTGGTATCGTTCTTTATCTCGCTGAGGACAGCGGTTATGTCGCCCTTCCAGTTATTCATTACCTCGGCTTCTATGCCCTTCTTCAGCTTCTTCACCTTGCTGTTCTCAACTGTGAACTGTAATGTGAAGCCCGAATCCACAAGGTCTATGGTAGCCAGTGATGAGCCGGGAGTCGTTGTCTCGTTGGGGGAAACATTTATCGAGCTTATAACGCCGTCGTACTTGGACTTTATATCGGAATCGGCGGATTCCTTCTTCATCTTGTCCACCTTTTCCTGCTGCTTGTCTATGGCCTTCTTCTTGGACTCAAGTGTAAGAGCTTCCCTGCGGTTTGATATGGAATCCGTCTGCTTGGTCTTGTTGAGGGAGATAATAAGAGTCTCCAGAGCATTCTGCTTGTCCTCAACGTCCTGAGCCAGCGACTCGTAGGTATTTCCCGCGCTCTCGCCGAATTCGTTGTTGAAATCGTTTATGGCGTTTTCCAGCCTGTCAAGGGTGCTTTCCGTATCGGCAAGCTTTGCCACAAGGTCAGCGCGTATAGAGCTCTTTGCGTTGTTGTAGGCGTCCCTTGCAGCGTCTCTTGCAGACTTCTTCGCGTCCGCGTCGCTCTTGGCAAGCTCTGCGTTCTCGCCCTTTTCAATGGCGATCTGGAACATACTGTAGGCTTCGCTGTATTCGTCCTCAGCCGCCATGGCCGCGCTGTTGAGAGCGGCAAGGTCTCCGCTGTATTCGGGAGCCGCAGCCACGTATGAATCCATATCTATAGCCGAGATAGTGTCCTCTATCTTTGACTTCACGTTAGTTAGCCTGCTGAACTCCGCCTTGTTTGCCTTATAGGTATCCTTTGCGGCATTGGCTCTGCTGTCGTTGCCGCTTGCGGCGTCGCGCTTGGCGATAGCCTCGTTCAGAGCCGCACGGGCTGCTCTTATCTGCTGATCCTCCGAGGAGTAATCGGTAGGCTCCTTGAGGAGAGCGCTCTCGTAATCCAGCTTGAGGTTTTCCAGAGCCTCCTCTGCCTCTGCGAGCTTATCGTCGTCAACGGTATTCACGGTAAAGAGCACGTCGCCCTTCCTGACCTCCTGACCCATCTTGACATGGATCCTCTCGATGACGAAATTATTGTCAACGGTAACGTTGTAGGCCTGATTGGACTCCACAACGCCCTTTCCTCTGATGCGCTCCGTGAGTTTTCCCGAGGTAGCCGATTCCGTTGAGATCTCCGGCAGCGACTTGTTCATTATCGTGTTCGAGAAGAACGTCAGCACCAGCATAGCTGCGAGGAATATTATTATAACAGTCTTTATTATGTCCTTTTTTCTGGCAGCGGGATTCCTGTACTTTTCATCCTCTGCCAGAAGGCGTTCCCTGACTTCGTTTGTATCGTTCATATCTTTACTCCTTCTGAGCGGATAACCATTTTAATTCTGTCTCCGTATTTTGTTATCATTTGCAGGCTTACCCCTTTATTCCGCCGGAATAAGCTATTCCCTCTATCAGATCCTCCTCGCCGTAGAGGAACATCAGCACCGTGGGTATCATGTACACCGTTCCCACGGCAAAGGCAAGTCCTATATCTCCCGTATTTATCTGCGAAAGGAAGACCGAAAGCGGGTGGAGCGAGGTCTCCTTCATAAGCACCAGGGGCTGTTCCACCATGTTCCAGTAATCGATGAATACCAGCATGGCTATCGAAACGATAGCGCCCTTGCACAGTGGGATATATATCTTTGTGAGCACCCTGAATTCTCCTGCGCCGTCCAGCTTCGCCGCCTCCACATAGGAAACGGGAATCCTCTTCATTACCTTTGTCAGCAGGAATATGCTGAAGGGAGAGAATATGGCCGGCAGTATGATGGCGCTTCTCTTGTCGAGGAGCCCGAACTTGTCTGCCACAAGGAAATTCGGTACCAGAGTTACCTGATAGGGCATTATCATAAGGATTATGTAAGCGAAAAAGATTATCCCCTTGAATTTATTCGGGTATCTTGCAAAGCCGTAGGAGGTAAGTATCGCCACAGCCATCTGGAATACCGTTATGGGCACCGTCAGCAGCACCGAGTTCCAGAATTTCATTAGATAATCTGAATTCTGTATAAGGACCGCCTTATACTGAGCAAAGGTGACCTTGTCGGGAATGAATTTGAGATTTACGTTCTCCGATATAAATACCTTCTTGGCCTCGGTCATGTTCGAGAACATGGCGCCGTAGTTGGCGGAGATCTCTCCCGAGGTCATGAACGAATTCGCTAAGGTGAGCACCGTGGGGAACAGGAAAAGCACCGCCGCCAGAGCTATAAAGACGAATACAAGGCTGTCCGCTATCTTACGCCGTCTTCTTATGTTCATCAGTTCTCCACATCCTTTCCGAAGATGTTCTCCGCGATGAGGAGAAGAGCCATGATGACTATCATGACGAGAGCGAACAGTACCGCCGCAGCCGAAAGCTTCTGATAATCGAGGCTGTTGAAGGTATTGTTCATGAAGTGCTGGAGCATATAGAGCTTATCCTGCGGATAATTGCCCGTAAGAAGATATACCTCCCTGAATATCTTGAAGGAATTGATGAGAGAGAGTATCAGCACGAAGAGTATCGTAGGTGAAAGATACCTCAGCTTTATATGCAGGAACTTGTAAAGGCTGCCTGCGCCCTCAAGATCAGCCACCTCTATGATGTCGCGGGGGATCGCGCACAGTGCCGACATGAAGAGTATCATGTTATAGCCGAGATTCTTCCACAGGAACATACATATTATAATGACCTGTCCGTAGGGGGACTTTATCCAGTCCACCGTCTGACCGCCGAAGCGCTCGATTATCTGGTTTATGGTGCCGTGATTGTGAAACAGCACCTGCCACACAAGAACTACCGAAGCCGTGGGGACCATGAGCGGACTGAGGAAGAAGGTCCTGAAAATGCTTTTTCCGGGTATGTTCCTTTCCAGCAGCATAGCCAGTCCGAGAGAGAGGATCACCGACAGCGGCACGGATACAAGTGAAAAGAAGGCGGTGTTCTTTACCGCCTTCGTAAACGCCGAATTGCTGAAGAGCTTCGTATAGTTGTCAAGCATTACGAACTCTTTCATAACAGGGTTGTTGATAAGCGAGTAATATATTACGATACAGAACGGTATAAGGAAGAAAACGAGCACGCCGACGAGACTCGGCAGGATACAGACGTTGCTGAATATCCGTTCCCCGCGCCTTCCGCACTGGTTCCTGATCTTGTTTTTCATTGGAATACAACCTCACTGATTTTCTTTTTCCGACTTTTGCAGAAATGTCTCCACTTTATTAGTGTCAATAAAGACGCAAAAAGACAAACGTCAGAAATATTTTTTTATTTTAACAAGCTCTGCCGCAGCAGGAGCCGCTGCTTACACGGACGCTCCCGGCAGCTCCGCACATAATGAGCCGCCACTATAAACACACATGAGAGCAGCCTTTTTGTGCATCACGGTAGAATTATTTTCAGCCTCAGTATCCGCGGCTGCCCGAAAACACCTGTCAATTGAATATAATACATCATTGACAAACGTTTGTCAATACACTGTGCATTATTTTTCCTTTTTCACCGCCATTAAATTCCGGAGCTCATTCACGGTACAATATCATCATACACTGTGAACGTGACATATACGTGACAATCAAATAACAAAAATGTCACTTTCGGGGAAGTGTTCTTCATGGCGCTCTATAATATTAGACGTATAAAAAAGGGAAAATGTGACAGATTTTTCCGAAAAAAATCTACCCCGCACCATTAATCGGCATTTTGACTTTACCGCAAGCGAACGCCGGTAAAAAATTAGTGAATGTGACTGTTTTTGAAAAGCGGTATTGACATTTTGAACTGATTATGATACAATATTTTCTGTTGAAACGCCGTGCGGGTGTAGTTCAATGGTAGAATTCCAGCCTTCCAAGCTGGTTACGTGGGTTCGATTCCCATCACCCGCTCCATTTATTAGCAGCTGTGGCTGCTAAAATTTTCTGTGCGCCTTTAACTCAGCTGGATAGAGTAACTGCCTTCTAAGCAGTAAGCCGCTGGTTCGAATCCAGCAAGGCGCGCCAAACCGAAACTCTCCGTTACTTAACTCCATCTAATGGAGAGCTTCGTTTTTATTTATTGTATATGGTGGGTGTAGCTTAGCTGGTTAAAGCGTCGGATTGTGGTCCCGAAGACCGTGGGTTCGAATCCCATCTCCCACCCTCATGAAATAGGCACTTCTGAGTTTTCAGAAGTGCTTTTTTCGTTTTTTTCTAAGATTTTTTCTAATATAAAAGCTTTCTAATATAAATGTCCCCGCTATTGCGGGGGCTATCTGTATCATTTTTTCATAATTTTTGATCTGTCATGGTACTAAGCTGAATCAGAATTTAATCACCACTTAATCTTTCACAGGACAAATCATCTGAAGATCAAATGGTTCCTCTTCAGCAATTTCTTTTATAGGATTACTTGCCAGGCCACTTCCCATTGCTCTGTAAAATGCAATCGTCTCCTCAGAAGAACAAGCAGATATGTACAAAGCCTCTGCACCAGCTTTTCTTGCTTCAGCTTTTCCTACTTCAAATAATTGTCTGCCAACACCTTGACCTCTACATTCAGAAGATACCTGCATCATATCAAGAATCATGTATGGACCATTTAGTTTCCTTAATAGCCCTATAAAGCCAACAACTTTTTCATTATCTAATGCAACGTATGTAATATAATCATCACTGCTTATTTGCTTTGCCACAGAACGCTTTTTGTTTAGATCCCAATCTTCGGTATATTTGCATTCTACTAATGTATATTCTCCGTCTATTCTTCGATATACTTTATTTACATTCTGTTTTCTGTTATATAAATCCAATGATTCTAAACAGAAATTTCTTTCTGATAATAATTCAATTTTAATCAAATGATAATCCTCCTTATGGTATATATTTCACTCTTCCAACTTGTTTTTACTATTATTTTTTTCATACGCAACACGCCTTTCATAGTTAAATCAGATTTTATCTGTCCCACGTCTCTAAATGTCAAAACCTGTATTATCTGGAACTATTAACAATTCTTCCGTACTATATTATCTAAAAATGAAATGATTTTTTCGCTCATCTTTTCACTCTCAAAATAATGAATATAATGACCGCAATCAAGGCATATCATTTCCGCATTCGTCTTTTCTGCAAACTCATTTACAGCCTCGATCCAGCCTGAAGAAACTTGCTTACCGTTAGAAACAAAAAGTAATGTAGGACTAAAAATGCCATCACCATCTTCAACGGTTTTTGAATTATCCAATACAGCAAAGGCCTCATTTAATATACAATTATTCATTGCGTTTCTTTTCCACAATAAGGTCTGTTGCTTTATATCTTCTTTGCATAATCCTCGTTTGTTTCTGGGAAGCAAATTCAAAAATCCAATTTTCTTGAGCTTTTGTAATTTTTTGATTGTTTGAATTCTCTTGTCAAGCTCACCGTCAGCCCATGCAAAATATGTCTTGGGTACAGCCATATCAATTCCGATAAGTGAAGTAATCTCTTCAGGATAAAGCTGTATCCATCTTATTGCTTCAAGCCCTGACATAGAATGGGGCAGCAATATAAACGGTCCGTACTCTCCTATCTGTTTTAGAGCTTCTCTCTGATAATTTACTACTGAATCAATATCAGTCGGTCCTTCATAAATGTCCGAATATCCATATCCAAACTTTTCAATTACTATAACTCTGAATCTTTCTATCAGTTTGCTGTATAGAATCTTGAAATCATAAGCAGGTGCAGCGGTTCCCGAAGCAGATAAAAAAACAAGCTTTGGACTGCTCTCGTTTCCTGCCCTGAAAATATGGATCTTATGCCCCAATACTTCAGCAAACACTCCGTTAGGAATTAATGAAGCCATCATTCATACCTCATAAATACATTTTTATTTTACATTATATCAACATATAATTCGCTTTCAATTAGCTAGACAACCTCCGATTTATCATATCAATAATCATAATATCCTCCTTAGCGGATGCCCGAAGTCATCGTAATTCTATATAAAGTGTACCTTTTTTATCTTATAAACTTCAACGATATTTTGTTAATAATGAATTGAAAAAGATATTTTGTAACATTACACAAGTTAGCCGCATAGGTATTGTACAATATGCCATAATTTCAAAGGTGTAATCAGTCATATGTAAAGCGTTATATACTCTAATGAAATAATTATAATCGGGGCATTGTGCCCCGACACATCTTATCATAAATAAAGCTCTTGACAGCATGAAAAACTTATGCTATTGTAAAAGTACCATAAAGAGTACGTGAGGGACAAGCCCGTTGACCGTACAGCAACCTGCGAAGACGTAAGGTGCTAAAGCTTGAACGATGGGATGATAATGATGCTTATACAGCGATCCTGTCGTTACGATGGGATCGCTTTTTTGTGCTCTTATGGAATATTTTTAAAGGAGTGCATGATTTATGCGTACAATCAGAGAAATGTTAGGAAACGACAAGAAGGTATGGGTATATCTCAACGGTGAGGATACTTGGAAGGAGTTCGTTAGGATGGCTGTATCCGAAGGCTTTCATTTCGGCAATCTTCCGGTTGAGAGATGGATGTTCGGCTATGTAGTTGCAGTACACAGTAACGGAGATATGGGACATCTGCCACTGTTTATATGGTGCCGGTCTTTTTCAGCTGATGTTGAGAACTGCCCGCGGAAGGTCGACTTTTGGCGATTTATTAACAATCATGAGGACTGGCTTTGCAAAGAAGCACATTTGCTTGCACATATTAGATAGAAAATGTCACCAACCAGCTATATTTATACTTCATGTGCGTCCCCTATACGGGGGCGCCGCTGTTTGATACTGTTTACTGTAAATGGAAATGCTAATATCATGAAAGTGATTGCTGCTGTGATCAATTGGTCTTGAAGAATATAGTGTTTTTTAAATTATAAAACGGAAAGCACTTGAAAAATCATGTGAAATATGGTAAGATTATAAAGGTATATTGTAAGAATTTGTTGAAATTTGATACGCATATCTATTTATAATGATAAGGAGCAATTCATATGGCAAATATTAATGCTGTTATTGAAGAAGTCGAGAAGCTGAATCCTGAGCTTGCTAGAGAGATAAAAAAATATGTCAAGAGCCATTCATACGGCCTTGTATATGAGAACAACCTTCCTGACGCTGTCAGATTATATAAGAAGACCGTAGCTGTTGGAGATTCAGTTAATATTCTTCCTGAGCGCGGACAGGAGGAGTCTGACGCTAATAAAGCCGTATGGACTGTAAAATCAATAGACAACGGAAAAGCCACACTTGTTAACGGTCTCGAAACTTGTGAAGTTGCTGTGGAGGACGTAGTCGTTATCGTTGGATATAAGGATGTAATATATCCTGGCCTTAAAGAGATTGACCGTATAGAACGCGGTAATCCAGAAGATCCATATCACATGGTCATCAACTCAGAAAACTATCATGCACTTGAAGCCCTTACATATGCTTATGCCGGAAAAGTAGATTGCATATATATCGATCCGCCTTATAATAAAAAGGATACTAAGGATTGGAAATACAACTGCGACTATGTTGATGGTAATGATCAGTACAAGCATAGCAAGTGGCTTACTTTTATGGAGCGACGCTTGAAGTTAGCTAAACAACTATTGAATCCCAAAGATTCTGTTTTGATAGTAACCATTGATGAAATAGAATACGCACGATTAGGACTATTACTTGAACAAATATTTCCCGAAGCAACAATTCAAATGATTAGTTCAGTAATTAGTTCAAAAGGCGTTGTAAGAAATGGTCAATTTTCAAGAGTTGAAGAATACATTTATATCCTTCAATTCGGAGAGTGTTGCGTAAAAAAGCAGCTTATCAATATGCTTGATAATGAAATAAAAAAGGATGCAGATAGGGATATAGAATGGTTAGGATTTAGAAGAAGAGCCCCACAAGCCAAAAGATTATCACGTCCAAACCAGTTTTACCCCATATATGTTGATAATGATAAAGGTGTTATTGTTGAAATTGGTGATGTAGTTAAACCAGGCGTGGATAGAGAAACAGTATACGTCCCCGATAATTGCACAGCTTTATGGCCGCTAAGTAAAGGCGGTGATGAGAGATTGTGGAGTTTAATTCCAGAACAAGCACGAATAAATTGGAAAAAGGGATATCTAAGAGTCAATAATTGGAATAAATCTCAAAAAACAGGTACGGTTTATTATTTGGCGTCAGGTACAATAGAAGATATTGAAAGTGGTGTTGCAACAACATTAGGTCGTAATACTGATGATTCAATTATTGCCAAATATATAAGTGAAGGAACTACACCGCCTAAAAAAGTATGGAACCTTAAAACACATAATGCAGAAACTTATGGTACAAACATTCTTAAAGAAATGATAGGTAACAGATTTAATTATCCTAAATCGATTTATGCTATTCATGATGTTTTAAAATTCTATGTTGATGATAAACCCAAGGCTCTAATCATCGATTTTTTCTCTGGATCAGGTACCACTCTTCACGCAGTCAATCTTTTGAATGAATTAGATAACGGTAAGCGAAGATGTATTTGTGTTACAAACAATGAGGTTTCTGAAGATGAAGAAACGGAGTTTAAAGCTAAAGGACTTCGTCCTTACGATGAAGAATGGGATAAGTATGGAATTGCCCGTTATGTAACATGGCCACGTACTATATGTAGTATTGAAGGCCATGATATTAATGGAAATCCTTTAGCTGGAGATTATGGCAAACCTTCAGAAAAAATCGATTTAGGGTATTCATTACCAAAGGCAAACGGTTTTAAAGCTAATGCCATTTTCTGTGAATTAACGTATGAATCAGCTTGGCCCATAAGACTTGACAACGCATTTGATGCAATAGCACCTATTCTCTGGATGCTCGCTGGATGCAGAGGGCCTATTATTCGTAAACTGGGTAAAAGCTATTTGACTACAGATTACTACGGCGTATTATTTGATTATAGCCAGGCTTCAAAGTTCTGTGAGAAAGTCAAGAGTACGCCAACAATAAAAACCGCATTCGTTGTTACTGACGATCAAAGAAGATATTCAAATATGTGTAAACGCTTACCAGGCGTTGATGTACACAGACTTTATGAATCATTCCTTAGAACATTCGAAATATGCGGTGAGGGGGGACTTGATTAATGAAATTCGGATTAAAGGATTTTCAAAGAGATGCTGTTCATTCGCTTTTAAAGAAAATCGATGAAATGCAGGATACATACGAAAAACACGGTTCACTTTCTGCTGTACCTCTTACCTCGCCAACTGGCTCAGGTAAAACAGTTATTGCCGCTGCAGTTGTTGAAGGTCTATTTTTCGGAAATGATATTTATGCAGGAGATCCCAAAGCCACTATACTATGGCTTTCAGATAGTCCCTCTTTAAATGAGCAAACACTAAAAAGATTTGATGAAGCAACAGATCTTTTGAAGGCTGCTACATTAATGGAAACAATCGGGCCAGAATTTGCAAAGAGCCATTCTCAGCTAAAAAAGGGACATATTTATTTTCTGAACAGGCAACTATTGAGCGAGGGAAAGACTTTAGTAAATAACGCTGAAGGTGGACGTACATTTTTCGATGTGATTTCAAACACTATTAATGATAGCGATATCCACCTATTCACATTTATTGACGAAGCGCACCGTGGACTTGGATCAGGAAGCAATAAAGCAACATCATATAATGCAAACAAAACCATCTATGCAAAACTGATTGACGGGCAAGAAGGAATAAACCCGCCTCTCCCAGTCGTTATTGGTGTTTCTGCTACACCCGAGCGATTTAATAATGCAATGCAAGGGCGAAAGAATCGTGATATTAAGTCTGGAGTAACTGTTAAAATATCGGAAGTAAAAAAATCCGGACTTATAAAGGATTCTATAGAACTGCGCACACCTAAGCAAGCAACGGATACAAAGCATCAAGATTTAACACAAGCATGTTCAAAACTTGCTAATTACTCAAAACTGTGGACACAGTATTATCTTGACAATAAACAGAAAGGCGATTGCAGATTAATCGTTCCGTTAATGGTCGTTCAGGTTGAGGATAAAGTATCTAATGATACATTAGGCGCTTTATGTAGTCAAATCTGTAAAACACTTCCTTGGCTTGATAAGAACGAATGCTTTGCCAATGTATTTGGTGAGCACGAAGATATTAAAACATCATCTGGAATTATCCGTTATATCAAACCTGAAAACGTTTCAGAGCATGAAGAAGTAAAGATATTATTTGCAAAGGATGCTGTTTCAACGGGATGGGATTGTCCAAGAGCTGAAGTTATTTATTCAAGACGCAAAAGAACTGATCCAACTTATATTGCTCAGTTGATAGGTCGTATGGTAAGAACTCCTCTTGCACGACGTATTACTAACGTAGAAGCGCTAAATACAGTATCGTGTTATCTTCCTGAATATGATGCTTCTACAGTTGAATCTGTTGTAGCAAAGCTAAAAGAAGATCATATTGATGAAACATCAGATATTTCAGTTAATACGGTAGATGTCGGATTCTATGGTGATACAAAGAAGGTAATCGAAGCTGAAATTGCAAAACATGAAAAAACAACTTCGGTTGACATGGATAACCAAAAGGTTATCGCTTCAGCTACTACAGATAGCAACGATGTTGATACACCGGACAATAGTCAAATTAATATTTCTGATGACGTGAATAATCAATTCTATGTGTCTGATACACCAGAAACAGATTACACTGTCATTACAGAAGAACCACAAAAGTCAAAAGAGGAACTAAAAGAGGTGTTGGAACGAATTCCAGATGCTGATGCCGATGCGATTAAGGAATGCTTTGAAAGCATTGTCACAAGACAAATTCGTCATGATAAACCTAATCATTTCCTCGATTTATGGGATTGCGTAGATATTATTTCTTCAGATCTCATGCCAGATTCTAATTTGAATTCAGAAATTGCAGAATCATTCTATAGGAATATTGAAGGAGCAATAGCAATATATCCTGCCGAGTATAAACGTGCATTAAGCCAAATTCAAAGTACGCAGATGGCCATTGTAAAAGTTGATCCTCTTACTGGAGACAAATACGAAGGCCGTGAAGAACTTGCAACAAATGACGCTGATAGATTAGTGTCTAACTATAATCATACCGTCAAAGTTTTTTCTGGTGCATCAGATGTTGTAAAATATTACATAAATAAGCGCAAATCTGAGGAAATGGAGTCCGATGAAGAAGCGATTAGAAGAGTTTGTGCTGTTGGTGAATGCATGGAAATAATACAAAGTATGGAGGAATGGGCTTCTAAAGAGACAGAAAAACTGCTTTCTAATTATGGTTCATTCAGAGAGTCTGTCTCAGATGAAAACAGAGAAAAATGGGACAGGATTGAAGGTAATACTAAGCCATATATCGAAGATACATTGAATATTCGCTCCACAAATACACATCAGAATCAAGATTACGATAAATACCCTAAACATATAATAAGTGACAAAAACGGTTGGTCATATCATAAACTCAATCCTTTGGAGCAAGCCGTATTAAAGCACGAATTAGATCAACCATTAGTAGTTGCGTGGTATCGTAATCAACCGAAAAATCTTCGTGCTTCTTTGTCAATTCCATATCTTTATAACGAACATCTAGAACCAAACTATCCTGACTTTATTTTCTTTCAAAAAGTTAAAGACAAGATAAAGCCAGCCATAGTTGACCCACATGGTGATTGGCTGGGCGATAGCATAGCTAAACTAAAAGGATATGTTATGTATTTAAAAGATCATCCTACTATGTTCTCCAGAGTATTAGCCGTTACTGATGGAAAAAAGGTGAGATTAGATATCTTGATTTGATGAAGAAAGACGTGCAGGATGCTATAGAAGCGTTTACTGGAGATACTGCCAAAACTCTGTTTACCGGACCATTAAGTCAAAAATATAATTGAATAGTTTGGGAACAAGCATTTTCTAATATTTTTCTAATATAACCTCAATTTCTAAGTGCCGAGCAAATCAAGGCGTCGCAATCCTCCTTGCCTATATTCCGTCAAAAATCAGCAATTCTGGTTCAAGCCAATATGCCCTAAAACTACCATGTTACGGCTTGTGGTCCCGAAGACCGTGGGTTCGAATCCCATCTCCCACCCTCATGAAATAGGCACTTCTGAGAAATCGGAAGTGCTTTTTTCGTTATTTTCCTACAGTTTTCCTACACTTAACTTTCAAGACTACCTGATCAAGCCTAAAATGATATAATAAGAAAAATGCAAAACAGGGAGTTCTGCTGTCGGGCTAAAGCAACATTTTTCATACTTTCCTATTCAGTCACCTATATAAGAATACGTCCCCGCAAGTGCGGGGACTCTCCATATCATTTTTTCATAAGTTGTTGATTTACCATGGTACTAATCAAAATTAAAATTTGTCAATCTAATTCTTTTTGGTAGTAAACAACCCCATTATCTCGTTTCACTTCACAATAACCCAGCTTTGTATAAAAAGCATTTGTTCTTACATTCCAAAGAGGTGTATCAAGCTTAATTCTCTTGATACCAGGATAGAATGTTTCTACCATTTTCATCAAGGAAAGGCCATACCCCTTCCGATAGTGAACTGGGTCTAGAAATATTCTACCAATGTACAATGTTTCACCTTCTTTGTCCACAAATAGAATTGCACCACCAACGATTTTTCCATCCATGACTACCTGTAGCAAATGTCCTTCATTTTTCATCTGAATATGCCATGGAATAGAATCATAATCAGGAGGTCCACCTGCTTCGGAAGCACCTACATTAATATCGCTGTCAAACGCAGCCTTTGATATAGCCACGATTCTTTCGATATGTTTCAATTCTGCATTTTCTAATTTCATTAAAATCATATCCTCGTCAAATTCCGATTTATCATAGTAACTTATGTACTATTCATATTATACACTGCACTGTTGCCAAAAGTCAAGATTACATATATGAACGAAGAAGTCCCCTCGCGGGGACTCTCTGTAACAGATAATATTTTATCTTATCAAACTTGACATTCAAAAAGTATAAATGTTATAATATTGCTTGTAAAGGCATTTTAACTTCAATATTCTATAAAGGAGTATTACTATGAAAAAAACAAAAATCATCAGTGCACTTTTATCGTTAAACATTCTTGCAGCACCTTCAATCGGTATAATTTCAAATGTCACTTCAAAAACAAGCAGCAGCCGGCTGACAGCATATGCCTACAGTGAAAATGTGACCGGAAATTGGATAAAGGACAGCCAGAACGGGAAATGGTGGTACAGGCATTCCGACGGCTCTTATACGAAAAACAGCTGGGAAAAGATCGATAATGTATGGTACCATTTCGATGTAAGCGGCTGGATGCAGACCGGCTGGCTGGAGCTCAAAGGCAAAAAATACTACCTGAATTCCGACGGCTCAATGCACACCGGTTGGAAAAAGATCGAGGATAAATGGTATTATTTCAATACAGACGGTTCTATGCATACCGGTTGGAAAAAATATCAGGATAAATGGTATTATATGAACGAAGACGGCAGCATGCATATCGGTTGGCTCACTTTCAGAGGCGAATACTCTTTTCTCCCCATAAAATATTATTTTGACGAAAACGGTGCTATGTATACCGGTACGCTGTTACGCAACGGTAAAATGTACGAATTCAAAAATGACGGCACTTTATACTGCACCCGGATATACAAGAACGGTATATGGATCAGAATAGACTGATTTCCGTTCAGCAGCAGTTAAAGGCAAGAAAAATCTCCCCGGTTATCACCGGGGAGATTTTATGTAGATATCTTTTTTTTAAATTAATAATGCCTTTGTATTTTACTCATATTACTCAGCATAAATAAGATCAACATGAAACTTATTTACCACCGTCAGGCATACTATTATAAAATAATCTTCCATTAAGTTCGTACTTCAAAGTGCGCGTCACTTTCATAGTTTTTTTGGCGCCGCATTTTCTGCAAGTGTGTGTCACATTCCGCTCTTCGGTATATACTCTATAAAAATTAAGAGGCGCCATATACTCTATTCCTTTATACTGTCGGTTATGCCATGCGCCTACTCCCGTTGTCTCCCAACTGTGACCCGAACAGTATACCTGACCTGTGACCTGCCCACATGATCTGCATTTTTTATAACCATTTTCTGTGTAGTAATTAACGATTCTTTTACCGTTCTTAATTGAACCGTCATGATACTGACAAGCAGCACTTGCAACAAGAGTATTATCAGACTTCGGATTTACGTTCTTTGCAACAGTTGTTCCTGCTCCGAGGAGAGTAAAAGCCATAGCAACGCTTGCGATCTTTTTGATCATGTTTTTCATTTTTATCATATCCTTTTTTTGTGAATTTAAGACTATTTGTATAATCTCATTGTTTTATTATATCATTGTAATCGTTTTTTGGCAATTCAATTATTGCTGCCCTGTTTACGTGATTTCCGCATTATTCGATGTAATGAAATAGCATATTCCCACGGCTGCCGGAGCTCCGGAAGCTGCGGATCCCTCTCAATTATTGCTATGCAAAAGCCACTTATTCGATCTCTCCGGGTAAACTGCTGCGTCCGGGGATCACAGATATGTTAAACTGTTGACATCATGTCTTAAAAATGTTATAATAATAACGTCGACCTGAAACCTATGAAAAAGTAATTTCATTAAAATGAGATTACTTTGTTTTTAGGCAGCAGGCTGTTAAATAATTATCAAGGAGAATTTAAATGAACAGCAGAAAAAACATCGCAGGAATATCAGCATTGACCGTACTTTTAAGCTATGGCACACTTACAGCTATGAACGCCTTTGCGGAAGAAGCAGCCGATTTCACAACAGGAAAGCTCACGGCACATCTTTATTCGGACGAAAAGCTCCGGGACGTCGAATGTCGTTACTACAGCGATATGCCCAGCGTTCCGTACATGAAGCTGTCTGATTACTACAGCTGCTGGCTGGATCAGGAGCTTGAAATAGCGAACAGAAACGACGGAACATATGAGGTCAGGGTACCTATCGGCACAACAGGTACTATAGACGTAAACAAGGATACGGTCTCATCGGACGATGCCGTCAGCTTTCTGTATCCCGAGTACGTGATAAAAAGCTCGGACTCGAATATCTATACATATGTAAAAGGAAAAGAGAGCCAGGATTCAGAAAAGATAAGTGCGACTATAGATCTTTCCGAATACAGGATAGACCTCCGCGGAGACTCCGACGACATATGGTGGCCTGTGCCGACCTTATGTGATTTTTACGAGTTCTCACTGAATCAGGGTGCGCTGATAGATGACGAGCTCTATTTCTTCCCCCATATACTTGCGGATTATTCAAGGACCAATCTTGCCGCAGCCGGGGATCATATAGCAGCCTTTACCGAGAAATACCAAAACGGCCGTCCGAAGGATCTGGCGGAGTACAACTACAACGAGCTCTGCTTCGTATTTGACAAGGACTACGGCTTCCCGGGAAGATTCGCATACAACGATCTTCTTTCCGAAACGAACTTTGACACAATGCTCTCGACTGCCAGCGACGGCACCAAAAAGATAAAGGAAATGCTGCTCTCCGAGGACGTATACGAATACTGCGCAGGCTACGAGCTGCTGAACTGTTATTTCTGGGACGGCGGACACACCTTTTTCACCGATATAATGCTACAGCCCGAAACGGAATTCACAGAAAAGGTGGCAGAGAAAATAAGGTCTGCCGGTCTTCCCGAGGACGCTTTTGATTATTCTGCGATCATCAACAGCTCCAACAGCAGCGGATTTGCCGCATTCACAGCAAGAGGCGAGATGTACAAGACAGCCGATACCCTCGAAGAGCTGAACAGCTCTGTATATTCCACAAAGGGCGATACAGCCGTATTCTCATTCAATTCCTTTACCGACGACTCGAACAGCTGGCTCAATTATTACTATAACAACGGAGAAATGCCTCAGGATATAATCTCCGAGTTCTATTACTGCGTTGCAAAGGCAGACGCCGATCCCGCCATAAAGAATTTCGTTATCGATCTCGGCACAAACAGCGGCGGCTCTCTCAGCGTTGTTGAGTATATGATGGGACTTATCAACGGTCTTGATAATGTAACTGTAGTTACAGACAACGAAAAGGGACCCGAAAAGGCGAGATATTCCGTGGACAAGAACCTTGACAAAGCATACGATGAAAAGGACGAGGCTATAAAGCCCGCCCTCAGTTTCGGTATCATCACAACAAAGTATTCGTTCTCATGCGGAAACCTCATGCCCTCACTGGCAAAGGACGCAGGCATCATGCTCATAGGTGAGAGAAGTGGCGGCGGCACCTGTGCAACAAACCGCTACATCACACCCGACGGAATGCTGTACACTCTTTCAACGGGACTCAAGTTCGTTGACAAGGACGGAAACACCATAGACAACGGCATAGAGCCCGATTATGAGATCGTAAAGGTAAACGGGGACGGCTCCAAGGACTTTTCCGAGCTGTACAACTACAGCAGGCTCAGCGCCCTTTTCAGCGAATTCTACAGCAATAAGACCGAAAGCGATCCTCCGGCAGCTACGACTGCTCCCGCAGCAGCAACAACAAAAACAACAACACATTAAATTTATAATATTTTTTTTAT
>JAFWSI010000029.1 GCA_017519415.1 Ruminococcus sp.
TCAGATGGTACTCATCGTCGGACAGCATCGACTTCACGCAGCCGAGGGAGTTCATTGTCTACTCGAACAGCAACAAGGCGATGGCACGCTATAAGGTCCGCGTGAACGTTCACCAGGAAGAAGGCAACGTCTTCAACTGGACTCAAGCGGGCAGCAGCAGCCTGTTTGCCAACCTGAAGGGCATGAAAGGCATGGCCGTGGGCAAAGAGGTGCTGGTGTTCGGAACGACGGGCGAAGAGACGGTCGTCATCGGCTACGGTGCTGACGGATGGACGCAACGCTCATCGGCGCTGGGTGCGTTCAGCGAGGATGCCTGGACGAATGTGGTGGAGAAGGACGGCGTGCTCTTCATGAAGAGCGGCACGCAGTTGCTGCGCCGCACGGCCGACGGCGAATGGGAGAAGACGGCAGATGTAGACCTGCAACAGCTGGTGGCCTCGAGCTCGTCGAGCCTTTATGCCATCAGTCGGGCAGGCGTCGTGGTATCGTCGGACGACAACGGTCTGACGTGGGAGGAAGAAGAGATGGACGCTGACGCTGCGTTGCTGCCCACGCAGGACATCAGCTATGTATGCACTCCGGTGAAGACGAACACGAGTCTGGAGCGCCTCGTGCTGGTGGGCAACCGCAACGAAACGGCTTATCACGACGAGAAAGTGGCCGTGGTATGGAGCAAGATAGAAGACCGCGAGCGCGAAAACGTCGTGCACTCATGGTCGTACAACGGTGCTGACGAGCTCGCGAAGTTCCCGCTGCCCCGTCTGCGCGGACTGACAGTGGTGGGCTACGGCGACGGAATGGTTGCTGTGGGCGGCAGCGGACTGGGCGACTGCTCGGTGAACGCGTTCGCACATATCTACGAAAGCCTTGACGGCGGACTGGCATGGAAGACGCGCAGCTATCTGCCTCTGCCTTCCGGACTGCAGTGCAACGACGGCATCGTGGCGATGATGACCGATGCGGACAACAACCTGTGGTTGGTCTGTGGCGGCAGCGGACAGGTATGGCGCGGCCGGCTGAACCGCCTCGGCTGGCAGGAGAACCAGACTTCGTTCACGAAATAGCAGCCGGGGCCTCGCGACCATGCGCGTTCACGGAAAAAGATTAAAAGAAGGACCATCTATGAGGCAGACGCTTATCTCCCTGTTCCTGTTGTTGGCTGCCCTGAGCGCAAAGGGACAGCAGTACGACGACGAGTATAAGATGGAGGTAGGCGGCGGCGTAGGGCTGATGACATACTTAGGCGACTTCAACAGCGGCCTCTTCAACAATGCGCAGCCCATGGCGTCGGCCTTGCTGAAACGCGTGCTGAATCCGTACATGGCCGTGACGGCGCAGTTCAGCTACGGACAGCTGAAAGGGACGTCGAAGGGCGTCAAGACCTACTATCCCGACGTACAGGAGGCGGCCTACGACTTCAGCCATGCGCTTTTCGACCTGGGCATACGCTATGAATATAACTTCTGGCCCTACGGAACAGGCCGCGACTACCGCGGTGCGAAGCGGCTGACGCCGTTCGTCTTCGGAGGACTGGGCGGCACGCTGGCCAGCACGGACAACAAATCGGTCGTGGTGGTGAACGTACCCATCGGTGTCGGCGTGAAATACAAGGTGGCCAAGCGCCTGAACCTGTCGGTGGAATGGGCCTTCCACTTCTCGGACAGCGACAAGCTGGACGGCGTGGAGGATCCGTATTATATAAAAAGTACAGGACTGTTCAAGAACCGCGACTGCTACTCGATGCTGCAGCTGTCGCTCACGTACAGCTTCCTGCCGAAATGTGTAACCTGTAACAATGACATAGATGACTGACCAACTGGATATGAACCGCATTCCCAAGCACATTGCCATCATCATGGACGGCAACGGACGATGGGCTACGGCACGCGGACAGGAGCGCTCGTACGGCCATCAGGCCGGGGTGGCCTCGGTTCGCAGAATCACTACGGAGTGCAGGAAGCTGGGCGTGAAATATCTGACGCTCTACACGTTCTCAACGGAAAACTGGAACCGGCCGGCGGAAGAGGTTGCTGCCTTGATGGCTCTGCTCGTGGCGTCGCTCGAGGAAGAGATCTTCATGAAGAACAACGTACGCTTCCGCGTCATCGGAGACCGCTCGCGACTGCCGAAAGAGGTCATCGACGCCGTTGAATACCTGGAAAAGAAAACGGAAGGGAACACAGAGATGAGCGCTGTCATCGCACTGAGCTACTCGTCGAGGTGGGAACTGACCAAAGCCATGACCGACATGGCTAACGAAGTGAAAGCCGGCACGCTGCAACCACAGGACATCAGCGAGGAGACCATCACCCGACATCTGGAGACAAGCTTCATGCCGGACCCCGACCTGCTGATTCGCACGGGTGGCGAACTGCGCATCTCGAACTATCTGCTCTGGCAGATTGCCTACTCGGAGCTGTACTTCTGCGATACGTACTGGCCCGACTTCGATGCGCCGGAACTGCACAAGGCCATCCTCGACTACCAGAAACGGCAGCGCCGCTACGGGAAGACGGAGGCTCAGGTGGAGAACGAAGGGAAGGAGCAGTGACGCGCTTCACTGACAGACGAAAGATTGGAAGGCAGGAACAAAAGGGTGGAAGGAGAAAGGAACAATGGTTTCAGACACGATAATAAGTTTTGACGATTATGACATATAGAAAAATCTTGCTGCTTGTGGCCTTGATGCTCTCGCTGGGAGCAGGGGCACAGGAGAAGATTGTGAACCCTGACATCACCTATGCAGGCACGCCTCGCAGTTGCACCATCGCCGGTCTGGCCGTCTCGGGTGTTGAGGGATATGAAGACTATGTGCTGACAGGCATTTCAGGATTACAGGTAGGACAGCATATTACCGTCCCGGGAACGCAAATCACGGATGCCGTGAAAAGATACTGGAAGCACGGCTTGTTCTCGAGAGTGTCCATCAGCGCTGACTCTCTCGTCGGCGAGAAAATCTATCTCCACATCCATTTGGCCGTCAGGCCACGCGTCTCGACCATCAACTACATCGGTCTGAAAAAGTCGGAACGCGAGGACATGGAGAAGAAACTGGGTCTGCTCAAGGGCAGCCAGATTACCCCGAACATGATTGACCGCGCGAAGATACTCGCAAAGAAGTATTTCGACGACAAAGGTTACAAGAATGCTGACATCAACATCATGCAACGCGACGATGTGTCGAACAAGAACCAAGTGATTCTGGACATCACCGTGGACAAGAAGGAAAAGATGAAGGTGCACCAGATCATCATCGAGGGTAACGAAAAGCTCTCGGACTCGAAAATCAAGGGTAAGCTTTTCACCAAAGGTGCCTTCAAGAACATACACGAAGTAAACAAACTCTCCACCTTCCTGAAGAAGAAGAAGTTCACACCGGAACGCTGGAAGGAAGACAAACAGAACCTGATTGACAAATACAACGAGTACGGATACCGCGATGCCACCATTCTGGAAGACAGCGTCTGGAACTTCGACGACAAGCACGTCAATATATATATAAAGGTGGACGAGGGGCAGAAATACTATCTGAGGAACATCACTTGGGTGGGAAACACCATCTACGACACCGACCATCTGGCCAATGTGCTGGGCATGAAGAAAGGCGACGTCTACAACCAGAAGTACATGAACAAGCGACTCTCGGAGGACGACGACGCCGTGGGCAACCTCTACTGGAACAACGGTTACCTGTTCTACAACCTGCAACCGACCGAAGTGAACATCGTCGGCGACAGCATCGACCTGGAAATGCGCATTCAGGAGGGCCCGCAGGCTCATATCAGCCGCGTACGCATCATGGGTAACGACCGTCTGTACGAGAACGTCATCCGACGCGAGCTGCGTACCAAGCCGGGCGACCTCTTTTCCAAGGATGCCTTGCAGCGAAGTGCGCGTGAAATAGCTGCCATGGGACACTTCGACGCTGAGCAGGTGAATCCCGATGTGAAGCCAAACTACGAAGACGGCACGGTTGACATCAACTGGAACCTCGTGCAGAAGTCGAACGACCAGATAGAGTTCTCGCTCGGATGGGGACAGACAGGTATCATCGGCCGCATCGGTCTGAAGTTCAACAACTTCTCCATGGCAAACCTCTTCGGCAAAGGAAAGGAGCACAGAGGCATCATGCCTATCGGCGACGGCGAGCAAGTGTCACTGGGATTCCAGACCAATGCCAACTACTATACGTCGGGTAACATCTCATACGCCACCGGATGGTTCGGCGGAAAGCGTCCCATCCAGTTCTCCATCAGCGCATTCTATTCGAAACAGAGTGACGTATCGAGCAACTACTACAACACCGCTCTGATGCGAAACTACTACAGCGGCGGCTATGGATTGGGCTACGGAAGCAGTATCTACAACACGTTTGAGAACTTCTACGATCCCGACAAGTATGTGAAACTGCTCGGTGTCTCCGTAGGATGGGGTAAACGCCTGCGCTGGCCTGACGATTACTTCACGCTGAACCTCGAACTGGCCTACACCAGATACATGCTGAAGAACTGGAGTTACTTCCTGGTCAGCAACGGTAACTGCAACAACCTGAACCTCGGCATCACGTTGGCACGCTCCAGCGCAGACAATCCGCTCTTCCCGCGCTATGGTTCGGAGTTCATGGCTTCCGTCACACTCACGCCGCCATGGTCATTGTGGGAGAAATACGACTACGCGAACCTCGCCACCGACCCACAGGCAGCTGATTATCAAAACCAGCAGCAGAAGAAATACCGCTGGATTGAATACCACAAATGGAAGTTCAAGAGCCGTACGTTCACCGCTCTGTCAGGCGGAGCGAAATGTTTCGTGCTGATGACACGCGTGGAACTGGGTATCCTTGGCGCATACAACAAAGACAAGAAGTCGCCTTTCGAAGGATTCTACGTCGGCGGTGACGGCATGAGCGGCTACAGCAGCGGCTATGCTGAAGAGACCATCGGACTGCGAGGCTACGAGAACGGTGCCATTTCGAACACGGCCGTGCGAGAATCTGGCATGGGCTACCGCTACAATGCGTACGCTTACGACCGTCTGTCGGTAGAACTTCGCTACCCGTTCCTGCTCGGCAATACAACCATCTACGGCCTGGGCTTCCTCGAAGCAGGTAACGCATGGACAGACACAAAGAACTTCAACCCGTTCAACATGAAGCGTTCGGCCGGTCTCGGCGTGCGCATCTACCTCCCGATGGTGGGTCTGATGGGTATCGACTGGGCATACGGTTTCGACAAAGTGCTCAACTCCTCGAACAATGTCTACAGCCGTGGCGGCTCACACTTCCACTTCGTGCTCGGACAGGAGTTCTGATCCACGCCACTGCGGAGCAACAGACAGTGAACAAACGTACGCTGAGTGCATTATATATAATAAATGTAAAGGCCAAAACGAATACGATGAAGGCAGAAAAGCCGCATTCATACGGCCCAAACGTACGCACGGGGTGTTGAAAACAGCCCGTTGAAGACCTAATTTAACAATTAATAAGAAACCGACGGTTAATCTTTTCAAGTCAGGTGTCCGTCATATTGCAGAATCAAAACTGTGAAACTATGAAGAAAATAATGATGATAGCCCTCTTCGCCATCACCGCGATGACGGCAAGTGCACAGAAGTTCGCACTGATAGACATGGAATACATCCTGAAGAACATTCCTGCCTATGAACGTGCCAACGAGCAACTTTCCCAGGTAGCAAAGAAATGGCAGGCCGAGGTTGACGCGTTGAACACCGAGGCACAGACGCTTTACAAGAACTACCAGAATGAAGTGGTCTTCCTTTCGCAGGAACAGAAGAAGCAGAAACAAGAGACCATCATGCAGAAAGAGCACGAAGCAAGCGAGCTGAAGAAGAAGTACTTCGGACCGGAAGGAGAGCTCTTCAAGAAGCGCGAAGCACTCATGACGCCAATTCAAGAGGAAATCTACAACGCACTGAAGGACATTTCCAAGCTGCGCGGCTACGATCTCGTCATCGACCGCAGCGAACAAGGCATTGTTTTCGGCTCGCCCAAGATTGACATCAGCAACGAAGTGCTGCAGAAACTGGGCTACAGCAATTAAGACTTGAACCGAGAGCGCCCTGTCCGCCCTCCCTTCCCAATGGTAAGAACAATTATCCTAAAACAATAAAACAAGAACGAAAAATGAAAAAAATTATTTTAATGTTGATGTTGTTTGCTCCGATAGCAACATTCGCACAGAAGTTTGGACATGTCGACACACAGGCCATCATGCAGTCTCTGCCTGAACTGAGCAAGGTGAACGGTGAACTGGAAGCCCTGAGCAAGCAGTACCAGAACGAGCTCGAAGGCATGCAGCGCGAAATCCAGACCAAGATGGATGCCTACCAGAAGCAGCAGAGCACCATGAACGAAACGCAGAAGAAAGAGACCGAGGCTGAACTGAACAAGCTCTACGAGAAGTTCCAGCAGGCCCAGCAGGATAACGGTAACGCTTTCCAGAAGGCTCAGCAAGAGAAAATCCAGCCAATCCAGGAGAAAGTCTTCAAGGCTATCGAGAATGTCGGCAAGGCCGGTGGCTATGTCTACATCATGCAGACGGGTTCGCTGCCCTATATCAGCAGCACGCTGAGCAAGGATCTCACCACTGAAGTGAAGGCCGAGCTCAACAAGATGAAATAAACATGTTCCGGAAATCATCGAGGAACACCATTACAGGCAACAAAAGCAAAAAGGTAAAAGCGTAAAAAGACAAACGACTATGAATCAGAACAGTGACAAACAACAGCGCAACAAAACATGGTTGAAGGCCATTTTCCTGTTTTACCTTTTTGCTTTTCTTCCCCTCAACGCCTCAGCACAGATACGTTTCGGCTACTTCAGCTACGAACAAGTGTTCCGTAACATGCCCCAGTACTCCATCATGCAGCGCAACATGGACAATCTTGAGGCACAATACGACGCCGAAATGAAACGCGCCGAGGACGAATTCAACAGCAAGTACGAAGATTTTCTCCTCCATCGGTCCACCTACGCCGAGCCCATCAAGCAGAAGCGTCAGGCCGAACTGCAGGCCCTCATGGAGAAAAACATCGCTTTCAAGAAAGAGGCGAACCGACTTCTGGAAGCAGCACGCCGAGATGCCGAGATGCCGCTGAAGCAAATGATTGCCGAAGCCCTCGCCACCATCGGCCAGCGGGGCGGATACGCCTTTATCCTCAACACCGACAACAATGCGGTTCCGTTCATCGACCCAGCTTTGGGCGAAGACATTACCCAACAACTGAAGCAGCGACTGGAGCAGAACCAATCCGTCCAGCCGTAAAGGAAAAGCTCAAAGCAACAGAACCGCAACCAAACAGCCACTCACATGTTCCCAGCTGAGCCAGGTCCCATAGGCGTCTTTGATTCTGGCTACGGAGGCCTCACCATCCTGCACGGCATCCGCCAGCTCCTGCCCGAGTACGATTACATGTACCTCGGTGACAATGCGCGTGCCCCATACGGCTCGCGCTCATTCGAAGTGGTGTACCAATTCACGCGCCAAGCCGTCCTCCGCCTCTTCGAGCGAGGCTGCCATCTGGTCATTCTCGGATGCAACACCGCCTCGGCCAAAGCGCTTCGCAGCATCCAGCAGCGCATTCTGCCCGAACTGGCACCCGACCGACGCGTGCTCGGCATCATTCGTCCCACGGCAGAAATCATCGGACAGCTCACGAAAACCCGCCATGTCGGCATCCTGGCCACCGAAGGCACCATCCGCAGCAAGAGCTACAACATGGAGATTCAGAAGCTCTGGCCCCACATCAGCGTCACCGGACAGGCCTGTCCCCTCTGGGCTGCCATCGTCGAAGCCAACGAAGCCGACTCTCCCGGAGCCGACTACTTCGTCAAGAAGCGCATCGACCAGCTCATGCGCCTCGATCCCGACATCGATGCCATCGTGCTCGGCTGCACCCACTACCCCCTTCTGATGAGCTCCATCGTCGCCCATGTGCCGCAGCATGTGCGCATCGTGCCGCAAGGCCAGTACGTAGCAGCCAGTCTGAGCGACTATCTGCAGCGTCATCCCGAAATGGAAAAGAAGCTGACCAAGCACGGACAGTGCCACTACCTGACCACCGAGAGCGAAGAAAAGTTCAAGGAAAACGCACAGATTTTCCTTCACGAACACATCAACGTACAGCACATCGACCTGGAATAGTCCCCATTTGTCCCGGACTATCCTGCTCTTTTTCTGCCCATTCCCGTCCAACTGCACTTTTTTCCGCATCTTACGGCATGACAGGGAGTTTTTTATTGTTTCCCTTTGCAGATTGGAAATAAATCAATAATTTTGCAGCAAACTTTCCGAACGACCGGAAACAGAGGCAACGAAACGATGCCCCTGCGGGGCGGTCATACAGAAGGCAGATATGGAGAAAATACTGATAACGGGAGCTTCCGGCTTCATCGGAAGCTTCATCGTGGAAGAAGCGCTCAGCCAAGGCATGGACGTCTGGGCTGCCGTGCGCCGCAGCAGTTCGCGCGAATGGCTGCAAGACGACCGCATCCACTTCCTGGAGCTGAACCTGTCCAGCGAGGAACAACTGCGCCGACAGCTCGACGGCCACCAGTTCGACTACGTGGTGCACGCCGCGGGCGTGACCAAGTGCTTGCACAAAGCCGACTTCCACACCATCAACACCGAAGGAACCGAACACCTGGCCCGCGCGCTCATCGCCACACAAACGTCCCTCCGCAAGTTCGTCTACCTCAGTTCGCTCAGCGTCTTCGGTGCCATACGCGAACAACAGCCCTACGAAGAAATCCGCGAAACGGACCGTCCGCAGCCCAACACCGCCTACGGTCAGAGCAAGCTCGAAGCCGAGCACTTCCTCAGAACGCTCACCAACTTCCCCTGCGTGGTGCTGCGCCCCACCGGAGTCTACGGTCCGCGCGAGAAAGACTATTTCCTCATGGCCCAAAGCATCAAGCGCCATGTTGACTTCGCCGTAGGCTTCAAGCGTCAGGACATCACCTTCGTCTACGTGAAAGACGTCGTTCAGGCCGTCTTCCTCGCCTTGCAGCGCGGAAAGCCCGGCCGCCACTATTTCCTCAGCGACGGCGCCGTCTATCAGTCGGAGACCTTCAGCAACCTCATCCTCGACGAGATGGGCCACCCCTGGTGCCTGCGCATCAAGGCCCCGATATGGGTTCTGCGCGTGGTCACCTTCTTCGGCGAGCACATCGGCCGCCTCACAGGCAGCATCACCGCCCTGAACAACGACAAGTACAACATTCTCAAACAGCGCAACTGGCGCTGCGACATCCAGCCCGCGCGCCGCGAACTGGGCTACGAACCGCAGTACCCGCTGTCTCGCGGCGTCCGCGAGACCATCGCCTGGTACCGTGAACACAAATGGCTATGAAGCAATGAAACAACTGAAAGAACTGTTCTCCATCGAAAAAAAACCGTACAAGAACCTCTTCGCGCTCGAATGGGTGACCGTCGGCTACGTGCTCTTCACGCTGATGCTCATTCTCTTCAGCGCAACACGGCTGCACAGCACCGAGGCCATGATCTGGGGTCGCGTCCGAATCGTGGCCACCATGCTGGCCGTCTACGCCGTCTACCGCATGGTGCCGTGCCGTCTGACCCGCTTCATCCGCGTCGTCGTTCAGCTGTCACTGCTCTCGTGGTGGTACCCCGACACGTACGAGCTCAACCGAATCTTCCCCAACCTCGACCACGTCTTCGCCTCCGTCGAACAAGTCATCTTCGGTTTCCAGCCTGCACTCGCGTTTCCGCAGGCCATGCCCTGGCCGTGGTTCAGCGAGCTGATGGACCTGGGCTACGCGTCCTACTACCCGATGATAGCCGTCGTCACGCTCTTCTACTTCTTCTGCCGCTACCACGAGTTCCTGCGCGCCTCGTTCATCATCCTCACCTCTTTCTTCCTCTACTACCTCATCTTCATCTTCGTGCCCGTTGTCGGACCCACGTTCTACTATCAGGCTGTGGGCGTCGAAGAGATAGCACGCGGCGTCTTCGTCGACCTCGGAGCCTATTTCGAGACCCATCAGGAGTGCCTGCCCTCACCCGGATGGACCGACGGCTTCTTCTACTCACTCGTGGAGAACGCCAAGGAGGCGGGCGAGCGCCCCACGGCCGCTTTTCCCAGCAGCCACGTCGGCGTGTCCACCATCCTGATGCTGCTGGTCTGGCACACGCGCAACCGCCGTCTGTTCTACGTCCTGCTGCCGTTCTTCGTGCTGCTTTGTTTCTCCACGGTCTACATACAGGCCCACTATGCCATCGACGCCTTCGCCGGTCTGCTCACGGGCGTAGCCATCTACTACCTGCTGTTCTGGATGACGAAGGAGATGAAGGAATAGGCGCAGCGTCGCTGACCGAGCCCTGTCCGTCTGCAGCGACGGTCATCCGGCCCTTCGTCGGCCTCGCGGACGAAAAGAGAGAGGGACCTCCCGCACCTTGCAGGAAGTCCCTCTCTCTTTTCGTATACTTGCGTCGCCGCCGCGATTACTCCTTCACGTACTCGGCAAAGTCGGTCAGCTTCATGTCGCCCTTGCGAGCCAGCGTGTCGTGCATGGCAAAGGCAGCGGGCAGATTGTGGCGTGTGTGTCCGCCCTTGGCTATCTTCAAGTAGTCCCACAGCAGCTGCTTGTAGTCGGCTCCGGCTCCGGCTCGGGTTCGGGCTCCGGCTCGGGTTCGGGCTCCGGCTCGGGTTCGGGCTCGGGCTCGGGATCATATTCCTCGCCCGTATTCTGGTCGATCCACTTGCCGCTTCCCGAAAAGCCGAAGATGTCTCCCGTGGAAACCACCCACGCAAGGCTTCCCTGGGATAATACCCTGCCGTCTATCCCCTGTGCTGCGGGGAGCTCCGATATGGTATCAGCCGCAAGCTCTGCGACAACTACGGAACGGGAGCCGTTGAAGCTCTGGAATCTTTCTTTTAAAATAGTTATCATATTATGCTCCTTTCATTAGAAAAGAACGCTCTCATAAGGGGGCGAAAAAAGGGCCGGAATCAACCAGAAACGGTTGTATATCGCAAAAAGTTCACAGAAAGTTTACATTTACCCACCCTTGACAATACTGTATGTTAGTACTTGTTAACCAAATTTCAGGCTGTATTACGGCATTTTACGTTCCGTCTCAGCCTTTTCCCACAAACAGGGGTGATATTCTGTTGATTTTACGGAAGCTGTGTGGTATAATTGATAATGTAATAACAATGTATGTTCATCAAGTAATTGCCAAGACTGTGAAAGAAAGGAAATGTAAATGCTTGAACTGAAAAACATATCATTCAGTGCCGAGAGCGACGGGGATACAAAGGGTATCATCCGCGGTATAAGCCTGAATATCCCGGAGAATAAATTCATCGTCATCACCGGTCCCAACGGCGGCGGAAAGTCCACCCTCGCAAAGCTCATTGCGGGTATAGAGAAATGCTCCGCGGGAAGTATCATCTTCAACGGCACCGATATAACAGATATGTCCATAACCGACCGCGCCCGACTGGGTATCGGCTTCGCATTCCAGCAGCCTGTACGCTTCAAGGGCATGACAGTGCTGGATATACTCAGGATAGCGGCAGGAAAGGCTCTCTCCGTTTCCGAGGCCTGCGACTATCTCTCGGAGGTGGGGCTCTGCGCCAAGGAATACATCAACCGCGAGATAAACGCCTCTCTCTCGGGCGGCGAGGTCAAGCGCATAGAGATAGCTACAGTGCTGGCAAGAGACGTGAAGCTTGCCATTTTCGACGAGCCCGAGGCCGGTATAGACATCTGGAGCTTCAATAATCTTATCCGTATATTCGAGAAGATGCGCAGCTCCGGAAAGGAACGCTCCATAATCGTTATATCTCATCAGGAGCGCATACTCAATATCGCCGATGAGATAATCGTCATCGCAGACGGAAGGATCGTAAAGCAGGGCGCAAGGGAAGCTGTGCTCCCCGAGATCACAGGTACCGAGAGCGCCGTGGACGTCTGCGGCAGGATAAAGTAAGGAGGCAGCCGTATGGACAAGATCGACGCAGTTCAGCAGAGGCTTTTCAAAGAGGTAGCCGATCTTCACGGTATACCCGAGGGAGCCTATAACCTCCGCGCCAACGGAGAAGCCATAGGCAGGAATACTACCGCCAATATCGACATACAGTCCAAAACTGATGTGAGCGGCATAGATATACGCATAAAATCAGGCACAAAAAACGAGAGCGTTCATATCCCTGTTGTTCTCAGTCAGAGCGGTCTTAAAGAGAGCGTTTACAACGATTTCTTTGTGGGCGAAGACTGCGACGTACTCATCGTTGCAGGCTGCGGTATCGACAACTGCGGCTCTCAGGACTCGGAGCACGACGGCATACACCGTTTCTATATCGGAAAGAATTCCCGTGTGAAGTACGTTGAAAAGCATTACGGCTCGGGAGACGGCTCGGGGAAACGCATACTCAATCCCGTTACCGAGGTGTATATGGATGAGGGCAGCACCATGGAAATGGAAATGGTGCAGATAAAGGGCGTTGACTCCACGGAGAGGAGTACTATTGCCGAACTCAAAGGTGACGCAAAGCTCATCGTCCGTGAAAGACTTATGACTCACGGAAAGCAGCAGGCGGGAAGTATCTACAAGGTGAGCCTGCTGGGGGACGGCTCCAGCGCAGACGTGGTATCGCGTTCAGTGGCAAGGGATGACTCCTATCAGAAGCTCGACCTCTGTATCATCGGCGACGCGGCTTGCAGCGGTCATACCGAGTGCGATTCCATTATCATGGACAACGGACGTATCCTTGCTGTCCCCTCTCTTGAAGCAAACAATATCGACGCAGCTCTTGTTCACGAGGCTGCTATCGGTAAAATCGCAGGGGAGCAGCTCATAAAGCTCATGACTTTAGGTCTTACCGAAGCTGAGGCTGAGGAACAGATAATCAACGGCTTCCTCAAATGAGCCCTTAGCCTGTAGGGGCGGCGTTCCGCCACCCGAGTGATTGTAGTAATTAGTGATTAGTGTTTAGTGATTAAAAAGCAGAAAAAGCCGTAAAAAAGGCGAACCTTAATCGTTATCCCGTTAGCGGAAAAACCACAAACCAAACCGAATAACAAATAAAGCCGATACACAATGTATCGGCTTTTATTATAGTCAAAGAATTACGTATATGCAGTACCAAGAACAAATGTATACTTAATCCACATTTAATCAATCATTTTTTAAATAATCTTTCAAATAGACGCTTGCCTCTTTATCATTTTCATTTATTTCTTTTAAATATTTATATATATCAGAGTTATCTTCATTATAACTTTGTAAAGAAATATAGGTATCATATTTTTTTACTTTACAGAATTTAAAGTTACTCAATGAGTATATAGTAACATTTTCTGTATCACATAAAAGTAATATATTATCATCAGGCTTATAATATTGTATTCTACATGAAAAATTGCTTTTTTCGTTCCTCAACCTAGTTTTTCTATGTAAATCATCATTTGTAGTGATGATGAATTCATCACCCAACTCAGTTGTAATAAAGCGTGTGTTTTCTTCTTTTGTTTTTTTTCGTTGATAATTAATCAAGTATCCACTTCCCAAAAGTATTACTATTACTAAAAGAAATATTGCTTTACCTTTCATCCTCTTTTTCCTTTCCATTTTGAATATATGTTACAAAAGCATAAACCAAAGCATCACTTTCCTCTTTAGTTACTATATTCGGTATTTCAAGAGTATAATGTACGCCATTTTCATCAATATAATAATTGCTTAAAAAAATATCAGTTAAATTTTTTCCATTGATAGTTTCATTGGCAGCTTCATCTGCGAAGCTTGTGAGTAATTGATGACTTGGATTTAATGATTGAGATGTCATGGTTCGCCTTTAATTATGCATTACGAATTACGCATTAAAAAGGACGCGCAGTGCGCGTCCATACAAGTCATCAGTCTATCTTCAGGGGGCGTGCTGTAAGTCCCACGGCTACGCCCTGTGTGCCTGTGCCTACATGGCTGGCTATACTGCATGACAGCGGTCTGTAGGTCACCTTGTAACCCTTGAACTCGTTCTGAACTATGTCCACCCAGCGATTTATCTCCTCAGCAGTCTCCATGGTACCTGCCGCGCCTATGCTGAGGTGCTCCTTTGGTATGCCCGCGTACTTGCTCTCAAGGTCATTGTGTACTGCCTCAAGCATTTTCTCCTCGGCAGCCGCCATTCCTCTTGCCTTTGCATATGCGTCAAGCTTGCCGCCCTGTATCTTCAGTATGGGCTTGAGGTTCAGAACCGTTGCTATGGCAGCTCCAGCAGAAGTTATGCGCCCTGTCTTTGTTATACGCTTTAAGGTCTGGAGAGTGATGTATATATCATTATTGTAGGCGTTCTCTTCAAGATATGACCTTATCTCGCCGGCGCTGCTGCCGCTGTCCGCCATATACTTTGCGTCGTAGACCGAATCCAGCAGAGTTATGGAAATACGGTGGTTGTCTATGACCACTACCCTGCCGTCATAGTCCGCAGCCAGTGCCTTCGCTGTATTGCAGGAGCCGCTCAGTCCGCTGGACATGGGGATATATACCAGCTCGTCATAGCCGTCGGAGAATATCTTCTCCCACATAGCTGTAAGATCTCCGGGAGAGGGCTGTGAGGACACTATCTCCCTGTCCTCGCCGAGAGCCCTGTACAGCTCCTCGCTGCCGAGAGTGAGCTCCTCCATGAAGTCCTTTCCGTCTATCATAACAGGCATGGGCAATACATAAATGCCGTTACTGCTTCCCTCGGCCAGTGTTATCCCGCTGTTGGTATCGGTCATTACCGCAGTTTTCATCAAAAAATTCCTCGTTTCAGATCATCTTTATCTTCATTTCCGCCTCTGCGGAGTTTTTTACACAGAAAATTATATCATTATACGGCTCCTTTGTCAATAGAAACAGTCCGCCGCAATATGAAAGGCTCCGAAACACAGCAGTTTCCGGAGCCTTTGTTGTATTCTTACATTTTTTTGCGGGGAATATCCGTCAGAGCTTCATATCAGCGTCAAGCAGCTGTATGTACGAATATTCGCCCTCGCTGTAACAGTCGAATCTGCCCGATACGGTGATCTCCGTATCCTGCTCGGGATAATCCTCGGGATACTTGTAGTCGCCCTTCAGTACGAACTCTATGCCCTGCGCACAGCAGGCCGTTGCGTCCTGTATCAGCACCGCGAAATATTCCTTGCCCGTCGCATCGTCCTTGAAATAGGAGAATGTTCCCTTTGCCCTTACGGACTTGCCCTTGTAGCTGTCGGGATTTGTCATCATATCGCTTACCTGAGCGTATACCATTGTAGCGCTGAGGTCTGTAAGATCAACGTCGTACTCGCCGTTTCCCGCAAAGGCCTCCTCCTTTGGCGCGATACCGCCGAAGGGCGCCTCAGTTGCCGACTGCTGCTGTACAGTCTGACTGCCCGCAGAGCTGACGCCTGCACTGCTTCCGCATGAACAAAGACATATTGCTGCCGCCATAAGAGGCGCTGTTATTTTTAATGCTCTCATAATTATTCCTCCGTATGTCATTTATATATTGTATCTCAGCTCAGATATTTTTCGAGCACGTCGTAATTCTGCTCCATGAGGGAAAGATATGTAACTCCGCTCTTAACATCGGCAGAAGCCACGGACTGTATGGAGTTGAGCTCCGCTGTCTCGCAGTCAGTCCTGCCCGAGTTCCTGATTATCGCCTCTGCTATGGACTTGTCGGAATTCTCTATGGTGAATATGCAGGGACAGCCTGTCTCCTTCAGCTTGTCCGAAAGAAAGCTTATGGTCTTGAAGCTTGCCTCGCTCTCCGCAGAGCAGCCTACGAACGCTGCATAGTAATCAAGTCCGTAATCGTCGGTAAAATAGCGGAAGGGGAACCTGTCGCCGAATATCAGGGTCTTGTTTGAAGCCTTCGATGTGAGATCGGAGAATTTCCCGTCAAGCTCGTCAAGCTTCGCCGAATATGCGGCAAGATTTTCTTTGTAGTCCCCGGTATTCTTCGGGTCCTTCTCCGAAAGGGCGTCGGCTATGCCTGCGCATACAGCCTTGGCATTCCTGAGCGACAGCCATATATGCTCGTCGTACTCGGGACCCTCCTCTTCCTCATGATTGTGATCATCTTCATCGTGGTCATCTTCATCGTGGTCATGATCGTGCTCATCGCTCTCCATGCCCTCCTTGAGCTCCTCTTCCTTTACGGAATCGCCTATGAGCTCCATGAGATTCAGCACCTTCATATCCTTGTTCTCGGAATCGCTGAGGGCATCCTCTACCCATTTGTCGGACTCTCCGCCCACATGGATAAAGAGATCACAGGTGGCTATCTTAAGCATATCCGCTGCGGTTGGCTGGAAATTGTGCAGGTCAGTGCCGCTGTCAAGCAGATACGTTATATCGGCTTCCGCCGCATGGTCTCCCATTACCGATCTTACCCAGTCGTATTCGGGAAAAATGGTGCAGACTATGCTCAGCTTTCCGGAGCCGCTGCTTGCAGCATTTGCACCGTTGCCGCCCTGCTTTTCGGCTCCGCAACCCGTAAGCGGCATTGCTGCCGCAAGAGCAAGCGCCAGCAGCTTTGTACTTTTATTTATCATCATTTTATTTTCCTCCGTAATGAATATCGCTTTTGCAGCAAGCGGAGCAGCTGCGCTCCCCTGCCGCACTGTATCCTTGTAAGTGAGCGGTATTCAGTTGAGGAGCTCCACCTTTAGGGAGATAAGTGTTGCGCATCCCGCTGCCTCTCTTGTGCTGTTTACATATAATACCGTAACGGCCGTTATGGCGGCAGCTATTATAATGTGAGGCAGAGAGGTCCCCGGTGTACGGATATTGTTCATGCACCGGGACAATTCCATACATACGGCACAGCCTTCGCCCGTACACTCATGCGCGGTATGCTCCGCAAGAAAAACAGACGAGCATATCAGCACGAGCATGAACATAAAAGCAGCGGCAGTCACAGCCGCTCTCGACCTTAAAGTCCTGATAACGCTCACCTCTTTCGTGCAAATTTGAGAATGGCTTTCATATTAGTCTTTATTATTATATCACATCCGCCGTCAATGTCAAGTCCGTCCGCTCCCTTTTCACCGCCGCTCGTTCCCGCAGCAGCCGGTACTCCTCCGGAAGTGACCAAGCACCGCGGATTTGCCATATTTTTCCGTAAGTGATATAATTGGTGTGAGGTCTGAGCGCGTTTTTTCGTGTAATATGTGAAGGGCAATGAAATTTCCTTCGGAAAGGAGCAGTTCAATGGACAACGGTGCAAGTAGCTACCGCCGTTTCCGCGATGAGGGCGATACGGACGGTCTCGCCGAGATCATCAGAGATTACAAGGACGGCCTTATATTCTATCTGTGCAGCATAGTCGGCAATATCCATACCGCCGAGGATCTGGCAGAGGATACCTTTGTACTGCTCGGCACAAAAAAGCCAAGGGACAAGGGCAGCGGCAGGTTCCGCACATGGCTCTATACAATAGGAAGAAATCTCGCTATCGACTATCTCAGAAAAAGCAGAAGGACTGCGGAGGTGTCGGTGGAGGAGGCTCCCGAGCTTGTGAGCGATGAGGACAGCCTCGAGGAAGCTTATCTGCGGGAGGAACGGAAGATCGCCGTTCACCGCGGTATGCGCAGGCTAAGTCCCGAGTACAGACAGGTGCTGTGGCTGATATACTTCGAGGAGTTCAGCAACAGGGAGGCTGCGGCAGTTATGAAGAAAAGTGTGCACGGCATAGAGACCCTTGTCAGCCGCGCACGTAAGGCACTTCGGAAACAGCTTGAAATGGAGGGCTTTGAATATGAAGACTTATGATGAAATGAAAAATAACGTTTTCCGCCGTATGGTCGAATACGAGACGGAGAAAAAGAACAGAAGAAAGCTATATAAAAGGGCGGCTTTAGCCCTGTGTCCGCTGTGCGCCGCAGGTGCGGCGGTGTTCGCCCTGTGGGGCGGCGGAGTTCTTGGGAAGAATCCCGAGACTCTGAAAAACACATCCACCAATGCTATCGCAGTTGGAGAAAAATATGCAGTTACCTACGGTGAGGACTCTCCGGAAAAGAAAATGACCATGGAGACTCACGTCGCCGTATCCAATGCTGACAGACCCGGAGATAAATCCTCCGAAGCGGCCGACGGGGTTTCCGACCCCGAGGTACAGCCCGGTACCGAAGAAAAAAAACAAAGCGGTGCAGACGTTCCCGAGGAGAAAAACGGCGCAGAGGAAAAGACGACTGCGGCAAAGGTTACTACTGAGACAACGGCTTCAACAGCGAAAACAACTACGACAGCTGCGGAAACACCCACAGATCCCCATGCCAATCTCTGGTGTATCTTTGTAAGCAGCATTACCTATAACGGTGTCAGCTACCACGACAGCACCGTGAACATATCCTCCTTCACACAGGACAGATATATCGGCAGGGTAAGCGACTTCGCAGGGAATTATGGCAATACTGTAAACTACCGCATCAATCCCGATGACAGCGTCTACACAGTAAAGGAAACTCCCGACCTGCTGCTGGTTGTAAAAGCAGACAGCAGCTCTGTCTACGGCAGTATCATTCCCATGTGCAGCAGCAGCTTCTCGGGTGACAGCTACGGCTACGGCAGCCTTGTGCCAAATCTCACATTCCCCGACAGCGACGGTCAGCCTGCGGTCTTTAACTAAAAGCAAAGAGCAGTCCAAGCGGGCTGCTCTTTCGTTATATTCGGTAATTAATCACTTCACAGCCTCTTCAACAGCAACGGTTTCATCGACCATGAAGGTTGTATGCAATAGTTTTTTATCGGATTTTTTTAAAAAAACTTGACATTTTTTACAAACGTGCTAAAATGATGTTTAGAGAGCTTTATTCTTTTCACCATGCAGTTTATAGTTTATTTTTACTCAGAAAGGACGATCATAATGAAAACAAGAATCAAAAGAATCATCTGTACAGCAATCCTCGCCGCATCCTGTGCATCACTTTTTACAGGCTGTGACAAAACAGTCGGCGGCAATAAAGTCAGAGTAGGCACATTGACTCATCGTTTTGAAGTAATAAGCGGAGCAGGAAAAGGAAAAGCAGGTGTCTGGGAGTACAGTAAAACAGCAGACATGGATGGTGACGGAAAAAAAGAAAAAGTTTATATTGCAACAGTTACAAATAGCGGTGATCTGACTCTAAGCGAACAGTATTATGTTTTCGGCAGTTCTAAAAATAACGGTAAATGGAAGTATCAGCGTAAATATTGATTAAATTGTCTATAAAGAATAAAGCTCTCCTGAACAGAGAGCTTTCATTATGTATACATCAGGTATCAGCGGCTCGTTCAGCCCTTTCTGATGAACCGGCATATATGTGTAGCCCATATAAGCCCATGGCGATAAAACACATTACCGTCTGAAAAACAAAAAATCCTGACAAATCAAGAGACTTGTCAGGATTTCGTTTTTATCGTATTATAGCCAAAAAGCTATTACTTCATAGCCTCTTCAACAGCAACTGCACAAGCAACTGTTGCACCAACCATCGGGTTGTTACCCATGCCGATGAGTCCCATCATCTCAACGTGAGCGGGAACTGAAGATGAACCTGCGAACTGTGCATCAGAGTGCATACGGCCGAGTGTATCAGTCATACCGTAGGAAGCAGGACCTGCTGCCATGTTGTCCGGGTGGAGCGTACGTCCTGTACCGCCGCCTGAAGCAACTGAGAAGTACTTCTTGCCTGCGTCAACTCTCTCCTTCTTGTATGTACCTGCAACGGGGTGCTGGAAACGTGTGGGGTTAGTGGAGTTACCTGTGATGGAAACGTCTACGTTCTCCTTCCACATGATAGCAACGCCTTCTCTAACATCGTTAGCGCCGTAGCAGTTAACCTTTGCACGGAGACCGTCTGAGTAAGCCTTGCGGAATATTTCCTTTACCTCGCCTGTAGCGTAGTCCATTTCTGTCTCGATGTATGTGAAGCCGTTGATACGTGCGATGATCTGTGCGGCGTCCTTGCCGAGACCGTTGAGGATAACGCGGAGGGGCTTCTGACGAACCTTGTTTGCCTTCTCTGCGATACCGATAGCTCCCTCGGCAGCTGCGAAGGACTCGTGACCTGCCAGGAATGCGAAGCACTCTGTATCTTCCTCAAGAAGCATCTTGCCCAGGTTGCCGTGGCCGAGACCGACCTTACGCTGGTCTGCAACAGAACCGGGAATACAGAAGGCCTGGAGACCCTCACCGATAGCTGCAGCAGCGTCGGCAGCTCTCTTGCAGCCCTTCTTTATAGCGATAGCGCAGCCTACTGTGTAAGCCCACTTTGCATTTTCAAAACAGATAGGCTGGATACCCTCTACGAGCTTGTAGATGTCGAGTCCCTTAGCCTTGCATACGTCGGCACACTCCTCGATAGAGCCGATGCCGTATTCCTTAAGAACAGCGAGTATCTGCTTCTCGCGTCTCTCATATGATTCAAATAAAGCCATTTTACAAGTCCTCCTTAGTCTTTTCTGGGGTCAACGATCTTTACTGCGTCGGCAACTCTGCCGTACTGGCCCTGTGCCTTCTCGAATGCAGTGTTTGCGTCATCGCCTGCCTTGATGAAGTCCATCATCTTACCGAAATTGATGAACTTGTAGCCGATGATCTCGTCGTCCTCGTTAAGAGCGAGACCTGTGATATAGCCGTCTGTGAGTTCAAGGTAACGGGGACCCTTCTTGAGCGTACCGTATGTAGTACCGATCTGTGAACGGAGGCCCTTACCGAGGTCCTCAAGACCTGCGCCTATTACGAGACCGCCCTCGGAGAATGCAGACTGTGAACGTCCGTATACGATCTGGAGGAACAGCTCTCTCATAGCTGTATTTATAGCGTCACATACAAGGTCTGTATTAAGAGCTTCAAGGATAGTTCTGCCGGGAAGGATCTCAGCAGCCATAGCGGCAGAGTGAGTCATACCCGAGCATCCGATAGTCTCAACAAGAGCCTCCTGGATAACTCCTTCCTTAACGTTGAGTGTGAGCTTGCAGGTACCCTGCTGAGGTGCACACCAACCGATACCGTGTGTAAATCCGGAAATATCCTTTATCTCCTTAGCCTTTACCCACTTTGCTTCCTCGGGGATCGGAGCAGCGCCGTGAGCAACGCCCTGTGCGATGGGGCACATTGTTTCAACTTCGTGCGAATAAATCATTATAAATACTCCTTTCGGTTTTTAGGCAGCCGTATTCCGGCTTATGAGCTGATCTGTGCGGATACGGTGCGAACGCATCCCTTTTGCACAAAACATACCTACAATATATAATACGACTTTTTCGTCACAAAATCAAGCCTTTTTTCAAAAAACTTTGTTCTTTGCGGCAGGTTTGTCCAATTTACCCGAAATGCTGCCTTCCTGAACGTTAAAAATATAACAGCCGCATACATAATCCAAAAACTTTTCTCACCTTTTATTGCCGTTTCCGCAAGTTTATGGTATAATATGGGTATCACACTGCTATTACGAACGAAAAGGAGCTGACGGCATGATCTACACTGTTACCTTCAATCCCGCCATTGACTACATAATACGTACGGCGGACATTATCCCCGGCTGCGTCAACCGCACGCTGTCCGAGGACATATACTTCGGCGGCAAGGGCATAAACGTTTCCGCTGTGCTTGCAGAGCTGGGCGTGCCGTCAAAGGCTCTCGGCTTTACCGCGGGCCTTATCGGTGAAGCGATAGAAAAGGGAGTCCGGGCAATGGGCATAGACGCCGACTTCATAAGGCTGAGCCGCGGAAATTCCCGCATAAACGTCAAGATACACGCCTCGGAGGAGACCGAGATCAACGGGCAGGGTCCAGATATAGACGAGGCCTCCCTTGAAAAGCTCTTCGCAAGGCTTGACGGACTTGCGGTCGGCGATACCCTGGTGCTGGCGGGAAGCGTTCCGAAAAGCCTGCCCGCCGATATATACGAAAGGATACTGGAAAGGCTCACGGACAGAAAAATAACGGCAGCCGTAGACGCCTCCGGCGACCTGCTGCTGAACGTACTGAAATACCGTCCCTTCGTCATAAAGCCCAATATACACGAGCTCAGGGAGATATTCGGCACCGCTATCGGCAGCACCGAGGATATAGCCTCGTGCGCTGCGGAATTGCAGACCATGGGCGCACGGAACGTGCTGGTTTCCATGGCGGAGGACGGAGCGGCGCTCCTTGACGAGAGCGGAGAGCTCCATGTCTGCGGAGCCTGCACGGGCACGGCAGTGAATTCAGTGGGCGCGGGTGACTCGATGCTGGCGGGCTTTCTGGCAGGCATCGTACAGGGAGATCACGACTACGCCCTGAGGCTCGGCACAGCCTGCGGCGGCGCCACCGCCTTCTCGGAGGGGCTTGCAAAAAGAGAAATGATATACAGTCTGCTCGGGCAGCTGAAACAGGAGAACTGATATGGATAAAAAATACCTTGAGCTCCTTGCAAAGGAGTACCCCACCATTGAAAGCGCGGCAAGCGAGATAATAAACCTTTCCGCCATAAGGAGCCTGCCCAAGGGCACGGAATACTTCTTCAGCGACATCCACGGCGAATACGAGGCCTTCCTCCATATGCTCAGGAGCGCCTCGGGCATGATAAAGATAAAGATAGACCTTGTCCTCGGAAAAACGGTTTCGGCAGCGGACCGAGAGGCTCTCGCGGAGCTGATATACTGCCCTGAAAAGGAGATAACAAGGCTTTCGGGCTGCGGCGGGCTGTCCGACGAGTGGAAAAGGCTCAGCATATACCGCCTTATACTTGTATGCGAGACCGTTTCCGCAAAGTATACCCGTTCACGCATAAGGAAGCGCATCCCCGAGGATATGGTGTACATTCTCGACGAACTCCTCAACGTCACCGATGACGTGAACAAGGATTACTACTACGACGAGATAATCAGCGCCATAATAGATACGGGCATTGCCGAATCCTTTATCACCTCCCTGTGCAGGCTCATACAGTCCGTATGCATAGACAAGCTGCACATAATCGGCGATATATTCGACAGAGGTCCCCGCGCTGACAAGATACTTGACGCGCTTATGAACACCCACGACGTGGATATTCAGTTCGGCAACCACGACATCTCATGGATGGGCGCCGCCGCGGGAAACCGCGCTCTCATCGCCAACGTCATAAGAATAGCCATGAGGTACAACAACTTCGACGTGCTGGAGGACGGCTACGGACTCAACCTCCGCGCACTGGCGGTTTTCGCCAACGAGGTCTACAAGGACGACCCCTGCACCCTGTATATGCCCAGCACCCTTGACGACAATATCTACGACCCCGTGGATCTGAGCCTCGGCGCCAAAATGCACAAGGCCATAGCCGTTATACAGATGAAGCTGGAGGGGCAGCTCATCGCAAAGCACCCCGAATGGGACATGCAGGACCGCGATCTCTTCGGCAGGACGGATTTCAGAGCAGGTACGGTCACTGTTGACGGAAAGGTACATGAGCTCCTTGACAGGAGCTTCCCCACCGTTGACCCGGAAGCCCCCCTTACCCTCTCCGGGGACGAGGAGGAGCTCATGCAGGTGCTGTGGGCCTCATTCCGGCACAGCGAAAAGCTTCAGAGGCATATCCGCTTCATTTACGCAAGAGGAGCCATGTACAAGACCTGCAACAACAACCTGCTGTTCCACGGCTGTATCCCCATGGACGAAAAGGGCAGCCTCCAGAGCGTAAGCATACGCGGACAGCTCTTCTCCGGAAAGGCTCTCCTCGATAAGCTGGGAGAGCTGGTAAATCAGGCATATTTTCTCGACAAGGGCGAGGAAAAGGAGTACGCGGAGGACTTCATGTGGTACCTGTGGTGCGGGCCCAAGTCCCCTCTCTACGGCAAGGATAAAATGGCTTTCTTCGAGCGCGCTTTTCTGGCGGACAAGTCCCTGCACGCCGAGAACTACAACGCTTACTACACCTTCTCGGAGAAAAAGGAGGTATGTATTTCCCTGCTGGAGCACTTCGGGCTGGATCCCGAAAAAGGACACATCATCAACGGCCATGTGCCTGTAAAGATCAAGAACGGCGAAAGCCCCGTCAAGGCCGAGGGCAAGCTCTTTGTCATCGACGGAGGCATATCCAAGGCCTATCAGTCCACCACGGGCATTGCGGGATATACCCTCATCTACGACTCCCACAGTCTCAATCTTGCCGAGCATAAGCCCTTCATAGCGGGCAAGAGCGAGCTCACTCCCACCATACACCTTGTTGAAAAGCTCGAGCACCGCGCCAATATCTGCGATACGGACAAGGGTGCGGAGCTGCTTGAAAGGATACAGGATCTCCGTGCTCTCCTTGAAGCCTACAAGGCGGGTACCGTGAAATAAAGGAGAATATCTATGAAATACGATCACACCGAGGAAGCCTGCCGCCTTTTTGCGGGCGGACTCAACTGCGCACAGTCGGTCTTTGTTGCATTCGCCGACGTAACGGGCATGGACAGGGAGACCGCCGTGAAGCTCTCCTCCTCCTTCGGCGGAGGAATGGGACGCATGAGGGAGGTCTGCGGCACCTGCTCGGCCATGTTCATGATCGCAGGACTGCTTTACGGTCCCGGCGAAAGCTTCACCCACGAGGAAAAGGCCGAGCACTACAAGCGGATACAGGAGCTCGCGGCACAGTTCAGGGAAAAGCATGAGACCATAAACTGCCTCGAGCTGCTGAAGGGACTGAAGGTCACAAGCACTCCCGAGCCCGAAAGGCGCACGGAGCAGTACTACAAGGTGCGACCCTGCATAAAGTTCGTCCGCACCGCCGCAGAGATACTGGACAGATACCTCGAAGAACACCCCGCTGAATAATTGATAACAAATCGCAAGAATTGCCTTGACTTTTTATGCAAAATGTGCTATTATACTTCTTGTAATGTTTAACCACCATTTTACAAATTTTAAAACAGGAGGATATAATGAAAATGACCGCCAAAAAGGTCATTGCTGCCATAGCTGCGCTGACCCTCTCTTACGGGGCAATTCCCTCAGGTCTTGGAAACGCTCCTCTTTTCAGCAGCATTTTAACAGCAAGGGCTGAGGAAAACCCCAACGCATATATTGAGAACAACACTCTATATCTGAGCGGTGATCTCACAAGAAATGAAATTACTGCATTCCGCAATGATTCAAGCTTTGATTACGTTGTAGCTACGGGAGCCAAATTCCCCCAAAACTGCTACGAGCTCTTCACTGGATTTGAATGTTCCAAAATGGATCTTTCGGGAGCGGATTTTTCGGGGACCACAAGACTGGAAGCCATGTTCAAGAACTGCCGAAGCCTTGAGTCCCTCAAAATCGACCTTTCGGGTGCAGGCGGAGTAAAGGACATGAGCCATATGTTCGAGTACTGTGAGAATCTTGAGGAGATCGAGTTCACCGGTGCCGATACCTCGGGCGCTACAGATATGTCATATATGTTCAGGAACTGCGGCAAGCTTGAAGCTATCGATCTTGAGAATTTCGATACCTCAAACGTATATAACTTCACCTCGATGTTCATGAACTGCTACAGCCTTGAGGAGCTTGACGTAAGCGACTTTGACACATCGTCAGCTCAGGACATGAAGTGGATGTTCTCAAACTGCGCCGGTCTTACCGAGCTGGACGTTAGCAATTTCGATACCTCAGGTGTACGCAAAATGGAGAATATGTTCGCCAGCTGCCGTTCTCTGACAGCTCTCGATCTGAGTAGTTTCGATACGTCAAATGTCACTACCATGTACGGAATGTTTTCCAGCTGCGAAAATCTTGCCGCTGTTGATCTCAGCAGCTTCAATACCTCTGAGGTCACCAACATGTCCAGTATGTTCAGTGTGTGCAAGAAGCTCGCTTCTCTGGACGTGAGCGGCTTCGAAACCTCAAAGGTAACAAATTTCGACGGTATGTTCTGCTTCTGCGAGTCTCTTACGACTCTTGACGTCACCAATTTTGATACTTCAAATGCAGAATACATCGGCAGTATGTTTGGGTCATGCAAGAAGCTTGATTCCATTGATGTAAGTAAATTCGATACGTCAAATGTCATTAACATGTACGGAATGTTCAGCGACTGTGCTTCTCTTACAAAGCTCGACCTGAGCAATTTCGATACAAGCAGTAACACGACAATGAACAGGATGTTCAAGGGCTGCGAATCTCTCAGATCCCTTGACCTTAAAAACTTTGATACCTCAAATGTCACTGATCTACACGCAACTTTCATGGACTGCAAGTCTCTTGAATCCCTTGATATTTCTTCATTCGATACAAGCAAGGTCATAGATATGAGCTCTATGTTCAGCGGCTGCACCGCTCTTACTTCCCTTGATCTTCGCAGCTTCGATACAAGCAATGTCATAGATATGCGCTCTATGTTCAGTGACTGCACACAGCTGAAAAAGCTTGACGTCACATGCTTCGATACAAGCTACGTAAACAAAAATTACGACTACCAGAGCGATATACTGAAGGATTGTCCCGCATACAACGTTACCTATACGGACGCAGGACTCACTCTCGATCACGGAAGGATCGGCCTCAGACTCTTCTTCACTACCAACGCCGACCTCAGGACCGTTGTCATGAACGGCCCCGCCGGCGAGAAGAAGGCGGATATATCCGAGCTTACCGCCTACGCAAGCGGAAAATACAGCGTTAACTATTATGTAAACGCCCTTATGGCCAACGAGCCCGTATCATTCAGCTTCTACGATGCTGACGGCAGAAAGATCAATCTTCTGAATTCAAGCCGTGAGATCTTAAGCAAGAGCTCCAAGAGCTATTCAGTAAGAGATTACGTTACGGATTCTCTTGAGTATATCAGCTCCGACAAGGAAAAGGCTCTCGTTTCCGCCCTCGATAACTACTGCAAGGCTGCGGAGAATTACTTCAACGGCGCTCAGAACGAGATCGAAGGCATCGACAGCGTGAAAAACAGCGACCTTGACAACGCAAAGCCTACCCTCAAGGACGGCGTGAAGATCTCACTGCTGCTGGGCTCCGCTTCATCAGTAAGGATCTATACCGACAGCGATAACGTATTTATCGACGATAACAGTGAAAAGGCTGTTGCACATACCGGAAATTACGGAAAATACTACGAGATCTCGGATATTACAGCTCAGGATCTCCCGGACAGCCACAAGATCACCATAGACGGCAAGGATTACTATTTCAGTCCTCTGTCCTACTGCTGCCGCGTTCTTTACAGGTACAACAAGAACGGTGAAGAGCTCAGTACTGACAAGGCTAACCTTGTCAGCCTTGCAAAGGCTTTCTACATCTACGCGAATGCTGCAAAAGCATATACATCTTAAAGAAAGGAGAGGGAAAATATGAAGGAAAGATACACAGCTCCTGAAGTAGAGATCATCGCTTTCGAGAACGAAGACGTTATCACAGCAAGCGGTGAACCCGAAGTTGAGCCCCAGTAACAGATGAAAGAAAAAGGCAGCCTTTACGGCTGTCTTTTCTCATATAATATGCTTGCATTTCAACGGCAGATATAGTATAATAAAAATGTACTCGATAACCGCGGACGGTACTTACCGCGGCTTTGACACTCACATCATTTTTGGAACCGTAAAAATGAGGAGGTACTTATGCTCTGTCTTAAAGCAGCCAACAGAGAGGATATTGAAAAGGAATACCTTTTCGTCAGGGACGTTCCCGAGGACGAAAACGGCTTCATAAACGAATACCACGGCATAAGCCGCGAGGACTTCGATGACGCTCTCGACATTATTATCATGAACTCCAGAGGATTGCGGCTGCCCGAAGGATATGTTCCCGCTACGACTTATTTCCTGTGGAAGAACGACAAGATAATCGGTCAGTTCAACGTGCGGCACTGTCTGTGCGAGTCCCTTGAAAACGGGGCAGGACATATAGGCTACTATATATCTCCCGAGTACCGCGGTATGGGCTACGGCACACAGGGGCTCCAGCTCGCACTGGAAAAGGCAAGGAAAATAGTGCCCGAGGACGAGATCTACCTCAGAGTACACAAGGACAACCCCGCCTCACTCAAGGTGATGCTCCACAACGGAGGCCGCATACACCACGAGGACGACGAGTCCTACTTCGTACGCATACCCAACTGGCATTTCGACAAAAAACAGCCATGACGCTCTTTTTATGAGCCCGCTATTGACATCAGGCTCTTTTGATGATATAATGTACAGAGTCCGACAGTTCGCTTGCGCCATCCTGTCGTTAAACAAAACCAGGGCATTACATATGTATTTACTGCGGAGCAGCTCCTGCTGTCCCGCAATGAACGTATAGATGCGCCTGCTTTCAGCAGACGCATTTCTTTTTGGAGGAAGAAAATGTATTATCTTAAAACGTCAGCTTCATTCGACAGCGCCCATTTCCTTTCGGGATACAGCGGAAAATGCGCCAATATACACGGTCACTGCTGGAGAGTCGAGGTGAAGATACAGGGCGGAGAGCTTTGCCCGGAGGGAGAAAAACGGGGTATGCTCATCGACTTCCGCGACCTCAAGAACGAGGTACGCAGCATTGCCGACAGCCTTGACCACACCCTCATCTACGAAAAGGACAGCCTCAGGCCTGCGACCCTGACTGCCCTCAGGGAGGAGGGCTTCAGTCTCACTGAGGTGCCCTTCCGTCCAACTGCCGAAAACCTTGCAAGGTACTTCTTTGACGCGCTCTCGGGACGGGGCTTTGAGATAAGCTCCGTGACCGTGTACGAGACCGAGGAGAACTGCGCGGTGTACGAGGTGGAAAAATGAGCTTCCCCGTAGTTGAAAAATTCGTCAGCATCAACGGCGAGAGCATAAGAGCGGGCGAGCCCGCCGTGTTCATAAGGTTCCGAGGCTGCAATCTTAACTGCTCCTACTGCGACACCGCATGGGCCAACAGCCGGGACGCCGCTGCTCAGGAGCTGACAGCAGAGGAGATCACCGATTACGCCGACAGCACCGGCATAACAGACGTTACCCTTACAGGTGGAGAGCCTATGCTGCAAAGCGGGCTTGGTGAGCTGACGGAAATGCTCATGGCTCACGGACACAGAGTGGAGATAGAGACCAACGGCAGCATTTCCATTAAGGAGCTGAGCAGTTCGGAACGCCGGCCCAGCTTCACTCTCGACTATAAGCTCCCCGGAAGCGGCATGGAAACCGCCATGCTCACAGAGAATTATGAGTACCTCTGCGAAAGCGACGCCGTTAAATTCGTGGTGTCCGGCAGGGACGATCTCGGAAGAGCAAAGCAGATAATCGAAAAATACGGACTTGCGGACAGGTGCCGCGTATATCTCAGTCCCGTCTTCGGAAGGATAGAGCCCGCAGAAATGGTCTCATTCATGCTGGAAAACAAGCTCTGCAACGTGCGTTTGCAGCTCCAGCTGCACAAGTATATATGGGACCCTGACAAGAAAGGTGTATGAAATGGATAAGCAGAAGATAGAATTTCACATAAAAGGCCTGCTGGAGGCCATAGGCGAGGATCCCGAAAGAGAGGGACTCAAGGATACTCCCGCAAGAGTCGCCAATATGTTCGAGGAGGTACTGGAGGGCACAAGGTACTCCAACCACGAGATCGCGCAGATGTTCGGCAAGACCTTTACCGCCGGAGAAGGAGACTCCGACCAGGCGATAATCATGAAGGATATTACCGTATTCAGCTACTGCGAGCACCACATGGCCCTTATGTACGACATGACCGTAAACGTAGGCTATATCCCCCGCGGAAAGGTGCTGGGGCTCAGTAAGATAGCCCGTATATGCGACATGGCTGCAAAACGTCTTCAGCTCCAGGAGAGACTGGGACGGGATATTGCGGAGATAATCTCCGAGGCGGCGGGTACTCCCGATGTGGGAGTGAAGATCACCGGCTGTCACAGCTGCATGACCGCAAGGGGCATTAAGAACCCCACCTCCCATACAGAAACAAGGACATATCTCGGAGCCTTCAGATCCGACAGCGACCTGAAAAAGCTCCTTGACTGAAAGGAGCAGCCATGAAAGCACTCGTACTGTTCAGCGGCGGCCTTGACAGCTCGACCTGTCTCGCCCTTGCAGTGAAAAAGCACGGCAGGGAGAACGTCACCGCCCTTTCCATATACTACGGACAGAAACACGATAAGGAGATAAAGGCGGCAAGGGCTGTGGCGGAGCATTACGGCATTGAGCTGAAAGCTCTCGATCTTGCGGCTGTATTCGCGGGCTCCGACTGCTCGCTGCTGACGGGCTCGGACAGGGATATACCCAAGGAAAGCTACGCGGAGCAGCTCCTGCATACCGACGGCAAGCCCGTATCCACCTACGTCCCCTTCCGCAACGGACTTTTCCTCGCCTCTGCGGCGAGCATTGCCCTTTCCTGCGGCTGCGGAGTGATATACTACGGCGCCCACAGCGACGACGCAGCAGGCAACGCCTATCCCGACTGCTCGGAGAAATTCAACAGCGCCATGAACGAAGCGATATTCACGGGCAGCGGCGAACAGCTGCACATAGAAGCTCCTTTCGTGGGACTTACCAAGGCCGACGTGGTGCGTATGGGAGCAGAGCTGGGCGTGCCCTTTGAGCTAACATGGAGCTGCTATGAGGGCGGCGACAAGCCCTGCGGTCAGTGCGGCACCTGCCGCGACAGAGCAACGGCGTTCAGAGCCAACGGCCTCACCGACCCCCTTATGAAAGGAGTATAACATGACAGGCAGAAACGACAGCGAGAGAGGCAGCATTTCCCTTCTCGGAAACAATAATACAAAATACAGCGCAGACTACTCCCCAGAGGTGCTGGAGACCTTTCCCAACAAGCACCCGGACAGGGACTACTTCGTTAAGTTCAACTGTCCCGAGTTCACAAGCCTCTGCCCCATAACCGGTCAGCCCGACTTCGCAACAATTTACATATCCTATATCCCCGCGGAGCGCATGGTCGAGAGCAAATCCCTGAAGCTATACCTGTTCAGCTTCCGCAACCACGGCGACTTCCATGAGGACTGCGTGAACATAATCATGAACGACCTCATAAAGCTCATGGAGCCGAAATACATTGAGGTGTGGGGAAAGTTCCTGCCAAGAGGAGGCATCTCCATAGATCCCTACTGCAATTACGGCATAAAGGGCACCAAATGGGAGCAGCTGGCATGGGACAGGCTGGCTCACCACGATATGTATCCCGAAAGCGTGGACAACAGGTGATTCTTCTGGCTGAAATGACATTAAAAAAGAACAGTCACGGCTCCTTAACGGTGCTGTGAGTGTTTTGCTTTTATATCAGACGCTGTCCCTGCGGACATAGGCCTGTTATTTTCTTCTTTCTGTTCCGAAGAATACCTTGTCGAAGAACTCCTTCGTCTTTTCCTCGCCCAGCGCCTTCTTGAACACGTCTGTGGATACTCCGCCCTTTGAGATAAGATTGTCGGAATACTCCTGTGTCAGGGCAAGCTTTTCAGCCTTTTCCTCCTCGGAAAGCTCTCCGAGCTCATTCGCCTTTTCCATATAGCAGCGGACAGCGTCGCAGAACATCTCCTCTATCTTTTCATCGTCCGCACGCTTGCCTGCCTTGTGGAGAACTACCGTCATAAGCTCGTCATACCATGCGGGAGCTGTCTCTATATCCTCAAGACTGCTGTATTTTTTCTCAAATTCCTTTATGGAAGCAAGCACGTCAACGTACTCGTCGGAATTCCTGTCGGAAACAAGATCGTAGAACTCCACATACGCCTTGCGGTTTCCGAGGATATACATGAAGTCCATGGACATCAGCGGCATATTCTTGTCATAAGGTGTGATAACATAGGAAACCATCTGCATGAAGCCCATATTTACCGTCATCACTAAAAGATTGCCCACATCCCTGACGTCGTACTGGGAAACCTTGAATTTCATAAGACCGTACATTTTTATCTCGCTGAACTCCCCTGCGTCCACAGGCGTGACCTCTGCGTACTCCGAGAGCGTTTTCATGCCCGAATCGAGGGTCCTGTTCATGACCTCCATATTTTTTGAAGCATTGAAGGCGATAAATCCCGCAAGGGCTCCGATCAGCAGAACTATTGTCAGAAGCACCTTCGGTCATTTTTTCTTCTTTTTAACGTCCCGATCTTTCATACGATCTCTCCTTTTCATCTTATTAATCCACCGTATATCGGCACTTCCATTATATCACCGGCGCCGTGAATTGTCTTTGGAGACCGCTGTATTTTGCCCGTTCCGATTGACGGCTCTGCACATCTGTGCTATAATGTTCGTAAACGAACATCACAGCAGAAGGCAGGTAAGTATTATGAGTATAGGAATGAAACGCGGAACAGTCTGCCTCGAAGAACATCAGGACGCCTGGGAGCAAAGCGCAATAGAAACTATCGCCGAGCTGCATAAGGCGCTGAGCGGTCTGGACGCCGATATTCAGCACGTAGGCAGCACGTCCGTAAAAGCTGTAAAGGCAAAGCCCATAATTGATATTGCCGTTGCCGCAGACGACCTTGACGAAGTTGTCGCCCGCAGCAGCAGGCTGGCAGAGTATGGCATCATTTTTCGCTTTGACGAAAGGCCTGTCCATTTACTCTATGTAAAGGGTGACCTTGAACGCGATACAAGAACTCATCATATCCATGTTGTGCGGAAAGGCTCAGGTGAATGGATAAACTACCTGAATTTCAGGGATTATCTTAATGCAGACATGAACGCCGCTCGCAGATATGAAGCTGTAAAGCTTGAGCTGGCAGAGCTTTATCCCGACGACAGGGAGTTGTATACGGAAAAAAAGAGCGGGACAGTCGCCCGCTTATTGCAGGAAGCCGCAAAATGGAGAGAGAAAAATCCAAACTGATACATTAGCTGTGCACATTGCGTGACAAACAGTGCCAAGGAGGACGGATAAATGAAATTCAGGATAAACCATGAGACTAAATTGTTTCTCTACGGAATCATTGCACCATGGATAGCTGCCACTGTCGCGGTAGCGGTATACCTGCTGCTGGATTACAATGTCACCTATGAGCGTCCGACGCTGATCATGATCGGGCTCTCGGCAGTCCTGGCAGTCATTGAAATCATATTCATCATCCTGTTTCTTGCCGAGAAATTTTTCGGCGCAAAGATCATCATTGAAAAGGACTACGTCAAGATCAGAATGCTGCTGCGGCGCAGGAAGTTCCACTTCTATGAGATCGCCGACGCAAAATATTCACACTATTATGACGGCGGGGACAACAACAACGACAGCGGCGGCGGATTATTCCGCTATGTGATCCCCCGTGACGACTATCCCTCGCGGCCGCCCCGGGTCCGCGCAAGGCTCACCTTTTACCTTGAATCGGGCAGGACCTTCAGCCTGAACGACGACGCCTACAGATATGCGGCAAAACAGAAGCTCTGGATAACCGATCCCGACATCGACCCCGACGAGGACGTAAAGCTGTATCAGGCATATCAGTGCTACTGCGCAGCGTGCCGCGATTATGTGAACACAAACCGCAGGAACGCCGAAAAGTTTCGCAGCTCAATGTAAGATAAAACGATCCGCATCAATAACGGAGGTAACAAATGATCAGTAAAATAATGGATTTTTTCAATGCTGTAGACGATGTAATGTATTATCCCGTACTGATAATCATACTGGCGACGGCAGGACTGTATTTCTCGGCAAGGACGGGCTTTGTCCAGCTCAGACTGTTCAGGGAGGCATGCAGGCTTATCGTTGAAAAGCCAAGGGGCGATCAGAAGGTCTCATCCTTCCAGGCACTCATCGTATCCACCGCCTCCCGTGTAGGTACGGGAAATATCGTGGGAGTATCGACTGCCATTTGTCTCGGCGGCCCGGGAGCCTGCTTCTGGATGTGGCTGATGTGTATAATCGGTGCGTCGTCTGCTTTCATGGAGAGCACTCTTGCTCAGATCTACAAGAAAAAGAATAAGGACGGCGGCTGCTACGGCGGTCCCGCGTATTATATCGAGCAGGCTCTGGGAAAACCTGTTATCGCAGCGGTGTTCTGCGTTTTCCTTATAGCAACATACGCTTTCGGCTTCAATCTGCTGTGCTCGTTCAATCTGCAGTCCAGCTTTGAGGTGTACAGCTTCTACAATGCAAAGACTACGCCCGTCATTATCGGTATCATTCTTGCCGTACTTGTAGGCTTCTGTATCATGGGCGGCGGCAAACGAATAATCGGAATGACCGAGAAGATAGTGCCCTTTATGGGTATTGCCTACGTGCTGATCTCTCTTGTCATCATCGGCTTCAATTTCAAAAATGTTCCGCATATGTTCGCCCTTATCTTCCGTGACGCCTTTGATTTCCGTTCCATATTCGGCGGCCTTGCAGGAAGCTGTCTGGTGCTGGGCATAAAGCGAGGACTGTATTCAAATGAAGCCGGCGTGGGTTCTGCACCCAATGCTTCCGCTTCAGCAGACGTAACTCATCCTGTCAAGCAGGGCCTTGTACAGACTGTTTCCGTATATATCGACACGATACTCCTTTGCACCGCAACTGCATTCATGTGTCTGAGCTCGGGGACTCCATACAATAAAGATGTTTCGGGAGCAATGTACGTGCAGAATGCTATCTCCACCGTATTCGGCAGCCTGGGTCCCGTCTTCATCACCACTGCAATGGTGCTTTTTGCTTTTACGACCCTTCTCGGAAACCTCTACTATGTGGATAATGCACTAATCTATCTGAACGGAAAAAAGCAGCCTTCAAAGAGATTCATGTCCGTATTCTACACCATCTGCGTTCTTGTGATATTTGCGGGCGCTCTCATGCAGATGAGCTTCGCATGGACGATAGCGGATATTACTATGGGCTGCATGACCTTGATAAATATCCCCTGCTGCTTCCTGCTGTCAAAACAGGTCGTCCACGCTCTAAGGGATTATGAGAAGCAGAAAAAAGAGGGTAAAAATCCGGAATTCCATGCAGCAGACATCGGTCTGGATCCCGATAAGCTCTCATACTGGAAGTAAAAGGCAGGACTCCATAAGTACAGGGAACGGGCAGAAGATCAGGATATGAAAAGCCATGGAGATGCGGAATGTCATATATGATGCTGCGAACGGACTTGTAACCTTTACAGAAAGAAACAGGCACTTGCCATAGCAAGTGCCTGTTGTATTATCAGTTAATATACCGAATCAAAATCTGTTATGCTGAATAGTCTCTTACATTAAAGCTTTCCTCAGTGCGTTGTTCCTCATCTATTATTCCCGGGACCAGCTCGGTAACATATGCTTCTCCGGAAACAGGATCAATATAATAGCGTATCTGTGCGCCGGTATAAGCTCTGTACAAAACAACTATCTCATTATTATCATTGGTTGAAACATCCCAGTAAATAGTATACTCATCCGATTCAGCCATTTTTTTCAAATCAGGATTGTTTATGAAACAATAGTTCCTGACCGCAGCCAATGCCTGCTCCTCTGTAAGAACTTCTGACCCGCTTTCATTCTGCCCGATCGAGACAGCCTCGGTTTTGTCGGGCTGAGCAGCCTCAGTCTGTTCAGGCAGAGCAGTCTCTGTTTCATAAGACTGAGCAGACTCTGTTGGTTTGCTTGCCTGTTCATTCCCGGTTGTAGTGACAGATTCGGTTTGCATTACGCTGGTATTTTCATTTTTCGTGCTGCAGGCACATAACCCGGCACACGCCAAGCATAAAGTAAGTAATATAATTTTCTTTTGCATATTTGCTGTTCCTCCTTCGCAGCAGAAAGCCTTTGCTTCCCCTGCATCAGAATTATACCACAGCAGAAGAAAAAAGTCAAACAGAAGAAAGCTCCGAATATTATTGTTCAGCTGTTCTGTTCCGCTCAGTTTTCACATATATTCTACATATTTTACACGCTTTTTTAAGCTTCAATTCAGCATTTTAAGGTATAATAAAAATACAGGGGCAAATCAATGTCACAAATTCCGGACTATTGATTCGGCGATATTAAAAAAGGAGAATGATAATTATGAAAAAACAAGGCCTAAAAAAACTCTTTGCAGGGCTCTCGTCCGTCTGTCTTGCAGCTTATTCACTTCCCGTTGTCGGCTTCGCGGCGGAGACTGCTGCCCAGAAAACTGTCGGTGACGCAAACTGCGACGGCGAAATCGATATGTCTGACGCCGTTCTTATCATGCAGGCGCTTTCAAATCCAAATAAGTACGGTATCGGGGGATCCGACAAGAATGCTATCACAGAGGCCGGATGGGTCAACGCGGACTGCGACGGCGCTGCCAACGGCGTTTCAAATATGGACGCCCTTGCCATACAGAAATACCTCCTCGGCGCAGGCGAGCTCAGCAGCGGCAAGAGCGATCCCGTGACCGAGGCCACAAAGATACATCTCAAGAACACCTCTATAGAGGTTGAGGGCGATAATGCCACAGTTGACGGAACTATCGTTACTATCACTCATTCCGGCGAATATTACGTTGACGGTACTCTCGACGACGGTCAGATCAACGTCAATATAGCCGATGAGACTGCCGATCCCGATACGGTAAAGATATTCCTCAACGGAGTAAGTATCACAGGAAAGAGCGCTCCTGCTATACTTGTTACAAATGCGGAGAAGACGTCCGTCAACCTTGTGGACGGCACAGAGAACTTCATATCCGACGGAGAGACTGCCTATGAAGGCGACTTTGCAAAGTCGGCGGTTATCGAGGCAAAGGACGATCTGACCATAAAGGGCGGCGAAAAGGGAGACGGAACCCTTACCCTTACCGCCAATACACAGGACGGTATCTCCTGCAACAACGATATTAAAATAACCGGCGGTCAGATATTTATAACCACTAAAAATACCGATAACAAGGCCGACGGAATCAAAGCCAAGAAGTCCGTTACCGTAAAGGGCAGTCTTGAAATCGACGCTGCGGGCGACGGTATCAAGTCCACAAAGGAGGCTGTTGTATTCGCAGGCGGCACTACTAAGATAAAGGCAGGCAATGACGCTGTTCAGGCTGAGACCACAATCGATATCAGCGACGGAAAGCTCGTTGCAGGCGGTGACCGCGGACTTACCGCAGTTACAGGCATCAACATCACAGGCGGTATCGTATACGCTACAGCTACCGATAATCAGGTCGATACAAAGCTCCTTACAGCTTCACAGACCACTGTTCTTCTGAACTGTGTCAATGACCCGACCAACGAAAAGGACGGCACATGGAAGAAGTCTAACGCTATCAGCGGCGGCGACAAGATAGAGTTCACAAAGAAGTACAAGTATGTGCTCATAAGCGGCGATACCAAGATCAACGGAATGCGCTCGGGAATTCTTACGAACCTGTCTACAGGTAATCCGGTTACTCATACAGACGGAAAGCAGACCTTGTTCCAGCTCAATCCTACAGTTAATGTATTCGACAATGTTGATCCTTCCGGCGGCAGCAGCGGTACAGTGACCGACCCCGGTACCGATGAGCTTAAAATAACTCTTTCGGATTCGGGAATGGCCACCAATGCTTCTTCCGAAGCTAAGGTAGAGAATAACGTCTGCACTATCACTCAGCCCGGCGTTTTTACGGTAACAGGCGAAATGACAGGCGGACAGATAGTTGTTGATGTCGACAAGACAGCCTATCCCGACGGCTCCGTTGAGCTGGTCCTCAGCGGAATGAGTCTGACAAATACCAAGGATTCTCCGATCTATGTGAATTCTGTTGCCGACGAGCTTGTTATCACCGCTAAAAACGGTACGGAAAATACAATCTCAGACGGTGAGAGCTACACCAATGCTGACGGCGACACGGGAGCTGTCTACTCCAAGGACGATATAAAGTTCAAGGGAAAGGGCAGTCTGACCGTAAACGGCAACGCTGCCGACGGTATAGTAGGCAAGGACGATATAAAGATATATAACGGCACTCTGACAGTCAACGCTGCCGACGACGGAATCCGCGGCAAGGACAGCGTTACCATAGGCAATACGTCGTCGGACGGTACAGAGACCGATTACTCAAATCTCTCGGTTACCGTAAATGCCAAGGCAGGCGACGGTATAAAGGCTACTTCAACAGATGTTTCTTCGGCAGCAAAGCAGCTCGGAATCGTTACTGTCAACGGCGGTGCTGTAAATATTGACTCCTACGCAGACGGCATATCAGCCGAGCAGTACTTCGTTATGAACGGCGGTGAGCTCAATATCAGGACCTATGAGGGCAGCTCCTTCACGGGTACTTCCTCAGGCGATCAGCAGGGCGGCTTTGGCGGCAGACCCGGCGGCGGAGGCGGTTTCGGAGGCTTCGGCATGGACGGGAACTCAAACAAGACCGATATTTCCGCCAAGGGCATAAAGGCAGTCGGTCTTTATGACGAAGCAGGCACCACATGGCAGAGCGCAGGCGATATAGCTATAAACGGCGGCAGTATCACTGTTGATTCTTCTGACGACTGTATTCACTGCGGAGGCAGCATGACTCTCACAGGCGGCGGACTCAGGCTTTCCTCTGCCGATGACGGCGTTCACGCAGACCACGACCTCACCATCGGCACAAAGAACAGCGGAATGTACGACGACATCGTTATATACGTCGAGAAGTGCTATGAGGGTATAGAAGCCCAGAAGATATATCAGAACAGCGGTTCTGTTATTGTAAACTCAACTGACGACGGCTTCAACGCAGCAGGCGGCAGCGACGGTTCAGGTGGCGGCAATACAGGTATGCCTTGGGGACAGGGCGGAGGCGGCTTCGGAGGAGGCGGCTTCGGCGGCAGCTCAGGAGACTACCTCATACAGTTCAACGGCGGCTTTGCAATAGTCAATGCTGCCAACGGCGACCATGACGGCTATGATTCCAACGGAAATATCGAGATAAACGGCGGCTACATCATATCAAACGGCAACGAGCCCTTTGACTGCGGCGACGGCGGCAGTTCTATCACGGTAAAAGGCGGAACATGGGTATCCAACTGTCCTTCCGGCGGCATGAGCATGGGCGGCAGTGAGATGACGGCTTCCGTAACGGCTTCTTCCAGTGTCAGCGCCAATACAAGACTTTCACTTATCGGCAGCGACGGAAAGGTCATAGTTTCGTTCATAGTTGACAAGGCTGTCAGCCAGCTCAAGGCAGGAGGCACAAATACATCGGGAGCGTCCTTCTTCACAGGCGGAACTCTCAGCGGTTCCACCTACTTCCAGCAGCTTGATCAGACACAGCTCGCTGCATACGGCGGTACGCTGACAGGCGGAACAGCTGTAAGATAAGTATGATGTATAGGTCAGCAAATCTATCATAATACCTTACGAATTCAAAGGCGCAATAAACAGGTATGTTTGCTATTACAAGAGCCTGCTTATCGGATACTTCCATACACCTGTATGAATACGATAGAACAAACCGCTGCGCTTGACCGGTATCAGCATTAAGGCGTATACCCGGATAATACAGGTCCTCACGGTCCGTACCGTGAGGACTTTTTTATATCAACAAACCATGTACAAATTCAGATTGCCCGTCAAAAATCGGACAGGACAAAAGAATAAGCAGTCTGATGCGCTTGCGGCTCATCAAATTGAGCCGCTGTTTTTTACTTTTTGTCTTGATGAAACGGAAGGATTATGTTATAATGGTAATAGCTTAATCATTCACAGTACGTTGTCACCGGACGATAGGAGGTCATAATATGAAACACTATGGAGATGCGGAATGCCACTATGATGTGGATAACGGAATCGTTTGGTTTACGTGCAGAGGAAAGGCTGAGGTCGTTGCCAAATTTGACAGCGATGAAAAAGCCGAAGCTTATCTGACGAAACTGGTCAGCAGAAAACCGGAATCAAAAAAAAAACCAAAAAGACATCGGGAAAATATGAGCAGAAAAGATCCAAGCATCACAGATGAATCTGTGATACTCAACTGCTGTTTCGAAGAACATATTTGTCATTGCTTTCTCAACTATAGCACTGGGATCTCCGTCAGGACGTATCCAGTCCTGAAGAGTATTCTTATCAAATATAACAGGCATACGGTCGTGTATATCCTTTACTGTGCCTGCAGCTTCTCTGGTGAGGACAAAGAACATGGGCACTTGCATACCGCTATGTTCCTCATGATGGTATAGTCCTGCGATATATGTGACGTCAGAGCCTTCAGACTGTATAGCAAACTTGATTTTCTTGGTATTCCTATGCTCGACCATACTGCGATTGTCATCTTCATATAAAGGATATCCCCATTCATAGTACCATGATGCAGGGATGACGCACCTTCGTCTGTACCAGGAGTCTTTCCAAAGTGCTTTTGTATCAGCAGTCTCTACACGGCAATTTGCAAGAGGCTTGGTAGTAGCTTGATGTGTAAATCCCGATGCCATAGGGAATATAGCCATTTGCCCATGTTTATTCGGTGCAAGAACAGGCGCTATATCTGACGGGAATAAATCACCTAACATAATCAGGCTTTTACCAAGTTTTATCGACATTTCCTGAGCAAAGGACATTTTCCTTATCTTTATGAGAACTTTAGCCATTTCTCTTGGCTCTATACGCAGAGACATACACATGTAACTCACCTCCAAGCGCAAACGGAATGTATGTTCTGTTTTGATTATATTATATGAAGATATATTTGTCAAGATAAAAGAAGGACCGCCCGTGAAGGGCGGTCATCATATTAGGGGATTTTCTTAATTCTTTTTCATATATTCTTCCATTGACATGATATCTTCTTTTGTAGTCGATACATATGCGTAGTACGAAAGAATATTGGAAGCATCTACTGCATTAATTAATCCATCATGATTTACATCTGCCGCAAGCTTCTGTTCCTCATCATATCCACCATCCTGATTTGTTGAGATCATTGCATAATATGCAAGAACAGAAGAAGCGTCAACAGCATTGATCTGTTTATCATTATTCACATCTCCAAGTGTGTAGGTTACAGGTTTTACTGGAGCTGTTGTCGTTGTTGTGGACTGAGCTGTATTTGTTATCGTTGATGTCGCAGTTGTTGTAGAGCCAATTGCAGTTGTCGTAGACGTGTTCTTAGTCGTTGAGTTTGTATTATTTGATGTTGAGGTAGTATTTGTTGTAGTCGTAGCAGTCGTTTCCTTGGTTGTTGTGGTAGTTGAGTTTGTTGTTGTTGTAGTGTTTGTCGAAGTAAGTGATGTTGTAGTAGTTGTTGAAGTTGCAGAACCTGATACTGATGTTGTTGATGTAACAGCAGGAACATCTATTATCAGTTCTCCATCATCATTTACTGAAATCGTACCATTTGACTTTATATATGGCAGATATCGTTTCAGTGTTGAATCGCTGATGTACTTACCGAGTCCGTTCGTAAGAATACCTGATGCTTCAGCATAAACACTTACATCAGCACCTGTTATAGCACCGGTAATATTTACTGACTTTCCGTTAGGTACGTAAATACCGCCCTTGTCGCCTTTAATACAGATATTACCGCTTAGATTTACCGTACCATTTTTCAAGCACTTTAAACCATAATCTTTATCACTTATTATCTTACCGCCTGATATATTCACTATGCAGTCTGAAGGAGAGCCGCTGACAGCTGCTCCAATGTCTGAGTGCATCTCTCCATCTGATATATTGAGAGTACCGGCAAATGTATCAGCAAGCCATACTGAATAAACGTTGGTTTTTCCGTTTTCAGCAGAGGAAGCTTTCAGTCTTCCACCCATAATGTTTATGATGCCATCTTTGGTTCTTAAAGAAAGAGCATGACTGTAGTATCCGATGATCTCACCGCCGTAATAATCAAAACTACCGTCATTGATCCTTACTGTAGCGCAAACTGTTTTCTTATCATATCCATAAAAGTTGCCGCCATAAATGGTCAGTTTATTATATGATGTTATAAGGTTGCTATCCGCTGTGCAAATGATCGTACCTTTTTTCTGCTGATCACTGTCCCTGATTATAACATTGCTTGTGCTGTTGCATATTATCTCTGGGATCTTTACTGTATGGCCGTTCAGGTCAAGATCAAGCATTCCGCTTATTGTTATATAGCTTTTAACGTCTACATCGCATTCAAGCTTATAAACACCTGCAACAGGCAGGATGTCAGTTCTTTTCCAAGCTCTTTCTTCACTTTCAATGAAATCCAGCCCATTCTTCTTTGCGAAAGTCTCCGCAGCTGAATCTTTGAATCCGTAAATTGTGTCTATTTTGCTGCCTCTGAGAGCATTTCCGTTTATCATAGTAACCCCTGAAGGGATAAATAGCGAAGTAAACATTGTACCCGAAAATGCATCATTCTGTATCGCAGTTACTGAATCAGGAATATCAACTTCCTTAAGCATTACACAATCATTGAAAGCATTGCTGTATATCACTGTTACAGACTGAGGAAGAACAACAGATTCAAGTTTCTTACAACCCATAAACAAACTGTTTGTATCCAGTGTTACTACTGATTCTGGAATGACTACTGACTTAACAGCTGTACCGCTGAAAGCATACTGACCGATACTTGTTACCGAATCAGGAATGATGATGCTTGTAAGTGAAGTACAGTTCTCAAATACATATTCGCCTATACTGGTCAATGATTCTGGCAATTCTATTGACTGAATGTCATGGCACGATGAAAAAGCATAATTACCTATATGAGTTATTCCTTCCTCGATAATGACTTTTTTAATCAGAGCACTATTGGCAAAAGGCGTCTTTCCATCCACATAATCGGATATAGCACCATTTCCGCTGATAGTCAGATTTCCTGCATCGTCAAGGGAATACGTCGCACTATCGCCACAAGTTCCAGTGTTTACTGATGTATCTTCTGCTTCAGCCGCTAAAGTTCCTGTTTTTTCATAAGTGTTATAGTTAGAAATAGAGCAAGTAATAACAAGCGCACTAAGCATGGTTGAGAATATTCTCTTTGAAATCATAATTAGCCTCCTCCTGTAAGAAAAGCTTTGTTTGTCATTATTTGTGCCTATAGTCACTTCGAGCCGTTGCATTCGGTACAGCCAGTGTTGTGACCCCTTAATTGTATCATAATTAACTATATTAGTCAAGACAAAACGAAAACCGCCCGTGAAGGGCGGTCATCATATTAGGAGTTTTTCTTAATTCTTTTTCATATATTCTTCCATTGACATCGGGGTTTCTTTTGTAGTAGATACATACGCATAGTATGCAAGAATACTCGATGCGTCAACGGCATTGATATCTCCGTCGTGGTTTACATCTGCTGCAAGCATTTCCTCTTCATTATATCCGCCTTCTTGATTGGTCGATACACGGGCATAATATGCCAGCACCATGGAAGCATCTACTGCGTTCACATACCCGTCAAAGTTCACATCTCCCATGTCAGAATCAACGGGTACAAAGATGCGATCGTACTTATTGGCGTAAGCCTCGGCAGTAGAGCCTCTGTATCCCTTGATAATACCTGTATAGGCATAACCGGCACCGTTGGTAAAGGTCGAATTCATGTCGCTTATATCACATTCGGGATTAAGTATGCAGACCTTTTCAAGAGAATCGCAGTTCTGAAAAGCACTCGGTTCTATTTTCTCTACCGATTCGGGTATTGTCACCGATTTCAGTGATCTGAATCCCTCAAAAACACGGCTTTCTATTATCTTCACCGAATCAGGGATAACGACCTCTGTTACTGACCAATGTCCCCAACCCTGAAAACATCTCCGACCTATACATTCAACTCCGTCAGGTATGACAATCTTTTCCGTATCGATTCTTGCAGCAAGAAGAACACCGTTTATTACCACAAAAGGCGACTTCTCAAGCTGCTCTTCCTCCCATTTGGTGCCTGAGAAAGCCCCGCCTTCTATCTTTGTGGCTGTTGAGGAGATCGTTATTTCCGCATTACTGCAGGACTTAAAAGCCTCATGTTCGACTACCGTCACAGAAGCGGGTATTACGATGGATGTGAGAGCGCTGCATTCAGAAAACGCAACAAAGCCAATGGTTTTCAGAGTATCGGGAAGGGTAACGGACACAAGGTTCTTACAAGTATTAAAATTCTGATCTCCGACTCTTGTTATCCCATTGCTTATGACCACCTTTTTTATAAGATCTCTTTCTTTTACCCACGGAGTATTTTTGACAGGACCTACATCGCCCATATCTCCCTTGCCTCTGACTACCAGTGTACCGTCACTGTCCAGTTGCCAGCTGATATTCTCACCATAGTTGCCGCTGTCAACTATGGTTGCAGCTTCAGCCGAAAGAGTTAAAGGTACTCCCAGCGTAAGTGCTGTCGTTCCCAACGGTATTACAGCACACATCAACGCTGCTATTATTCTTTTACAATTCATAGTGTACCTCCTGTCTATTCAACATCTAAGAATTTTTCTATAACGACCATTATCTCCTCTAGGCGCTTATCGCCGATACCTTTGATCTTGCTGAGTTCTGCCTCAAGATCCGGGAGATCAATGGTTTTGCCCTGTTCCCCAAGAAGCTCGTCTCCATATTGAAGTATGAACTTTGTAAGCTCCTCACGGTTCATCTTTTTGATCTTCTTATAGGTATCTCTGTCAATAATCTCTTGATTTGCCATATGTAACTCCTTTATCATTTCTCTTATCACCAATTATAGCATAATAACGATATAATGTAAATACATAAAGCAGAACCGCCTAAAAAGGCGGTTCACTATTACTGCTTGTTTGAATCTTGTTTACGCATCTCACGGTATATCACTCCTGCAAGAGCACTCATTATAAACTCATCATAAACGAGTTCAGGTTTAACATACATAAACTCATCATTGAGCTTCATTTCACTGATAATGGAGCCGATAGACCTTTTGGAGTTCGTAGCCCATGTCGTCTGCAATAACATACAGTATTCTGTTATTGACAGAGGCTGTATATAGCGAACTAACCCCATTTCTCCTACGGAGACTAATTCCTTTTCGATTACAGGTATTCTTGCGCCGTTATACTGCTCATGTCTGACAAGATTGATAACGAAATTTTCACTTTCGTCTTCTCCATTGAATATGGTCTGAATGGAATAATTATCGAAAATAGGCATAGAATACAGCTTCTTGATCATACGGCGGAAAGGCTTGTTGATCAGAAGAATTCTGAAGGCAATGTCCTACCTGGGATAAGCTGCGCGGGAAAGACAGCTGTACAGCTCAGAAAATCCGACTACGGAAAGTTTGACCTGTTCATCTGCATGGACACCGCAAATATCCGCAATATGAACCGTATCCTCGGAGGAGACCCCGAGGGAAAGATATATAAGCTCATGACCTTTGCGGGCAGCGGCAGGGACGTTTCCGACCCGTGGTACAGCCGCGATTTTGAAACTGCATACAAGGATATAGAGGAAGGCTGCCGCGGACTTCTCAGACATTTAAGGGAGGAACTGCAATGAGATACGAAATAATCGGAATAACCGAAGATGACTACGGCTGCGAGGGCATTCCCGAAAATGAGGAGCTTATGTGTACGGTGCTGCTGCGCGGTGAAAACGGCTCGGAAAAGCAGATAAGGCTGGCCGACAGCTTTCTCAGCGAAAACGGTATAGAAAAGGGCAGCCATTTATTCATGGAGGAAATATAGAAAGACCTTCCGCGGTTACGCCACGGAAGGCCTTTTATTTTTTGAAGATAGCTTTCAGCTCGGCTGCAAGCCTTTTCGGAGCCCTGAACAGCACACGGAAGATACGCCTTATCCAGAGCAGGGGTATAAGCAGCTTATGGCGATAAAAGAAGGGGTAGCCGCTCCTTATCTGCTCCATGGGCAGAAAGATACGCTGCATTATGTACCGCAGGCGCGAGCCCTGACCGTTCATCCGGTTCCTTACATAGTTCTCCACATTGCCGTATACTCCCGATGTCACATAGTAGTCGAGCTGCTTTTCGTCCTCGGCCGAAAGCTTCTCCATACCGAACACCTTTTCGGCAAGCCGGCGGTTCTCGCGCTCAAAATCGGCAATCCCCAGCTTTGAGAATTCCCTGTCAAGATAGCTGCGGTCAAGCTCCCCGCCGAACCTGCGCATGAAAACATACACGTCAAGAAGCGAGCGGACTCCCGTGCCGCCGTCGTGATAGTGCTTGTACTCGTGCACTATCATATAGATATAGAAATCCTCGTTGGTAAAACGGAGGGAAAGCCCGTTCCCATCTTCGCTCACAAGTCTTTCCTTTACATTCCTGTAATAATCCGTGAAGCCCTTTCCGCTGTACTTGTCCATATCGGGAAAAAAGCTCTCATGGAGCTCGAAGTTGTACACAGGCTCCTTTATATACTCGTCCACGTTCTCCTTTTCCCATTTCAGAGTGAAGCCGAGCTCCTTCATTATGCTGCGGGCAGTCTCCCGACCCTCCGGAGCGATGAGCATATCGTTGTCCGACATCTGTCTCATGCCCAGCTTCGGGTACCAGTCCTTCAGCAGAGCGCCCTTCAGAGGCATATACCATATCCCCTCAGCTTCAAGGCGGCGGACTATCTTCTTCCTCTCGGCGTCCAGCAGTATATTTTTCCTTACTGCCTTTTCCTTTGCCTGAGTGAAGCTGTCGTCCTTTATTCCCGCCGCTGCAAGGGCGTATGCGGTGCAGGCTGTGAGTATATGAGCCTGACACACCTCAAACAGCTCCGGAAGGTCAAGAGAGGCGGTGCGCTCCTTATCGGGTATCCTTCCGTTTATCGCACAGGCAGTAAGATATATCATATCTGCCGCATTCCTGCGGAATTCATTCACGTCCATGCTCTGCAACTCCGTTTTCGGTAAATTCAAGTATCCTGTCGCATATCTCAAGGGCGGCGGGACGATGGGTGACTATGACTACTGTCTTGTCCGTCATGCTGCGCAGATTGCTGAGGAGCTTCTGCTCCGTAGCCTCGTCAAGTGCGCTTGTGGCCTCGTCCAGCAGCAGTATGGGACTGCGGGAATACACGGCTCTTGCAACGGCTATGCGCTGCATCTGTCCCTCGGAAAGACCCGTTCCCCGCTCTCCGAGAAGAGTATCGGCTCCGTCGTCAAGCTCCGATACGAACTCATCTGCACAGGCTATCCTGAGAGCTGCATTTATACGCTCGTCGTCGCCTGCGCCCGATCTGTCGGCAAAGCTCACCACATCACGGATAGTGCCGCACATGAGCTGATTTCCCTGGGGCACATAGGCAAAGAGCCTGTGATACTCGGGAGTGAGCTCCTGCCTTCTGCCGTCTGCGGTGATATACCTTTCGCCGCTGTCAAGTCTGTATATACACATGAGGAGCTTCAGCACCGTGGATTTTCCGCAGCCGCTGTGGCCCGTAAAGGCCACATACTCCCCTTTTTTTATTTCAAGGCTTATATCCTCAAGGACTACGGGCATATCGTCCTTGCTCAGCGCCCTTACGCTCTCGCCGGCGGGATAATATGCAAAGCCCGCCTTTTCAAGTCCTACGGAGCCGAAGCCGGCGCCGTAGAATTCAAGGGTCTGATCTATGTCCATTGGCTCGGCGGAGCTCTCCTCCGCAAAGCTCTCTATCTCCATCAGCCTCTCCGCACTTGCCGTCATGGCGTAGTACTTTGGAAGATAGCCCGTGATATTTGCAAAGGGAGACTGTATCTGGGATACGAGCTGGGTTATGGCGGTAAGTGTGCCGTAGCTCAGAGTGCCTTTCAGTATACCGTAGCCGCAGTATATGACTCCGCCCACGTACATTCCCTGCATACCGGTCTGAAAGCCGATATTGCAGAAATTCGAGAACCTTACTCTTCTCATGCGGGCGCTCTTGTGAGCCGCCATCTTTTCCGCGGCCTCCTGCTCGGTCTGCTCCTCGGCAGCAAAGGACCTTATCACCATAAGGCTTCCCAGGCGCTCCTGTAGGAACACCCTCAGCTTTCCGTCCTTTTCCTGTATGTTCTTGTGGAGCCTTTTCAGCACCTTCCTGAATCCGTAGGTGGCTATGAACAGCACTATGCCCGCAGGTATCATTAAAAGCGCGAAGCGGCGGTCAAGCACTATCATCATAGCGATGGCGCTGACCATTTTCACTATCATGCCTGCCATTCCGGGAAGTATCTCCACGCTGCTGTTGGCTACAACCACCGCGTCATTTGTAAGGCGGTTCAGCCATTCTCCCGAATGGACGGAGCTCACCGTACCGAAGTCCCTGCGGAGTATATTATCGAAAAGCCTCTGCTTGAAGAGATTCTCCAGCGACGAACGGGAGAGCTCCTCCAGCCATCGTATAACGGCTCTCATAGCAACCTGAGCCAGCACCAGCAGTAATATCAGACATACATATGACCTGAAACCGCTGAGGTCCTTTGCCACGGCGCTGTCAACGATGCTTCTCAGCAGGAGGGCGTAGAGGACTCCGCTGAAGCCGTGCAGCGACTGCACCAGCACAAGCCACAGTATATTCCATTTTTTTCGTCCCGTTACGGAAAACAGCCATTTTACAGCATTCTTCTTCATCGTTTGAACAGCCTTCTGATCCTGTATCTGATCTTCTTGAGGAATACTCTTGCAGGAGTCAGCGCGACCCATATGCGGCTGTACAGGCGGTAGCCGAAGCTGTCCACGGAGCGTTCGTGTCCGTTACGGACAAATCCCGTCATAACGCCGATTATATCACTGTCGGTTATGCCGTACTCCTTGTTTATACAGTTGTCCCCCAGTATCACGTAATCCTTCTCCCGCACCTTTATTATGCGGTGGAGCACATAGCTCTCGGGGGGTCTGCGGTACAGCACCACGTCGTACTTTTTACAGCGTTCGCCGCTTTTCCTGCATACCGTGAAAAGGTCCCTGCCCTGCTTCAGCAGAGGGAGCATACTTACTCCCACGTTGGTGTAGGTCATGGAACCGTTTCTTTCGAGGTATTCCTCGTATGTCGTTTTAGTCATCTATCGCGCCGATCTCCCTGAGCTGAGCGAGCACTCTTTTCAGGTCGCGCTCTATCGCCTCGGCGGGAGCGTCGTACTTTTCCTTCATCCTTTCAGCTATCTCAGCCTCAGTGGTATCGTTTTCAAGGCACTCCATTATAAAGCCAGCTGTGGAATTGCCGCGGACCAGTCCCGAAAAATCCGAGCCGCCCGCAGATACCAGCAACTTTTCACTGCCGTCGTCATGGGCTATGAAATTTCTGTTCAGTCTCATAATTATCAGCCTTTCATACCGTTATAGGCGACCTCCGCCGCCTCCTTGTCCATATTGCACGCCAGCCTGTAAAGTCCTGTATTTTCCGCCAGCCTGTCCACAAGTGAAAGGGTCCTTGCCATGCCCGCGGGATCGGCGGGACGGTACACCTGCTGGAGCAGCATACTGTAGACCTCGGATCTGGCAACGGGAGCTATCCTGTTCCCGGCGCCGCGGGTAAGTATGCACAGTCCCCTGAGAGGCACGGACATATTGCAGCCCAGTCCGTGCTTACCGTTGTAGGGCGTGCCGTATGCGATAACTCCGCTCTTCGTTATCCTGAGCAGGGGCTTGTCGTCGTTGACCATTACCGCTCTTTCTCCGAAGCACTCCCGCCACAGCCTCGTATGGGTGGACTTCCCCGTTCCCGATTTCGCCGTGAACAGGAAGCCCTGTCCGTCCATTGCTATCACCGAGCCGTGGAACAGCACCGTATCGTAGTATGGCATTTTTTCGGCTATCTTGCGGTATACGGCAAGCTCCTCAAGGTAATCGTCGGGATATTCAGTGACGGCTCTGCCCTCACATATATCCTCCCTTGCGGAGCGCTCACGCTCAAAGTCTATATCCGCCTGACAAACCTCCGCCGTAAAATCGGCGGGCTCGTCCTCTGCGGCATAATCCCTGCAATATTCATGGACCTTGGGGTATATGGAGATGACCTCCACCACCCTTTCGGCCATTTCGTATCTGCCCCTGTACATTCCTTAATCTATGGGTATCACAGGCAGCTCGATGACCTCGTCGTTCGCCGTCTGATTTTCGTATTGCTCCTGAAGGGCGCTGTTCTCCTCTGTCTGACTTCCCTGCTCGTTATGCTGGGCTCCCTGAACGGGGAGCTCCATATCCGGCGCAGTCACAGGCGCGAGTTCTGTCACCTGAGCATTTGCCTCGGGAGTTGTCTTCTGTACCTCTTCGGTCTTTTTCTTTTCCTTCTCCTTTTCCTGTGCCTTTGACTTTTCCTTAGTCTCGTTGTTCACGTTCTCGGTAGTCTTTTTGGCAGAACGGGAGTATGGGTTGTTGTTGGGCTCGGTGCTGCCGCCGCCCTCGCAGCCCGCCAGCAGAAGCACCGACGCGGCAAGTACAAGTATAAGTTTTTTCATAATTATCTCCTCTCTCATCGGTTATTCAAATTATATCACAAAGCTTCACAAAATGCAACAGGCAGTCTTTAAGGCTGCCTGCTGTTATCTCAAGACCTGTAAGCTTTTGCAGCCTCTGCATATACATAGAGCGCTCTTGCCAGTTCTGAAGTCTCTTTGTCTGTTTTTCCTGTCAGTACGCGGTAGACGTAGGACATGGCACTGAACCTGTAAGTCCTGCCGTCTATTACCACTTTGTGCTCGTTCATGAGCCTGTGGGCTGCAAGCCCCGTTACCTCGCAGTAGCTTCCGTAGCTGCTGGTGCCGTCCGAAGCTCCCTTTGCGTAGAGTCTTATGGCTGTCTCGGAATTGAGCACCAGCGAAAGCTTTGCCTGATCCTTTGTAAAGTTGGGTGCGTATTCCGCCACGTCCGCTGCTCTCACATCCGATATGCCCTCTACGGTATACTTTTCGCTGCCGCCGCCGAAATAGTTCTCCGACGCCTTTCCGTAGTTGTCCAGTGCCCTTAACAGCACGTTCAGCTTTTCGTTGGTTGAGTACAGTGCGGAGGAGCTGATATAGTCCTTTACGCTGTAGTCCTCACAGCAGAAGCTGCGGAGCCTTCCCGAGGAATTGCGGAGTATCAGGAGCCTGTTCTTATCATCATAGAGCCTCAGTGTTATGTCATCCGACTGCTGGAGTGCGTTGACCTTGTAGGTGAACTTATACTGATTACCGCTCAGTCTCAGCTTTTTGAAGTCGGTATATACCACGTCGCCCTGCGGGCCGCTGAGGACCGCCTTTGCAGCGTTGCTGCTCAGGTCGGCGATGAAATTCACGCCTATATTCCCGTCAAGGGTTATGCTTGCTCCCTTGAGGGTATTCACGCTCGAAAGGAGCCCGGGACAGTTGGATATGATATTGTCCATCTTTGTATCGGGCTTCATCTCGAAGCTGCTGAGATCCACATAGGAAAGAGCCGTGCAGTTCTCGAACATACCGCTCATATCCTTTACCGCAGAGGTGTCAAGGCCGCCGAGGTCGATAGTCTCTGTCGCGGTGCAGCCCGAGAACATCTCCTTCATATTCTTTACCTTCGTAGAATCCGCCTCCGAAAGGTCTATCACGGAAGCTGAAATGTCCTTGAAAAGGCGGCTGCTGTCCTCGGGAAGGACTGCTCCCTTCTCCGCCCTGATCGTCCTGAGCTGCCTGTCCGCATAAGGAAGAATGTCCTTCCTTGTTATGCGACCCTTTATGACGAGGCTGCCTGCACCTTCGTCATAGACCGCCGGCTTTTCATCAGCAGCTGCCCTGAGGACGGGCTCTGCCGCAAATAAGCTTCCCGAAACGGAAAGTGCTCCGCCGAGGACAGTGAGCGCAAGTAGCCCCGCCGCCCTTTTTTTAAAGTATCTTTTCACAAATATCCCTCCGATCGATAATAGAACGCATACCTGAATATAATAGTAATACGCCGCAGTTTTTTCCGTTATCAAAGCGCCTTTTCACAAAGCCGCTTTTTTCCACATATGTTATCCTATCACTTTCACGCCTTTAAGTCAAGCATTTTTCTGAAAATGAGCAGTCTAATTGTTCAATCTGCTGTGTAAACAGGCTTTTTTGCTGAATAATCCGTTAATTTCCGCAATACCGGCCGTCTATTCGGATCGCTTTGTTTTCACATTTTTCACATAAGGCGGAGAATTGTGATAGAATTTACACAAAAACTTCTCAAAAGCTATACAATTACTGCAAACTGATTTCACATAAGCCGAATATAATATAGTCACAGGCTGAGGAAAAGGCCATGAAAAAAATATAAAGGAACGTGATCGATATGAGTGAATTCAATTACACATACAATAATAACGAGCAGACAAACGGCGCCGAGGGCTACAACGGCTTCAGCACCGACAGCGGCAAGGCTCCCAAGGAGCCCAAGAAGAATACGGGCAAAAAGGTGATAGCCTTCATAATGGCCATGGCTCTTGTGTCGGCAGGCTCTATCGGCATATACCGTAATCTTGACGGAAAGCTTTTCAATAAGAACGAGGTCGTTGAGGAGCTCGGCGATAACAAGGCAAAGGTTTCCGAGGACAAGGACGGCGACAGCCTTACCGCAAAGACAGTCAGCATCGTGGAGCCCGTCGAAGCAGACGGCAAGGCGCTTTCAAACGAGGAGATCGTAAAGAAGCTTCTCCCCTCGGTAGTCGGCGTTGAATCCTCATTTGAAATGGAAACGCAGGCACAGTCCTCCTTCGGTGACGACTTCTTCAACTTCGGCTTCGGCAACTTCGGCTTCGGCGATTCATCGCCCCAGTCCAATGAGTACAAGGGCACAGGCACAGGCGTTATCGTATCGGATAACGGTTATATCGTTACAAACGCTCACGTTATATACGACGACGAGTACGGCGCAGGCAAGGCAAAGGAAGTTACCGTTCTCCTTGACGACGACAAGACCTATGAAGCCGAGATCATCGGCTACGATACAGACAGCGACCTTGCAGTCCTCAAAATTGACGAGACAGGTCTTACCGCTGCCGAATTCGGCGACAGCGACAAGCTCCAGCTGGGAGAATCAGTCATCGCTATCGGCAATCCTCTCGGCTTCGACCTCAGAAACACCGTAACAGGCGGTATGATCTCGGGTCTCGACAGAGATATTGCCATAAACGACAAGGCTATGAACCTTATCCAGACCGATGCGGCTATCAATTCCGGTAACTCCGGCGGTCCCCTTATCAACAAATACGGTCAGGTTATAGGTATCAATTCCTCCAAGATGTCTTCCTCATATTCAATGTCGGGAGCATCCATCGAGGGCATCGGCTTTGCTATTCCTTCCAATGTAACATCAAGGATCGTTGACGATATAATGAAGAACGGCTACGTTACCGGAAAGCCCTATCTCGGAATATACTGCCAGGGCGTTACAGAGGCTGCCGCAGAGATGTACAATATGCCTGTGGGCGTATTCGTAAAGAAGGTAAACGAGGGCGGCGCTGCTGAAAAGGCAGGCATAAAAGAAAACGACATCATCGTTGAAGTCGACGGCAAAAAGGTGACCTCAAACGACGAGCTCATCGCACAGCTCAACAAGCACGTTGCAGGCGATACAATGGAGGTAACCCTCATCAGAAACGGCGATGAAAAGACCGTAAAGGTAACTCTTGACGAAAAGGAAAACGAGCAGGAGGAGGAAGACTCCAAGAAGAGCGGCAAGAAGTCGTCCGACGAAGATGAAGACGAGGACACAGACAAGTCCGAAAAGGCTGCCAAGAGCAGCAAGGGCTCAAAGTCCGAAAAGACCACCGAGGCCGAGAAGGACAGCGAGGACAAGAAGAGCAGCAAGATTGAAAGAAAGACAAATCCCATGGATGACATACTGGACGATATCCTCGAAGACGCCGACGAAGAAGAATAAACAGCTTTTTATCCTATTTCCTATCATTCAGATAAAAAAATAAGCTCCCTTCGGGGAGCTTATTTTTATTACTTTCTGAAGGCTGCGATAGACTGTTCTATCTTAGCCATTTTCTCCTCAGCCTTTGCAAGCTTCGCCTTTTCAGCGTCAATGAGCTGAGCAGGAGCCTTTGCGATAAAGCCCTGATTATTGAGCTTTCCGCTGAGGAAGTCTATATCCTTCTGAACCTTTGCCTTTTCCTTTTCAAGACGCGCTATCTCCTTCTCCCTGTCGACCAGCTCGTCCATGGGAATGAAGATACGTGCAGTATCCGTAACTGCATTTGCAGAGTCGGGAATGTCGAACTTGTCACCTGTCTCAACGGCGGAAGCGGAAGCCAGCTTCTCGAAGAATACCGCGCAGGAGTTGAAGAGCTCCTTGTCTGCGGTCTCGATGAAGAGCTTAGCCTTTACCGACGGAGGTACGTTCATCTCCGTACGTGTATTTCTTACAGCCTTGATAGCCGAGATTATTTTCTCAAATGCCTTTTCCTCGGCTGTAAAGTCGATAGAAGCGTCGTATGTCGGGTAAGTTTCGAGGATTATCATGGACTTCTCGTTGTTGAGCACCTGCCATATCTCCTCGGTGATGAAGGGCATGAATGGGTGGAGAAGCTTCAGCATGCCCTGCATAGCCCATACAAGAACTGCCTGAGCCTTTGCCATTGTCTCGCCGCCTGCCTGAATACGGGGCTTTGTGAGCTCGATATACCAGTCGCAGAATACGTCCCAGATAAAGTCGTATATCTTCTGTGAAGCAACGCCAAGCTCGTACTTGTCGAGGTTCTCGCCTACTTCCTTTGCAAGCTGATTGAACTTGTTTACCAGCCACTTGTCCTCTAATTCAAGCTCTGTAGGAAGTCCCCTGAACTCGAAGTCCTCGGGGAGGTTCATCATAATGAAACGTGAAGCGTTCCAGAGCTTGTTTGCAAAGTTACGGGCAGCCTTTACCTTGTCGTCGATATAACGCATATCGTTTCCGGGTGAGTTGCCTGTTGCAAGCATGAATCTGAGAGCGTCAGCACCGTACTCGTTGATAACTTCAAGAGGATCGATACCGTTGCCAAGTGATTTGGACATCTTGCGTCCCTGTGCGTCACGAACCAGACCGTGGATAAGAACTGTATCGAAAGGTACCTTGCCCATGTTCTCCAGACCGCTGAACATCATTCTGATTACCCAGAAGAAGATGATATCATAGCCTGTTACAAGAGTGTTTGTTGGGTAGAAGTACTTTAAGTCCTCAGTATTCTCAGGCCAGCCAAGAGTTGAGAAAGGCCAGAGTGCAGAGCTGAACCATGTATCGAGAGTATCGGGATCCTGTCTCATAGGCTTGCCGCACTTAGGACAAACCGCGCTGCTCTCCTTTGTAACTACCATTTCGCCGCACTCGTCGCAATAGAATGCAGGTATCTGATGTCCCCACCATATCTGACGGGAGATACACCAGTCCTTGATATTTTCCAGCCAGTGGAAGTATATCTTGTCGAAGCGCTCGGGAACGAACTTTGTATCGCCGTTCTTTACGGCAGCGATAGCAGGCTCTGCGAGGGGCTTCATCTTAACGAACCACTGTGTTGATACCTTCGGCTCTACGGTAGTTCCGCAGCGGTAGCAGGTACCTACGTTATGGCTGTACTCCTCTATCTTGACGAGAGCGCCTTCCTTTTCGAGGTCCTCAACTATCTTCTTTCTTGCCTCATAGCGGTCCATGCCTGCGTATGCGGGATAGTCGTCGTTTATGGTAGCGTCGTCGTTCATTACATTGATAACGGGCAGATTATGACGGAGACCTACCTCGAAGTCGTTGGGGTCGTGAGCAGGAGTTATCTTAACTACGCCTGTACCGAAGTCCATTTCAACATAATCGTCCGCAACTATAGGTATTTCGCGGTGTACAATAGGAAGAATTACAGTCTTGCCTACAAGAGCCGTGTAGCGCTCGTCCTTGGGGTTTACGGCAACGGCCGTATCGCCGAGGAGAGTCTCGGGACGGGTGGTAGCAAGCTCCAGATAGCCGTCGGAGTCCTTTATCTTATAGCGGAGGTGCCAGAAATGACCAGCCTGATCCTCGTAGGTTACCTCAGCGTCGGAAAGTGATGTGCGGCACTTGGGGCACCAGTTGATTATACGCTCGCCTCTGTAAATGAGACCTTTTTCATAGTACTTGATGAAAACTTCCTTGACAGCCTTTGAACAGCCCTCGTCCATGGTGAAGCGCTCTCTTGACCAGTCGCATGAGGAGCCAAGCTTTTTGAGCTGCTCAACGATACGTCCGCCGTACTGCTTCTTCCACTCCCATGCACGCTTCATGAAGCCCTCTCTGCCGAGGTCCTCCTTGGTAACGCCTTCCTTGCGCATAGCCTCAACGATCTTGGCCTCTGTAGCGATAGCAGCATGGTCTGTACCCGGAAGCCAAAGTGCGCTGTAGCCGCTCATTCTCTTCCAGCGGATAAGAATATCCTGCAAGGTCTCGTCGAGAGCGTGTCCCATGTGGAGCTGTCCCGTGATGTTCGGAGGAGGGATAACTATAGTGTAGGGCGTTTTCTTCGGATCAGCCTCAGCACGGAAGCAGCCCTTGTCGTTCCATGCGGCGTAGATACGGTCCTCGAAGTCCTTGGGATCGTAAGCCTTTGCAAGTTCCTTTGCCATTTTCATTCTCCTTTTTGTGACAGTCAGCCGCCGTCACCGTGTTTTTTTCGGTCAGAGCAAATAAAAAAGCCCTGAACCGTTAAGGTTCAGGGCGAACTAAGTCCGTGTTACCACCTGAATTCGGGAATTATCCCGCACTCTGCGGAGCCTGTGAGCTCCTTCCCCTGTAACGTGAGGATCACGCCGCATACTACTGAGCATAAGCCGTTGGCACACGAAGCTCCGAAGCTACTTCCGCAAGTCCCTCATACTGCCTTTCACCCTACGGCAGCTCTCTGAAAATCGGGTATCCTGCGTACTCCTCTTCATCATCGCCTTTGAATACTTTAATATTATACACGATTATATTGTGTTTGTCAAGACATTGTGTCAGTGATTAGTTTTTAGTGATTGGAGCTTAGTGCCAAGAACTAAGAGTGTAGGGGCTGGCGTTCCCTACCGGCTGAGAATTTTTCTGAAAAGCATTTACATTAAAGAAGGCAGCCTTACGGCTGCCTTCTGATGCTTTTTACTTGTCCGAAGCGGATACCTCATCTATATAGAAATCGGTAAGACTGTCGGGAGATTCAAGATAGAGCTGAAGATTCTCGGCGCCGTCTGGGATAACATAAGCTGTATTCTCAAGAGTTATCCATTCGCCGCTCTTTGCGGGAACAAGTGCGATCTCGTCGTACTTCTCGCCGTCCATGTTATACTGCATGGTCATCTTCATGGTAACGTCGCTGCCGCTGTTCTGCATGGCCTTTGCTCTGAAATGGTATGCCTGACCGGGCTTGTAGGTATCGCTGCTGAGCATTATCGTAGCGCCGTTCCAGTTATCCGTCCTTCCGCTTACGTAGAGGGACTGCTTTCCGTCGGAAGCATTCTCCTTGTCTACGGTGACCATTGAGCCGCCTCTCGGTATCCAGCCCTCTGTGCCGTCCTCAAAGCTTATCTCAAAGAAGCCTGCCTCCTTGGGAGCCTCGGTGCTGGTGTTTGCCATCATTGCGATAGCGTCCTCATCCACCTTGACCTCGATGTCCGTAGCCTCGGAGTAGGTTCCCTCCACCTTGAGGTCGTTCCTGTAGATCTCTGCCTTGCCCTTTGACTGATAGCCCTCGATAGTCAGCGCCACCTCGTACATCTTTCCGAGCTCAAGTCCGCACTTCTTCCATGCGTCAAAATGCTTGGATACTGAGATAGTGCCCTCTATCTTTGTACCATCGCCCTCAGGCTTTACCTGTCTTACGCTCCAGTACTGGTCAAAGGTCTGGGTATCGTCGATCGACGGCTGCTCATATCTTGTGGTCTTGTAAATATCGTATGTACCGCCGTCAACAGTGACCGTACCGAGAGCGATTGGAGCTCCGGGCGGTCTCCAGCTGCCCCATGATTCCACTATGTAGTACTCTATGAGGGGCTCTCTTGTCCAGCCGTAAACACACATATAGGAATTGCCGTCGGGCTGATAATCCACACCGTAGTCAACAGAGATATTTCCGAGTTCCTGGTATGTCTGTGTGCAGTCATACTTCTTTCCGCGGCGGAAGAGAGCGTTGTTTATGTCGTCCCACTCGCAGGAAAAAGTTCCGCCGCCGGGCTCGACATTGAATGTGGTATTTCCGCTGTCCTTCCACAGCTCATAGTCGTATCCGTCCGCCGAGCCTGTGATATTTTCGGTAAATACCTGAGTCTCGCCGCCGGATGTCGGCTCCTGTGACGGGGTACCCGAGGAGGGGCTGTCTGAGCTGCTGCATCCTGCCGCAAAGCACATACACACGACTGCGGAAAATGCTGTGATCTTTCTTATGATATTTTTTAACATGTGGAGATTATCCTCCCTTTCATAAAAATTATACTGTTTTATTCTGTAGCGGAGAAGTTCTTTGAAGAACCGAGAACGAAGCGCTGAAGCAGAACAATATCGCCCACATCAAGAGCTCCGCTGCCGTTCAGGTCAGTATACTCGTCCGCTTCGGCGTTCTGGGAAACAAGGAGCTTCTTTGCAGCTATTACGTCCATAGCGCTGACGATCCTGTCTCCGTTGAAGTCGCCTTTTATAAATTCGGGCTCGCCGTAGTCCACGAACCTGATGTCGTTTTTAAGTACGTCGCAGGAGCCTGCGGTCTCCACCATTCTCAGATTCAGCTTCGCACACATCACCTGATTTTCGGAGCAGAAATAATCATCAATCCGGTTAAGGTGCTCCTGCATGGATACAGAACCCTCAAAGGCGGTGCCGTCTTCGGGCTGATCCTTTCTTATCGCCACATATTCATACAGAAGCGTCGCCTTTCCGCTGTACCGGACCTCATACAGGTCATACTCATGACCGCCGGCAGTGTACGTTTTTACAAAGCTGTGCTGTCTGAGGAAAATTGATGCGTCATGACTCATTTGTGTCAGTCCGTCCTTAGCGTTCCAGTAATCCTCTGGCTCAAGGCCTGACATCTTTTCAACGACCTTCAGATTGTACCTTGTCATAATATAAGGACGCCCGGGATTGTAAAGCTCGAAAAGGTATTCTATGCCGTATTTGCCTTCAAGGCTGTTGTCTATGCTGTAATCGGCCGTCACATCGTTATGGCAGTTAAGATCATAGAAGGAATACCTTTCCCTGTTTATACCCGCTCCTGTCAGCGCACACGGATATCTTCCGGCTGATTCGCCTTCAGGTATCTTAATGGAGAAACAGCCGTTTCTCTTTGCTACAGTTTCAATATATCCGTTTCTTGTATAGATCTCTCCCTCATGATCATATCCGTCCAGAAAAGCAGCCTCTCTTTTATTGACAGTATAATCGGAATAAACCTTATATGCGTCCTCTTTGTCGAGTATGGACTCCTTATCAAGTGTGATCTCCTTTTTCAGGATGTTCATTTCTTCTTCCGTACCCGAAGACGATTCAACGGAAAAGCCTGCCAGCGTTCCCTTTCTGAAGCCGAAGGCCTTTGCCGCATCTATCAGAGCATACAGCGGGATCGATACCTTTCTGACCGCTGACGGGTCGTCCTCATTGTTGGGATCGGTCACACATACAAAACTGTAATCGTTCGGTAACTCATCGTACTTCTCATAGTAACTCAGGTAACTCTTACGGTATACATTGTATATCTTACCGCCGAGCTCTATAGTTCCCACATAATACTGTAAATCATAACTCCGATTTGACTTTGACAGATCATTCGGATTCTCATAGAATATGAGCTCTGCGTCGGGCTCCTTTAACGACACCTTTGCATAGCAGTCTGTCTTGTCACCGGTGTAGGTATATTCGTAATCGAGGCAGCAGTTGGACGAACTGTCATAAGCAGTGCTGCTGTCCCTGACTTCGTTTTTCAGTACGTCGCAGGAACCGGTGTTCTCCACCATTCTTACGTCCGTCATTGCCGAGATCACAGTATAGTCCGAGGGCTTATAGTCATCGAATATATTGTTCATATGCTCGTTAAGGGATACGCTGCCCTCGATGATCTCGCCCTTTCCGGGCTGTTTCTGTCTTATTGCAACATATTCCTCTCGGTTTCTTGTCCAGCCGTTACGGTACACTACCTTATAAAGATCGTATTTGCGTCCGTCCGCCGTATATGTCTTTATGAATTCGCCCGAATTGTATCTGAAACCGTCAATCCATGTCGTATTGTAATCCGAAGCTTTAAAGAACTCCTCAGGCTCCATGCCCGAGAGCTTTTCGACCACCTTGAGAGCACCGGACATTTCAATGCCATTTCCCACAAGCTCTATCATGCACTCTATGGAGTATTTGCCTTCCAGCTTGTCGTCTATCCTGTGATCTATGACAATATCCTCGTTGTCACTGAGCTGCAGCGCCGAAGCATTGATTCTTTCATAGCGCTTCTCTCCGCAAAACATCATACAAGGCTGATATACCCGGCAGCCATCCGGCACCGTTACCGAAAATGCACCCTGAGGATATGCGATCATCTGCGGTCCTTGGGTGTAATAGCCGTCCGAATCACCATAAAAATCATATCCGTCGAAATAAATATTGCTGCCGGAGCTTCTCTTTGCCATGTCGACATATACTCTGTAGGGCTCCTCCCCGTCAAGGACAGATGTTTCATCTTCTGTAATTTCGGCCTTTACGCCGTCCCACTCTCCGCAGGTGATCTCGGTAACCGTTCCCTCCCGGAAGCCGAAGGACTTTAAAACCTCTGCGATAGCATAAACGGGAACTGATACCGTACGCGATACGTCCTCGTCCTCTTTCTTAGCGCGGACTATGTTATAATTATTGGGCATTTCATAAATTGTATCATAATAGGAAAGCATACCGCGGTAAATGTCGTATACCTCGTCCCCGATCTCCACGGTTCCAGTATAGTATGAAGAAGCCGTGGGTCTGCCTGCCGGCATATTGTCCATGAATGTCAGCGTTCCCGAGGGCTCGCTGAGCTTTATGACCGCACAGCTCTGAGAACTGCCTTCCGGAAAGCTGTTTTTATAGCTCAGCCGGTAATTATGTCCGCCGAAGGGTGCTGAGCTCTGTCCGTCCGTCTGACCGTAGGCAGCGCTGCCGGAAAGCTGATCTTCCCGTGCCGCCGCCGAAGCAGTCAGAACGCAGGAAAAACCGATAGCCGAAGCTGTGAGAAGTGAAATAAGTCTTTTGAGTTTCATAAGTAACCCTCCATTCAATAATGTCTTGATTAAAATACGTCTGATGAATATATTCTGCTCAAAAGCGCAAAGTCTTCCGGCAGATAACTATATTCTATAGTATTATAACACAAAAAAAACGGTTTGTCTAATCTTTTTTTGCCTTTTGCCGATTTTTCTTTTTCGTCGTAAACAAAAGCTTTCTGCATACATCACGCTGTCTCTACCGCATATATCCGTCGGATCGCGCAATTTTTGCCGCACAAAAAAAGCAGCCTGTCATAAACAGACTGCTTTTTACGTTATATCAGTTTCCGCATACTCATTCCACCGAAGCCTTCTCGATCATCTCATAGCTCTCCCCGGGGATATGGTCTGACGGGAGCTCCGTACCGAGAAGCTCCTCAAGCTCACCGAGCTCATAATACCTGAAGCCGTCGGCGTTCTGCTGTATATAGATATTATCGCATTTGTAAAGCATACCATAGCCCTGTCCTACCAGCGGATAGCCCTTGTCGCTCTTTCCGTTCACGCAGAAGGCATATTCTTTTCCGACAATTGGCAGGCCGTTGTATTCGCATTTAATGTAGTAATAGGTATTGTCTATCTCCTCGTCGGTGATATTTGAGCCGTCGCCGTACTTTCCGCCTCTCATGCCCAGCGTATCTCCGTTCAGGTCCCGCATGGAGATATATCCGCCTATCATTTCCACAGCCACCTTATCTCCTGCCGAAACCACGCCGCTTATATCCCCGGTAACGGTAATCTCAATGACAGTGTATGCCGTGCCCGAGGCTCCGGTCCCCCTGCCGATACCGCTGACTACGTAATCATATATGTTGTCAACCCTGCCGATTATGATATTATCCGAGTGTGCCGCGTCTTCTTCGATACCGCTGAAATTGAATGCAAATTCATACAGCGGCTCGTATACTTTTATAGTCTTTCCTTTCAGCTCCTCCGGGACCGCAGGTTCTTCAAATATCTTCTCCGGTACGGGCTCGTTGTTCTTCCATACCCCATCGGCGTTGAGGTCCTCGATCCTGCTCCATATGAGCCGTCCCTGCAATTCCTCCGGATTTGCAGCGCTGTAAGCGGCAGCGCTTGCCTCCTCCGACACCCTGTATCTGTTCACAGCTCCGCCGTTCTCCCAGGCAACGGTATTATCACCGTAGAATTCGAGGCTGAAGGTCTGCCCGCCGCTGTTCACGTAGACGAGGGCGCTCTCGCCGTCAGGACGGGGTGCGTCGGCGTCCGCCTCCTCCCACTGAGAGCGGTTGAAGACCTCTGCAAGGCTCCTTACCTCATCGGCATCCGCCTCGTACAGATACGGAACATAAGCAGGGCTCGTGAAACGTACCCGCGCCTCCGAGATGTCCCCGAAGGGAGCGTTGACAGCGGCCGCTTCGGAGCCCGCCTCCGTTTCGCTGCTGTCGTTAAAATTCACATCTGGTCTGTTCTTCCTGTTTTTCAGCATAACAGCTCCTCCTGCGCCGAGGCCTGCAACTATGAGCAGTGCCGAGGCTGCCGCAAGGAGCTTATGCCACAGCGGCCTGCGGTACGGCTCTACTCCCGAGACTACGGTGCTGCCGCTCTCCGTATCGCTTATCTCATCTGTTCTTTCGTTAAAGAGCCTGACGCTCCTTTCAAAAAGCCTGTCCCTGTCGCTGTCCGCAACAGCCTTATAGCTCTCCGACATTCTTTCAATAGCTTCATTATCTGCATTTTCCAGTGCCCTGAGGTCAAGATCGTTTTTATCCATAGATAGCCCTCCTTATAAAGAAATACCTGCTTTTTCAAGCATTTCCCCGAGTTTTCTGACGGCACGTCCGCTGCGCACCCTTATATTCTCCGGGGTCAGCGACGTCATTGCGGCGATCTCCCTTGCGGAGCGCCCGTAATAGTATTTCTGCATGATGATAGTCGAATCCGGTTCCCCCAGTTCGGCTATCTTGTCCAGGAGCATACTGCGGAGTTCCCTGCTCTCAAGCTCCCTTTCGGTATCGGCGGCGGGGTCTGCCGCATTAAGCAGCTCTTCCCCGCTCTCCGTCCTTTCCGAAGCGACAGCCCTCCTGTAATAAGCCGCAGCCTTACGCCTTGCAACAGTGCCGATAAAGCCCTGCTCGCTGCCGCCCGCAGCCTTTTCGCTGTCGTAGTGCAGATAGACCTCCGCAAACACGTCGCAAAGGCATTCCTCCATATCCTCACGTCCCGCGCAGCTGCGTAGCCTGTTGAAAACTATGGTGCCCACGTAGTTGCAATACGTATCGAACAGTCTTCTCTGCTCGCGCTCGTCAGTTACCGCTATTTTCCTCACCGCCTTCAAGCTTTGATAAATGCATTTATTTCTGCTTTCACTGTATCTATTGTCCCTGTACAGCCCGAACATAACACCGGAAAAATTATTTTTTCCTTTTAACTTTATACAAAAGGACCGCAGCAGCGGTCCCATGCTTTTACGGCTGTCAGTAAACGCCGCCGTCCCTGAATACCATCATCATTTCATTGGTAAGGCTCAGGGCGTTTGGCTGGAGGACTATCTCCTCTCTCGGCACCCACTCCGCATATCTGAGCTCGTTTTCGTCCATTTTTATCGTGCAGTCCCCCTCTGCCTCGCAGAAAAAGCCCACGAGAATATCCTGAGCCATTCCCCATGGCTGGGACTTATAGTACCTGATATTCTTCACCCTTATGCCCGTTTCCTCCATGACCTCGCGCTCTGCGGTCTCCTCGAGGGTCTCGCCTATCTCGGTGAAGCCCGCCACCAGCGCGTTATGGGCATAGCCTCTCCTGTAGCGGGTCACAAGCAGCCTGTCTCCGCTGACTACGCCCACTATCACCGCAGGATTTATCCTCGGGTATACCACATTTCCGCAGCAGGGACACCTCAGGGCACGCTCGTCCTCCTTGAGAAGGAGCTCTCCGCCGCACCTTCCGCAGTACCTGTTGTCGCTGTACCACTTCCAGAGGTGATAAGCGGTAAAGGCCGCAAAAAGCTCCTTTCCGCAGCAGCGGTCCCGAAGCTCCCTTACGGTAAGGCGGTCAAAGCCGCTGACGGAGACGTCTTCGCCGTCAAGGTCAAGGAAGAACCTCTTGCTGTCCAGCGAAAAAAGATACACAGTCCTGTCGCAGGAAGCGTCAGAGCTCCTTGTAAAGCTTATCCTGCCGTCCTCCGCCGAGACCAGCAGCCTTCCCTCGCTGTCGAAATGCAGCAGGAAGTCCCGGTCGTTCATGCTATGCTCCGAGAAGCTGTTGTCAAGTCTGCTCGGAAAAATATCCTGTATCATTTTATTCTCCTTGTCATAATTTACTTCATCATCAGGAAAGCAAGGTTCTGCCTTCCCCTGTCGCCGCGCCTGTAGGAATAAAAGGAGCTGTCGCAGAAGGTGCAGACCCTTGTCTCCGTTATCCTGTCATCGGTTATGCCCTCTGCCGCAGCCCTGAGCTTCAGTGCCTTTGAAAGGTCAAGATAAAGCTTACCTCCCCGCAGGGAAAATACAGCTTTGAGCTCCGCAGGAGAAAAATTCCCGGCAAGCTCCGCACGTACATCTTCTCCCACCTCATAGCAGTCCCCGCAGATATGGGGACCGATATGCATATGTATCCTCTGCGGACAGGCTCCCAGAGCCTTCATCTGCTCCGCACCGCTGCGGAGTATATCTCCCGCCGCCTGACGGCCGCAGTGGAGCAGACCTATCACTCCGCTCACGGGCTCAGTAAGATATACGGGAACGCAGTCCGCTGCGATAATGCTGAGGACTATGCCTCTCTCCGCAGTCACAAGACCATCCACTCTTTTCAGCTCGTTGTCCTTTATAACGCCGCTGCCGCCGTGCTCTCTCCCGACTGCCGCCACCCTGCTGCCGTTTGCCTGATAGGGGCGCACCACTTCGGAGAGCTCTCTGCCGAGCCGTCTTCCGAGAGCGATATAGTCATCCACAGGCGGATCGTCGGGCTGCTGCCGCGTCCATATACCGCTGCCGCCCGAGGTAAAGCCCCCGTATGCGAAAGCGTCGTCTTTAACGATTATCTCCTTCATTGCATCTTCTCCCTGTCTTCCGAGTACTTTCATTATACTTCACTGCCCTGCGGTTGTCAATCGAAGGAACGCGGCTGCGGCAGAGCTTAATATGCAAAAAGTCCCGCAGGCAGCCTTTTCGCTGCTTACGGGACCTGTTTTTCAAAAATTCCTGCGGCTTATCCGTCATTCGATCCAGTATGCGTAATTTCTCTTTCTCGGCGAAGGTACGGGATCCTCGCAGTCCGCATATCCGAGCACACAGTGGCCTATGCCCTCATACTCTCCGATTATGCCAAGGTTCCTGAGTATCTCCTTGCACTCCTCGGTCTCGAATTCCTCCTTGGCGCGGTGTATCCAGCAGCTGGATATACCGTAGGCATGAGCCGCGTGCATGAGATTTCCCATTACGAGACTGCCGTCATAAATATGTGTCGGCTCCGCCTTGTTAGCGAGAACGATGAGTACTACGGGCGCATTGTAGAAGGGATCCATTTCCTTGCCAAGTATCTTTTCATTCATTTTTGAGAGGCGGTCGCGGAGCTCCTTGTTGGTAACCGCTATGATGATGGGAGACTGGCGGTTCATGCCTGTTGCGGCGAATTTACCCGCCTCGATGATCTTTTCGATAATCTCCTTGGGCACCATATCCGATTTGAAAGCCCTGATGCTTCTTCTTGTTATCATATTTTCGATAGCGTCCATATCTTTTTCCTCTTTTCCACTGTATTCCAAACTTCCGGTTCCTGAATGGACCTGCGGTCATTTATCTCATAACTATACTTTATCAGATATTTCACCTTATGTCAAGTGCTTTATTGACAGGCAGCCCGGCAATTGACTTGTTAAGCGCTGTCTGATATAATATATCTGAGTTATATTTATGGAACAGGAGGAGTTAAAATGAAAAAGGCAGACAGCGGCATGGATAAAGCCTCAGACAGCACCGTAAAGCGCATAACCGAAATGGAGGAGCGCTTTGACAGAGCCTCGGCAGTCATAGCGGCTCTTGAGAAGGCGCTGGAGGATTATTCCGCTGCCGCAGATGATTTAAAAAAGCTTGAAAGTTACTTTGACAGCGGGAGCTGGAAAAAGGACTTCGAGGCAGACGAAAAAGGAAAGCTCCCGGACGGACTTAAACGGGGAGTCCTTTCCGAGGACGGTCTGTGGGATCTGCTCAGCACCCGCAGGGAGCTGCATGAGCTGATGAAAAAGCTTGCAGCGGATAAACAATGAAAAAAAGCGAAGAGCATATGCTCTTCGCTTTTTTCAATGTCAATACAGAGTCATGCCGCTGAAAGCAACATAACCTGCCGTTATATCCGTGTCCACGTTGATCCTGCATCCGCTGAGGACATAATCCTCCATTTCCGCGTACTTCAGTATCTTTGAAAGATCCACATCGTTTTCGATATGGAACTCCTCATCGCAGGCAAGAGGACTGTTTTTGCGGTACAGCCATACATAGTAGGAGTTGCGGCTGCGCTCCTTGTAGATGTAATACTCCTCTCCTCCCAGCTCTATGGTATCGAAATCGTTGCTTCCGCCGAGGAAGATGATATTGCTGTAGCCGTACTTTGTGTCATAGCCCTCGTACATATAGACGTTAAGGTCTGAATTTCCCTTTTTGAATACTGCATTCACCGAGAATTCAAGCTTGCCGTCCACCTTGTCGCTCTCCGACTCGACGGTTTTCATATCGGCTGAGTATTTCAGTTTCAGGTCGCTGCTGTCCTTTATCTCGGACGTCTTTTCGATATAGAAGGCTCTGATGTCGTGCCATTCGGCAGCAAAGGAGCCGTCCTCACGCACCACGGTCCTCACGTCCTCGGAATTCATCTTCTGACCGTGAACATGGAAATAGGAGCCGTTTATATTTCCCGCGTAATCACCGCCGTAATACTCGGCATCCGTCCCGGCGTCGGGAAGAGCGGTCTTTTTACGGAGAATGAACTGCGTAAGGAGCACAAGATCGCTTGTGTCGGTCCTGTAATCGCCGTTCACGTCGCCTTTTTTGCTTATTATCATATTTTCGGGATCAAGGAGAGTCTCCCTGCACACCAGCACGTCGAACACATTTATCACGCCGTCGCCGTTGAGGTCACCGCGCACATCATCCAGCAAGGCTGCGTCGTCCTTATTCACCGAGTCAATGATATAAAGATCGTCCACCCAGAAATCTGTCGGCTCGGAAACAGATATTTTCAGGCCGCATTTTTCAAGCTTTGAAAAATAGAATACGAACGGACTTATCTCAATATCAGTCCATTTTCCGGAGCGTATCGTCTTTTCGTAGATAGTCCAGCCGTAGCTCTGCTCCGTGATGTCCCCGGCCGAATCGATATACGAAAGAGTGAACACCACATCTTTTCCCGAATTCTGGAACACCTTAGCCCCGACCCACAGCTCATGGCTGCGGAAATCATAGGGGTCGATCTCATAGTAGAACGAACGCGAGCTCCTGCCCGATGAGGATAAACGGAAGGAGCGTTCGCCGCTGTATGAATGGTCTGTGTCGTATTCGGCGGAGCAGTACTTCGTGGCAGTTCCCACATCGTCCCTGTCCGTTTCAAAATCTATGTAGACTGTTCTTCCGTATGCGTCGGGCTCCGCGGGAGAATGCTTCTTATACTTTATCTCGGGTCCGAAGGCCGCCACATCAGAGATACGGCCGCCGCATTCAAGGGAATTCACACTGGCGCTCCCGCTGCTTCCGAAGGCCTCGATACCGAAGGAGACATTGCGCATATATCCCAGGGACAGTCCCAGACTGCTCCATGCCTTGAAGTGTTCGCAGATATTTATGGAATTTTTCACATTGCAGGTATCATCGGTTTTTTTCGCAAGGTTTTCCCGCGAAACGCTTAAATACTTATATACGGTCTCACCGGTAAGCAAGGTCTTGTTAAGATCGGGGTAGCCGTAAATATCGTATGTCACGCCGTTGGATCTGATGGTACCGAGAGACGTTCCGTTACCCGTCGGTCTCTTGCTGCCCCAGCTGTCCACGATGAAGAACTCCGCCTGAGGGGAATCCATGCTGCCGCAGGCGCCCGCATAGGAATTGCCGTTCATATAATTTATGTCAACATCGTATGTCACGGTATAGTCTCTCAGTTGGGAAGCATAGGTCAGATCGTCGGGATCCTCAAAACTGATGCCCTTAATGGCAGCAGCGTTCTCCACTTTATCCCAGTCGGCAGTAAAACCGTTGTCAGCCGTATTTTTAAAGCTAAGGGTACCCTTCCCGTTCTTACTCCATGCCTCATAGGTATAACCGCCGATCTCTCCTTTTTCCGTGCGGTCTGCCGCAAAGGCCTCAGTAAAGGAAGATATGCCCAACAAGCCGAACAGACACAGTACTGCCATAAATACTGACAATGATTTCTTTAACCCTCTCATCATGTCATGTCCTCCTTACAGAATAACGCACCGCTGATTAAAGGCAGCGGTACCCATGCGCAGGCTGCGTCGGACATAAGCGCCTCGGCAGCCGCGCCCCCCTTATATATATCCATCCTTTACTATGCTATCATCTATTCTTCGGAATGTCAACGCAATTTTTGCGAAAAAAGTTCACTTTTGCCCATTAATCAACAATCACAGCAAAGCGGTAAACGGAAAAAGCTCCGGCCCGCAGGCAGCATTTTCCGCGCATAAACGTAAAAAAGCAGCCCTGAGACTGCTTTTGATACGAAAACCCGAGCCGACTGCTGTCACTCCCTGACTCTGCCATCTTTAAGACGTTTCAAGTAATCCTTTGTCTCTGAGGACACCACTCCCGACAGCAGGATTATGGCGATAACGTTGGGGATAGCCATGAGGCCGTTGAATATATCCGCAATGTTCCAGACAGCCTCCACCGCAAGGTAAGGGCCGATGAAAACCGCCGCGATGTACACCCACCTGTAGATATTCGTCGCTCTTCTGCCGGCGCCTGTCAGATAGGAGAGGCAGCGCTCGGAATAGTAATTCCAGCCAAGAATGGTGGTGAAAGCGAATACCGCAAGGCAGGCCATGAGAATGAACGAGGACACCCTCTCGCTGAAGGGCAGGCCGTAGCCGAATGCGTCCATGGTTATCATAACGCCCTTGAGCTCCGATGTGTTGTGGCTTCCGGACATTATTATCGCAAGTCCCGTCATGGTGCATACGATGATAGTGTCTATGAAGGTGCCCGTCATGGTAACAAGCCCCTGACGCACAGGCTCGCTGGTTTTTGCGGCAGCAGCCGCAATGGGAGCCGAACCGAGACCCGCTTCATTGGAGAATATACCTCTTGCAACTCCGTTCCTCATCGCGCACATCATCACCGTCCCCGCAGCACCGCCCGTCATTGCCTTCGTGCTGAAGGCTCCCGTGATTATGGACGAAATGGCCGAGGGTATCTCGTTTATGTGGCAGAATATTATAGTCAGGCAGCAGGCAACATAGGCAGTTATCATCACGGGCACGACTATTTCCGATACCGTTGCGATTCGCTTGATTCCGCCGATGATTATAAGAGCGGTGAGAAGGGTGATGAGGGCTCCCGCGATAACGGTAGTCCATGTGTACTCCAAGCCCAGCACTTTCACGGTATGGCTCTGCTGCGGATCGAAGAAATTGTTAGCCGCAGATGTTATGCCGTTTATCTGGGTTATGGTGCCTATACCCAGTATACCCGCAAGAAGTCCGAAAAGGGCAAAGGTCTTTCCCAGCCATTTCCAGTTTCTGCCGAGCCCGTTCTCGATATAGTAGAAGGGGCCGCCGAGGATATTGCCGTTCTCGTCCTTTACGCGGTACTTTACCGCAAGGAGCCCCTCCGCATATTTGGTCGCCATTCCGAGAAATGCCGCAAGCTCCATCCAGAAAAGGGCTCCGGGGCCTCCCGCTGCGACAGCAGTGGCGACTCCAACGATATTGCCCGTGCCCACAGTGGCGGACAGAGCCGTACACAGTGCCGCAAAGCTCGATACCTCGCCGCTTCCGCCTTCTTCGTTCTTCACCATGTACCTGAGAGCGGTACCGAGCCTTCTCAGCTGCAAAAAACCCAGTCTTACGGAGAGCAGCACTCCGCAGGACATGATAAGCACTATAAGGGGTAGTCCCCACACATAACCGTCTATGGTGCTTATCAGCTCGTTGATCCTATTCATAAAAAACTCCTGTCACATTTTTTCGCTGAGCTCATGCCGTACCCCGCAGAAAATGTCAGTTTCTGCTGCCGGCTGCTTTTTCCTTGAAGTCTTCGATCATAGCTGTCACGTCCTCCATAGCGAAGCTGTCGGAATTAAACTCATAGTTCTCCAGCCTGTAATGCTTCTTATGTTCATCAGAAATGTCATCTTCATAGGAGATCAGCTGTCCGCTGTCATTCAGAACTATCCTGTGTGAAGTTATACCCTCCATGAAGCCGAGAATTTCGGGGATACTGTAATTATATTCGGTAAGTCCCTTTTTCTTGCTTACCTTAAAGGGTAATTTTTCCTTATCGTAATCATTTCGTCTTGCTACGCACGTAGCATTCATGAGATCCATCCTCAATTCCTCATAGACGTAGGAATAGATATTCTTAGGCAGATCTTTCGATTCTCCGTAGGTATTATCCACCATGTAATACCATTTTGTCTCGCCGCTTTCCTTGTCAAAGATGCTGTAGGCGCATTCTGTTCCCCTGGCAGCATACTCAATAGATGAATCTCTGCGTCTGATTATACCGTCACCGGTTATGTAAGTGGTATCGCTTTTGCCGTCGCGCTTTATCCTGCTGCTGATATTATAGTTGTAATTGTCAGGGCTGCTCAGCATTACGCTGTTGAATAGTTCCGAATAGGTATAATCCGCGGTAAAGTTATCGAAATTATATTCATTTTCATTTAATTTTATGGCAATCTGAGCGTAATCGTCTATGAAAAAATACTTATCCAGTATCTTATTGAGCTTTTTCACATCTCTTTTCCTTGCCAGCTCATAAAAACTGCTTTCAGCTCCTCCGCTTCTTTCCATAAGCCCGCTTTTACTGATGCGGATCTCATCATAGCCGCCGTAGCAATAGAAGTCGGTAATATCAGTTTTCTCTGCGGCCACCCATTTCAGTTCCATAAGCTCCTTTTCCAGTCCCTCTGCATCGTTGAGCCGGCAGTATGCCTCTCTATATCCAATATAGTCATCCTTATCATGGGCATATTCTGCATTGATCTCCTCTTTGTCATTCTCCGTGTCTGTTCTGAAGAACTCCTTCATTTCTTCAACGGAAGCCGCGCCCGCGATCTCTTCATTGCTTTCGTGACTGCACCCCGCAGCTGCGGAAGCTAACAATAACGCCGCTATTACGATCCCTGCTTTTCTTATTTCCGATAAATGTTTCATTTTATCCTCTGGTTGCGTATTATGGATTTCGGCAATAAACTGCGTATTCTCTGCCGTTTTCAGAATACCGCCAATAATTAATATACCATTTTGCAAAAGAAAAAGCAATAGGCAGTTCAGAACTTTACCAATTGTATAAACAGCAATAAATGATAAAAACAGTATATTTTTATGACAAAAAAATACTTGTTTTATGCTACGGAAATGTTATAATAAAAGCACAAATAGATATTTCCGGTTTGGGGGACTACTAAATTACGTTCTTAATTTATGCTGCAATAGGCTTGCAGACAAATACAAAGGAGTGATTTTAGTGCAAATGTCCAAAATCAAAAAGATCGTCAGCGGCACCGTTTCAGCGCTGATGATCGCATCATGCCTGCCTACCGCTGTCAGTGCTGCTGACCAGCAGACAAGAGGTAATATCGGCGGTTTTGACTATGAGATGTGGAATCAGAATGGTCA
>JAFWSI010000030.1 GCA_017519415.1 Ruminococcus sp.
ATGTATTTAAACAGGTTTTTGAACGCTTCGGAGAAACGGAGCTGATGCTTGCAGATTCGGGACAGTATGACAACGGATGGGCAGAAACGCATATGTTCCCCGAGGAAGCTGTACAGGCTGCAAAGGACGTTCATGCAAAATCGATGATACCCGTACATTGGGGAGCATTTTCGATATCTAACCATGCGTGGTACGATCCGCCGGAAAGAGCAGTCAAGGCCGCCGAAGAACAGGGAGTGAGCCTTGCAACACCCCGGATCGGGCAGACTGTAAGCTATGACAGTATTTCTTCTTTCAAAGAGCATTGGTGGGGGGAGTATAAATAATCAATCTGAAATAAAGCATTGACCAGGATGCAGCAGTTGAATCCGGCAGTTGTCGGATGTGGTGTGTCCGCCCTTAAGATCCTTGCTTCCGGCTATTAGCGTTATCTCCGTTTCTGCTTTAAGGCAATACCGCACAACCCCTGTGCGTCAGATACGCAGTCAATTTTTCCGTCAGAGTGCATAAATTCGACGCAGGCGGGCTAGCGCCCGGCAACGGCTAGACAGAATGCATTGACTATGATCAGTGACGGAAAGCTGTCCTTTGAGGACATAGCAAAATATTCCGGCCTGACTCTGGAAGAAGTCAAGGCTCTTGCTGAGGGCAAGCCTGCATAACAAAATATGTTGAATAAGACCTGCTTCACATCGAGGCAGGTCATTTTGCTGTGATTTAATTGTTCCCACTAATCATCCGCCTTCCTTGACACCGCCCGTTACTTGCGATATAATAAAAGCAATTAAAACTCAGCGAAAGAGGTGTCCCCCATGTCCGAACCAACCGACCTCACCCGCGACGAATACACCGAATACATCTACGACCTAACCTGCTTCGGCAAGCCTGTTTCACCCGAGACTGCCGATGATGTGGCGGAGGGTATCAAACGTGCCCTGGAGCTTGACGAGCGCCCTGCGTTTTTGGAAGGCCTCGCCGAACGGCTGACGGAGCTTGGGACTCCATGCTCACCTTTGGATACGGATACTATGCTCGTCGAGATGCGGAGCAGATACAAGTCCGTGCTTGGCATCGCCTGTCCCCGGGCGGTAATCGAATGGGTGCGTGGGACAACGCCCGGAGTCACCAACCGCCGGAACAATTACGAGCTTTGTTATGCTCTTGTAATGGACTTTCAGCAGACGGCGGTGTTCTTTCAAAAGCATTTCCTGACACTGCCCTGGTGCTGCAAAAGCCGCATCGATGCGGTTTTCCTCTATTGCCTGTATCATAAGAAGCCGTACTCCGCTGCGGCTGAGATGCTTAAACAATCCCAGGGCTTCGTCCCGCAGGAGAACGCAAACACCTCCACCTCCCGCATTTTCCAGACCATTCTCGAAACCGATAATGACGAGGAGTTCCTGCGGTATCTCTCCGCCCATTGCTACGGCAGCGAGCAGCAGTTCATGCTTGCGAAAAAGTTGATCTGCGAGGAACTTGATGACTTGAAGGACAGCATCAAAAACGACGGCAGGCACGAAAACATCTCCCCCGAACGACTGAACAGCCTGACCGTTGCGGAATTGCTCGGCTACCGCTATCAGCTTGACACAAAGGGCAAGCCTGTCAATGAACTGCCGAAGCGGTTCACCGAATCGCTGCCGAATGATGTCACCCTCGGGCGTATCATCAACGGGCAGAGCGTGTCCTACGAGCTGCTTCGCAAAACGCTGATGCTGCTGAAACTCTACAATTTCTACACCGCAGCCGGGCAAACAGATGACCGCAACGAGATCGCAAAGAACCTTATGGATTTCCACGACGAAGTGAATAACGCTCTGATCTCCTGCGGCTTTGCGCAGATCTACCTGCGGCATCCATTCGACTGCCTGCTGATGTACTGTGCCAATTCATCCGACCAGATACTGACCATGCACCTGCTAAACGAGCGGAATTGATTTTTATAATCTTCGCCCTAACTGTGATATACTGATAGCGAAAGGAGGTCGGTGCTATGCTGCCCGAAGGCTTTAAACTTACAACCGAAGACCGCGAATATACGGTCATTTCGCTTATCGGCAGAGGTGCCAACACCGCCGCTTATCTCGCTTTGTGCAGCTGCGGGGGGCTTGTTTCAAACTGCATTTTGAAGGAATACGCTCCCCGGGACGACGAGCATTTCGAAGACGGCAAGGCTCGTTTTATCGCCGCCGCCCGATTGCAGAATGAACTTCGGCAGAGGACTGCGCTTACCAATCAGACGCCTCCTGTAAGCCGCATTTTTGAGGCCAACGAAACCGCTTACTGTGATGTTGTATGCTTCGGCGGGACGACACTTAACAGGCTCGACGATCTCTCACTTTTGCAATATATTGAGCTTTGCGCGACTGTTGCAAAGACTGTCGGCTGCTATCACAAAGCGGGGTATCTCTGCCTTGATTTGAAGCCGGAGAACATTTTTGTGATGCAGAATTCTGAGGACGATATCATCACTCAGCTTGTGGAATTAATCGACTTTGACAGCGTGCGGGAGGTAGGTTACGTCGGTTCGGACGGGGTGATCTCCTACACCCGGGAGTGGGCGGCTCCGGAGCAGACAGGCTCCTTTGCTCCCCAGCGGATTGGCAAGGCTGCAGATATTTTCACCCTCGGAGAGCTTGTCTTTTTCCTGCTGTTTGGCAGACATTCCACCGACCGGGAGCATCGTGGATTTTCTAAATATCCATTTGATGAAACCCCGAAAAACTTCCGTAGATACACCGACAGACCCGATATCCGTTCCCTGTTTTCAAGGCTGTTCAGAGGCACGATTCGCTCCTCCGCAAGCAACAGATTTGCGGGTATGGACGAGGTCGTAAAACTGCTTGAAGCACTGGCCGATGAGCTTCGCCGCAGGGACTATGTGATACCCAAGCTCCCTGCTGTTTCTCCCAACTTTGTTGGCAGAGATAAAGAGCTTGAAGCCCTTGCGGAAAGCCTCAAAAAGAGCCGCACCGTGTTCGTCACGGGCATCGGCGGTATCGGTAAAAGCACGCTGGTAAAGAACTTCATTGACCGCAGCCGTGAGAGCTATGATGTTATCGTGTATCTTGAATTTGACGGCGACTTTGTCCGCACTTTTTGCGATGACAGGCAGCTGCAATTGAGTACGATCACCCGACTTGACAGCGAGAGTGCGGAGGAATATTTCGAGCGCAAGCTGACCCATTTTGAGCGCATCTGCGGGAACAAAAAAGTGTTGTTCGTGCTTGATAATTTCAGCGGGCGCATCACCAAAGAACTCAGCCGCATTTTTGATCTCGGCTACGATACGGTCATAGTCACACGAAATCAGCCGCCGAAAAACAGCTTTGCTTTTATCGAGATCGGCGCTATTTCCGACAGGACGGAGCTGTTCCGCCTGATCGCTCTTGATCTTGAAAGGCCCCTCACCAAAGACGAGCGCACCGCCTTCGCTGAGATCATCGACCTTGTGCAGGGACACACCCTCGTTCTTGAGCTTATCGCCCGGCAGATCGCATCCGGCAGGCTGGGAATACAGACCGCCCTCGGGCTTATCCGACAGCACGGCTTCTCCCGCTTCTCTGCGGAAAAGATCGGCAACTACAAGGACGGCGAGGAAGTCTATGACACGCTCCGAAACATCGTAACTGCGCTGTTTGATGCAAGCAGTATGACCGCCGCCGAGCTTGCAGCGATGAAAACTCTCTCCCTGCTTGATGTGCGCGGGCTTGAAGCGGAGCTCGTTGAACGCATACTCAAACTCAATGTCGAAACTGTCCAAAATCTCGGACAGCAAGGTTGGCTGATCTCCGACGGCAGAGTGAAAGTTCACCCTGTCATTGCAGAAACAATGCAGAACCACGAATGGCTAAACACGCCCGCCGCCAAGGTCATGGAGCATCACAAGAGCGTGATCGCAGTGTATGAGGGAACGGCTAACGCCGAACAGATAATGAACGTGATCAGACAGGCCGAGCTATTCACGGAGGAGCACCAGCGGCACCTCGTCAAGGCAATGCTTTGGGATATGTACGGCAGCTATTATGACACGCTCCAGAACGGCGCTTATGTGGCCTACACCGAGGAAGAACAGGAGTTACAGGATAAACTGATCGAAGCTATGGACAATGCGATAGCCGAGGCGGAGCAATCCGATGACCCGAAGCGGGACAAATATCTTGCGCGGTATATGCTGTCGCTTGCAAGCATATTGACTCGTTCTTCTCCCACATATCATCATGAGGCGCGGGAACTGCTCGACAAAACTGCTAAGCTTATCCCCGCCGACGATGCCGAAAATCGCTGTTATCACTGTATGGTCTCGGCGTGGTATTACACCCTCGCAGAGCCCGACCCCGATAGGACAAAAGCGTTCACCGACAGAGCCGAAGCCCTCGCAAAGCAAGTCTTTCACACGGATATCGAGCTTACCGACATCATTTATATCCCCGTTGCAAACAGCTTGTTTTTCCACAACGATCTGACGGCTGCGGCGCAGAAACTTGATGAAGCTGTTGCTCTCTGCAAAGCCCACCCCGACCAGCTCACCTACATCGACAAACACGCCGAGCTGCTTTGCTGCCTGACGGACGTTTACGCAGAGCTTGGGGACAAAGAAAAATGCCGTGAGCTGCTTGCGGAGCTTGCCGGCACAAACGAAAAATATAGGGACGACGGCATCCACCGGGAACCGGATCCCGATACTCTTGAACGTCTAAAATGAAAAAGCCGACCTCGCATTGCAGAATGCGGGGTCGGTTTTGCTTTGGAATCCGTTTTTATATTCCTCCGTTCCGGTGTGATATACTGTAATCACAAAAGGGCAAAGCCCGAATGAAACGGAGGTAATATTATGAAAAAACTGGTTTGTATTTTGATGGCGGCTGCAATGCTTCTGATGTGCGGATGCAGTGACGGCGATGGTTCTGATTCAAGCGGTTATGTCCTTGAGAGCTTTGCAGAGGATGAGATCGACTATACCGATGATGCTGAATTTGAAGCTGCGCTCAACCGGGGTGAGGATCTTGTCGGAAAGGTAGTAAGATTTAAAGTTGTTGAAATACATCCCGATTCTTTCTATGGATATAATCTGTGGGCGGGGGAACATCTCAATTTCATTTTCCCCTCTCCGCTTGATGTCAAGGCGGGAGATGAGGTCACCGTAAAAGTCTCCACTGTATCTAAATTCCCCATAGGCCCCGATAATTCCTGGATAATCAACAGCCAAAGAGAGGCTGACAGTAATTATACTATGGAGCTGAAATATGATAACGTCAGCATTTTCCTGCCGGGGAACGCAGTAATAAAAGAAAGCGAGAACTATACAAATTACTTTACCGATGACGGGATGATAACGCTTTCGACCAGTGATATTTCTGTCCCCGGAGATCTGATAGATCTCCATTCCAGCGAATATCGGGCTTCCTATTTGAAAGGTCTGGGAGATTCTCTGATATCTGACAGTAATGTGTATCTCAACGGCATTGCGGCAGTTTATACGGTGATAAAGGTGGAATCTGATGGAAATAGCGTTAACTCGGTGGGATTGTTGTTCAACACTAAAAACCATATTGTGAGTATAGGCTTCACCGCAAACGACAGAACAGACAGCACTCTGGCATTATTGACGGATGTCCTCGAACATATGAAGATCGACGGTGAAAGCGTTACTATGACAAATGCTGGTTCCAAAAACAGTGATAAATCAAGTTCTAAAGACGATTCCAGCGCAGCAGAACCGAAAGAACCCGAAAAGTCCTTCACCAAATTTACCGTCAGCGGAACAGGCAGCAAGGTGAAAAAGGACATATCCCTTCCGCCGGTCTTGTGTGTAGTTCACGCAGAACACAGCGGCAGCAGGAACTTCATAGTTCATTACTACAGTGCATCAGGGTATAGAGATCTGCTGAGTAATGAGATCGGAGTTGTGAACAGTTATCAGATCTATGATGCCACAAGCAACGGCAGCACCGACGGCGGAATGCTCGAGGTCGACGCAGACGGGAGCTGGAACATTACATTCATACCGCTTGCGGATTATGTCAGCAGCGATACAAAGACATTTTTCTCCGGAAAGGGAGATTCTGTCGTAGGCTGCTTTATCGCAAACGGAATAACAGTGTGCAAGGGTACCCATGTCGGTGACAGCAACTTTATTGTTCGTGTTTATGAGTACTCGGAAACAGGCGACAGGCTTACTTCGGCATTCAATGAAATAGGGAGCTACACCGGGGAAACTGTACTGCGTACACAGGCCGGGAAAAAGTATTTCTTCAACGTTGTGGCTGACGGGAGCTGGACGTTGGATCTGAGTTGATCTGGTAATCTACTATAAATATCGGGGAGGTGCTGATATGCCATTCTGCTCAAAATGTGGATTTGAAGTACAAGACGGCGAAGTCTTCTGCGAGATCTGCGGTACTCGCATCAGGTCAAACACCGAAAGAACGACTCGCCGAAGCTCCGACAGCAGCAGGTCATCAAAGCTCGGAAAGATATATGAGGGCAACAGACACACCTGTCTGCACTGCGGAGAGATGATCGATTCCTTCACAACGGTCTGCCCGTCCTGCGGCGCAGAGATCAGGGACACGGAGTCCAGCCGGGCACTTGAAAAGTTCTATGACGATCTCCAGAGAGCGAGAGACGACAAGGCCAAGATCTCGTTGATACACACTTTCCCGATACCCAACAGCAAGGAAGATATCTGCGAATTCATGTACCTTGCCACCTCAAATTTTGATGCCAAGCTCTATGTCGCCAACCGTGACGGCGACTCGCTCCATGCGGCGTGGTACTCAAAGATCGACCAGTGCTATCACAAGGCTGTACGCACTCTGCACAGCGGAGCCAAGCTTGACAGCATCACGGAGCTTTACGGAAAAGTTCAGGAGAAAGTGAAGCAGGCGGAATCCAACAAAAGCGCCGCAGCCGCAGCTCCGTGGTTGCTGATTGTTGTCGGCGTAGTGCTTGTTCTTACGAAGGTACAGTATCTCGGATATGCGGGTGTTATAATGCTCATTATCGGAATAGCGCTGGCCTGTGGTCAGAGCGAAAAGAAAAAAGAAAACAAGCCTTCAAATCAGGGACAGCCGGGGCCTCTTCCCATACAGCGGTCTATGCCTCAAAATCAGCAACAGCAAGAGGGGTTCAGTTCCTGGGGCGCAGGTAAGAAAACCGGATGGGTGGTGCTGAACCTGTACACTCTTGGTATCCCCGCACTGATGCGAAGAAAGAAAAAGTAAAGGAGGCAACACCATGAGCATCTTCAACAGAGAAGGCGGCGCGATGGACGCTATTCGCTGCGATGAACCCGATTACCTGATCTGGAAATGGCGTCCGCAGGGCGCTGTCGGCAAAACACAGAAAGAAAACGCGATCCGCTGGGGCTCGGTGCTTACCGTCCGGGATGGGTCCCTCGCCGTGTTCGTTTACAAGGGCAGCCACGATTATGTTATGGGGCCGTTCAGCGAAAAGCTCAGGACAGGCAATCTGCCGATCATCGCGCCTATCATTTCACTTGCCTACGCAGGCGGTTCACCCTTTCCGGCAGAGGTCTATTTCATCAACCTTGCGGAGATCATCCAAGTGAAATTCGGCGTGCCCTTCTTCGAGGTCTTCGACCCGACATTCACCGAGTTCTCCGTGCCCGTTGCCGTGCGCGGGACGATCAGCTTCCACATCGACGACTACGCCCGATTCATCGAGCTGCACCGCCTGGACGAGTTCGACCTGAACCGTTTCAGCGAGCAGATCAGGAGCGCAGTTGTCAAGTACGTCAAAGGGGTTGTTGCGAACGCACCCGAGAGGTACGGCATACCCGTCATTCAGCTTGAAAGAAAGCTCCCAGGCCTCGACAGCGAGATCGGGGAGCTGATAAAGAAACGCCTTGAGACCGAATTCGGCGTGGCGGTCAATGCGACGGATATTTCGGCGATCGACATCGACACCGACAGCGATGGCTACCGCGAGCTGATGCGGGTCACGAAGAACCTTACGAGTGCCACCGTCCGTGCGCAGACCGAGGCCAACATCCGCAACATCGGCGATATGCAGCGCATCCACGCCGAGGACTACGAGGAAAGCCTTCGCATCAAGCGCGAGGAGGAGCAGTACGCCCAGCACCTCGGCACTCAGGAGCAGCACATCAACGTCCACACTCTGAACCAGCAGACGGAGGTCGGCAAAGCCGCCGCCGAAGGCCTCGGCAGCAGGTCGGGCGGAGCAGGTGGCCTCGACCCTGTGGGCATCACCGCAGGTATGGCAGTCGGGAGTGTCCTCGGCAAGAGTATTGCAGGCATGGTCAGCGGTGCAATGGAACAGCCGACACCACCGCCGATTCAGCAGCCCTCCCCGCAGACCCCGCCGCCGATACCGCAGACCCTCTATTACGTTGCCGTGGGCGGTCAGCAGACCGGACCGTTTGACCTACAGACCCTCCGGACTATGGCTGAGAACGGGACACTTACGCCGGCAACGCTTGTTTGGTGCGCGGGGATGAAGGAGTGGGCGGAGGCAAGGATGATATCGGATTTATCTGAACTGTTCAAATAATACCAATATAAACCATCAAATAGTATAGGTGCTAAGGGGAAACCAAGGTGAATAATAAAAATATGTTATCCCGCCTCGCCTCCGGCGAATTCAATATGCACTACCTCACTGCCAAATACAGCGACGGCAAGGCAGACTACCGCCTTGAATACGAGATAAAAGGCGGCGAGATCACAAAGCGCAAGCTGTCCGGAGGCAGGGTAACCGAGACCGTCGCCTATACAACAGATGATGACAAGCTCGCCTTCATCCGGCAGCACCCCTACTGGTTCCCGTATGACGAAGATTTTGGATAGCTACTTTCCCGAGAGCTGCTCAATGAACTGTTCCACCCTGCCCTTGCTGCGCTCAGACAGCTTCCGGAACTGCGTGAGCAGCTCTTGTTCGTCCTCGGTCAGAGCCTCGCGGTACATACTGTGCTTGAATTTCGTCCTGCCTGCGATGTAGTCAATACTCACATCATAGAAATCGGCGAGCTGCTGAGCAAATTCAAGCGGCACGGTATGCTTGCCCTGCTCGTAGTTGGTATAAGTCGTCTTGTGCATTTTCAGGCGCTCGCAAAGCTCCTGTTGGGTCAGATCGCTGTCCTCTCTGAGGTCGCGGATACGTTGATAATGTTGCATAAGGGCATACACCTTCTTTTGTATGAATATACAAAATATACCATAAATTTGGTGTTTACGTTGCGATAATATCATATATGATGTATAATTATGTGCGAGAAAACATCATTTATATTCATGGCAGATTCGATTCCTTTATTCATATAACGTTTTTTCTCGATTGGGTAGTAAAAGCGTACTCGTTAAAATGTATAAAAGGCATTGATTTTTTGTTTAATTTATGGTATAATCAGATAAAAGCTTGAATGCATAGTATACAGTCTTATAATACTGATTATTAATTCATAGGGAGAAGGGCATAGTTATGACAAAGATCAAAATTAAGAGCGATCCTTATAACAGATCGTTATCTTTTCTGACCTACAAAGACTCTACTGAAAAATGGGAAGATGTTAAGGACGAGAGTATAAACAGCAAACTGCGAGAAAATGATTCCAATAAAATATTTCTGCCCTTTAAAATCAAAGATATAATCGATACTATTATTTCTGAATACTATGTAGGAAATGAAAAGATCATGCTGATCTTTGAAGGTACCGATGATGAGTATGATGAATTAATAAATATCTGTAAAGATGAAACTATTGGAGACAAGATCGAATTGGTAGAGTCCGAAAGATACCTTGAGAATGCAAGGGACATTCTTGATCATGCCAAAAAAGCTTTTGAGACAGTCCAGCCCATTATAAAAAGTATTGTAAAGGATAATGCTGACATTACCGGGAATCTGAATAAAGTTTCGGATGCTTTGAATGACATTATACCTATCTGCGTTTTTGGAAATTATAGCGCAGGCAAGTCCACTTTCATTAATTCACTGATCGGATATGAGATACTTCCGAGCGGCGGTGACCCTGTTACATCGAAAGTTTATGAAATAAAACGTTCTAAACATGAGGATAGAGCTAAAGTTTCTTTTTCATATCTTGATGAAGAATTTGAGCTTTTGTTTGATAATGTCGAATGTTGGGTCAATATCGGGAATAAAGATAACGAATTGATTCAGGATATTCTTAAAAAGCTTTCCAAAATAGAAGATAACAGCCTTTTTATGATGGTCAACAAAACAGTTGATGTTCTCAACTTTTTCGAGAAGAAAGATAAAAACAATGTTGTTATCAGTGATGTCATCCGGATAGAAGTCCCATTCAGCGAAAACGGTAAGCTTGGTCAGTCTATGAATCAATTTGTGATTTTTGATACCCCGGGTTCAAATTCCAATACCAATCAAGAACATAAAACAGTATTGGAAGAATCTTTAATGGGTTTTTCAAACGGTATCCCTGTATGGGTGTCGGGGTATGATTCCATTGACAGTGTTGATAATGCGACCCTTTGCGATCTTATCAACGAGATCGATGCCCTTGACAAACGTTTCACTATGATAGTGATTAACAAGGCAGACTCTTCTGAGCTTCCGAAGAACGGCTTCAAAGAAGAAGATATCAGAAATATTATGGAATATGAGTCTGTTGATAAAATGTATTCCAGCGGCATTTACTTTGTTTCATCAGTTATGGGACTCGGAGCCAAGAACTATGACGGCATAGTAAGTGAGTATCTTCTTGATGTCTTTGATGAGAAAAAGCCGAAATTTTCTGATCCGACAGTACGATCATATAAAAAACTATACGAATATAACATCATGCCGGAGCAGATCAAGCGTAAAGCGGTGAATTATTCTGTTGCCTGCAATAATCTTATCTATGCCAACAGCGGTATGTACTGCGTTGAAATGGAGATGGAGCAGTTTGCGAGTAAATATGCTGCTTATAATAAATGCCAGATGGTTTATATGTTCCTAAAGAGCATTATAGATGAAACAAACAGAAAGATCAAAGATAAAACTGCTTCTCTTGAAAAGGACAAGGCTAAACGTGAGCAGGAGCTTGATACTAAAAAGCGTGAGCTAATAGATACTATTGGCAGAGATTCTCAAAATGCAATAAGGAGATTTGATAAGGACTCAAAATCATATATAAGTCAATATGTGAAAGATAATATGAAATATGAGATCGATGCCGAAGAACTCGGAAAAAGTGATGATACACTTAACGCCGAGAATGAAGAAAACGCAAACTATTCATCATATGAGCAGGACTATGAAACTGCAAAAAATAATAGAGTCAAGAATTTTTTTAGTAATTTAGGTGCGCTAATGAAGCATGATCTTTCCGAAGATGGATTAAAGGAAAAATTCCAGACTCTCACATCAGATCTTGAAAGCGATTCAAAAGTGCTTAAAGAGAAGAAAGAACGCAAGGAGATCACTAAGCGTGATATTGATAAGGCCACATCGGACAGCACTTTGCAGAGTGTAAGAGAGGAATACCGTGTAAGTATTACAGATGCCCAGGAAAAACTGATCGCTAACACCAAAAACTATTGGCAGAATAAATCACAGGAATACCGGGATGAAATGGTAAGGCTTATAATCGGAGCAGATTCACTTTCCGAGAGTCAGCGTTCGGAGCTTTCAGCTATTATTATGAATTATCCTGCATTCACTTATAATGATGATTCTGACAAAGTATTTATTAAGGAAAAGTTCCTGAGAGGAAATTTCTTCGGTCAGCTTTCTGAACGTCTGAATACGAAACGACTTGCTTCGATTTACAATTCGAGTATGAGGCGTAATGTCAAAGAAATGTCAGAACGGATCAACGAGAACTGCTTTGTAAGCTTCAAGGAATGGCAGAGCAAACTGCAGGCGTTGATAGAAGACAATATCGCTCAGTATAATCCCGAACTTCGTGAGATCTCCGAGTTTATCCGCGAAGAAACTGACAGGATACTTGAACTGCAATCTAATCAGCAGTCGATAACAAACTCTATGTTAACAATAGAAAACATGATGTCTTGGAAAGAACCTGAACAGGAGTAATTCATTATGGGTGTTAAAAATGTTGTTAAACGAATAGGGGCTCGTGCCGGCAACAGAGTGGCTAAGCTATCGGAGCTTAGTCCGTTTCAGGTGGAAGAAATACAAAGCAAACGAGAAGAGTATCTTCTTGAAATGCCTGATCCGAAAGATACAAATGCCGTTGAACTTACAGAGAGACTTATGGCGGCAAGCAGCATAGAGATATTCAACGCATATCTTTCTCAGATTAAGGACTTGTATCTTCCCGTGCAGAAGGATGCCGAGTATGACACTCCCTTTGATCCTCTGCATAATATCAGATATTTCAATATCACCAAATGGGTCACCGATACAAAAGAGAATAATCTCGAAAAGCTTGTTAATGTCTATGCCGTGTTGTCGGACGAGAACTGCAATATTGCTTTGGTATTCAATCGAACAAAGGTCGGTACAAATGTATATCTTGCCGTTGTAAATACAAACAATGACGATAACAATGTAGATGCTGATATTTTCAAGACCAGGCTTACCGAAGCGATAAGGGGCAATTTCCCCGGTGCGGAATGGAAGGACGAGGGTATTGGAGTAATACCTTGCCTGAATAATGATAAGGCTTATTCGGTTGCAACTGCTTCAAACATCCCGACCGAGAAATCAGAAAAGTTCATCAGCCAGACTATTGAAAAACTGCTTGACGGTATTATTCCCGAATCAAGGAAATCCGAGTACACGATAGTCCTTCTTGCCACACCGATAAAAGATGTTGAAGAACGGAAGATTAAACTCGGGGAATTCTATTCGGGTCTTGCTCCTTATGCCTCCTGGCAGACAGATTTTCATTTTATGGATAATCAGGCATTCGGATCCTCGGCAACAGTCGGAGTGAACGTCGGCGCAAGCGCGGGTGTTCAGAACGGAACAAACAGTGCAATAACCGATACCGATGCCAAAACCGACAGTGAATCCAAGACTGATACCGATTCGCAGAGTAAAACAGACACCGACGGCACTTCCGATGCGACCTCCGAAAGCACTGCTCACGCTGAAGGCTCAAATGAAAGCACAACGGATACAGAAGGAACAAACTGGAGTGATACTGAAGGTACAACGGAAACAACAGGAACTTCTTCAACGGAAGGAACTTCATCAGGCAGTGACTGGGGAGTATCCGCTACTGCTAAGGAATCAGTAAAACCGTTTGGCGTTGGTGCTGAACTTTCTGAGACAGCCAGCTTTGGCCATAATTGGTCAGAAAACCAAAGCAAAACTGTGATGGAGAATATTGCTAAGAACGTCAGCAGCACCAAAGGTGGAAATAAGAGCAAAGCATTGACTGTAGGCAAAAATATTTTAGATACCGTTACTAACGGTAAAGTCAGCACTATAACAAACAGTGTTTCAAAAATGGTAGGATCATCTGTGGCCAATACCATCGGTAAAGCTGTCACCAAATCTATGGCAGCTACAAAGAGCGTATCTAAAGCCGTCAATTTCGGCGGTAATGTCGGTGCGAGCTTTGCACGTTCATCCTCGGTCACTGCTATCGTCGGAAAGAATGAAGGCATCACGCAATCCTTTACCAACTTCAACATCAAACACGCACTTGAGCTGCTTGAAGCACAGATGAAGCGCCTTGAACAGAGTACAGCTCTCGGAATGTGGGATTTTGCTGCATATGTGTTGAGTGAGGACCAGAACACAGCCAATAACGTTGCTCATACCTATCTTGCTCTCACACTCGGCGAGGAATCTTATATGTCCAAGTCGGCTGTAAATCTCTGGAGAGGCAATGTCGAAGAAGAAAAAGTCCGTGCAGCGGTGATAAGCTCATATATCCGTGAGCTTCGCCATCCGATTTTTGCACTTAACCCTGAAGCGATCGATGCAGACCCTGAATATAATGAGTATCCTTCTATTATAACTGCAACAACAAGCCTTTCTGGTAAAGAGCTTGCTTACTCGCTGAATTTCCCGCAGCGATCAATTTCGGGGCTTCCGATACTTGAATGTGCCGAGTTCGGTCGTAACGTAGTCACTTACGATCCCGAGAACAATACAGGCAGAACTATCGGCCTCGGCAATGTATTTCATATGAACCATCCCGAGAAAACAGAAGTAAGGCTGTCGCTTGATTCGCTGCGCTCGCATACTTTCATAACAGGAAGCACCGGCTCCGGTAAAAGCAATACTATTTATAATATTCTCGATAAAGCACGGGATGAGGGCGTTCATTTCCTTGTTATTGAACCTGCTAAAGGCGAGTATAAAAATGTCTTTGGTAATGGCTCCGATGTTGCAGTTTACGGAACTAACCCGAAGTTGAGCGCTCTTCTGAGGATAGATCCATTCAGTTTCCTTCCGCAGATACATATTCTCGAACACCTTGACCGTCTTGTAGAGATTTTTAATGTATGCTGGCCGATGTATGCTGCTATGCCTGCCGTGCTGAAAAGCGCTGTTGAAAAATCATACATAGACTGCGGCTGGGATCTTATAACCTCCGAGAACAAGTATGATCCGATGCTGTTCCCAAGTTTCAGTGATGTTGCCAAGAATATCAAACTAATAATTGACAGCAGTGAATATGACAATGAAAACAAGGGTGCTTATAAAGGTTCTCTGCTCACCAGGCTGCAATCGCTTACAAACGGAATAAACGGCTTGATATTCTCATCCGACGAATTAACACCGAAGGAACTGTTTGATTCAAATGTGATAATAGATCTCAGCAGAGTCGGTTCGACGGAAACCAAGTCTCTTATTATGGGTATGCTGGTTCTTAAACTGCAGGAATACCGTATGTCGGGGACTATTCCGATGAATTCCGAACTCAGGCATTTGACTGTCCTCGAAGAAGCCCACAATATTCTCCGCAGGACTTCCATAGAGCAGAATTCTGAAAGCTCAAATCTGCTTGGTAAAAGCGTTGAACTTTTAGCAAATGCTATAGCTGAAATGAGAACATACGGAGAAGGTTTTATAATAGCAGACCAGGCTCCTGGGCTTATGGATATGTCAACTATCCGTAATACGAACACAAAGATCATTATGCGTCTTCCGGATCAGGGAGACAGAGAGCTTGTCGGTAAGGCAGCCAACCTCAACGAGGATCAGATCAAAGAGCTTGCAAAGCTGCCCTGCGGAGTTGCTGCAATATATCAGAACGAATGGGTGCAGCCTATTCTCTGCAAAGTCGAGCGTTATGATTATGATGATACTCCCTATCAGTTTGCTCCTGACGGGAACTCTTCTCTGATTAGGAAGAATGATGAGATATCCGATTCGCTGCTGAAATGTATTATGGATAAGGAGCTTTTCAGGATCGGAGATAAAGAGGACCTCAAAGAATTAAAGGATCTAGTTCTAAGGTCTGGTTTGAAATCAATTGTTAAGATTGATCTTCTTGAATACATAGAAACCGAACAAGAGCAAGGAATGAAAGCACTTCAGCGTTTAATCTACGATTTCCTTGAGGCAGACAAAGCAATCGATGATTCCAAAAACCATAGTGAGATTCACGAATGGGTAGATGCTGTATTGGAAAAGCTTGAACCTACTATCAATGATTATTCAAAGAAACAGATCGACCTTGCAATGTCACTTATAATTCATGAAAAAGCTATACGGGATAACAGTTATTATAGCCGATATGTTTTCTTTACCGAAGAATACAAAAAAGGAGGCGGAGTTTTTTGATCGGTGAAATTGGGTTCAATAATGCTTCTGATGTGAAAGCGCCTTCTGTTGAAAACGTCAAAGAAGCAAAAGAAAGCGATAGAAAAGCATTTAAAGAATCTGAGAGCTTTTGGGATAAAGAGTACCAAAACCAAGCAGACCAGGCAAAAGCTGAACCTCATGACAAGTCAGAAGCTTCATTAAAATCGAGTAAGAATGATGTTGAAAGCCGGGATGTTTCTCAGAAAGCAAAAGACTATATTCAGGATTTGAAATCAAAGTCAGAGTGTCCTGATACTATCCCCGAAGATACAATAGATACATCAAAACTGGATGTTCAGCCTCCCGATAGTGTTGCAGAAAAAAGAGAAGAGTTTGATGATAAAAAAGCTCAACTGCGAAAAGAATGGGAAGAACTCAATCATCAGGAGTGGCCTAAGTACAAAGAAGATGTTGTCAATGCCGATGGTAAAGTAATCAGGAAAGCGGGAGACAACTATGACGCTCATCACATCAAACCTTTGCATTTGGGCGGAGATAATACAGCAAGCAATATTACACCTTTAGATGTGAAAAGCCACAAGGAGATTCATTCCTCAAGTGGTAGCTGTAATGCTTTGGTAGAAAGTGTCAAGGGAGGTAACTGATAATGACGAAGCAAGAATACCTTGATGTGATTATGCATTATCCGGTTAATGAAGAAAGGACAAAAAGTGTCTCTGAATTATTTGGAAGCGATATAAGGGGTATATTTGCAAGAATAGTATCATTCGCTGACAATGCTGATTTTATCGGTGAGGAAAGGCGAGCATTTTCATACAATGAAATAGTAAATTCGGCAAAGGAATATAACAAAGATTTTATAGCGTTAGGCATAATCCCTTTTATTGATGCTTATGACAACGATCTTATTGTATATGTTCTTGAAGATAAAAGCTGGGCAAAATATAGCTTAAGTGATGATATAATATTTAAGAAAAAAGATACCCTTGATAAAGTATTATAAACCGCTTACTCAATTACAGATAACACTATGGGTCTTGTTTTATCTCAATATGCAGGAAAGTAGGCTAAGATATGATCAAACTATCCGAAACCACCGAAGGCATATCAAATTCAGAATCGATTGAAAATAATATTGAGCATTCGCCTGCAGATATAAAAGCGAGCGAAGAGATTGATACATTTTGGGAGAATGAATTTCAAAAAGCGCATAACGAAGCAGAGTTCGATATATACGACAGACTTTTATCCGATGTGTTTGACTGTTCTGAAGATGATATCAATTTGCGTTTTGAAATAACGGAAGATATTAGCACTGCTCTTGAAAAATTCAATGCAATGAAATGGAACGGCAAAGATTACAGCGAGATGCGGGAAGCAATATCAGATCTTGTGAAAGCAATCGGAGAAGGATTAGGATTGAAAGAGCTCCCTGAAATACGTATAACAGACAGTGGGAATCAATTCGGTTCTTACAATTACGAATCCAACACCATAACATTGAATCAACGATACTTTACTGATCCTAAGGAACTTATTGATACAATATCACACGAGCTTCGGCATGCTTATCAACATATGAAAGCTGAACATCCGGAAACGCTTGAAGATATGATGTATAGGGTGAATTTCGATAACTATATTTCGCCTTTGGAACTTCCTGCGGGCGGATATCTGTTCTTTACGGACTATTATAATCAGTATGTTGAGGTCGATGCAAGAGCATTTGCTAATAGAATTACGGAGGCGCTGAGATGAGTATAATAATAGAAGAGTATTATAAGAAGAACAATATACCTCTCCCTCTGTTGAAATCAAAGCTTCTTAAATTTGAGAAACATCCCGATATAGCAACCGAATTTGAGTATTGGATCACAAACAGTAACTATTATACGGAAGATGCTGTATGTGTTGAAGGCTATACGGCGAAAAAATTGTCAGAAGAATCACCTTATTTAAATGGAGAAGGTGCTTTTATGATGTTAATTGAATTAAGGGAGGCACCGAACAAAGCATTGCAAATAATATCTAAAGGAATAAAGATGAAATAAACTTGGTTGGTAATCAATGTCTCAATGATACCATATGAGAGTACAATGATGCAATATGACCCCCAAAAATCTTGTCAGATGCACCGTTCACTAGCCCAATACGTCAGTACCAAAGCATATTAAACCACGAAAATACGTAAAAAACAGGCAGACGCACAAGCTATACCTTGTGCATCTGCCTCAACTGTTTATATGGATGAAAATCAAAAGAGCAAAAGAAAAAGCCCGTAAATACGAGCTTTTGTGGTGCAGGTGAAGGGACTTGAACCCACACGACCTTGCGATCACTAGCACCTGAGGGTGATGTAACGTTGATGACATACCGCAAATGGCGCAAATGCGCAGGTTGCGGTAATGTAGACTGCCACGGAGGTGTATTGATCGCGGGCGGAAAGCGAAACTGAATGATCAGATCTTGTTTTCTAAGAAATGGGACAGTATAGACACCGCAGGGCTAACACTATTCTATGATAATATTATAAACCATTACCGGCTTAATGTCAATAGATTTATTCTCACAGCAGCTGAGACCGGTCTCCGTCTGAGATCAATTTGTAAATTTTCAGGGTAAACTATTCCATTTTCCGGAATATGTGATACAATAGTAATAGGATCATCCGACGTTAACGAATCGCCCTCTGTTCGGGCGAAGCTATATTATTCTTTTGTGCTGTCAGGGAGGAAAGGTAATGAAACATATCAAGAACGTTCACCGCAGAATCTCACTGCTCAGGATTGTTTTCTTTGCCTGTGCGGCTATGCTTCTTTTCGCCGGATCTCCTGTTTCCGCATATGCCGATACCGAAACAAAGACTGTCCGCGTCGGATATTATGAGAATGAGATCTTTCAGGAGGGAGCAGGAAATGGCAAAGTAAAAAGCGGCTATGCCTACGAATACTACAGAAAGCTCTCGGAATATACCGGATGGGAATATGATTATGTCTACGGAGATTTCAGTGAACTCTATCAGATGCTTATCGACGGCAAGATAGACCTGTTGGCAGGGCTCGCTTGGCGCGAGGACCGGGCTGAGCTGATCGGTTATCCCGATGCCGAAATGGGAAACGAGTCTTATTACCTTGTCAAGCACGACGAGGATATAAATATCACTGCGGATGCCGATACTCTTAACGGCAGAAAGATCGGCGTACTGGACAGCGCAATGGTAGGTACTCTGAACAGTTATCTCGATAACAATCATATAGACGCGGATGTTGTTAAGTATTCTGACTATACACAGCTGTTCAGTGCCTTCGATTCACATGAAGTTGATGTGCTTGCCGCAGAGAGCGACGGTGCCCACGGCAGAGAGCATTCGGAAGTTCTGACCGTTTTCGGCACGTCAGATTATTATCTGTGCGTAAACAAAGGTCGGCAGGACCTTTTGACTGAATTGAATTCCGCTCAGACGCTGCTGGCTGCCGAAGAACCCAATTATCTGAATTTGCTGAAAGCCAAATACTATTCTGTCAGCGTTACCGCAAGAGCGTTCTCGCAGGCCGAGCGGGAGTGGATGAACACTCATACATCTCTCCGTATCGGATATCTGGAGAATTATCTGCCCTACAGTGACAAGGACGATCAGGGTGAAGTGACCGGTACCGTCAAAGACATCGTCCCTGCTTTTCTGAAGACGCTGGGAATGCAGGATATAACTGTGACATACTGCGGATATAAGAATTACGATGATATGATCGCCGCAGTCAACTCCGGCGAGACCGACGTGGCTTTCCCTGTGGGCGGAGGGCTGTATTACTCCGAAGAGAGCGGCATCTATCTGTCCAATCCTGTCTCTTCCTCCCCTGCGGAGCTGGTATATAAAGGTGAATTCACTGAAGAAACCACCAAGCATTTTGCCGTAAACGAAAACAACCGGATGCAGTACTATTTCGTGAAAACGAATTATCCCGATGCGGAGATCACCTTTTATCCGTCAAGCGAGGAATGCCTTGAAGCTTTGCTCGACGGGAAAGAGGGCTGCGTGACCTTGAACGGTCTTCGGGCAAACGATATCCTGCGCAACGAAGAATACGATGATCTGTCTCATCGTCAGACGAGTTACAGCGATTCAAGATGCTTCGGCGTAAAGATCGGCAACGAAGGTCTTTTGAAGCTTCTCAACCGAGGGATCAATGTACTGGGAGATGATTACACACAGAGCATTTCATACCGGTATACCGGCGGACTGTATTCCTACAGCTTTTGGGATTCGCTGAGGGATCACATGGCGATGGTGGGAACCGTTATTCTTATCATTGCCGCAGTTGTCGTATTTCTGCTTTTCCGTGCCGTGCGGCGAAAAAAGAAGGAGGTCGAAGAAAAAGAAACAGCACGTAAGGAACTTGAAGCAAAGAACAGAGAGCTTGCGGAAAGTCAGAAGGCTTTGTCGGATGCGCTTATTGCCGCAGAACACGCAAGCCGTGCTAAAACTGCTTTTCTGAACAATATGTCTCATGATATCCGCACACCTATGAATGCCATTGTGGGCTTCACGGCGCTGGCAGCCTCCAATATTGACAACAAAGAACAGGTGCAGGATTATCTCGGGAAAATATCCGTATCCAGCCAGCACCTTTTATCGCTCATAAATGATGTGCTGGATATGAGCCGCATTGAAAGCGGGAAAGTCACTATCGAAGAAACGGAAGTGCATCTTCCCGACGTGATCCATGACCTGAGGACGATCATCCAGTCCAATATCACATCAAAGCAGTTGGATCTTTTTATTGACACACAGGATGTGAAACACGAGGACGTGATAACGGATAAGCTTCGGCTCAATCAGGTACTGCTCAATATACTGTCCAATGCCATCAAGTTTACTCCTGCGGGAGGGACGATCAGCTTTCGGGTCATCGAGAAACCCTCGCCCGCTGAAGGGATAGCTAATTTTGAATTCCGCATCAAGGACAACGGTATCGGTATGAGCGAGGAATTCCGGAAAACGATATTTGAAGCCTTCACCCGTGAAAAGACCAGCACTGTCAGCGGCATACAGGGAACAGGTCTGGGCATGGCAATCGCCAAGAACATCATTGATATGATGGGCGGTGTCATCACTGTCGATTCAAAGGAAGGCAAGGGGAGCGAATTTACAGTTGAGCTCCCGTGCAGGATCAGCAGCGTATCAACAAAATATGAACCGCTGCCGGAGCTGCAGGGTCTGCGGGCACTTGTTGCTGACGATGATACCGATACCTGTCTGTCCGTCTGCTCTATGCTGCGCGAGATCGGTATGCGGCCCGACTGGACAAATTACGGAAAAGAAGCGGTCATACGCGCAAAGGATGCCCTCGACCACGCCGAAGGATTCCGGGTATACATCATCGACTGGATGCTGCCCGATCTGAACGGTATTGAAACTGTGCGCAGGATCCGCAAAGTCATCGGAGAAAGTGCTCCGATAATAATACTGACAGCCTACGACTGGGCAGATATTGAAAAAGAAGCCAAAGCCGCAGGCGTGACAGCCTTCTGTTCAAAGCCTCTGTTCATGTCCGAGCTGAGGAATGTGCTGTCACAGCCGTTTTCGGAGACACAGGACATACAGCCTGAGAAAGAGGATGATATTTCAGCTGCGCCTGATTTTTCGGGGAAACGTGTTCTGCTGGCAGAAGACAACGAGCTCAATCAGATACTTGCTGAAAACATCCTGACAAATGCAGGGTTTTCCGTAGATATTGCAGACGACGGAACGACGGCTGTGGAGAAAATGAGATCTGCTCCGGCAGGTCACTATGATATTATACTTATGGATATCCAGATGCCGAAAATGGACGGATATGAAGCCACAAGACAGATCCGTGCTCTTGAAGAGAAGGAGAAAGCCCGGATACCTATCGTAGCAGTCACGGCAAACGCCTTTGAAGAGGATCGGGGAGCAGCTATGGATGTGGGTATGAACGGACATCTTGCTAAGCCGTATGATATTCCGGCGATAATGAAAACGATAAAGGAACTGCTGAGCTAAGGCAGCGTACCGTGAGATCAGATACTTCTATATTGCGCCCGTACTGATGTGCGGGCGTTTTTGCTGCCTGAAAAATACTGTCTGTGTATTCTGTAAATGCTCCTTGCTGTCCGGATTTTCGTCACCATATATATGATACCCCCTAAGTCATTTGTGCAATTCTACCATATTCAGAAAAGAACATATACGCCTATTTACAAACAAATGTTTCTGTGATATAATATAAAATAGAGAGCCTGGACAACGGCTCCCGATACAATCGAATATTGAACGTGCCACCTTTTTTATACTTCGTCGGCTCTGCCAACACACATATAATTCACACGTTAGCCACAAGGCTTTGATTTACATATCCGGCACGAACAGCTATCATCCTTTTTGCTTTTTTCATGTTATTCACTCCTGTTATCAGGTAAGCTGTCAGAACTTCTGTTTAACGGCAGGACAGCCTTTACTGCCCTGCCGTTCGGATCATGGCTTCGGATTGGGAACAAACGCGGTTTCGTCGTCTTCATCAACGATACAGTCGCTTGTCAGGATAACGTCCTCAGTATCGAACTTGATGATCTCCAATTCAAGAGCGGGATATTCTTCTTTCTTCATATTCATTACTCTCCTTTAACCAAAGTAGGTATCCGCCGCCTGCCAGTACAGATACAGCGCCTTGCAGACGTTAACGAGCTTCTCGTCGGAGTTCGGATCATTCAGAACGTTATAGCAGTAGTTCATGGGGCTGTAGGTCACTGCGTAGTTTCCCCACATTAACGTAAATCTGTTTCCGAGGTGTTTTGCATTTATACCCCTTACACGCACGATCGTGTATTCACCGCTCTTTGTTGTCTCAACTTTGAAAAACAGCTTGCCGTTCCAGTAGTTGGAATCATAAACTTCAGAAACTTCTGTGTAGCAGCTGAAGCTTGTATTTCCAAGATCTCCCGTGAAATAGAACGAAAGCGTAGTCTCCGACTTGAGCGAGAGCGTTGTGCCAATAAAGGTTACGCCGTCAGGCAGTAGTTCGGCCGTACTTCCATGAGGGATCGCAGCTGCTGTTACACTGCTGACATCCGAGGCTGTGCCGACAACTTTATACTTGTCCCCGAAATAGTTTCTTGCATACTCACCGTAGGTCTCCATAGCGGTGCAGAGGTTTTCCAGCTTTGCCTGCTTTTCAGGATCATTAAAGATGGTGTTGCTCTTAACTGTCGCAAAATAATTCGTCGGGCTGTAGGTAAAACTTTTGTTACCGTAATATTCTGTTGTTCTGTCAGAGCCGCGAACGGTCAGCTCCACAGCCTGTTCTTCATTAGCATCGTTTAAAACTTCGTTGAACAAACGGATCTCTACCGATTCGCCCATCTGCTGTGCGCTGAACTGGCTGGTTATCTTGTATCCGTTATCCGGATCATACGGCAGTTTGCGGATATATTTTTTCTCTGACGTTGTGTCAAAAGATCTTCTGACTGTAACATACGCGCTGTTTTCAATACCGACAGCAGGCTTGATATAAATGTTCACGCCGATATCGCCCTTCAGCGAAAGGCTTGCTCCGCTGATATAGCTGTAGTCGAGGTCATTCTCCTCAAACTCCGCCGAGACTGTCACGCTCTCATCGGGCATTGTAAAGGTGTAGGTGACGGCCGTGGCCGTTTCACCCGTCTTTGTAAGCTCGACCGCGGTGTCGCTTGCAGTTATGCACCGGAGCTCGCTCAGATGATAGTCTACGTCAGGCGTTACGATGAGGGTGACTGTCGCATCCTTCAGGAACGCTGTCGGAGGTGTTTTACCGTCAACGGGATCAACACCGTCGATGGTGACAGTTCCGTTTGATATGCCTTCGGAAATATATACGCAGTTTTCATCTTTAGTGAATTCTGCCGAGATCTTGATGCCGTTGGCATATTCAGGCATAACAGAGGGCATTGTCAGCTGATATTTACCGTCCTCACCGGCAGGTATCTCAACAGGGTCGAAGGTGTCAATAACGAAGTCGTCACCTTCAAAATCGTTTTTAGTTATATACTGATAATAGACCCTGCTTATGCTGTACCCGAACTGAGGTTCAACGGCGATATTAATTTTATCGCCCGCTTTTGCCTTGTCCTTATCAGCTCCGACGTTTTCGGCTGTTTTGATTATGAATACCGGCTCTGTTACAACAGTGAATTCCATATCCGAATCAACGGTCACATCGCTGCCGGCTTCATATAATTTGTCTGTGTTATCACCTGACAGTCTCCAGCCCTTTACCTGATAGTAGGGGTCTGTAGGAAGATCTCCGTTTACGAGCTCATTCGGGCTGTACGGAAGGGTGAAGCTTTTTCCCTGTGCAATTGTGAATACTTGAATTCCAAACGCATTCAGCGTTACCTCTTTTAAAGTAGGGTCTGAATAACCGCATTCGCAGTCCGAGCCTGTATGTTCGACCGTATCTTTATAACCGCAGTATTTACATTTTACTGTATGCGTTCCGTCTTTGTTGATCGTATAGGTCAGTCCGCTGTTACCGTTATGATCGGTGTGAGGACATTCTGTGATGAACAGCGAGCAGTTTGAATGGCATTTACTTGTACGGTCGCCTGCTTTGGCAGTAGCGTTAGGTGCGGCAGGGAGCGAAAAGAAATTATCATTATCTTTATTATAAGAAACACGCATATACTTCTGTGTTTTATTATTATCAGCCGCAATATATACTGTGCCGCTGACATAATCGTTGGCTCCGCTGCCTATAGCTTCTGCTTTTGAATCGTAATCACATACGTGGATCGTCAGATCTCCGCCGCCGATATAGACTGTTCCGCCTTCGCCTCCGACAAAGAATTGCCCTGCTTCGCATCCTCCGCCGATGCCGGCTCCTCCGTAATATCCTTTGATCTTGATATTGCCGCCGTTGATATAGACATCTTCGCTTACATTTCCGCCTTCTCCTGCACCGATACCTGCACCTTGTACTCCTGATATTATGGAGATATCACTGTCAGGACCGCAGTTGATCTCGATCCTTGCTTTCATATCGCCTTTTTTCCAGCTGTTATTACAGCCTCCCGAGCCGATGCCTGCACCGTTATAACCGCCGGTGACGTTAAGCTTTGTGGCATCTCCCGAGATCTTTATCTCTCCGCTCACATTCTGGCCCCAGCCGTCGCCGATGCCTGCACCTCCGTCGCCGCCTTTTGCAGTGACATTTCCGCCGAGGATATTGACGCCGCCGTTATCTCCGCTGCGCATACTGCCGCCTTCTTCGCCGGCACCGATGCCTGCGCCGTGGTCACCGCCTGTTGCGGTAATCTTTCCGCCGTATATCCATACGCCGTAGGTGCCTTCCTCGTCGCCGCCGCCGATGCCTGCACCGTGCTTTTTGCTGCTTGCAGTTATATCGCCGCCGTAGATGTAGGTGCGTGCGCCCGGCTGCTCATCGCCGCCGCCGATGCCTGCGCCGTCGATACCGCCTGTTGCGGTGATCTTTCCGTCATATATTTTGATCGTGGGCGAATTCTCGTTCGGATCCTTGCCGCCTTCACCGCCGCCGATGCCTGCGGCGTGCTTGCCGCCTGTGGCTTCGATCTCTGTACCGTGAACGGTGATATAACCGTTTGTCTCATCGTTATCTCCGCCGATGCCGGCAGCATTCCCCTTACCTGTCGTCACGATCTTGCCGGTGCCGTAGATGTTCAGCGTGCCGTATTTGTTGTTCTTGTCATAGCCGCAGCTGATGCCCTCTTTGCAGGTAAGGGTCTTCCCCTCCGGAACGACAAGATTTACGACTGCACCCTTTACGACATTGAGACGGCCGGATAACACTAAGTTGTTGTCGGAAACAACGTAGGTGCCTTCTGTCAGCTCACGATCGCCCCATGTCAGAGTCGTATAGTTTGTAACGGTAACATCCTCGGTCTCGAGAGCAGAACCGTTCCAGCTGTATTTTTTGTATGTCACAGCCTGTGCCGCACTTACAGGAGGACACATCTGCGCCATAAGTGCAAACGCCGTCAATGCAGAAACAATGATCCTTTTTGCTTTTTTCATAATATCACTCCTATTGTCTTTCTGTCATCAAACCGGAACAAGCGGCAGCTCAAGTTCATCTGAATTCGCTGTATGATTGTCAGGAACCGTGCTGCTGTCATCGGGCTTTGAACTTGAAGTGTCCGCAGCAGAGCTTTTGCCTGAACCTGACGAGGACTGATCCTTCTGTGATTCATTCTGCTTCTGACTGCTTGATGACGAAGAGCTGTCCTTCTTAGATGACGGGCTTTCGGCAGCAGAGCTCTGATCTGTGCCGGAGGTCTGCGGTTTTGACTGATCCTGACTGCCTGCATGACTTCCGCTTTCAGTTGAGGAAGCACCGCCCTTTTGCTCCGGAGAGCTTTCGGACGTATCGGCTGACTGCTTTTCCGACGAAGCATCCTGTCCGGACGAAGATCCCGCAGACGAACTGCCGTCATCCTCTGATGCCGAAGCATCCTGATCCTGTGAGCCGTCGGAATCCGAAGAAGCATCATCACCCTGCACCGCAGCTACAGACGAGCTTCCGCTGTCTGATACTTTGCTTTCTGATAGTGAGCTGCTTTCATCGTCATTGCAGCCGGCAAGCAGCAGAGCAGATAATACTGCGATTATTATGTATTTTTTCATGCTCTCTCCTCTCAATTACCGAAATACGAAGCGGCCTTCTGCGAGTAAAGATACAACGCACGGCAGACATTTTTAAGACCGTCGCTGTACTGATTATCGGTGTCAGTTACGACATTGTAGCAATAGGTCATCGGGCTGTAGGTCACGGTGCTGTCTCCGAATGAAACGGTGAAGCCTTCTCCGATCCTTTTGGCTTTGATGCCTCTGATGCGGGCGATAACATACTGTCCGCTCACTTCTTTCTCAACCGTATAGCCTGTGCAGCTGAACTCCGTACTGTCATCAAGGCCTTTGAAGTAAAACGAAAGCGTAGTCTCGGATCTGAGCGAGAGCGTTGCGCCCTCAAAGGTCGCGCCGCTCGGAAGGTCGTTCACGGCAAAGCCGCTTTCCGGGATCTCTGCGCTTGCAACGGCCGCCTGTTCATCATCGGAAAGGCTTGAATTAGCCAGCCCGACGCCGTCAGTACCGAAATAGGTCTGTGCAGCTGCACCGTAATTTAGCATTGACTTGACGAGAGCGGAAGCTTTAGCGTATTGTTTCTGGATCGCTGTTCCGCTTGCATTAGCGTGTGAAAGCAGATATTCCGCATATTCCTTGACGGAATAGCTGTAGCTGCTTCCGATGTTTTCGCTTTCATTCAGCTTCATCTGAGCGGTGATCGTTGATGCAATATCCTTTGCGGAAACACGGCACTTGAACTGATAGTAGATCTTTCCGTCGGTTGTTGTTATTTGCTTTGCGGCGTTGTTCACGACGTCCGCGACCTTGACCGTCTGTTTCTCGGTCTTGCTGCCGTTGGGGACGGTGAATTCCATATAGGCATCGGCGTTGTTTTTCAGATCATCCGACAGCGCCATATAGAAGTTTACGCCGATATCTCCGTCAAGGCTGAGGGTATAGCCGTAAAGCTCCGCGTCGAGTTCGAGAGTTTCAAATGTGACATTGACACCGGAAAAAGCGGTCCTGTAGGTATCGAGATACACATAAGGAACATAGCAGACAGTCTTATGTGACCCGGCAGGTGTTTTAAAATCATCACTTTGAGCATCCTTCCAGATCAGCGGTGCGGAAGGGTCGGCATAGCAGTATATCGTCGTAAGACCGATGCAGTACTTAAAGGCATTGCCTATATCATTCTCTCCCCCGGCTATACTTTTCACCGTGGAAGGAAGGATCAGGGTCTCAAGCTTCGAACACATATTAAAAGCCTCTTCGCCTATCGTTTCGAGCTTTGTTCCCGAAAAGTCGGCGGCAGTCAATACAGAACAGCTCTCAAAAGCAGAATTCCCGATGGTTTTCAGCTTAGCCGGGAATTTCACGTTCTTGATCCGTGAGCCGAAATAAAATGCATTGGCTCCGATCGTTGTAACAGAATCGGGCAGGTCAAGATCTACTGTTTCGGTGCCTAAAGAAAAACAGTTGGCAAAAGCGCCTTCTCCGATAGATACAAGATGATCGGAAAAATCAACGGTCCTGAGTTTCGCGCAGTACCCGAATGCCCTGTCACCGATAGATGTTACCGTGTCTGCCATTATGACCTCAGTCAGTTCGGTCTTGGGATCACCATAATCGAAATTGGTATTATAAAACGCTTCTTTGCCGATATAGGTTATCCCTTCTTCAAACACAACGGTCTTTGCTTTTTTCATATAGCCGTAATATCCGTATGCATCAGCACCGGCATCCCCCATAGCTGCGGTGTCGACTCCGTCTGCTACTGAAAAAGTGAGGATCTCGGTCGATTCATCATACTTCCATTCGACATTCGTTCCGCAGGTTCCGGTATAAGTTTCCGCAGACGCCGTTATCGTCAGAGCGGTAAAGGCCGCCGAGCACAACAGCCCTGCCATAAGCACCTTTAAAGTCTTCCTTTTTGATACAGTCATATATTATTCCTCCCTGTATAAGTTGAAATATTTGTATTGCAAACCGCATAGCGGCGGATCGTCATTGTCTGCCATCAAGGCGGTTTGTTGACAACTATTGCTCCGTGTGATATAATATAACCACATCCACGTTGATCCGAAAACCGAGGTGAGGGATATGTTCAAAAGATTATTAACATACATCTTATGCGCTGCAGTGGCTTTGCCCGCCTGCGGATGCAGCAGCGATGACAGCAGCTCCGGCAGCGCGCCCGACAGCAGCAGTACAGTCACTGCCGTGAGCAGCACGGCTTCTTCCGAGGCTGAGAGCGAAACCGAAAGCGAACCCGATCCGGAGCCCGCCAAGGGCAGCACCTCGCTGTTCATCTATCTCTGCGGTTCCGACCTCGAGACCAAGCAAAGCATCGCTACCATTGCCATCAAGGAGCTTCTTACCGCCGAGGTGCCCGATGATATGAATATCATTATCCAGACGGGCGGCGCGAAGAAATGGCGGAATTTCGACATCAGCCCCGAGGTCTCCCAGCGATATGAGGTCAAAAACGGCGAGCTGAAGCTTATCGAGAGCCTGTCGGAGAACAAGAATATGGGCGATGCCGCCACCCTTGCCGACTTTGCCTCCTGGTGCGATACGAATTACCGCTCGGAGCGCAATATGATGATCCTGTGGGATCACGGTGCAGGTTCGGCAAGAGGCGTCTGCTTCGACGAGATCTATAGCTATGACCCGCTGACCCTCACCGAGCTTAACGAGGCTTTCAGCAAAGCAGACCTGAAAAGCAAGTATGATATCCTTGGCTTTGATGCCTGCCTTATGGCTACCTTCGAGACAGCCATTTCCGTCAAGGACTACGCCGATTATATGATAGCCTCTCAGGACATCGAGCCCTCCTGCGGCTGGGGGTTGAAGACCGTTGCCGAGACCTTCTCCAAGCAGCCAGATGCCAAGGAGACCGGCAAGATCATCGTCGATGATTTCGTCGAGCGGTGCAGAAGCAAGAACAAGAACGATTTTCTCTCAACGCTTTCGGTATTTGACCTGAACAAGACAGATCTTGTCATCGACACCTTCAATGCCGTTATGAAATTTGGCGAAGAGCAGAACTACGCCAGCGAGAAAAAGGATGCCGGCTTCATCAACGCCATGAGAGACTGTGAGCATTTCGGCGGAAACTCTCTTGAGAGCGGCTACTCAAATATGCTCGATCTGGTGGATCTCATTCTCTGCCTCGGTGTTATAAACGACGTCACTGTTGATCTGATCGCAGCAGTGAGCAATGAATTTGTGGTCTACTATGCAAACTGCGGCGACAGAAACAACAACGGAGTTTCCTTCTATTGTCCCTTCGTTTACAATGCGCAGGAGATAGATACTTATCTGGCGCTTGACATCAACGAGCCCTACAACGAGATCCTCAAGAGCATCTATCTCAACATCCCCGAGACCACTGTCGAATTTGCCGACAGGGGCTCGATCGCGGAAGACGGCGCTTTCCAGGTATCTCTCACTCCCGAGAGCAGCAGATATGCCGGAAACATCAACTATGTGCTGATGACTGTTGACGAAAACGGCAAGCAGACAGCAATAGCCGCCGACAACGATATCCACAAGGATTGGGAAAATCTGAATTTCAAGACCAACTTCCGCGGGATAACCCTTGCGCTGAACGGACACCCTATGTTCTATAAGACCATCGTCGGCAACGACAGCTACATAACCTTCAGTACGCCGGTCAAGGTCAACGGCGAAATAAGGGACTACCGTTTCAGCTTCATCTGGAACAAAGAGGAATTCAACGGCGGTCATTATCTTCCCGGCGGCCTCTGGGGTGGCTACGATGAAAACGGCATCCCGTCCAAGGAGATATTCAGTCTCAAACCGGATGATAAAATACAGGTCGCCGAGGGTATCACTATGGATGAGAACGGCAAGCTCGTAACAGTATTCGGCGAGGAATTCGTTCTCGGAGATGAAGAGCCTGAGATCGCCGAGCTGCCGCTTTCGGAAAAGACATATCAGTACTACTTTGTAGTGACCGATATTTTCGGCAATCAGTTTGCCTCGGACACAGCGACCTTTGAGATGACCAAGACCTACGATGAGCTTATCAATGATCCTCTCCCCGACGGCGAGTATGCCGCAAAG
>JAFWSI010000031.1 GCA_017519415.1 Ruminococcus sp.
TGCAGTCCATCTCCAACCCCAACAAGTATGGTCTCAGCGGTTCTGATTCACATCACATCACTGAGCAGGGCAAGGCTAATGCAGACGTTGACGGTTACCCGAACGGCGTAACTTCAGCTGACGCTGCACGTATCCAGTCCTTCCTCCTTGGTAAGATCTCAACTCTTGATCCTACTAAGTAATAACAAGTGGTAAAATAACACTAAGCTGCACGGCAACAGTCGTGCAGCTTTTTTTGTCCCTGTGTGCAAAAAGGGGTTCTCTGGGTTCATAGCGGGAGCAGGAGAGACTTCCGCTCCGGACATTTTGCCGCAGTACGGAAACAGTTTACAAAAAGTTCAGAAATTGCCGAAAATGCGTTCGCAGCGGGGATTTCCGCCCGACAGCCGCCGGATATTGTCCGAAAACTGTTTTTATGCGCTGCATTTTGCGAAAAATACTTGCATTTCTCCTTAAATAATGGTATAATATTAGAATAGCATATCTATGCGAAAAAATATATAGGAAAGCAGGCGATAAGGTGCTTAGAAGTATGACAGGCTACGGAAGAGCGCAGCAGATTCTTAACGGTCGGGATATACTCGTGGAGATTCGCTCCGTTAATCATAGATATTACGAATACTCGTCAAGAGTTCCGAGAACATACAGCTATATCGACGAAAAGCTCAAGGCTTTGCTGAAAACGGGCATTTCCCGCGGCAAGGTGGAGGTATCTGTCACCATAAACAATATCGAGGGAAGAGATACCGAGATCGCTCTCAACAAGGGCGCTGCCGAGGGCTATGTGAACGCTCTGAGGAGCGTGGCCGATGAGCTGGGTCTGGAGGACGATCTCACCCTTTCAAAGCTCATAAAGCTTCCCGATATTTTCAATATCCAGAAAACTCCCGATGACGAGGAGCAGGTATGGGAGGACGTTTCAAGGGTCGCCTCCGAGGCCGTGGAAAGATTCGTGGAGATGCGCAAGGTGGAGGGCGAAAGGCTCAAGGCCGACGTCAACGAAAAGGCCGAGGGCATTCTTGCCATGGTGGCAAAGGTGGAGGAGCTCTCTCCCCTTACTGTGGAGAATTACAGGAGCAGGCTCTACAAGAAGCTCACGGAGGTACTTGAGGGCAAGGACATAGACGAGCAGCGCGTCCTTACGGAGGCTGCCGTGTTCGCGGAAAAGATAGCCGTGGACGAGGAGACTGTCCGCCTCAGGAGCCATATCGCCCAGCTGAGAAATATGCTGGAAAGCGAGGAGGCTGTGGGCAGAAAGCTGGACTTCATCGTTCAGGAGATGAACCGCGAGGTAAATACCATAGGCTCGAAGGCTCAGGACCTCAATATCACCAAGGTCGTGGTGGATATGAAGGCAGAGATCGAGAAGATCCGCGAGCAGATACAGAATATAGAGTGACGCCCTATGAAGCTTATAAATATCGGTTACGGAAATATGGTGTCGGCGGAGAGGATAGTTACCATCGTCAGCCCCGAATCAGCGCCCATAAAGCGCCTTGTTCAGGAGGCGCGCGACGAGGGAAGAGCTATTGACGCCACCTACGGAAGAAAAACAAGAGCCGTGATGATAATGGACAGCGGCCATGTGATACTGTCCTCCCTCATCACAGAGACTCTTGCAGCAAGAATAAACGGATCCGGAGGAGCTGAAAGCGATGAATAAAGGACGTCTTATAGTTTTTTCCGCACCCTCGGGCTGCGGAAAGGGTACGATGCTGGCGGAGATACTTAAGGACGAGCGCTTCGCCCTGTCGGTATCCGCTACCACGAGAGCTCCCCGTGAGGGCGAGCAGGACGGAGTGAATTATCACTTCCTTGCCCGCGAGGACTTCGAGCAGCGTATTTCCAACGGAAAATTCATAGAATATGCCGAATACTGCCAGAACCTTTACGGCACCCTTGTCAGCGAGGTGGACGGCAGACTGGAGCAGGGACTCAACGTTATCCTCGAGATAGAGCCTCAGGGCGCTATGAAGATACGTGAGAAGCGTCCCGACGCAGTTTTTGTATTCATTGTCCCGCCCTCCGTGAGCGAGCTCAGACGCAGGCTCAAAAAGCGCGGCACCGAGACCGACGAGGTCATAGAGGAGCGCGTTTCAAAGGCTGCATGGGAGCTTTCACAGGCGGAAAAATACGATTATATCATTGTCAATGACGCCCTTGAGGACGCGGTGAGCGATTTCTTCGCGGTGATACGTGCGGAACAGCTTAAAACGGACTTCATGGGGAATATTATAGAAGAGGTGCTTAAAAATGCTTAGACCCGCAGTTAATCAGATCATCACAAAGAACGAGAGCTGCTACTCCCTCGTTATCGCTGTTGCGAAGCGTGCAAGACAGATCTCGGAGGAGCTTTACGAGAACGGCGAGACCCTCGAGGAGAAGCCCGTAAAGACTGCTGTTGAGGAGCTTGCAAGCGGCAAGTGCAAGATAGTGAGCGCAGCTCCCGCAGCAAGCGAATAATGTCCCTCATTGCGGAGACCGCAGTAAGCGGGACAGCCTATTCCTTTGATATGCTGTTCAGCTATGCTGTTCCCGAAAGGCTTGCGGCGAGGATCGCCTGCGGCTGCCGGGTGCTGGTCCCCTTCGGCAGGGGCAACAAGCGCAGGATAGGTGTGGTCATGAAGCTGTCTGGGGGCGATGCGGCGGGACTGAAGTCCCTTGTATCCCTTGTGGATGAGGAGCCCGTAATATCTGATGAGCTCCTGAAGCTCGCGCTGTATATGCGGGAGAATACCTTCTGCACCTATTTCGACGCGGTAAAGACAATGCTCCCGCCCGCTATGAGTGTGAGCGCAAAAGAGACATTCAGGCTTGTTAAGAATTTCACGGATACGGAGTCCCTTACCCCCGCAGCGGCTGCCCTTCTTCAGGAACTGTCCGTTACGGAAGGGAACAGGGAAGGGAACAGGGAAGGAAACAGGGAGCTTAACGAGCTCATCGAAAAGCATATCATCGAAAACGGCAGGCGGCTGCCCGACGAGCTCTGCGATGCGGGAGCCCTTGACTCGGACAACGTGTTCAGGCAGGCTGTAGGCGACGCGGCTGTCAGGATGTTGCGCCTTTCGGACAGGTATATCAACGATCCATCGGATTTCAGGCTCACTCCCAAGCAGAGGCAGGTTGCGGACTTCCTTTCGGAGACCGGAGCTGCGGCAGTAAGGGAGGCTGCATATATGTGCGGCGTTACGGAATCCGTGATAAAGCGCCTTTGCGCAAACGGTGCGGCCGAGGAATACGAGGCGGAGCTGCTGCGCAGGGTGGAGGACCTTTCGGACGAAAGGGTAAGTCCCGCTGATATAGTCCTTTCCGCAGAACAGCAGAGGGCACGGGACGCGGTATATGAGCAGCTTGTGTCGGGGAGACCCGCGGTGTTCCTCCTTCACGGAGTAACGGGAAGCGGAAAGACCTCCGTCTTTGAAAAGCTCATATACGACACGGTGGAAATGGGGCGGCAGGCTATGCTGCTCATTCCCGAGATAGGACTCACACCGCAGATACTGAAGCGGTTCAGGTCTCTGTTCGGAGAGAGGGTGGCTGTTATCCACAGCGGTCTTTCCCTTGGCCAGAGACTCGATGAATACAAGAGGATAAAGCGCGGGGACGCGGACATCGTCATCGGTACGAGAAGCGCCGTTTTCGCCCCGCTGAGCAATATAGGACTCATCATCATAGATGAGGAGGGCGAGCGCTCCTATAAGTCGGACAGCTCTCCGAGATATTACGCTCACGACATTGCCAAGCAGCGCTGCGGGTATCACGGCTCCGCACTTCTCCTTGCTTCGGCAACGCCTTCCATAGAGAGCTACTACCTCGCCGAAAGGGGAGCGTACAGACTTCTCGAGATGAAGGAGCGGTACAGGAATGCGCCTCTGCCCGAGGTCAGCATGATAGATATGAATATTGAGCGCGAGGCGGGGAACCGTACGGAGTTCAGCCGCAGACTGGCGGAGGAGATAAGCCTGAACCTGAAAAACGGCGAGCAGTCCATACTGCTGCTGAACAGGAGAGGCTATCACACCATCATAAGCTGCTGCGACTGCTATCAGCCCGTGTACTGCCCCAAATGCTCCGTTCCGCTGACCTACCACAAGAAAAACAACAAGCTGATGTGCCATTACTGCGGCTATGTCAGCGACCCCGTGGAAAGCTGCCCGCAGTGCGGCTCGAAGCACCTGAAGAACATGGGCTTCGGCACGCAGAAGCTGGAGGAGGAGCTCTCGGCGTTCTTCCCGACGGCAAGGGTGCTCCGCATGGACGCGGATACCACCTTCTCGCGGTACTCCTACGAAAAGAGCTTCACGGACTTCCGCGACGGGAAATACGACATAATGATAGGTACTCAGATGATAGGCAAGGGACTGGATTTCCCCAACGTTACGCTGGTGGGAGTCATGTCTGTGGACAAGGCGCTGTATGCGGGGGATTTCCGCAGCTATGAGCGCACCTTCTCCCTCATCACTCAGGTGGTGGGAAGGGGCGGACGGGGCGGCAGCCGCGGCAGAGCCGTGCTCCAGACCTTTATCCCCGAGCACTATATAATGAATCTTGCGGCGGCTCAGGACTACAAGGGCTTCTACAACGAGGAGATAGCGATCCGCCGTGCAATGATATTCCCGCCCGTATGCGATATGTGCATATTCTGCTTCTCGGCCGATGAGGAGATCACCGCAAGGCTGGGTGCGGAGGCGGTCATAGGCCTTATGAACGGGAGACTGAAGGAGCTTCAGCCTGCTACTCCCGTGCGTGTGCTGGGACCGGTCCGCTGCTCCTACGGCAGGATAAACGGCAGGTACCGCTACAGGATAATAATGAAATGCAAGAACAATGCCGGTATGAGGAGCTTTATAAGCGGTATCCTCACTCAGTCGGCAAAGCTCAAGGAAATGAAAGACGTCGCCCTTTATGCCGATATGAACGGCGATGTGGGCGTATAACGGAAAAGGATAGATAAATATGGCACTCAGAAGGATTTTAACGGATAAGGACGAAATGCTCCACAAGGTCTGCAAGCCCGTGGAGAAATTCGACGAAAAGCTCGCGCTTCTCCTTGACGATATGCACGATACCCTCAACAAGGCTGAGGGAGTAGGCCTTGCGGCTCCTCAGATAGGCGTATGCCGCAGGATATTCATCATGCATCTCGAGGACGGCGTCATCGAGGCGATAAACCCCGAGGTAACAAAGAAAACAGGTAAGCAGAGAGTACAGGAGGGCTGCCTTTCATGCCCGAATGTGTGGGGTTACGTTACCCGTCCCATGAGCTGTCATCTGAAGGCTCAGGACAGGAACGGCAACTGGTTCGAGCGGGATTTCACAGAGCTGGGCGCTCAGTGCACCTGCCATGAGAACGACCACCTGGACGGTCATGTGTTCACCGAGATAGTTGAGGAGTTCTTCGTACCCGAGGAGAATAAGCAATGAAGACAGTATTTATGGGCACTCCCGAGTTTGCGGTACCCTGTCTGCGCACCCTTGCGGAGAGCGGACATGAGGTGGCTGCGGTATTCACTCAGCCCGACAAGCCCAAGGGCAGGGGCTATAAAATGATACCCACTCCCGTAAAGGCTGCGGCGGAGGAATACGGGATACCCGTTTATCAGCCTCTGTCCCTGAGAAAGGGCGAGGACGCAGAGGAGTCAATGAGGATACTCCGCGATACAGCTCCCGAGCTGATAGTAGTAACGGCCTACGGACAGATACTCCCAAAGGAGATACTGGAGCTGCCGAAATACGGCTGTATCAATATCCACGCTTCGCTCCTGCCGAAGTACAGGGGAGCGGCTCCCATAAACTGGGTGCTTCTCAACGGCGAAAAGGAAACGGGCGTTACCTCCATGCAGATGAGCGAGGGACTTGACACAGGCGATATGCTCATAAAGAGAGCTACGGAAATAGGCGAGAATGAGACCTATGAGGAGCTCTATGCAAGGCTTTCCGCTATGGGCGGCGAAGTTCTTGCGGAGACTATAGAAGCTATCGGAAAGGGCGCGTTAAAGCCCGTGGTGCAGGACGATAGCCTGAGCTGCTATTCTCCCATGATACGCAAGGAGATGAGCGCTCTCGACTTCTCAAAGTCTGCGGCGGAGGTACACAACACTATACGCGGCGTTACGGGCTTTGCAATGCTCGGCGGCAAGCGGATAAAGGTGTTCAGGTCCGAGATAGCTGAGGGCGTGTATGACGGAGCCGTAAACGGCGCCGTTGTGGATACAAAGAGGTTTGCGGTAAAATGCGGGGACGGACGTGCGGTAGTTTTCCGCGAGGTCCAGCCCGAGGGCAAAAAACGTATGTCTACAGAGGATTTCCTCAGGGGCAGGAAGCTCGCTGAGGGAGAGATCCTCGGATAAGGAGAAAGCTATGTATACAATGAGTTTATTTATGACACTTGCAAGATACTATTCTGATTACGGTTATTACGGCACCCGTTCCACAAGCGACCATATAGGAATATATATCGTTCTGTACCTTGCCGTTATTATAATCCCGCTGATCGCGCAGATCAATGTTTCTTCCACCTTCAAGAAGTACAGCAAGATCGGCAATTCAAGAGGCCTCACGGCAGATCAGGTGGCAAGGCAGATACTCGATTCCAACGGACTTCACTATGTTGAAATAGAGCATATCAAGGGCAATCTCAGCGATCACTTCGATCCCAGGACAAATGTGGTAAGACTTTCCGATTCGGTTTACGGCCAGACCTCCGTGGCAGCTATCGGAGTTGCGGCTCACGAGTGCGGCCATGCCTGTCAGCACGCCGAGAGCTACGGCCCCATTCTTCTCAGAAGCAAGCTGGTGCCCGTGACAAATATCTGCTCACATCTCTGGTATATAGTTCTTATCATAGGCTGTGTGCTCAGCGCATTTACCATAGGTACAGCCCTTATCTACGTTTCTATCGCAATGTTCGCGGCAGTAGTCATATTCCAGACAGTTACTCTTCCTGTAGAGTTCGATGCCAGCAACAGAGCGCTCAAGACTCTGGCAAACGACGGCATACTCGAGCCGAGTGAGGTTCCTCACGCAGGCAAGGTACTCAAGGCAGCTGCTCTCACATATGTTGCAAGTCTTCTTGCATCAGTGCTTCAGCTTTTCAGGCTCCTGCTCTCCACCAGAAGAAGATAATGACGGATCCCCGTTATCTTGCGGTAAAGCTTCTCGACAAGACCTTTTCGGGCGGAAGCTATTCCAATTTGCAGCTGGACAGCGGTCTGAAGAATTCAGACCTGGACGACAGGGGAAAGAAGCTCTGCTCTGCCATATACTACGGAGTCATAGAGCGGAAGCTCACCCTCGACCATATCATCGGCGGGCTCAGCTCCCGTCCCATAGATAAGCTGGACAGCATAGTGCTGAATATACTTCGCTGCGGCGTGTACCAGACAATGTACATGGACAGCGTCCCCGACAACGCGGCTGTGAACGAGAGCGTTACACTTACAAAGAAATTCCGCAAGGCAAGCGCTTCGGGCATGGTGAACGCGGTGCTGAGGAGCTTTATCCGCGGCGGCAAGGAGATAAAGCTCCCGAAAGAGGCAGTAAAGGCGGCTTCCGTGAAGTATTCCGCGCCTGTAGAGCTTGTAAAGAGCCTTACGGACGATTACGGCAGAGAGGCTGCTGAATGCTTTCTTGCTGCTTCTCTTGAAAAAAGTGTAACATATCTCCGCCGCAATCCGATAAGATGTACAGAGGAAGAATTTCTTGCTGCACTGGGCGGGATAAAGGCGGAAAAGCTTGCGGACTGCTGCTATACGGCGGAAAGCGGCGACGTAACGGCGACGGAAGCCTTTAAAAAAGGGTATTTCCACGTTCAGGGGCTTGCCTCCCAGCTCTGCTGTCAGGCGCTGGCCCCTGCGGAGGAGGACAGAGTCCTCGATATATGCGCAGCTCCGGGAGGAAAGACCTTCACAATGGCGGAGCTGATGAACGGCAGGGGCGAGATATACGCCTTCGACCTTCACGAAAAGCGGGCGGAGCTTATCCGCAGGGGCGCCGAAAGGCTCGGCCTCACCAATATAAAGGCGGCAGCGGGGGACGCGGCGAAGTTCGACCCCGATATGCCGGAATTCACGAAGATACTCTGCGACGTCCCCTGCTCGGGACTGGGAGTAATCGGCAGCAAGCCCGAGATAAAGTACAAGAGCATTGCGGACTTTACAGGGCTTCCCGATATACAGTACAAAATAGTGCGCAACGCGCTGAATTACCTTAAAGCGGGCGGCACTCTGGTCTATTCCACCTGTACGGTGAGAAGGGCAGAGAACGAGGAGGTCTGCGAAAGACTTCTCCGCGACTGTTCGGAGCTTGAAGCAGCAGAGCTCCCGCAGCTAATGGGGGAAAGCTTCGGCACTATGGCGACGCTTATGCCTCCTAAATTCGGAAGCGGCTTCTTTATTGCAAAATTCAGGAAAAAGTAAGGTGATAAATTGGAAAAAGTAGATATTCTCAGTCTTGATCTTGACGAACTTACGGAAGCCCTCGTTGCTCTGGGAGAGAAGAAATTCCGCGCAAAGCAGATATTTCAGTGGCTTCACGTCAGAAGAGTCTTTGATTTCGACCAAATGACTGATATATCTGTCCAATTGCGCACTGTCCTGAAAGAAAAATTTTGTATAAATAGACTATTTGTACAGAAAAAGCTTGAATCTGCCATAGATAATACGGTAAAATATCTTTATAGGCTTTCTGACGGCAATTTTGTCGAGACCGTGCTCATGGAATACAGCTACGGATACAGCATCTGCGTGTCAACTCAGGTGGGCTGCAAAATGGGCTGTAATTTCTGCGCCTCGGCCATTGCGGGCTACGTCAGGGATCTTGCCGCCTCGGAAATACTCATGCAGATCTACGAGGCTGAACGCGATTCCGGGAAAAAGGTCTCGGGTATCGTTCTCATGGGGATCGGCGAGCCTCTTGACAATTTCGGCAGCGTCATGAAGTTTCTCGGACTCGTATCCCACAAGGACGGAAACGATATGAGCCTCAGGCACGTATCCCTTTCCACCTGCGGCATAGTGCCGCGCATCTATGAGCTGGCGGATAAAAAGCTTCAGCTCACGCTCTGTATTTCGCTGCACTGTGCAGACGACGAGGGCAGGAGCGCTATCATGCCCGTGAACAGAAAGTACGGTCTTGCAAGTCTCATTGAGGCGTGCAGATACTATATAGATAAGACGGGACGGCGCGTCACCTTTGAGTACGCCGTTATCGACGATGTGAACAGCTCCGCGGCGGACGCCGATAAGCTGGCAAGGCTTCTGCGGGGAATGAACTGCCATGTTAACCTTATACCCGTCAATAAGGTGAGGGAACGCAATTACCACACGGTCCGCTCCGGCGTTGCGGAGTTCGCAAAGCAGCTGGGCAGACTGGGTATAAACGCTACCGTGAGAAGGACTCTCGGCAGCGATATAGAAGCGGCGTGCGGTCAGCTGAGACGCGACGCCGCCGAACAGAACGAAAAGAACGGGGGTGCGGATACTTGAGATTTCGCTTCGGCACGGATATAGGTCTCAGGCGCGAGGAAAACCAGGACGCGGTGAGATGCGAATATTTCGGCCACAATGTGCTTGCTGTGGTGTGCGACGGCATGGGAGGCGAAAGAGCGGGAAAGGAAGCCAGCGAGCTGGCCATAGAAGAATTCTTTCAGCGCTTTTCGGCCGACTATAAGGAGAGCCTCAGCGACGAAGAGATCCGCAAGCTCCTTATCTCCTCGATCTCGGCTGCCAATTCCGTGATATATACGCGGGCAAGGTTCGATTTCAGGAACTTCGGCATGGGTACTACCTGTGTGGCAGCCTTTGTCAACAAAAAAACTGCCTTCATTGCCAATGTCGGCGACAGCAGAGCCTATCTGATAACCGACACGGGACTTATCAAGATCACTACAGACCACAATGTCGCTTCGGTGCTTTACGAACAGGGAAAGATCACCGAGGAGGAAATGGAGGTACACCCTCAGAAGCATATGCTCGTCCGTGCGGTCGGCGTCGAAAAGACGGTGCTCACAGATACGTTTATGCTGGATTATGAGGATAAGATCAGTCTGCTGCTGTGCTCGGACGGCCTTTCGGGATATTGCAGCGACGATGAGATATACAGCGTCATTCTCAACTCGGATTTTGATGGCGTTGCAGACCAACTGATCAAATTAGCGCTCAGCAAGGGCGGCCGCGATAATGTTACCGTCGCGGTAATTTCTGACTAACGCAGGAGGAAAGGAAATGGATAAGAATATTGGCAAAAAGCTCGATGGAAGATATGAGATAACCGAGCTTATCGGCGTCGGAGGAATGGCTGAGGTCTACAAGGGCGTCGATGTTATCGACAACAAAACGGTTGCCATTAAGATACTGAAGAAGGAATACGCGGAGAACGAGGAGTTCCTGCGCCGCTTCAGGAACGAGTCCAAGGCGATAGCTGTTCTCTCCCACCCGAATATCGTAAAGATATACGATGTGGGCTTTTCCGAGAAGATACAGTACATCGTCATGGAGTATATCGACGGTATCACTCTGAAGGAGTATATCGAGGACGAAAAGGTCCTCTCATGGAAGGATACGGTGCATTTCGTGATCCAGATCCTCCGCGCTCTCCAGCATGCTCATGACAAGGGAATAGTTCACCGCGACATCAAGCCCCAGAATATAATGATGTTCACGGACGGCACTATCAAGGTCATGGACTTCGGCATTGCCAAGTTTGCCCGTGAGGAGGGAAAGACAGCTACCGATCAGGCCATCGGCAGCGTTCACTATATCAGCCCCGAGCAGGCAAGCGGAAACGTTACAGACGCCAAGAGCGATATTTACTCCATGGGCGCTATGATGTATGAGATGCTCACGGGAAGAAAGCCATTTGACAGCGATAACCCCGTTGCTATCGCAGTTATGCATATGCATGACATACCCGAGCGTCCGAGAGCTATAAATCCAGATATTCCCGACGGTCTTGAGGAGATCGTGCTCAGAGCCATGGAAAAGGCTCCCGAGGACAGATACCAGACCACCGCCGAGATGATAAGTGATATAGAGGCCTTCAAGGCCGATCCCCATATCTCCTTCGGCTACTATGCCGAGGAGGCAGACGAGCCCAACGACGAGCTTCTTGACGCTTCCGCAGGTACGGAGGTAGAGTCCGAGAGCCGTCAGGAGGTGGCAAGCGCTTATGCTGCAAGGGCAGGAAGAGTAGCTGCTATGGCAGGCGCGGGCGCAGGTGCGGGAGCAGGAATGTCGTCAGGCTCCGCAGGCGATCTCTCACAGAGATACGATGACGCTTACGCAGAGGACAACAGCGGCTACGGCTATGACGACGATGACGAGTACGATGACGACGATGAAGAGGAGGAGCGCTCCTCACTGGTAGTTCCCGTTCTTACCGCTATCGTGGTGGTTGTTATCATAGTTGCGGTAATATTCGTTGCAACTATCCTCAGCAGCCTTCTCAAGAACAATATCGGCAAGAACGACAAGTCCATGCCCGACCTCTACGGCAAGGATTACAATCAGGCAGTTGCCGAATACAGCGGCGCTATCAGATTCGAGGTCGACGGCGAGGAGTACAACGAGGCCGACGAGAACACTATCATCAAGCAGAGCATAGAGCCCGGTGACATTTTCCGCAAGGGCGACGTATGCAAGGTAACTCTCAGCAAGGGCATGGAGTCTGTAGAAGTTCCCCATGTTGTGAATATCAACTCCGAGCTGGCAAAGATGCAGCTCACGGAGAGAGACCTTGAATGCAAGGTAATAATGCAGTCCGACGCGAAGATAAATCCCGGATATGTAATAAAATCAGAGCCTGAGGAGGGCACCTCCGTTCACAAGCATTCAACGGTAGTCCTCTATGTAAGTATGGGCGCAAACGCAGAGCAGATAGTCGTTGAGGACTTCATCGGAAAGACTGCCGACGACGCCGTTCTTATCGCAGGCTACAGAAACCTCAAGGTAGAGACAGTTCCCACACCTTCCTACGAGAAGGAGGGCATAGTAGTAGATCAGGAGCCCAAGAAGAATACCAAGGTAGACTCAGGCTCGAAGCTGGTGCTCTATGTCAGCGACGGTACGGTGCCTGACGGAAAGGTGGATATTACCATTCCTCTGCCCGCAGACGCAAAGGGACGCTTCTGCATCGACTTTATCCTCACAGACGAGAGGAACCACACAACGACTCAGTCTTCACCCACTATCCTCTGCCCCGAAATGGGAAGCATTCCCATGACTATCGAGGGCTCGGGACAGAACGTACAGGTAAAGGCTCTTATCACAAATCTTTCCACCAATGCAAGAACTACACTCGGAACCTATAACTTCAACTTTGCTACTGGCAAGTATACTGCAAATTCCGAGGACATCTACGGAGCATTCAACGCTATCGGAGGCTTCGAGGTAGTAACCGAGCCGCCTACGACCGAGGCTCCCAAGACCACTACCGAGACCACCACAAAGAGCGACCATATCGAGGGCGTCAACGGATTTGTCCGCGACGGTGTATGGTACTACTATACAGACGCTGATGGTATACTCGGCACATGGGTAAACGGCGTATGGGTATTCTATGAGCCCGGTGTAAATGGCAAGTGGGTCAACAATGGCGGAGACAACGTTTGGGAATGGGCTTCATAAACAATGAGCAAAGCGGAATAATAATAAAGTGCTTAGGGGGACTCTACACGGTAGAGTCCCCTGACAGTATATGCGAGTGCAAGGCAAGGGGAGTTTTCCGCAACAGGGGGATAAGTCCCTGCGTGGGCGACCGCGTCACCGTTGAGGACGGCGTGATAATGGAGATCGCTCCGCGAAAAAACTGTATAATAAGACCTCCTCTTGCAAATCTCGATCAGCTCATATTCATAGTCTCCACCTGCGAGCCGGCCCCGAATTACCTGCTGCTGGACAAGTTCATAGCCATAGCAGAGTACAAGGGCATTGCTCCCGTGGTGGTGATAACCAAGACCGATCTCGGCGACAGCCGCCCCATACATGAGATATACGGCGGTATAGGTATAGACGTTGCCGAGGTGGATTATAAGGACGGGACCTCCGTGGAAAGAGTAAGAGAGCTGCTCCGCGGCAGGATAAGCGCCTTTACGGGCAATTCGGGTGCGGGCAAGTCCACTCTCCTCAACGCTGTGGACCCCACGCTGAATATAGCCACAGGCGAGATCAGCCGCAAGCTGGGCAGAGGCCGACACACTACCCGCCACGCGGAGCTGTACAGGCTCAGCGGCGGAGGTTACATAGCAGATACCCCGGGCTTTTCCACATTTGAGACAAACAGATACGACATTATCCGCAAGGAGGAGCTGGCAGGCTGCTTCAGGGAGTTTGAGGGACTGACGGATAAATGCCGTTTCAGGGACTGTGCGCACCTGTGCGAAAAGGGCTGCGCAGTTGTAGCCGCCGTGGAGGAGGGAAAGATCTCCCGCAGCCGCCACGAAAGCTATAAAACTATGTATGAAGAAGCGAAACAGCTGAAGGAGTGGGAATTAAAATGAGAAAATGTGCCATAATTGCAGGCGGGGATATGACAGAAAAGGGCGTAGCCGTTTTCAAGGCTCACCGCAGGGAATACGAATACATCATATGTGCGGACAGCGGTTACCGCCATGCCGAAAAGCTTGGCATAGTTCCCGATCTGATCGCGGGAGACTTTGATTCCTATACCGACGGGCTGCCCGAGGGAGTGGAGATAATGGCAAGTATCCCCGAAAAGGACGATACCGATACCATTATGGCGGTAAAAAAGGCAATGGAAATGGGATATACCCAGATAAGCCTTTACGGAGCCCTCGGCGGGAGCCGCTTCGAGCATACGATAGCCAATATACAGACTATGATATATGCCTTTCAGCAGGGCTGCAACCTCTGCATCTTCGATGAGAGCATACTCATGATACAGGGTGCGGACGACGGAGATGTCATATACAGGCACCCTGATGGCAGTGACCTTTTCATGTCGGTCTTTGCTCTTACGGAGAGCGTGGGCATAGAGCGTCTCAGCGGAGTAAAGTACCCGCTGGAGAATTACCGCATGGTGCAGTCCTTCCCCATAGGGGTCAGCAACGAGATAACCGACAGCTCTGCAAGACTCAGGATAAAGGACGGTCTTGCACTGATAGTCCTCACCGAGAAGTAACAAAAGCTCCTCTGATGAATATAATGTAATGTGTACTCGATAACCGCTGTCAGGCGGCTATTGCCCCGGACCCTGTCCGGGGAGCGCAAATTCCTTATGCCGGCTCATTTTGTCCTTTCGGGCAAAACAAAGTGCAGGCATTAATGCAGTATATCATCAAAGGAGGGAGCACATATTGAAGATAGTAGTAATAAAGAGCCCGAGGTTCATCTCGGGACTGCTGAGAGCCATATTCGGCATAAAAAAGGAAGAGCAATAATTAAAGGGCTGACGTAAGTCAGCCCTTTATTTTATGAATGTCTTGCGTTTATATCCTTGTTGCGGTTGAAGTAGTTGCCCACAGCCTCGCTTCCGCACAGCAGGAAGAAGCATACCACCGTACAGCCCAGCGTTACTGCGTAGAGCACGCCTGCAAGAGCCAAGCTGCCCTTGTGCTGCGGCACCATCACAAGTCCCGGGAAGAGCTGTATTATTCCGAACAGCAGCAGGCCGAGAGTTGCCAGTGATTTGAATGCGCCGATACCTGCGATGAGCAGGAGGCACAGGAAGCCTACGGCGGCTGCGATATATACTGCGGAATTCTCAATGAAGCTGCTGAAGCCCTCGAGACCGTTCTTGTATTCCAGTCCCAGCTTGCCTGTATAGAGCAGGAAGAAGGTAACTGCGGCGACAAGACCGAGAAGCGCAATGACTATAGTGACCTTGAAGCCCTTTGCGGCGCTTTCCTGCCTTGCCTGTTCCTTGAGCTCAAGCATCATGCGGAGACTCTCCTTGGGATCCTTCTGCTCGGATACCAGCTGTGAGGACACTGCCTTTTTGGCTGCCTCAGCCTTGGCTCTTTCAAGGTCCTCGTCCACATATTTCGGCTGATACTTGGGAGGCTCCGGCTCGTCGTCAAGTATGGGAGCCGTCAGGGGCTCTGCGGGAGCCTTGGGTTCCTCCTTCTTCGGAGGCGGAGTGTAGATGTCCTCGTCAAGTACGGGAGCGGTCACTTCCACGGGGGGAGCCACAGCGCCCAGCTGCGTTCTTCTCATGTCGATGATCTGACGCTGCTTGTCTGCGGGGAGAGCGTCAAAGCGTTCCCTGAGCTCGGCGTCGAGTCCGTTTATTATATCATCGTCTGTGAGTATTTTCTTTTCGTGAGTGTAGGCAGCGGCCGCGTCGTCAAGAACGGGTGCGGATACTCCCGTGGGAGCGCCCTTTTTCTCTTTGCCCTGACCGTAGCTGCTCATATCGTCGAGCACGGGAGCAGATACTCCCGTAGGGCCGTCCTTCTTTGAGGAGGGAGCAACGTATCCGAAGTCGTCAAGGACCGGAGCGGATACTCCTGTGGGGCCTTCGTTCTTCTGTGCCTTGGGAGTATAGTCTATCTCCTCCGGCAGACCGCCCGGGATATTGTTTTCATCGTACATATTTATCACCTCATGATCAGAATTTATTAACTAACTGACAGTCTTGCGTATTCGGCAAGTACGGCGGAAGCGTCGACTGCGTCGATGATCCCGTCCTTCCTTACATCTGCGCAGGCCTTCTGCGAGCTGCTGAATGTGCTTTGTCCTCCGCTGGAAACGCGGGCGTATTCGGAAAGTATCATCGAAGCGTCTACTGCGTCGACAAAGCCGTTTCCGTCTACATCTCCCCATGAATAGGAGACCTGTTTGTAAGCGGTATCCGAAACAGGGTACGCGGCCTTGAAGCCGTCGGACTCATAATCGGGGAAAACGAGGCCGTTGCTGTTGTAGGCCACATGGGTATTGACGGAATTCTCGTCGAAGTCACGCCTGCCCTTCATGAAGAAGGCTGAGGAGCCCTTTCCGAGGTTGATGTCCCATGTGGGATCGCAGAGATAGTATCTGCCGTCGGCCTGTACTATCATCCATACATGATTGTGGTCGTCGGAGGCCACTGCCTCCGCAAGGGACATTCCCGGCTTGAGGGACACGCCTGCGATTATGCGGGCGTTCACTCCCGATTCCAGAAGTAGCTTATACATGAGCTGGGTGATGCCCTGACAGACGGCGCTGCTGCCGACAGCCGCACCGTAGGCCGAGAAGACCAGCGGGTCCGTGAAATCCTTTGAATAGGTCACGCTGTTTGTGATATGATCGTATATCCTTCTGATCTTTTCGTAATCGGTCTGACCGTCCAGGGCAAGCTTTGAAAGTATCTCGCTCGCCTTTTTATCCACGGCCTTTTCCTGCTCGGCAGTGGTATAGTACTGCATACTGAAGGAGACCTCGCGTCCTGTTGATTTTACGCTGTAGTTCTTTACCGCAAAGCGGAGGTAGTCTCCCTCGGAGCCCGAGCCTGTCTCCTCAAAGGCGTCGTACAGGAGCTGCTGCAGGAGCTGCTGCTTTTCCTCCTTCGTTACCTTTAGATTTTCGGGAAGCATGATGGAGAATTCAGTCACGCGGTTTCTGAAATAACTTCTTATCTCAGCAGCGGTCTTTTCGTCAACATAAGCCGAGACCGTATCCTGAAGTCCGGGATAGCGGACCGAAGCGGCTGAAGCTGCCGGCTGGACTGTCGCTCCCGACAGCAATACTATCGCTGCGGCGGCAGACAGCAGCCTTGAGGGAAATCTCATTTCCATGCCTCCTTACCTTGTTATTTTCTTATGAAACTCTCTATATTCTTGGGCGATACGCCTTCGCCGAGGGTGGAAAGGTATGCGTAGTAGGAAAGTACGGAGGAGGCGTCAACGGCGTCTATCAGTGAGTTGCCGTCAATATCCGCCGCCCATTTCTGAAGATCGCTGAAGGTGCTCATGCCGTTTTCCGATGAGAGCTGCGCATATTCCGCGAGTATGGACGAAGCGTCAACGGAATCGACTATGCCGTCGCCGTTCACATCGCCGAGCTTCAGCACGGGAGAAGAGGGATCGAAGGCGGTATCTGCAAAGGCGTACCGCTTCCTGAGCTCCTCCATCATCTCTCCGTCGTAGATGTGTTCGTGATGATACTCGGAGTCCTCGGGCACTTCGCTGTCAAGGTCGTTATAGCCCTTGAGGAAGAATCTGTGCCTGTCGCTGCCGCCCAGCTTGCTGTCCCATACGGGATCGAGGAAATAGTTCTTTCCGTTCAGCTTTACTATTACCAGAGCATGGTAGCTCATTTCTTCTCCGAATTCTATGTTTGTAACATATGCGCTTGCGTCGTAGCCGAACTCGCCGAGCAGTCTTATGAGCAGCTGTGCATATCCCGTGGAGGTAGAGAAGCCGTTCAGGAGAGCGTATGCAGCGGAGCTTCTGGAAATGTCCATTTCATCTACGAAGAGCTTGATATTCGAGGTCATATAGTCATAAATTTTCTTTATCTTTTCCATGTCGGAGGTATCGGAAAGCTGGAATGACCTCAGACTGGTCAGCAGCTCCTGGAATATGGGCTCTGCTTTTTCCTCTGATTCAAGAGAGGAGGAATAATTGACCTGCAAGGTATATTCCACACCCGTATCGATCCTGTGACTGTTTGAAACGTAGCTTGCAGCGACTAACAGCAGATAATCGCCTTCTTTTGGGTCGCCGGTGTGCTCGAACACCTTTTCGCGGACCTTACTGAATGCCTCATAGTCGTCAATACCCGAATCCGATGGAAAGATCACCTTGATGGCGGGATTGCGGAGCTTTATCTGCTCCCTGATGTACAGAGCTGCCTCGTCAATGGTAGAGCAGACTCTGCCTTCGATCTCGTCAAAGTTCACAATTTCCGCAGTAACTGAGCGGTCCTGACGGAGAGCCGTCACTGCTGCATAGGCGGGAGAGACTGCTCCGAAGCATATGGTGAGCGCTGCTGCCGCCGCAATTATCTTGCCTGTCATTTTCATAAATGTTACCCCCTGATGATTATTTAAGAGAACAGCCGCCTGAGCGGCCGTCCTCAGATTTTATTATTATCTCTCAAGTATCTGCGCTCTGTCGGGACCGATGCCCACCATGCTCACATGGCAGCCCACCAGCTCTTCGAGACGGGCGATGTAGCTTTTGCAGTTTGCGGGAAGCTCGTCGAAGCTCCTGCATTTTGAGATGTCCTCACTGAAGCCGGGGAACTCCTCATAAATAGGCTCGCAGCCCTCGAGCTCCTCCAGCGTGGGCGGGAATTCCTTGATAATGCTGCCGTCGGGCTTCTTGTAAGCCACGCACATTCTGAGTGTGTCTATGTTTGCGAGAGTGTCCAGCTTGTTTATGGCAAGGCTGTCGAGACCGTTCACTCTTACGGAGTGGCGTACGATAACTGCGTCGAACCAGCCTGTTCTTCTGGGTCTGCCCGTTGTGGTGCCGAACTCGCCGCCCACATTCCTGATCTGATCGCCGATAGCGTCGTCAAGCTCTGTGGGGAATGGTCCCTTGCCCACACGGGTGGTATAGGCCTTTGCAACACCGATGATATTGGTTATTACCTTCGGACCTACGCCTGTGCCTACGCACACGCCTGCGGAGAGAGGGTGCGAGGAGGTAACGTAGGGGTATGTACCGAAGTCGATGTCAAGGAGAGTGGCCTGAGCTCCCTCGAACATTATGGTCTTGCCTGCCTTGTGAGCCTCAAAGGTGATGACGGAAACGTCGTCCATATATGGGAGAAGGCGTCTGCCGTATTCTGTGTACTCCTTTGTGACAGCGTCAAGGTCGAAGGCCTCGCCGCCGTACACCTTGGTGATTATCTCGTTCTTGAGCCTGCCTGTGGACTGTATCTTCTCAGCCAGCACCTCGGGGTGAACGAGATCGTACATACGGATGCCGCAGCGCTCGTACTTATCCATGTATGTGGGGCCTATGCCTCTCTTGGTGGTACCGATGTCCTTTCCGCCGCGGAAGGCCTCCGAGAGTCCGTCGAGAGCGATATGCCACGGCATAACGATCTGTGCGCGGGGGTCTACCTTGAGGTGGCCCTCTGTCTTTATACCTCTTGATTCAAGGTTATCCAGCTCGCCGATGAAATCCTTGGGGTCGAGAACCACTCCCGCACCGATAAGGTTGAGCGCATTCGGGTAAAGGATACCCGACGGTACGAGATGGAGCTTGTATACCTCGCCGTTGTTTACTACAGTGTGTCCTGCATTGTTACCGCCCTGTGAGCGGACAACAACGTCTGCGCGGGAAGCAAGGATGTCGATTATCTTGCCCTTTCCTTCGTCTCCCCACTGAGTTCCGACAACAATATTTGCAGGCATTTGTTTTCCTCTTTTCATAAAAATTATTTGTGCGGGCGGTGCCTTTTACCGCCGTATATGCACACTTACATCTTATTATATCATAAAAGGCGCCGCATTGCAATAGATATGCTTTAAAAATAAAGAAGCGGGAACAATTAACTGTTCCCGCCGGGTTTTTACAAAGCGTTCCCTCTTGAGGGGGATATTTTTATGCTGCTGCCGTCGCTTACAGCGGTAATATCGCCGTTGAAGCAGGTGGCGTAGGTGGTTATCTTCCTGTCGGTCAGCGCCTTTTGGGTCTTTGAAGCAAATTCGTTGGAGGAGGTGCACACTATTGCACACTTGGGCTTTACTGCGTCGAGGAAATCAGCGATATTGTCAAGCTTTCTGCCGTGATACGGCACCTTCAGCAGAGTACATTCGCCTATGTCCATTATCTCGTCGAGGCGCTGCTCCATGGCGTCGCCCGTGAAGAGAAGTGTATTCTTGTGGTGGACGGCCTTGGTGACCAGCGAGAAATCGTTCTCGTCGTCATCGCCGTAGAAGTCCTTTTTTGACGGGTAAACGGTAAAATCCACATCATCGAGAGTAAAGGAAACATTTTCTTTCAGGCGTGTGAGCTCCAGATTGCGTTCCTCGGCTACCTTGCAGAACTTGTCATACTCGTCTATGGGGCTGTGATAGTCAGGGATAAGTACATTGTCTATCTCAAAGGAATTGACAACCTTTGCGGCACCGCCCACATGGTCCCTGTCAAAGTGGGTGATTATGAGATAATCTATCTTTGTTCTGCCGCTTTCCTTGAGATGATTGGCGATCTTCTTGCCGTCGCCCTTTTCGCCGCAGTCTATGACCACTGTTGAATTTTCCGACTCTATGACCATGGCATCAGCCTTCTTTACGTCAAAGAAGGTGACCTTGAGCTCCTTGGAGCTGACAGGCTCCTGTTTCCCGCTGCATGAGCAGAGCGGTGATACGGCAAGGATTGATGAGAGCAGCAGAACTGCGAGTTTTTTTATATGTTTCATTTTCAATTACCCCTTTCGCGCGGTGTTGGATCACACCTTTACAACTAACATTATACCACAAAAACTTAAAAAATGATTGAAAAAAACAAAAAATAGTTTTAGAAATATATATTGACATATAACGGCAAATATGTTATTATGTACAAGCATGATTTTTGACGAACAGCAATCAGACATCATGACACTTAAATTTTTAGGAGGAATTCACAATGAAACTCAGAAAGATCACAGCACTTCTTGCAGCATCTGTTATGACAGTATGCGCAGCAACAGCGGCAACAGCTTCCGCTGCGGACTGTATATTCGTCAAGAGGATCAGAGGAGATGTCAACTTCGACAAAAGGATCGACAGCAAGGATCTTGACGCTGTAAAAATTCACATCAGGCGCAATTGCCTTAAAGGCGACAGCTTCTGCGCTGCGGACGTCAACTGGGACGGCAAGGTCGACAGCAAGGACGTCAAGGCTCTTGAGGCACACATAAAGGGCAAAAAGAAGATCCACACAGGTGATGCCAACACCACCAATTATATTGAGTTCTTCGACGTCACAGCTGTTATGGACTACATAATAGGTCAGAAGCCCCTTAACAACACGCAGAGATATGCAGCCGATGTCAACGGCGACAATTTAGTCGATATTGAAGATTATCTGATGATCAGAGATTATTATTTCTCATAATACGGGATACTCCTTTCGCAAGAAAGGAGTTTTTTTATACCGTTAGCTTCAGTAAATCCGCACTTGAAAAGTATATTGAAATATGGTATAATTATTTATTACAGGATTTTTGGAGAAGGCGAGGTTCTGCAAATTGAAGGACAATACCGCGGCTATAGGTGAAATAAAGGCCATGCTCGGCGATGCTCCGCGAAGGGCTTACGTCAGGAGCTTCGGCTGTCAGCTCAACGTTTCCGACGGAGAGAAGATAAAGGGACTGCTGCAAAAAATGGGCTACGGCTTCACCGAGGACGAGCACGAGGCCGATCTTATCATACTCAATACCTGCGCGGTGCGTGAAAGTGCGGAGGACCGCGTTTTCGGCATAGTGGGCAGCATGAAGAAGCTCAAGGAGCTCAGACCCTCCCTTATCATAGGCATAGCGGGCTGCATGACGGCTCAGAGCCATATCGCTGAGAAGATAAAGAGGTCCTATCCACAGGTGGATATAGTGCTGGGAACGTCGGCCATAAGCGCTCTTCCGGGACTTCTTCTGAACGCACTCAGAGGCGCGGCCTTCTCGGCGGATATAAGCGAGTACGACGACTTTTCGGGGGCGGCGGAGCAGGTGCGGGAGAGCAGCTTCAAGGCTTCCGTGCCCATAATGTTCGGCTGCAACAATTTCTGCACCTACTGTATAGTGCCCTACGTCCGCGGACGGGAGCGCAGCCGCCGTCCCGGGGATATAATCTCGGAGGTGCGGCAGCTGGTGAGCAGCGGCTACAAGGAGATAATGCTTCTGGGACAGAACGTCAACTCCTACGGCAACGATCTTGACGGAGAGATGAGCTTTCCGCAGCTCCTCCGCGAGCTGAACAGAATAGAGGGGGACTTCTGGATACGCTTCATGTCCTCTCACCCCAAGGACGCCTCAGGGGAGCTTATCGATGCCATATTTGACTGCGAAAAGGTGGCGAAGCACCTGCACCTTCCCGTTCAGAGCGGCAGCAGCTCCGTGCTTGAACGCATGAACCGCCGATACACCGTAGAGAAGTACCTCGGCATAGTCGATGAGATACGCAGCCGCGATCCGGGTTTCTCCCTTACCACCGATCTGATAGTGGGCTTCCCCGACGAGACCGACGAGGACTTCCGTGCGACTCTTGATATAGTGAAAAAGGTGAAGTACGACAATATCTACTCCTTTATCTACTCAAAGCGCTCGGGAACAAAGGCGGCGGAAATGCCCGACAGCACCTCAGAAGAGGAAAAGGGCAGGCGCATGAGGGAGCTCCTCGAGGTACAGCGGGAGGTCTCCACGGAGCACTACAAACGCTTCATCGGCAGGACAATGAGAGTTCTTACGGAGGGCGTGTCAAAGAAAAAAGAGGGCTGGCTGACGGGAAAGAGCAGCGAGTTCATAATAGTGGAATTCGAGGGTGACAGCTCTCTTACAGGTCAGTTCGTTGACGTTGAGATAACCGGCGCCATGAACTGGGCAGTTACAGGAAAAATAAAGGAAGGACAAGAATTATGAAAAAGATCATTGCATTATCATGTATGACAGCAGTCCTGCTTGCAGGCTGCGGAAGAACAGGGCAGAGCAGCTCTGATACATCAAAGGCAACGGAGTCGGCGACCACTGCCGCACAGACCACGGCTGCCGATACTACCGCTGAGGACACAACGGCAGAGGAGACAACTGCCGCGGTGACCGATCCTCCGGCCACGACGCATGATGCAAATGTGTCCGCAGGGGGTATTATGGATATGTATCCTGCTATCTATCAGGGATTTATAAGAGACGAATTTGAAAGGACCTCCGGGGAAAACAACGGTATTGCAAGTATAGAATTCGGCTTCCGCGACCTTGATGCAGACGGCATACCCGAGCTCATCTTCAAGCGCGGCACCTGCGAGGCTGATTTTGCAATAAACATATATACTCTCGACAGCGAGGGTGAGATAAAGGATCTCGGACTTATCGGCGGAGGTCATACAGTATTCGGCTACGATGAGAACTCAGCAGATCTGGTTATCATATGGGGACATATGGGCGCAGGCAGTTTAGAATACTTCAAAATGGAGAACGGAGCTGTGGTGAAGGCGCAGGATTCCTATGATTTCGATCTCGGACAGGACAACAGCTATGAAGATGTCCTCAGGGAAAAGGGCGTAAGGCACATGGAATACGTTTCCGCCTACAAGTCAGGGCTTGACGGCGAGGTAAAGTCATGGTTCTATCACGCCGACGGCACCGCAGAGGAGTTCGACGGGCTTTATCTCGATTATATGGGCTGAGTCCGGATATGGCAGTGAAGACGCGGCGTTCTATCCGCTTCGCAGGAAAGAATACAAAGCCGGTGTCCTTTACCCGACTGCGGTGAGGAGAACAGGAACAGACCGTATTCCTTCCCGCCCGGGCGGGGAGGAATGAAAAAATAAACAAGGAGAATATTTACATGGATATAATGGAAATGACAAGAGAGCTGGGAAAGGCTCTCCAGCAGGACGACAGGTTCATAGCCTATATGCTTGCAAAGCAGGCAAACGATGAGGATCAGGAGCTCCAGGAGGAGATCGACCGCTTCGAGAAGCTCCGCATAGAGCTGGGCACAGCCATGAGCAGCGAAGAGCCCGACTCCGATAAGATAAAAGATCTTGATACCGAGATGAAGTCGCTCTATCAGAAGATAATGAAAAATCCCAAGATGCTGGTATTCGCGGGAGCACAGCAGGCTCTTGAGAAGCTTGTATCCAATATGCAGCAGATAATAAGTATGTGTGCAAACGGCGAGGACCCCGATACCTGTCAGATACCCGAGACGAGCTGCACGGGAAGCTGCGCTACCTGCGGCGGCTGCCACTGATATATGTCATACAGTGATAATATCGCGGCAGCAAATGAAGCACTTAACACTTCGTTCGTCGAGCGCCCGAGAAGTATTTTCGCTCTTGGACCTTCAAGGGCTGATGCGGGGGCGCTGATCTTTGTGTGTATCGTTGCCCTGCTGTTTGCAGGAAGGTACATAATTGTATGGTTGAGCGGTCATGCGATAGATCCGCTGCTGCTTGGCATGAGTATATTTATAGCGGTATTTTCGGCAGTTTTTCTTGCGTTGTCACCCCTGTTTTTCAGATCGGCTGCCGAGGTAAAGGACGACATCATAAAGGTCAGAAAATAGAGTATCATGCCTCCGAGATACGGGAGATACGCTGTGAAAAGCAGTCCCTCAGGCTCGTATCGGAAAGCAGTACCGTTTTGAAGCTGAGCATGGGCTGTGACAACAGCGACGAGTTCATATGCTGGGCGAGATACTATCATATACCGATAACGGACAATAAAAAACAAGATAAAAGGAGCTAAGCCAATGGAAATCGACAGAAGTAAAATATCCCCCATGATGCAGCAGTACTTCGAGGTCAAGGACAAGTACAAGGACTGTATCCTCTTCTTCCGTCTCGGCGACTTCTACGAGATGTTCTTCGACGACGCAGTGGTAGTTTCCAAGGCGCTGGAGCTGACCCTCACCGGCAGGGACTGCGGACTTGAGGAAAGGGCTCCCATGTGCGGAGTACCCTATCATGCGGCGGATATGTACATAAAAAGGCTCATAGACATGGGCTTCAAGGTGGCTGTCTGCGAGCAGCTCACCGATCCTGCCGAGACCAAGGGAATTGTTGTCCGGGATGTTATCCGCGTGGTAACTCCGGGTACGCTGACGGAGAGCAGTATGCTGGACGACGGCAGCAACAACTACATATGCAGTATATACTACGACGAGGAGAACAAAACCTGCGGCGTGGCGTCTGCCGATCTTTCCACGGGCAAGGCGGCTCTCAGCTTCTTTGAGGGCAAGGAGCTTGAAGCCGACGTTATAAACGAGCTCTCACGCTGTCAGCCTGCGGAGATAATCTTCCCGCAGAACTTCCTCTCGCTGAAAAACGTTGCGGATTTTGTAAAGGTAAGGCTCACCTGTGCGGTGACACTCCGCGACACCATATGCTTCACCCCTTCCGCACGCAGGGACATGGCTGCGGCGGTATTCGGAGTCAGGTCCGTAGCGGAGCTGGGCATAAGCGAGGACGGTGCGGACTGCGCGGCGGTCTGCGGCCTTTTCGACTACATAAACGACACCCAGAAGACCTCGGTATCCCGCTTTACTTCCATAGAGCTCCTCAGCGGCGAGCAGTTCATGGGACTTGATCTCAATGCAAGGCGCAACCTTGAACTCACGGAGACTCTCCGCAGCAAGGAGAAAAAGGGCTCTCTGTTATGGGTGCTGGACTCCACGAAGACCTCCATGGGACGCAGGCTTCTGAAAAACTGGATAGAGCAGCCCCTTAAAAGTCCCGCAAGGATAATCGAGCGTCTTGACGCTGTGGAGGCTCTCTACCGCAGGAGCGTTGTGCTCTCTGACCTCACGGCTCTCCTTGACAAGGTATACGATCTGGAGCGCCTTATGACCAAGGTCATGTACAAGAGCGCAAATCCCCGCGACCTGAAGTCTCTTTCCGCTACGGCGCAGCAGCTTCCCCTCATAAAGCAGGAGCTGGAAAAGCTCTCGGATTCAAAGCTCCTTGCACAGTATAACAGCGACATATCCACTCTCGACGAGCTGGTGAACCTTGTGGAGAACGCCATCATGGACGAGCCGCCCATATCCGTCAAGGACGGCGGCGTTATCAAGGAGGGCTTCAACAAGGAGCTTGACGAGCTCCGCCATATTATGAACAACGGCAGGAGCATAATCGACGGGATAGAGCAGAAGGAAAAGGAGTCCACGGGCATAAAGACACTGAAAATAGGCTTCAACCGTGTTTTCGGCTATTATCTTGAGGTAACGCGCTCCTATTACGACCTTATCCCCGAGGGCTGGATACGCAAGCAGACCCTTGCCAATGCCGAGCGCTTCATCACCGAGGAGCTGAAAAACGCTGAAAACGCCATACTCGGCGCCAAGGACAAGGCTCTCTCCCTTGAAGCCGATATTTTCGCAGAGGTACGCGATTTCCTTGCCACAAAGCTTGAAGCCGTACAGAAAACGGCCTCCGCAGTTGCGGCTGTGGACGTGCTGTGCTCATTTGCGGACGTGGCTCTCCGAAATCAGTACGTAAAGCCGGATATAGCCATTGACGGTGCTATCGACATCAAGGCGGGACGTCACCCCGTTGTGGAGCTCATGCTCACAGAGGAGATGTTCGTGCCCAACGACCTGCACATCGACAACAAGTCCGACCGTATGTCCATAATCACGGGACCCAATATGTCGGGTAAATCCACATATATGCGTCAGGCTGCCCTTATAGTCCTCATGGCGCAGATAGGCAGCTTCGTGCCTGCGGACAGTGCAAAAATATCCGTGGTGGACAAGATATTCACCCGTGTGGGAGCCTCCGACGACCTTACCGCGGGACAGTCCACCTTCATGGTGGAGATGAGCGAGGTCTCGGACATACTCAAAAACGCCACACCCAACAGTCTTGTGATACTTGACGAGGTGGGGCGCGGCACCTCCACCTTTGACGGGGTCAGCATAGCCCGTGCAGTCGCGGAATACATATGCAGCTCAAAGAAGCTGGGCTGCAAGACCCTTTTTGCCACTCACTACCATGAGCTCATAGGACTTGAGGACGAGCTTGAGGGCGTGAAGAACTACAGCATAGCCGTAAACAAGCACGGCGGAACCATACGCTTCCTGCGCAAGATAGTTCGCGGCGGCGTGGACGAGAGCTACGGCGTGGACGTAGCGAAGCTGGCGGGACTTCCCCCGAAGGTGGTCGCAAGAGCAAGAGAGCTTCTTGAGGAAATGGAACGGCAGCACGGGGCGGAGCGCCCTGCGGCAGTCCGTGAGGAGTCGGGACAGATAAGCTTCGGCAGTCTCGGACGGGAGGCGGCGCTGGAAATGCTTGAAAAGACCAATATCGACGAGCTTACGGACAGCGAGTGCCGCGAGCTCCTCAGCGATATGCTGAAAGCTATTCAGTAGGGAACGCCGTCCTCGGCGTTCCGGGCCCTTAGTCGTTAGCCCTTAGGGAGCGGCCGAGCCCATGAACGGGATTCCAAAGGGACTTTGTTCCTTTGGCGGGTTTGGGCAGAGCCCAAATATCTAAGGCGCTTCGCAAAGGCGTTCCCTAAAATATACATTATGCAGCGGTGGCATTTCACCGCCTGCAAATATAAAATTATGTATTATGAATTATGAATTGAAACAGAGGTGCAAATCATGCCTGCATATTTTTCAATGATAATGGAATTCAACCGCGGCGAGCTGGATTTCGACAATATGAAGGAGCTCAGCCATTACCTGAAATACGCGGGGCTCGAGTTCAGGGACGGCGCATGGAACGCCGCAAAGGAGAGCCTTGACGAGATAATGGACTGGAACCAGAAAAAGCTTGAGGAGGATTTCGTTCTCGGCTATGACGAGGACGCTTCCAACGACTACAAGCAGATGCATTTCAGCTACGGCGGCTTTTCGGAGGTGCGCGGCTTCATTATGAACGAGGAGCCCATACGGGGTGAATTCACCTTTACACTCCTTATACCCCAGGATGAGGTACACATAAGCGAGCACACCTACAAAAAAGAGGCTGTGGAGAAGCTGAAAGCCCTTGCCACCATACTGTGGATACTCCCGAAGACCCGTACCCTTCAGACGGAGCTGGAGCTGTGCGAGGGTATCTCTCCCGAGATCGACATAAGGGGCGGAGCGCTGCCTGCCGCTTATCCCTTTGCCATAGTGTCCGAAAAGCAGTTCGGGAATATGGACACGTCAAAATATACTGCCGAGCACATAAACGCAGGCGGAGTAATACTCATGCCCAACTGGGTAAAGCTGGTCTGAGCTGAGTCTAATCGGAAAGGAAGTAAGCAATGCCCCCTATCAACGTCCTAAGTAAGGAAATATCAGAGCTGATCGCCGCGGGAGAGGTCATAGAGCGGCCCTCCTCGGTAATAAAGGAGCTGGTGGAGAACTCCATAGATTCGGGAGCGACACACATAACCGTGGAGATAAAGAACGGCGGCACTACATATATGCGGGTCACGGACGACGGCTGCGGAATGTCATTTGACGACGTGCCGAAGGCCTTTCTTCGTCATGCCACAAGCAAGATAAGCGCCAAGGAGGATCTGGACAATATAATCACTCTCGGCTTCCGCGGTGAAGCCCTTGCCTCCGTTGCGGCAGTTGCCCGCGTGGAGATAATGACAAAGCAGAAGGACGAGCTCTACGGCACCCTGTACAATATCGAGGGAAGCGCAGAGAAGTCCCACGAGAAGAGCGGCTGCCCCGACGGTACCACGGTGATAATCCGCGACCTGTTCTACAATGTCCCCGCAAGGCGGAAGTTCATGAAAAAGGACGTTACCGAGGGCAACGCAGTCAGCAATATCCTACAGAAGATAACCATGTCCCACCCCGGCATTTCCTTCCGCTTTATCCGGGATAACCGCACGGAGTTCAATTCCAGCGGCGACGGAGAGCTGTTCTCCGCCATATATGCGGTCTATGGACGGGACTTCGCCCGCGACCTCATACCCGTGGATTACGAATACGAGGGAGTACACGTTGGGGGATTCGTCATAAAGCCCCTGTACTCAAAGACCAACAGGGCGTTCCAGAACTTCTTCGTGAACGGCAGATACGTCCGTTCAAGGCTCTGCTCGGCAGCCCCCGAGAACGCCTACACCAACATGATAATGACGGGAAAATTCCCTGCCTGCGTGCTCCTCATCGATCTGCCCCCCAGCACTATGGACGTAAATATCCACCCTACCAAAGCTGAGGTGCGCTTCACCAACGAGAAATCCGTGTCCGACGCGGTTTACTTCGCCGTGAAGAACGCCATGATGAAGGACGGTCTTATATACGAATTCGAGCTCAAGCCCCATGCGGACTGGACGAAGGCTGCTCCCGAGCAGGGGGAGCTGAAACAGCAGGAGTTCATGTTCACTCCTGTTGACAAGATAGAGGAGACCGAGCAGAAGCTTGCAGAGACAACCAAGCCTGTATATGAAGCTCCCGCACCTGTGTACACAGCTCCGAAGCCTACAGTTGAGGAAGCTCCCGTAACTGCTGATATTACGCCGAGCCCTGCCTATGACCAGCCGGTACAGGCGGCAGCTCCCGTGTATGAAAGGGAAGCTGAGACTGCTCCCGTACAGGAGCAGACACAGGAGCCGATAAAAGCTTCCGGAGCTGTCCCGGAGCCGCCGAAGGCTGTGGAGGGCTTCAGCTATATCACACAGCAGTCCTTTGCGGCAGCTCCCGCGCCGAAGCCTGCGGAGCCCGAAGCTCCCAAGGAGTCGGTATGGACGGAAAAGCCGAAGATCCGCGTTATCGGCGAGGCCTTCGGACTTTACGTAGTCGCGGAAGTGGGCGACGATACCATGATAATGATAGACAAGCACGCCGCACATGAGCGCATAATATTTGAGCGCCTGAAAAGCCGCAACTGTAAGCAGTACAGCCAGCAGCTCCTTACGGGAGTAAAGGTGCTGCTCACAGCCGACGAATTCAGCGCCCTTGAAACAAATCAGGAGCTTCTTGTGGATCTGGGCTTTGCCTTTGACTTCTCGGAGAAGCCCTGCGTGGTGGCAACAGCTGTACCCACCTTCATCATGGAGCTTGACATGGAGGAGATAATTTCCGAGATAGCAAACAATCTCCGTATGTACAGCCACGATCCCCAGTCCCATATGCTGGACGATATGCTCCACACAGTTGCCTGCAAATCGGCAATCAAGGGCAATGACAAGAACGACATCGCGGAGCTCCAGTCTCTTGCGGAGCAGGTCTACTTTGACGAGAGGATACGCCATTGTCCTCATGGCAGACCCGTGATGTTCACCATGACCAAGAGCAATATCTCACATCAATTCAAAAGAACCTAAGGAGAAACAAGATGATGAGGTATATCAGAAGGTCTTTTCAATTTCTCCTGATAATTGGTGTTTGTTTGTTAGTTGTCATGTTTTTTGTGCAGAGAAGATTTGTAATAAAAGGCTTTTCAAATCTGTATATTTTATTCGGAATAATAATATCAGCAGCAGGAGCTTTGGCCGTTAATACGCTTGAACGTTTTTCAGAGAGAAAAATACTTGTGGGTGTATACAGCGTTATTATTGTTGTTTCGGGTTTATTCATATGTTTCGTAGCAAATGGGATAAGCAGAAATCTGTGTGAAAACGAGAAGTTCTATTCTCTTTCAGTTACTGGCTATTCGGAAGTAAAAAGGATAGTTTTGTATGAATATAATGCCCTGATGGAGAATCGTGGGTGTTTGTGTATAAAAGTCAATGATCACATATACAAGAAAATCCCCGATACATTATATCGTGTTGATTCAGGATACTCACTTTCAAAACCTGATAGTCTTATACTAAAGTATAATTCAGAAAGCAAAACATTGAATATGAAATATAAAATGAATGAAAAAAGTGAATATATTGAAAAAGTAGTTTTTATTGATGATTGAAACAGTATTTATATGAGCATAGGGTATGAAACGAGCAGTAAAAGTATTTATCGCAGTATATATAGCAGTATTTATTGCACTTTTTGTATTCCTTGTTGTATGCTTCGGCAGCTGTATCGGCAGGGGAAACAGTGACATATATCATTTAGAGTTTGAACTGGAAAACGTTCCTGAGGGTACAGTCTTTGTGGATATACTTGCGAAAGGCAATTGGGAAAAGCAGCGACGGGCAGATGTTGATAATGAACACTTACTTGGCATCGACCGTAACTGCGAAATTGTAAGATATGACAAGGACGGCTATAAAAGCTTGATGTTCAATACTGAAATTTTTTATGAGGGAGACAAGATCGACACTGCGGAATCTCATAATCATCTGTGCTATGGAGGCTATGGAATGGAAATATTCAAAAACCTTCCATATGTAAAGATAGCTTACTGCGATAAGGACGGAAATATTCTCGGTATTACTGAGGAAAAGAAGGTCATGCCGGCGTATCTCAGGCGAGTCCGGTATGAGTTTTATGCAGACGGAGAAAAGCTTAGTTACAGGCGGATAACACAGCACATTTATTTTCAGATATGGCTGCTTCTGTTATTTATGCTGATACTTGGAGCGGTTATTTTAATGCGTATGCCGCGCCCGGAAAACACAGAGCACATACAGTCGGGAGAAGTTGATAATGAACGAAAAGAATAACAAGCCCTTTGTGCTGGCTGTAGTCGGTCCGACGGCGTCGGGCAAGACCCGGCTGGGCGTTGAGCTTGCGAAGATCTGCGGCGGAGAGGTCATCTCCGCCGATTCCATGCAGATATACAAGGGCATGGACATAGCCTCGGCAAAGCCGACGGAAGAAGAAAAACAGGGGATACCCCACCACCTCATGGGTATCCTTGACAGGGACGCGAGCTTCAGCGCCGCAGACTATGTGAGCCTTGCCAACGAGAAGATACGGGAGGTGCTCTCCCGCGGAAAGCTCCCCATAATCGTGGGAGGTACGGGGCTTTACATCGACTCCCTTCTTGAAAATGTGAAATTCTCAGAAGGCGGCAGCGATGAGGCCTACCGTGAGGAGCTCTACGCCTTTGCCCGCGAAAAGGGCAATGAGGCTCTCCACGCCCGTCTTGCGGAGCTCGACCCCGCGGCAGCAGAGGGCATACACCCAAACAACCTTGTACGCGTAGTCCGCGCACTTGAGGTCTGTCACGTTACGGGACGGCGGTTCAGCGACCTGAAAAAGGAGAGCCGTCTTGTGGAAAGTCCGTATGATTCCCTGATAATAGGGCTGAATTACGAAAACAGGCAGACACTTTACGACCGCATAGATATGCGGGTGGACGAAATGGTAAAGGCGGGGCTCGTTGAAGAAGCCTGTCAGCTCTGGCAGGAGAGCGGCATGAAGACCGCCGCCAACGCCATAGGCTACAAGGAACTCATACCTTACTTCGAGGGAAGGGCGGAGCTCAGCGACTGTATCGACATTATAAAACAGGAAACGCGCCGTTATGCCAAGCGCCAACTGACGTGGTTCCGCAAAAACGCCCGTATCGAGTGGCTGTTTTTGGACAGATTTAATAAAAATAATGAAATATTAGAAAAATGCAAAAAAACTATAGCCAAATACTTGGAAATGTGATATAATGTACTGTGTGTATTTCTATGCGGCATTTTTGACAAAAGATTTTACGCAAAGATTTCTTCACACAAACAAATAAAAAAGGAGAATGTGTATGAACAAAACTATCAATCTGCAGGACGTGTTCCTTAATCAGTGCAGAAAAGACAAGATCATGGTAACGATCATACTCACAAACGGCTTCCAGTTCAAGGGAATGGTAAGAGGCTTTGACAGCTACGTTGCTATCTTCGACTGTGAAGGAAAGCAGCAGCTGGTATACAAGCACGCTATCTCAACTATCATCCCCGCAAGATCGGTTTCGATACTTGACGCTTCCGAAAAGAACGACTAAGGGTGGTCTGAATGCGATTTTCCAGATCGGAAGGCAGCTTCATGGTAAAGCTCCTGAGGAACTTTTCCCTTGTGCTGCTTCTGATAGTGTTTGTCAGCATAGTCTATAACTTCCGCAACAGGGAGAGTGATACGGTCTCCGCGCTTATGGCCTCGGCTGTCTCCTCAAAGGAGTACAAGGGGGTTTTCATAAGGGACGAGGAGATACTCCTCTACAGCGGAGTGGGCACCCTGAGCTACAATGTCTCGGACGGCGGCAAGGTGGGCAGCGGCATGATAATCGCCGAGGCCTATTCCGCGGACGAGCAGCTCAGCATAAAGCACCAGAAGGCTAAGCTGGAAAAGGAACTGAATATCCTTGAAAAAATACAGAATCCCGGAACTCTTGAATCCGCTCAGCCCGCAGCCCTCTCAAAGAGTATAGACGAGAATTACAGAAGTCTTGTATATTGCAGGGATATGGGCGATTATTCCGGGCTCGAGGACGTAAAGGACGAGCTGCTGGTACAGCTCAGTACCTACCAGATCATTACCGACGAGGTACAGGGCTTTGCACAGAAAATATCCGACATCAAGGCGGAGATCGCCAAGCTGGACGCACAGACGGCCCTCCCGAAGGAAATGATCCCCGCGCCCCGTTCCGCTTATTTCGCAAGCTACTGCGACGGCTATGAGGACAAGCTCAATACCAAGGAGCTGGACAAGCTCACCGTCACTATGCTGGAGGAGGTCACGGACAGAAAGTCCACGGCTCCCAACGTTGTGGGCAAGCTCATCGACGGCTACGGCTGGTATCTTGCGGTAGTTGCCGACAACTCCAAGAAGGAGTACTCCATTGGCGAGCGCGTGAGACTCAGATTCGATTCCTCGGCGGACAGCTATCCTGCCGAGATAACCGATATACGCGACGAGAGCCGGAACAAGAGCATTCTCGTGATCTTCTGCGACAAGTTCAATTACGAGCTCGTGCAGCACAGAGCCGAAAAGGTGGAGCTCATCAAGGGTGAGTACACAGGACTGAGAGTGCCGCGGGAGGCTATAAGATTTGCGGACGTTGCCGAGACCTTTGAGGACGAGAGCGGCAACGTGACCGAAAAGACGCTGAGACGCAAGGGCGTATATATACGCAAGGGCGAACAGGTGCTCTTCAAGAAGATAGAGGTCATCTACGAGGGAAGCGATTACGTTCTCTCAAAAAGCAGCAGCGACCCCGAATATCTTGCGCTTTACGACGATATTATGACCGAGGGGGTCGATAATGATGACAAGTAGTGACGATCTCGCTTATATCGACGAGAACCTGCACATAATAAAGGAAAGGATCGCCGAAGCAAAGGCAAAGTACCGCAGTCCCGGCGAGGACGTGCGTATAATGGCGGTCACAAAGACCGTGGCTCCCGAGGCTGTCAATCATGCCGTGGAGCTGGGGCTGGATCTTCTCGGTGAGAACAGGGTACAGGAGTACCTCTCAAAGGCGGAGCTCTACGACAGGTCCGCAGAGGTCCAGTTCATAGGTCATTTACAGACTAATAAAGTAAAATACATCATAAATTCGGTAAGCATGATACAGTCCGTGGACAGCCTCAGGCTGGGACAGGAGATAAGCCGCCTTGCTGTGAAGAACGGCAGGACTATGGATATACTCTGCGAGGTGAATATCGGCGGAGAGGAGTCCAAGAGCGGCATTGCTCCGGAGGGGCTGAGAGAGCTTATCGCACAGCTTTCAGAGCTGGAGGGCCTTGAAATAAGAGGACTGATGACCATACCTCCTCCGGGAGACAGCGATTTCTTCCTCGGCCGCATGAAGGAGCTCTACGACAGCATCTCGGCGGAGTATCCCCGCATGGATACCCTGTCTATGGGAATGACCCACGACTACGCCGAGGCCGTAAGGTACGGCTCCACTCTCGTGCGCATAGGCACAGGGCTTTTCGGCGCAAGAAACTATACAAGGTAACTCACAGCAGATGCTGATGATCAACACGGGATACTCCGCATTGATCCTGTGAAGAGATATAAAAAAATAACAAATAATGCGGAGAAGGAGTATTAAGATGAAACTTTTTGACGGTATTAAGGATTTTTTCTTTGCTGCTGACGATGACGATTTTGACGCTGACGTTCCTGTTCGCCACGAGCGTGAGCGCGGAGGCTTCCAGCCCTCAGACCAGGACGACGCTCCCGTGAACGAGGGAAATATCGGCGGCCTCGGCAGAAGAAACAAGGTAGTTAATATACAGACCACCGCGCAGCTTCAGGTTGTACTCGTAAAGCCCTCTGCTTTCACGGACGCAAAGCAGATCGCAGACCACCTCATCGCCAAGAAAACAGTAGTTCTCAATCTTGAGACAGCTTCTCCCGAAAACAAGAGAAGGATCATCGACTTCCTCGTAGGCGTTGCTTATGCAAACGGCGGAAGCCTCAAGCCTGTTGCGAACCTCACATATATCATTACTCCTTATAATGTGGGCTTCATCGGCGAGGATCTCGTCGGCGAACTGGAGAACAACGGCGTATTCATCTGATGTACGGTCAGTCCGACAAGCTTTTTGCCGCAAGACTGGCGGATATGGTATCGCTCTGCGAAAGGGACGGCGCCTGTCAGTATTCGTACTTCCTTGACGAGAGACAATGCGCTGAGGCGGAGCAATGGTGCGCACACAATACGGGTGCGCTCAGATACAGATTATGGGGCGGATATGAGAACGCAAGACGCAGGATGCTTGCAGTCTATCCCGATTACTTTGAGGACTGTGCGGAAAGCGGATACCCCCTTGTGTGCCTGACCTTCTCTTACCGTAAGGAGGACAAGCTCACTCACAGGGATTTTTTGGGCTCCTTTATGGGTATGCAGCTCAAAAGGGAGGTCATAGGAGATATTGTGGTATCCGAAGGCCTTACGCAGGTCTTTGTTACCGATGTCGCAGCAAGACTTATATGCAGCTCTGCCGCAAGGATAGGCAGGACCGGTGTGAAGATAGCCGACGACAAGCCCTTTGAGCTGGAAAATGCTCAGGAATTTCAGGATATAAGCGGAACGGTGGCGTCGCTGAGGCTTGACTGTGTAGTCGGGCTGGCGGCAAGGCTGAGCCGCGAAAAGGCGGCCGTGCTGATACGCACGGACAGGGTGGAGATCAATCATCTGCCTGCTGCCTCTGTGTCTCAGGAGCTCAGGGAGGGAGACATACTCTCTGTGAGAGGCACGGGAAGATTCATACTTTCCGGTATTAACGGCTCGACGAAAAAGGGTCGCATACACATAAATCTGCGAAAATATATTTAGAGGTGAAATGAAATGATAACTTCAAAGGACGTAAGAAATAAGAGATTTGAAAAAGCAGCCTTCGGCTACAAGCAGGAGGAGATCGACGAGTTCCTCTCACAGCTCGAGGCAGAGCTGGACGAAATGGAGCGCGAGCGCGCAGAGGCCAACAGCAAGATACAGGTGCTTGCCGATAAGGTAAGAGAGTATATGAGAGACGAGGACGCTCTCAAGGACGCTCTTCTCGGCGCCCAGAAGCAGGGCCATCAGGTGCTCAGCGAGGCCAACGAGAAGGCAGAGCAGATCATAGCAGAGGCACAGAAGAAGGCTGACGCTCTCGAGGACGAGGCTGTCCGCCAGCACGCCGAGGCTATGGAGAAGAACCGCGAGGAGATCGCAAAGGAGAAGGAAGCTCTCATCGAGGCTCAGCAGCAGGTCGCAGACTTCAAGAAGAGCCTCTTCGATATGTACAAGAGCCATTTAGAGCTCATCTCATCTATGCCCGATACCTTTGACGAGCCCGAGGAGGAGACTGCCGACGAGGCTCAGACAGCCGAGGAGATCGCAGCGGCGGTTGCGGCAGAGGTCGAGGAATAATCAAGAATCAATAAGATCGAAAGGAGGATCCCTCAAGCCTTTACCGGAGGGATCGTATGATATGGCACAGGATTATAACAGTACGCTTAATTTACCGCAGACAGAATTTCCCATGCGCGGAAATCTGCCTAAGAGAGAGCCCGAAACTCTAAAAAAATGGGAGGATGAAAGGCTCTATTACAAGATGATAGAGAAGAACAAGGGCAAGCCCTCTTATATACTTCATGACGGACCGCCTTACGCAAACGGCGAGATACACCTTGGTACAGCCATTAACAAGACCCTCAAGGACTTTATCGTGAAGTACAAGAATATGAGCGGATTCTGCTCACCCTATGTCCCGGGCTGGGATACTCACGGACTTCCTATCGAGCTGAAGGCCATGAAGGCTATCGGCGTTGAGAACGGCGCTATCCCTGCGGTAGATCTCAGAAAGCACTGCCATGATTTTGCTCTTACCCATGTAAAGAACCAGATGAACCAGTTCAAGAGACTGGGAAGTCTCGGCGATTACGACTATCCCTACCTTACTCTCCGCCCCGAGTACGAGGCAAGACAGGTGGAGGTATTCGGCGCAATGGCTAAGAAGGGCTATATGTACAAGGGACTCAAGCCTGTTTACTGGTGCCCCGACTGCAATACGGCTCTTGCAGAGGCTGAGATAGAGTACTCCAACGATCCCTGCTATTCCATATATGTAAAGTTCAACGTTACCGACGACAAGGGCATATTCACCGGTCTCGGCCTTGATCTTTCAAAGGTATTCTTCGTTATCTGGACAACTACTACATGGACTATCCCGGGCAACCTTGCCATATGTCTCGGTCCCGAGTACAACTACACCCTCGTTCACGTAGGCGACGAGTACTACGTAATGGCCGAGGAGCTCGTAAGGACGACTATGGAGACTGCGGGTATCACCGAGTATACCACAGACCATATCTTCACGGGCGCAGAGCTTGAGGGCATGAAGACAAAGCACCCCCTCTACGACCGTCCGTCACCGATAATCGTCGGCGACCACGTTACTCTTGAAAGCGGTACGGGCTGCGTACATACTGCTCCCGGCTACGGCGTCGAGGACTTCGAGGTGTGCAAGAACTATGACGATATAGGCATAATCGTATGCGTTGACTCAAAGGGTAAGCAGACCGCAGAGGCAGGCGAATTCGAGGGCATGGACACGGATCAGGCCAACAAGGCTATCGCCGCAAGGCTCACAGAGCTGGGCGCTATGCTGGCTACACAGAAGATCGTCCACCAGTATCCTCACTGCTGGAGATGCAACAGCCCTATCATATACAGAGCTACAGAGCAGTGGTTCTGCTCCGTGAACGGCTTCAAGGACGAGGCTATAAATGCTATCGAGTCCGTAAAGTGGATACCCGAGTGGGGCGAGGACAGGATAAAGGGCATGGTGCGCGACAGAAGCGACTGGTGTATATCCCGTCAGAGAACATGGGGCGTTCCGATACCCGTTATCTACTGTAAGGACTGCGGCAAGCCCATTTATAATGACGAAACTATCTCCGCTATCGCAGAGCTCTTCCGCAAGGAGGGCGCCGACGCATGGTGGATAAGAGATACAAAGGAATTCATCCCCGCAAGCGTCAAGTGCGAATGCGGCTGCGGTGAGTTCACAAAGGAATACGACATCATGGACGTATGGTTCGACAGCGGCGTATCACATACTGCTGTCATGGAAGGCAAGGACTTCCCGAGCCTCACATGGCCTGCCGACCTCTATCTCGAAGGCGCAGACCAGTACAGAGGCTGGTTCCAGTCGTCGCTCCTCACATCTGTCGTATACAAGGGCTGTGCTCCCTACAAGGCTGTCTGCACCCACGGCTGGGTAGTTGACGGCGAGGGCAAGGCTATGCACAAGTCCCTCGGAAACGGTATCGACCCAAGCGAGATAACAGACCAGTACGGTGCCGATATACTCCGTCTGTGGGCAGCTTCCTCGGACTACCACAGCGACATCCGTATCTCAAAGCCGATCCTCGGACAGCTTTCCGACGCCTACAAGAAGATCAGGAATACTGCCCGTTTCATACTTGGCAACCTGGGCAACGGCGCAGGCTTCGATCCCGACAGGGACAGCGTCAGCGACGATCAGCTCACAGAGCTGGACAAGTGGGCTCTCATGAAGCTGGATAACCTTATCGACATCATGAAGAAGGGCTATGAGGCATTCGATTTCCATATCGCACTCCACGCTCTTCATAACTTCTGCGTAATAGATATGTCCAACTTCTACCTTGACATCATCAAGGACAGACTTTACTGCGAGAAGGAGGATTCCGTTCTCCGACGCGCAGCTCAGACGGCGATGTACCGTATCATCAGTGCGATGACAAGACTTGCCGCACCTATCATTTCGTTCACGGCCGAGGAGATCTGGCAGTTCATGCCCCATTCGGCAGACGACGACAGAGAGAGCGTATTCCTCAATCAGATGCCCGAAAAGAGTGGCATAGAATTTACCGCGGACTTCACGGACAAGTGGGAATTCATCTACAATACCCGCCTCGGAGCAAACAAGGCTCTTGAGGAGGCTCGTAACGAAAAGACCATAGGAAAGTCTCTCGAGGCCAAGATCATCATAAAGAGCTCTGACGCCGATTACGACAGATATGTCTCGCTGGCCGACCAGCTCAGGGATATTCTCATCGTTTCGGGCGTTGAGGTGGAGAAGTCCGGCGGAGAGACCGTATTCGAGGTGGCAAAGGCCGAGGGCGAAAAGTGCGAGCGCTGCTGGTGCTTCAGCAAGTACGTAGGTACAAATCACGATCACCCCACACTCTGCGAGAGATGTGCGGTCGCTATCGAACCATAAATCTTCTGTCAGCCTGCTGTCACAATGGCAGCAGGCTGTATTATTGAAAGGACAGATCAATTGGCTATATTTCTTGTGGTGCTGATCGTACTCCTTGTGGGAGCGGATCAGCTGGTGAAATACTGGGCGATAACCGAGCTCAGACCCGTCGGCAGCATGGACTTTATCAGTATCGGCGGCCATAAGGTCATGGACCTGACCTACCTTGAGAACAGAGGCGCTATTTTTGGCAGCATGGCGGGACAGCGCTGGTTCCTTGTGGGCTTTACGGGCATCGTCATAGCAGTCGGTATATTCCTGCTTTTCAGGCTTTATAAGCGTTCAGGATTTCTCGGTGTTGCCATAGCGATGTTCATCGCGGGCGGTATCGGAAACCTGATAGACCGCATACGCTTCGCTTACGTGGTGGATATGTTCGAGGTAAAGCTCTTTCACTTTGCCATATTCAACGTAGCGGATATATGCGTGACGGTGGCTTTTGTTATGCTGCTGATATATGCTGTTTTCATAGAGCCGAGGGCTGAAAAGGCAAAGAAGGCCGGGGCGGCAAAGGCGGCGGAAAATGAATGAACAGGAAGTGCTCACAGTTTCTGCCGGGGACGCGGGAGGCCGTATCGACAGGTATATTTCGGATAATATTGCCGAGCTGACGCGTTCGGCGGTGCAGGGACTCATAGAAAAGGGCATGGTGCTTGTTAACGGCAGAGAGGTCAGCAAGAACTACAAGCTCAGAGGCGGCGAGGAGATATCAGTCGAGATACCCGAGCCCGAACCCATGGACGCGGTGCCGGAGGATATACCCCTCGATATAGTCTATGAGGACGACGACCTGCTGGTCGTAAACAAGCCTAAGGGTATGGTGGTGCACCCTGCTCACGGAAACTATACGGGTACTCTTGTGAATGCTCTCCTGCATCACTGCGGAGACAGCCTCTCGGGTATAAACGGAGTTATCCGACCGGGTATAGTCCACCGTATCGACAAGAACACCAGCGGACTTCTCATCGTTGCCAAGAACGACAACTCTCACTTAAAGCTTGCGGAGCAGATAAAGGCTCACAGCTTTACCCGTGAGTATGAGGCGGTAGCCTGCGGCTATTTCAAGGATACCGAGGGGACGATTGACGCCCCTATCGGACGCCATAAGACCGACCGCAAGAAGATGTGCGTCACAGCGGAAAACTCCCGCAATGCAGTCACCCATTACAGCGTGATAAAGCAGTACGGCGGCTATGCTCATGTGAGACTTCGCCTTGAAACGGGACGTACTCATCAGATACGCGTGCATCTCAGCTACATAGGCCACCCCGTTCTGGGAGACGATGTGTACGGAAAGCCTTACAAGGGGCTGGAGGGACAGTGTCTCCACGCAAGGAAGATAGGCTTTGTACACCCCTCCACGGGAGAATATATGGAGTTTGACAGCGAGCTGCCGGATTACTTCGTATCTGTACTTAACAAGCTTGAAAAGATGTAGGAGGCATTTTCTTGTTTGAAGATATATCAAAGGTCGTACTGCTCAGCGATATGGACGGCACTCTCCTTAATTCAAGGAAAGAGATAACCGACGCCGACAGGACCGCGATAGAACGTTTCACGGCTCTCGGAGGACGTTTTACGGTGGCTACGGGAAGGACCATACAGTCCTTCGACCAGTTCCGTAAGATACTGGAGCTGAAATACCCCATAATAATGTATAACGGAGCGGCTATCCACGACTATGTGCGGGGAGAGACACTCTACACACACCCTCTTCCTCCCGAGGCAAAGGCCTATACGGCGGAGCTTCTGGAGCTCATGCCCGGGGCGGGCGGCGAGGTGCTCCGCACGGACGGCACCTACGTTTTCAGGAATACCGATTATCAGCAGCTCCATACTAAGCTGTGCGGTATAGTCCCGGACTATAAGGAGCTCGGCGATATAGAGGAGGGCGGCTGGCTGAAGGTGCTGTTTTCGATGGCGCCGGAGGATGTGGACCATATGCAGATACTCGTGAATAAGCTGGGTCACAGCGGCGTGGACTATGTGAAGTCCTCGGATATATTCCTCGAGATGCTGCCTGTGGGAGTGAGCAAGGGCTCGGCTCTTGCACAGTACAGAAAGCTGCCGGGCATGGAGGACTGCACCTTTGTGTCCGTAGGCGACTTCGACAACGATATAGAGATGATAGTCGAGGCCGACGCGGGAGCCTGTCCCGCAAATGCAGAAGACTCCGTAAAGGAAAAAGCAGATATAGTGCTCACCCGTACCAACGACGAGGGAGCGGTTGCGGAGCTCGTAGAACAAATAATTGAAAGGTGTAAAAAGTAGAACAATGAAAAAGAAAGCGGCAATAAGCGTATACATCGCCGCAGTTCTCTGCGTTGTCGGACTTCTTGCGCTTCAGGTGTACAGCAGCATCAACGGCAGCGGCTCTGAGGCAAGGGCAAGCTTCACCCTCAACGACATCGCTACACTGGGACTTGCGGTATTTGCGATACCCATGTGGATCGCAGCACTTTACCTTATAAAGGCACTGAGGATAAAGGGTACTCTCCACGAAAGGCAGAACAAGATGATGATCTCGTTCCCGGCTGTGGTGTGTACGGGCTTTTCCATTTTCTATATAATAGTGCTGATTATGATGATATTCAGATGACAGTTAGCAAGAAAAGTCTTGCCACAAGGCGTTTTTTGCGATATAATTATTAGAGCTGAGAACAAAGAGTTCGGTAATAACTCTCAATTCTCAACTCTCAACTCTCAACTTACAAATAGCGGCTTCGGCCGTCAAATAAAAACATGGAGGTCAATATGGACGCAAAGCTTAAAAAGGAATTGCAGAAAACAGCCTGCAAAGTCAGAATGGGCGTTATCGAAGGAACCTATAACGCTAAATCGGGTCATCCCGGCGGTTCGCTCTCTATCAGCGACACACTCACATATCTCTATTTCAACAAGATGAACAATGATCCAAAGAACCCCGACGCTCCGGAGAGAGACCGTCTTGTTCTCTCAAAGGGACATACGGCTCCCGCACTCTACTCGGTGCTGGCACAGAGGGGCTATTTCTCCGTTGAGGAGCTCAAGTCTCTCCGTCATATAGGCGCTCTCCTTCAGGGTCACCCCTGTATCCATATCCCCGGCGTTGATATGTCCAGCGGTTCTCTCGGACAGGGCATCTCCGCAGCCTGCGGTATGGCTCTTGCAGGAAAGATAGACGGCAAGTCCTATAAGGTATACACTATCCTCGGCGACGGCGAGATCGAGGAGGGTCAGGTATGGGAGGCTGCCATGTTCGCAGCTCACAAGAAGCTCTCTAACCTCGTTGCTATCGTTGACAACAACGGCCTCCAGATAGACGGACCTATCACCGAGGTATGTTCACCCGAGCCTATCACAGATAAATTCGCAGCCTTCGGCTGGCACGTTATCACTATGGACGCCCACGACTTCGACGACATCGACAGAGCCTTCACAGAGGCTGATTCCGTAAAGGACAAGCCTGTGGCTATAATCCAGAAGTCCACAAAGGGCAAGGGCGTTTCATTCATGGAAAATCAGGTAAGCTGGCACGGTACCGCTCCCAACAAGGATCAGTACGATCAGGCTATGGCAGAGCTTAATGCGCAGTTAAAGGAATTGGAGGACTAATACAATGGCAGATGTTATCAAAAAGGCTACCAGAGAAAGCTACGGCGAGGCTCTCAAGGAGCTTGCCGAGGAATACAAGGACCTTATAGTTCTCGATGCAGACCTTGCTGCTGCAACAAAGACAGGTATATTCAAGAAGGCTTATCCCGACCGCTTCTTCGACTGCGGTATCGCAGAGGCCAACATGATGGGTGTTGCGGCAGGTCTTGCTGCCTGCGGAAAGATCCCCTTCGCAAGCACCTTCGCTATGTTCGCTGCGGGCAGAGCTTTTGAGATAGTAAGAAACTCTATCGGCTACCCCCACCTCAACGTAAAGATCGGCGCTACACACGCAGGTATCTCCGTAGGTGAGGACGGCGCAACACATCAGTGCAACGAGGATATAGCTCTTATGAGAACTATACCCGGCATGACTATCATCAACCCCTGCGACGACGTTGAGGCAAAGGCTGCTGTAAAGGCTGCTCTCGACTTCAAGGGTCCTGTTTATATGCGTTTCGGCAGACTTGCTGTTCCGGTTATCAACGACGCTGCAAGCTACAAGTTCGAGCTGGGCAAGGGCGTTGTCATGAAGGACGGCAAGGACGTTACTATCGTTGCTACCGGTCTCATGGTAAACGAGGCTGTTGAAGCTGCAAAGGCTCTCGAGGCTGAGGGTATCTCCGCAAGAGTAGTTAATATCCACACTATCAAGCCTCTCGACAAGGAGCTCATCTGCAAGTGCGCTAAGGAGACAGGCCTCATCGTTACTGCTGAGGAGCACAGCGTTATCGGCGGTCTCGGTTCTGCTGTAGCAGACGCAGTTACAGAGTGCTGTCCCGTTCCCGTTGTCAAGATCGGTGTGAACGACGAGTTCGGTCACTCGGGTCCTGCTGTTGACCTCCTCAAGGAGTTCGGTCTCTCGGCTGAGAACATCGTAAAGACTGTAAAGAAGGCACTTGGCAAGTAATATTTTCAGATTTCCATGCAGGGCGCACATAGGTGTGCCCTGTTTTTTGTACAGAAATAACTGCTGCTATTGACAAAAAGACGATTTTGATGTATTATATAAACATATTTCAGTGCTTGCTGAATAACTTTATTTTCTTTTAGGGGGAATTTATCATGAAAAAAATGTCAATAGGTGTACCGATATTTGTGGGCTTTCTGCTCATACTGCTGTTGCCGGCAACGCTTATCTTCGCTGCGAAGAACGCCATGACGCCGCCTGACGGTGGAGTCCTTACGGACTGCGTCGTTACGGACTATGTGAAAATGGGCAGTCACGTAAGCGCAAACGTTGATTACGTCAACAGTCAGGGAAAGACTATAAACGCCAGTATCACAAATGGAGTAGGCAGCAAATCCACATATGTGGGCGCACATTATCAGTGCTATGTCTATGAGAACAATCCCTTCGAGGTGTACAGAAAGCCCGACAAGATAGGACTTATCGCACTGTACGGCGGCGCAGCCGCATCGGCACTGGTCGGCCTTGTACTTGTAGGCGTGCTTTTGAAGAAGAGAAGCAAACAGGGCTTCCTTATAAAGAACGGTCAGCAGGCTCAGGCCACCATAACCAATGTGGTGGTAAAGGAGGATAACAGCGGCTTCACCAAGTATATCTGCGATTACAGCTTTACCGACAGCCGCGGTCAGATGCAGACCGGCAAGCATACGTTCATGAATCAGAGGGTTGGCATAGGAAATACCTTCCCTGTGCTCTATGCGGAAAAGGGCGGACAAATGGTCTCGGATATTGTCGAGTAAAAAGGGCGGCCTTGAGCCGCCTTTTACATGCCCCTCTGCAATAGGGTGAAAAAACGGGCTGAATCAACCCGGAATGGTTGTATATCGCAGAAAGTTTAAAAAAAATTCACATTTAACCCCCGCAGGATTTCGGTCCACGGAACACTTTTCTGCAATAAAAAACAGTTTTTCTTGCAGAAAACCCTTGACAAACGGGATTATATGTGATATAATAATCAAGCTGTGAAAAAACAGTATCGTATTCTAAAGACAGCTGGCAGAGCTCCGCGCTCAGTAAGTCCCGCCGAGGAATAGCAATTGATAGAATTATCATTGTCCATTCTGCGCTGTCGGAATGGGCTTTTTTATTGCTCTCTCTGAATACGATGAAAATTCATTCGGAGGTGAATACACACTATGCCAAGCAATGCTGTACTCGAAGCAAAGAAGGCTAAGGTCGAGAAGCTCACCGAGATCATCAAGAACTCCGTATCAGGCGTTCTCGTTGACTACAAGGGTATCAACGTAGAAGAGGATACCAAGCTCAGAAAGGAGCTCCGTGAGGCCGGCGTACACTACTTTGTAGAGAAGAACACAATGCTTCTCCGCGCTTTCAAGGAATGCGGTATCGAGGGCTTTGAAGAGGCTCTCAACGGCACGACTGCTCTCGCTGTTTCCAACGACGATCAGACTGCTCCCGCAAGAATCCTCGGCAAGTTCGCTGAGAAGGCAGGCGACGACAAGTTCAATCTCAAGGCAGGCTACATCGAGGGTGAGGTCTATGACCAGGCAGGAGTTATCGCTCTTTCCAAGATCCCTTCAAAGGAAACCCTTCTTGCTCAGCTCGTTGGCTCTCTGCAGGGTCCCCTTCAGAAGCTGGCAGCTACACTCAACGCTGTTGCAGACAAGAAGAAGGAAGAAGAGGCTGCATAATTGCCGCTTAGTTCCTGAAATCACATTTGCGGAGAAAGGCTCCGCAGCTTAAATCAATCGCCCACAGGGCAAATATTATTAAAAAGGAGATTATTATCATGGCTTCTGAGAAGATCACAAAATTTGTTGAAGATATCAAGACTCTTTCCGTTCTTGAGCTTTCCGAGCTCGTAGACGCTATCCAGGAGGAATTCGGCGTAACAGCTGCTATCGCTGCAGCTCCTGCTGCTGGCGGTGCTGCTGGCGGCGGTGCTGCTGCTAAGACAGAGTTCGACGTAATCCTTGCTTCCTTCGGTGACGCTAAGATGGCTGTTATCAAGGTTGCTAAGGAGGTTCTCGGTCTTGGCCTTAAGGAGGCTAAGGAAGTAGTTGAGGCTGCTCCTAAGGCTATCAAGGAAGGCGTTTCCGAGGCTGAGGCTAACGAGCTCAAGGCTAAGTTTGAAGAGGCCGGCGCTACAATCGAGATCAAGTAATCTTAATTGCGAGCTTAAAAGGACCGTACCTGCGGGTACGGTCCTTTTTTTATCCTCTTTGTATCATGTTACAATAATCGGGAAGCCCGTTTGTAGAAAATGTGGAATTTAGACAAGAAATGTTGATTATTTAACTTCTTTGTGCTATGATAAAGTTATCCTCAAACTCATTATTTATAAAGGAGTGATATTATGAAAAAGCTATTGACTTCCGTTTTAACGGCAGCCCTCACCCTCTCGGCTCTGACATCAATGACAGGCGTTTCCGCTGTTGTGAACTTTCCCGATATTCGCGGAGTCATAGTGACAGCCTCGGAGCTGTCCCTTGATGTGTATGCGGAGCAAGTAGCTCAGCTTGTGAATGAACGGAGAGCGCAGAACGGCGTCGCACCTCTCAAGGTACTCCCGCTTCTGAACAAGGCTGCTAATATCCGTGCCAAGGAAATAGTGAGTAACTTCGATCATGTGCGGCCAAACGGCAAGCGCGGTTATACAGCCATAGAGGACGCAGGACTCAAATGGAACGCCTGTGCGGAGAATATCGCTGCGGGCTATCCTACTCCCGAAGCTGTGGTACAGGGCTGGATGGATTCTGCGGGGCACAGGAAGAATATGCTCAACCCGAATTATCAGTACATAGGCGTGGGAGTATGCTATTCGGGAGGCTATTATTACTGGACTCAGCTTTTCCTCGGCTCCTCCAGTGAGTATACCGACGCTGCTCTGCCAAAGATATACGGCGATATAAACGGTGATAATATGATAGACGCCGTTGACGCTTCCTTTGCGCTTTCCGATTACGCTCTTGCTTCGTCGGGAAAGGCTACGAAAATGGACAGCAATCAGAAGAAGCTGGCTGACCTTAACGGCGACGGCTACGTTGACGCTGTGGACGCTTCCATAATACTCAATATTTATGCAAAGAACTCTACAAAATAGCATATAAAAAATCAGACCGCACTCCGGAGGATACCGAAGTGCGGTTTTTTATGTCTGTACGGATACGAGCTCAGAGACTCGAATGGAAGGTACGGGAAATAACGTCGTCCTGCTGCTCCTTGGTGAGCTTTACGAAGTTTACCGCGTAGCCCGATACCCTTACGGTGAGCTGAGGGTACTTCTCGGGGTGAGCCTGAGCGTCAAGGAGAGTTTCACGGGTGAAAACGTTTACGTTGAGGTGGTGTCCGCCCTTTTCCACGTAGCCGTCAAGTAATTCAATGAGGTTGTCTACCTGTTTCTGGTTATCCATAATTATCCTCCCTGCAGCGTGACGCTGCACCCTATCCGCGTTGCCGCTTGCTTCGCTCGCTAACATTTTATTTAGCTGCTGCTTGTATATCGCTTACGGTGGTTTGATAGGGAAATACGGTTTATGCTTATGATGATTAAAATTCGTCGTCCTCGGGTTCAAGCTCCGTGGGCTGACAGCAGGCACCCTTTCTGCCCGGGCAGTCGGTGCTCTTCACAGTGCTGACCCTGAGTCCGGAGCCGCTGTCGTCGGCGACTATATCCACATGGCCGCTGCCCTGTTCCATGAGCCTGTCGATAAGGTCGGCAAGCTCTGCGGGGTCGGAGGGAGCGGTAAGCTTATCGGGATCTGTCATATCATTCTCCTCTGAGACTGTCAAGATCAAGGTCTCCCGCGAATATCTCCATGTCCTTGCCGAGTGCGTCCGGGATAACGGAGAAGGTATTGGAGATACCGTCCTGTGCATATCTGAATGGCAGCTTTGCAACAGACGAGAGCGAAGCTACTGCACCGTGAGTGTCCCTGCCGTGCATGGGATTTGCTCCGGGAGCAAGGGGCTCGCCCTGCTTGCGTCCGTCGGGGGTGTTGCCTGTCTTCTTTCCGTATACCACGTTTGAGGTGATGGTGAGGATAGACATTGTCGGCACGCTGTCGCGGTAGGTGTGGTGCTTCCTTATGCAGTCCATAAATCTGCGGACTACTTCAACTGCAAGCTGGTCAACTCTGTCATCGTTGTTGCCGTATTTCGGGAAGTCTCCCTCTATCTCATAGTCAACTACCACGTTCCTTGCAATGCCTGTAACATTGCCTGCCCTGTCCTTTATCTCGATGTCCCTGCGGACAGGCTTAACCTTTGCGTATTTTATAGCCGAGAGAGAGTCTGCCACTACGGAAAGTCCTGCGATACCCGTTGCAAAGTAGCGCTTTACGTCCCTGTCGTGGAGTGCCATCTGCAATCTCTCGTAGCTGTACTTGTCGTGCATATAGTGGATAACGTTGAGGGTGTTTACATAAAGTCCTGCCAGCCACTCCATCATATCCATGTACTTCTGCCATACATCGCCGAAGTCGAGGTACTCCGTGTCAACAGGTCTGTACTTTGGGCCTACCTGAAGTCCGAGACGCTCGTCCACGCCGCCGTTTATTGCATAGAGCAGACACTTTGCAAGGTTTGCCCTTGCGCCGAAGAACTGCATTTCCTTGCCTACCACCATAGATGATACGCAGCAGGCGATAGCGTAGTCGTCCCCGTGTACCACTCTCATCATGTCGTCGTTCTCGTACTGGATTGATGAGGTCTTTATGGAGATCTTTGCGCAGTATTCCTTGAACTTCCTCGGCAGCTTCCTTGACCAGAGCACCGTCATGTTGGGCTCGGGAGCAGTTCCAAGGTTCTCCAGTGTGTGGAGATAGCGGAAGCTGTTCTTTGTAACGAGGGGGTGGCCGTCAACGTCCACGCCGCCTATGGATTCGGTTATCCATGTGGGGTCTCCCGAAAAGAGCTCGTTGTACTCGGGAGTACGTGCGAACTTGACTATACGGAGCTTCATTATGAAGTGGTCGATGAGCTCCTGCGCCTCCTCCTCGGTGAGGATACCGCGGTCAAGATCGCGCTGTATATATATATCGAGGAAGGTGGAGGTGCGTCCGAGGGACATGGCTGCGCCGTTCTGCTCCTTGACTGCTGCAAGGTAGCCGAAGTAGAGCCACTGTATGGCTTCCTTTGCGTTTGCGGCGGGCTTTGATATATCGAAGCCGTATATGCTGCCCAGTTCCCTGAGATCCTCGAGAGCGCGTACCTGCTCTGCAAGCTCCTCACGGAGTCGGATATTCTTTGAGGTCATTCTCACCAGGGAGGTATCTATCTGATGCTTTTTATCCTTTATGAGCCTGTCGATACCGTAGAGGGCAACGCGGCGGTAATCGCCTATGATACGTCCTCTGCCGTAGGCGTCGGGAAGTCCCGTCAGTATGGCGGAGTGACGTGCAAGTCTCATTTCGGGAGTGTATGCGTCGAATACGCCCTGATTATGAGTCTTTCTGTATTTCGTGAATATCTCCACGACCTTGGGATCCACCTCATAGCCGTATTCCTTGCAGGCCTGCTGAGCCATACGGATACCGCCGAAAGGCTGTAATGCGCGTTTGAAGGGCTTGTCTGTCTGGAGACCTACGATCTTTTCAAGCTCCCTGTCGATGTAGCCTGCACCGTGGGAGGTTATGGTGGAGATGATCTCCGTGTCCATGTCCAGGACTCCGCCTGCCTCACGCTCCTGCCTTGAAAGCTCCATCACCTGTTCCCAGAGCTTCCTTGTAGCCTCGGTGGGGCCTGCCAAAAAGCTTTCGTCGCCTTCGTAAAGAGTATAGTTCTTTTTTATGAAGTCCCTGACGTTCACGGAAGAAGAGCTCCAGCGGCCTTCATTGAAGCCGTCCCATTCATTTGCCCATGAATTGACCATAGCACATTACTCCTTTGACATTTTTTCCTAAGGTAATATTACCACGTTGCGTCGATTATGTCAATCTTTCTGTCAGCCTGAAACCGCGCAAAAACGGCTGTTTTCGTTTTATCAGATTACTAATCCGGAGCTTTTGGGGAGATGTCTCCTGAAGCCCCTGCGAAGAATAGGAACATTCGGCACGCTCCTGAATAACGGGTATAAAAATTGTGTGAACTTTCACGGCTTATTTGTGCATTAGATAGAACTTCGCAGGGGCGGATAATATCCGCCCGAGCCTTTAGCCATCAGCCTTTAGCTGTTAGCTTAGGATTATTCTTCCTCGTTGTATATTATAGTCATCGCCTGGTTTATCTTGCAGGCGGCAATTTTCCTCATGGACTTTGCGATAAAAGCCCTCTTTCGCCTGACTGCCGGCGGCAGCCCCTGCATTTCTGCTTTTTACTCTCTATTTTCCAATCACTAATTACTAATTACTACTCACTACTTACTTTTTCCTTCTGACCTTTGCGGGCTTTACCGGTTTGGCAGGCTTTCCCTGTCTGACCGCCTTTTTCGTACCCTCATCATCGGGGGGAGCTATGCCCATTTCCGCTTCCTTTGCCTCTATTTTGCAGAAGGAGAGCTTATACAGGGTGGCAGCAAGGGGAACTCCGAGGATCATGCCGAATACCCCGAAGAGGCCGCCGCCTACGGTAACGGCTGCAAGAGTCCATATACTGGGCAGACCTACGCTGGAGCCGACTACCTTGGGGTAGATGATGTTGCCCTCAAGCTGCTGGAGTATTATCAGGAATATAACGAATATCAGCGCTTTCATGGGGTCAACGGTGAGGATTATGAACGCGCTTATGCCTGCGCCGAGGAAGGCTCCGACAATGGGTATGAATGCGGTCACGCCCACGAGGGTGCCCGACATGGCGGCATAGGGGAGACGCAGTATCTTCATGCCGATAAAGCAGAGAGTTCCGAGGATTATCGCCTCGATGAACTGTCCCACCAGGAAGCTCTGGAAGATGTCGTTGGCGGTGTGGAAAACGTGGCTGAACTTCCTGTTGAAGCTGTCGCTGAACCATAGGCGCCTTATGCGGTTGGCGTCGCGGGTGAGTTTATCCTTGCGGAGAAGAAGGTATATGGCAAATATGATCCCGAGTACAAGGTTGGTGACCGCCGAGGTGAGCCCTCCTATTATTCCCACAGCGGAGCTGAGTATTCCCGCAAGTCCGGAGGTGAGGAGCTTTGAGGCCTTTTCCGCTATTTTTGCCCAGTCGAATTCGACAGAGCCGATCTGCTCCTGTATCTCGGGGTACTCCTTGAGCTTGCTGAGTATGAAGTCCCTCGACTTTGTGAAGGCGGGCGGTATCTCGTCGTACAGAACTCCGAAGGCGGAGGCTATCTCGGGTATGACGATGTACATTATGAGTATTATCACCGCTATTGTTATGGCGAATGAGCATATAAGGCTCACGGGACGCCTTGTGAGCGTGACTGCCCGTGAATCGCTCTTCGGGAAGTAGTGCTTCTCGAAGAATTTCATGATTATATTGAATATATAGGCTATTATGCAGCCCGTTACCATTGGCTTCAGCGCCGAGAGCACCAGCGAGACAAAAGCCGTGAGCACTGAAAAATTCTGACATATCACACATACTGCGACTGCCAGGAATGCAATGAATAAATATCTTCTGATCTCTTTCTTTTCCATAGTATGCCTTTGCGGCAGACCCTCCAATCATATATCATTCTTTTATTATACATTATATGTCTGCTTATGTCACGGCAGAAAATGTTAAATTTATGTGAACATTTGCCGGGGATTTTTCCTGTGTACGGCTGTACGTATTATGCTCTTGACCTGACGGTACTTTCATGGTATAATATAATGTGAATTCAAAAACCGCCGTCAGGCGGTCATTGCCCTGAACTCTGTTCAGGGGGCGAAGATTCTTTTATTATAATACAAGAGTTTTCATGCCGTAAGCGGCATGAAAAGCCAAGGATCACAGCATATTCCTACATGATAATATATTATTGAACGGAGGTCAAAGTAATGCCGGGTTTAGACGATTACGCTCCCGCTGTCAGAAAGGTGATGACGCTCTTTTACGTCATAGACACATCGGGAAGCATGCAGGGAAGCAAGATAGGACAGGTGGAATCAGCTCTTGAGGAGGTAATGCAGACGCTTCAGGAGATCAGCGACGAGAGCGATGACGCCGAGATAAAGATAGCTGTACTGGAATTTTCAACAGGCGCCTCGTGGGTAACTCCCGAGCCTGTTTCACCCGAGGGATACCGCTTCAAGACCTTTGAAGCCTGCGGCGTTACCGATCTCGGTGCCGCCTGCAAGGAGCTTGACAAGAAGCTCTCGAGAAATGAGTTCCTTCAGACTGCCGCAGGCGCATATCCGCCTGTAATACTTCTTTTCAGTGACGGCGGCCCTACGGATAACTGGGAGAGCGGCCTTGAAGCTCTCAAGAAGAACAACTGGTACAAGCGCTCCATAAAGATAGCTTTCGCTATCGGCGACGATGCGGACAGGGACGTGCTGGCACGCTTCTCGGGAAGCTCCGAGACTGTCCTCGACGTCAAGAACAAGGATCAGCTCCGCCTTATGATCGAAAAGGCAAGCGTTATAACCAGCGTTTTTGCAAGCCATTCAAGCACTGTTGACAGCGATACCGATCCTGTGGAGATCTCGAAGAAGCTGGCTGAGGATGTTCAGACCCAGACAAACGAGGCTCTCAGCGACGACAATACTGCCGATTGGGACGAAGCGGACTGGTAAGGAGAGCGTATGGAGAGATTAACTTCATTTGCTCAGTCCTGCATAGGCGCTTCTCACCTCAGCCGCGGTCTGGTCTGTCAGGACAGCTCCTTTGCTGCCGACTATGAGGACTACTCCTTTGCGGCAGCTGCCGACGGCCACGGAAGTCCCTGCTATCTGCGCACGGACAGAGGTTCGCGGTTCGCCGTGGAGTGCGCTTCCGAATGCGTAAGGGAGTTCCTTGAGGGACTGGAGAACGCAGAGGAGATACTTGCGGACCCGCGTCAGCGTGAGGGGCTCTTCAATCAGCTCTGGCGCAGTATCGTCGGACGCTGGCACGAAATGGCCGAGCAGGATTTCCTGAACGTGCCCTTTACGGAGGAGGAGTACGCCGCCATACCCGAGAAGTTCGCCCACTACCGTCAGAGGTACGAAAGGGGAGAATACCTCGGCGCATACGGCACGACTCTGCTCTTTGCCGTAGTGACTGAGAATTACGCTTTCGGAGCTCAGATAGGCGACGGAAAGTGCGTTGTGATAGACGGGGACAGCAACGTGTTCGCTCCCATACCCGAGGATCCGCGCTGCTTTGAGAACGTTACAACTTCAATGTGTCAGGAGGACGCGGCGCTTTCGGCAAGATTCTTCTATCTGCCCAGAGGGCTTATGCCTGCGGCGGTATTTCTCTGCTCGGACGGCGTTGAGAATTCCTACTGGAATGAGGAGCAGCTCTTCGGCTTTTTCCGCGGACTTGCCCTTACCATGCTGGACAACGGCTTTGAGGAGGGTCTGTGTCAGCTTGCGGACTTCCTGCCTGCCATGACAAAGAAGGGCAGCGGCGACGATGTGACCTGCTCGGGAATAATCGACCTGAAGAAGCTTTACTCGTGCTCGGACGGCATACGCGAGGATCTTGCGGCGGCAGCTCCCATAGTTGAGGAGCCTGTGCCCGAGGACGTTGTATACGACGACGAGGCGAGCCAGCAGGTGGTGACGGACGTTGTTCCTGCTGCCGGGGAGCCCGCTGATGAGATTCCCGCGGAGGAGACTGCCGATGAAGCTCCTGCGGAGGAGACAGAGGCCGGCGCTACCGACGGTCCGGAGGAACTGAGTAATAAAGAATAAGCAGGGCTGCCTTCAGGCAGCCCTTTCAGCTTGTCGGAAAAGTCTTTTTATCCATGAACGGGATCCCGGAGGATCGCAGCCTCTTCGGATTCCGTTCAAATTGTGCTGTAAGCGATGTACAATTAACAGTTTTTATGATCGTGAGCGAGTTTACGGGCGGCAACGCGGCAAGGGTGCAGCGTCACACTGCAAATTTTGCATTTTATATTGACTAAAATAAAAACTTGTAGTATAATAAAAATTAGTTATTATCCCTAAAAATAAAACAAAGGAGTAAACCATGAACACAACTGAGATCATCATTCTCGGAACGATAATCGCCTACCTTGTTTTAATGGTACTTGTGGGCTTTATCTTTTCCAGGAAAAACGAAAACGTCGGAGATTTCTATCTCGGCGGACGTAAGCTGGGAACCCTCGTTACTGCCATGAGCGCTGAGGCTTCCGATATGAGCAGCTGGCTGCTGTTGGGACTTCCCGGCGTCGCATACCTAACAGGCGGTGCCGAGGCAGGCTGGACCGCTATCGGTCTTGCCATAGGCACGTACCTCAACTGGCTCTTCGTGGCAAAGCGCCTGAGAGTTTACAGTCAGCGCTGCGGAGCTATCACCATTCCCGATTTCTTCTCGGAGCGCTATAAGGACAGGAGCAGACTGCTCATGGGAGTATCTGCGCTTATAATCCTTATTTTCTTCGTGCCCTACACGGCTTCGGGCTTCTCTGCCTGCGGAAAGCTGTTCAATTCCCTCTTTGGCTGGGATTATCATGTTGCTATGATAGTCAGCGCCATAATCATCATTTCCTATACCTGCACCGGCGGCTTCCTTGCGGCAAGCACCACCGACCTTATCCAGAGTATAGTTATGACTGTCGCCCTTATCAGTATCGTACTGTTCGGTATCAACAGCGCAGGCGGCGTTGATAATATCGTGGACAATGCGGAGTCCATGGCGGGCTATTTCTCACTGAGACATATACATAACGTGGAGACAGGCGGCGCGGACAAGTATACCGTACTTACCATAGCGTCCATACTTGCATGGGGCCTCGGCTACTTCGGTATGCCTCATATCCTCCTCCGCTTCATGGCTATAAAGGACAAGAACAAGATAAAGCATTCAAGAAGGATAGCCTCCGTATGGGTGGTAATATCCATGGCTGTAGCCATTTTCATCGGCTTTATCGGCAATTACCTTTCACATGTCGGCAAGATAGATACTCTCGTGGGAAGCGATTCCGAAAGAGTGGTAATAAGGATAGCTCAGTACATGAGCGAGCATCATGCGGGACTTGCAGTTATCGCGGGACTTGTTTTCGCTGGCATACTTGCCTGTACCATGTCCACCTCCGACTCACAGCTCCTTGCAGCTTCGTCCTCAATGTCCGAGAATATCCTCAAGGGCGTATTCAATGTAAAGATGAGCGATAAGGTATCCATGATAGTTGCGAGAGGAGTCCTCCTCGTTATCGCAGCTCTCAGCATCATACTTGCATGGGATCAGAACAGCTCTGTATTCAGGGTAGTATCCTTTGCATGGGCGGGCTTCGGAGCCACCTTCGGTCCAGTAATGCTGACGGCGCTTTTCTGGAAGCGTTCCAACAGGTGGGGCGCTATCGCGGGAATGGTAGTCGGCGCGGTAATGGTATTCGTATGGAAGTTCGTTATCGCAAAGCAGGGCGGTATATTTGCTATATATGAGCTCCTCCCCGCATTCCTCTGCGCACTTGCGGCTATCATAATAGTTTCCCTCGTGACTAAGGCTCCGGAAAAGGAGATAACCGAGGAATATGACGCTGTAAAAGCAGAGCTTCACGCATAAAAACCTTTATGAGCTGCCTTCGGGCAGCTCTTTTTTTGCCTGCTAACAAAAAGCCTCTTGACATTACAGAACAAATGTTCTATAATAAAGATACAAGGAATGGAACGAAAGTTCTCAAAGCTATCTTATTCGTGCTTCTTTATTTGTATTTAAGGTGGCAAAATCATGAAAGATCTTATCAACAGCTATACCTACAGCCGTCAGCTGGTAAAACAGCGTATCTCAGAGCTTTCAGCGCTGCGGAGCTCTCTCGTGAAAAGAGGTGAGTCCGCAAGGGCAAAGGCGCTGGATCTCGACAGGCGTATCAGTCTGCTATATGAGGAACACGGGGAGTTACAGGCGGTGATCGCCTATCTCAGCTCTTACAGAAGGGGTGAGGGAATTGGCAAGACGTGAGACCTACTCCGATTCCTTTACCGGTGAGGCGGATAAAAGGATCCGCCTTATCCTCGGCGAAGGCGGCGATACCGAAAAGGGGAGATCGCTGCGGCGCATTCTGTTAAATGTTATTAAAAATGAGCTCACCCCGAGACAAAAGGAGATAATTGTGCTATACTATTTCAAGGATATGGATATACCGAATATCAGCAGCAGGCTCGGAGTCACCTCTCAGGCGGTCTCAAAGGTCATGTGCCGTGCCCGTCTGAGGATATTCCATGTGCTTCAATACTATTTCTGAGGTGGTATGATGGAAACTCCGATATATGACTTTCTTGAGAGCTATGCATCGTCCGGCATCCTGCGGGCTCATATGCCCGGACATAAAGGGAGAGCTCTCTACGGATTGCCCGGACAGCTGTTCAGGCTGGATATAACCGAGATAAAAGGGGCCGACAGCCTTTTTGAGGCCGACGGTATCATAGCCCGCAGCGAACGGAATACCGCGAGGCTATACGGCAGCGCTGCTTCCGCGTTTTCGGCGGGGGGCTCCACACTTTGCATACAGGCCATGCTCGCTCTTATGAAGCAGGAGGGACGCCGTGTTATAGCTGTAAGAAACGTTCACCGCGCCTTTCTGAACGCAGCCGCTCTCCTTGACCTCGATGTGCAGTGGATACTTCCGCAGTACAGCGGCGGCATACTTACGGGAGAGCTTCGGCTCACGGACGTGGAAGCGGCTCTTGCTTCGGGGGGAGAGCCTGCGTGCGTGTATGTCACTTCTCCCGATTATACAGGCAGAATGGCGGATATTGCCGCTCTGTCGGAGCTGTGTTGCAGATACGGAGCAAGACTTCTGGTGGACAACGCTCACGGAGCTCATCTTGCGTTTCTTGAGGAGAATATGCACCCTATCGCTCTCGGAGCAGATATGTGCTGCGACTCTGCCCATAAAATGCTGCCCGCTCTTACTGGTGCGGCGGTGCTGCATACCTCCCGTGAGGAGTACGCGCCTAAACTGAAACAGGCCATGAGCCTGTTCGGTTCAACAAGTCCGTCTTATCTTGTAATGGCTTCAATCGATCTTTGCAACAGATACATCGCAGAAAGGATACGCAGTGATATTTCCGTGCTTCTTCCCGTGCTGAGAAGTCTCAGGGAGGAACTGAGCAGCGAGCTCGTTTTTGCTCAGGGAGATCCCTTCCATATCACCGTAATGGCTGCCGAAAGCGGCTTTGACGGCAGGGAGCTTGCGGAGCTCCTGCGCGTAAACGGCGTGGAATGTGAGTATGCGGACAGCGAGCTGCTGGTCCTGCTGATGTCGCCGCACATGACGGCTGAGGATGTGGCAGGGCTTCGCGCCGCGCTCCTGAGCGCGGTGTCGGGAGCTTCCCGCAGCAAGAGATCAAGGCCTGCGTTTGAGATGAAGCTCCCGACTATGGCCTGCGCCATACGCGAAGCCGCATTTGCTCCGGCCGAGGAGATAGACGTTGAAAAATCAGAGGGACGGATATGCGCTTCCGTGAAGGTGCCCTGTCCGCCTGCCGTGCCTATAGCAGTCAGCGGAGAGATAATAGACCGCAGCTGCGTGGAGATGTTCCGCGCCTACGGCATAAAAACCGTGCTGGTGGTCAGAAAGTGAGCGGGACTATTGCTTTTTTCGGATATATATGTTAAAATAAAGTATACTATATTGCGGAGGTGTAATTATGAGCGATATGAACGAAAAAGACCTTGAGGAGCTCGAGGACGAGGAAATAGAGAACTATATCACGCTTACTGACGACGACGGCAACGAGGTGTCATTTGAGATCATCGGTACGGTCGAGTATAAGGAGCATATCTATGCAGTGCTGCTGCCCTTTGATGACGAGGATGACGAGGTAGTGATACTTGAGGTGATCCCCGGAGAGACTCCCGAGGAGGACGATTTTGTATCGGTGAACGACGACGTGCTTCTTGGCGAGGTATTCGAGGAATTCAAGAAGAACTACGACGGTGAGTATGAATTTGAATAACGGCCTCAGCGCATAGCCGATATAAAGAATGAGCCATGATATTTCCCTGACTTAGGAAGTACCATGGCTCTTTTATTATATGTGTTGCAAAAAAATCGCGCTCCACAAAAGTGAAACGCGAACTTTTCCGCGGGATTACCCGCATGGTGCGAGTAATGGGACTTGAACCCATACGTCTGTCGACACACGCCCCTCAAACGTGCCTGTCTGCCTATTCCAGCACACTCGCATTGCAGTTTCGTGACTGCTTTAATATTATATCAGAAATGAAGAAACTTGTCAAGCTTTTTTTGAAAAAAATTCCCGGATTCTTTTGTTAATATAAAAAATAATATGAACTTCTATTGACTTTTACACCGCGTTGATGTATAATATTATTTGTTGGTGCTGATGTGGCACAGTCGGTAGCGCAACGCCTTGGTAAGGCGTAGGTCGTCGGTTCAAGTCCGATCATCAGCTCCACGCAAATAGCGATAAATAGGCGTTTCTTCCATGTGAGGGAACGCTTATTTATTTAACTGAATACGCTGAGGGCACTATTGTATAAAAAAACAGGGACTTTCCAAATAACGGAAAGTCCTTTTTGTTATCCTATTTTCTGCATTTTTGGCGGTTCTTCCTGTTCATCAATGTTTTTCTTGTGAGTGAAAAGCATATCCTGTAAAATAAACGGTGCTTGTTCGTCTGCTTCTTGTACGGCGTGGAGATATTTGTTTGTCGTTACTATATCAGCATGGCCAAGCCTTTGCTGTACGGTCTTGATATTTGCACCACCATATAACAGGAGTGTTGCCGAGCTGTGACGTAGAGCGTGGAACTTTTTATGTTCCAGACCATGACGTGCAAGAAGCTTTCTGAATTGATCAGTTGGAGTCTGAGGATTGATAATCTTGCCGTCTGCCTGAGTGAATACCCAGTCAGCGCCTTTCCAGGCAGTGCCAAGCCTTTGAGCTTCACGGCGGTTTTCTACCTGTAACATTTTTATGAGCTCAATACAATATGAAGGAAGTGTTATAGTACGTACTTCATTATGAGTATATGCTGGGCAAGCTCAGCACAGCAGGTCAGAACGGTCAGTTCCGTACTCCCAAGCATATCCGTGAGATGATGGTGGAACTTGTTGCTCCTACTCCCGATGATGTTATTTGCGATAAAGCAGTTACGAGATTAATACAAGGAATACCGCAAAAAGGCTTGATTGCAGGGCTTTTCGCAACCAGCAGACCGAGGAGGTCTTATTTTTTGCCCTGTTGCCGGAACGCTGAAAGCCGCTGGGTGAAAAATTTAACGAACCCAACAGGTTCGTTAAATCTTATCTGGGTTCGTTTAAATGTAGAAAGCCGCTGAGTGGTGCATTCCACTCAGCGGCTTTTCTTGGCGCTTTAGCGTAACTAAACCCCCAGTTCTACTGTGCGAACAAAAAGGAGTAGAAATAATAGAGGCAACAGCAATGACAGATCATATACATATGCTGGTAAGCATTCCGCCGTATTTAAGTATAGCACAATTCATGGGATATCTCAAGGGGAAAAGTACACTAATGATATTCGACAGACACGCAAATTTGAAGTACAAATATGGAAGTCGTCACTTCTGGTGCAGAGGATACTATGTAGATACGGTAGGACGAAATGAAAAAGTCATACGAGAATACATAAAGAATCAAACAGAAGAAGATTGCATGGCAGATCAGCTAACATTCAAAGAGTACATTGACCCGTTTACGGGTAGTAAGAATAAGTAAGCAAAAAGAAACAGCCGCTTGAA
>JAFWSI010000032.1 GCA_017519415.1 Ruminococcus sp.
GATATTTTCGATGTAGAAGATGTTATAACCACAAGCGGCGGTGACGGCGCTGGTACTGATGAAACCAATGATAATGGTAACACTGATGATTTTTAATTAGTATTATCTCTAACAGGCGGCTATTTGCCGCCTGTTGCTTTTCGGTTGCAATTTTTGCGGATTTCTGATATAATAAAAGCATAAAAACACAGGAGGTATAACATGAAACTTGATCCAGCATTTCTCACCCACGAAACAAGGGGCGAGCATTATATTATTTCCACAGGTGGAACCAAGTTCAGCGGCATAATAAAAAATAACGAAACCGCTGCTTTTATTGTTGAATGCCTGAAAGCAGACACAACGGAGAGCGCAATTACGGATAAGCTCATGGCGGAGTATTCGGGTGCCGCCCGTTCCGAAGTAGAGAGCGATGTTGCCGAAATTATAGGGAAGCTTCGCAGCATAGGAGCGATCATCGAATGACTACTGTACAGAAGGAGCTCATTTATCTCCTTTCCTGCGCCGTGAACGGTCTGACTCCCGATACTGAAAAATTGCAGGCTGTTGACCTTGAAAAGGTATACGGACTTGCCAAATCACATACGGTCAGGGCAGCTGTATGTATCGCTCTCGAGCGTGCCGGAATAAAAAACGAAAAGCTCCACGACGCCATGAAAAAGGCAGTGCGGAAAAACATCCTCCTCGATATGGAACGTACGGCGGTATTTGAAGAATTTGAAAAACACGGTATCTGGTATATGCTACTCAAGGGCAGTATTCTCAAGGAGCTCTATCCCGAAAACGGTATGCGCGAAATGGCAGATAACGATGTGCTTTACAATTCTGATAAGCAGGAGGAAGTCAAGCAGATATTCCTTGACAGAGGCTATCATGCGGAGAGCTTCGGCAAGGGAAACCATGACGTATACATGAAGCCCCCTGTCCTGAATTTTGAAATGCATTCCTCGCTTTTTTCCGAGTATCATTCGGGCAATCTTTACAGCTTTTATCAGAATACTGAGCGATTCATGATAAAGGATACGGATAATGGATTCGGCTACCATTTTTCCGATGAGGACTTCTACATATTCATGACCGCTCACGAATGGAAGCATTTCAGCGGCGGAGGTACAGGCATACGTTCTCTGCTGGACTGCTATGTGTTCATAAAAAACAAGGGCGAATCACTTGATACGGATTACATAGCAGAGCAGATGGAAAAGCTTGGGATAGCTGATTTTGAAAAGGAACGCCGCAGTCTTGCAATGAAGGCGTTTTCGCCTGACGGGATTCCCGCCCTGAATGAAGCAGAAGAAGCCATGCTGAAAAGCTATTTTGACTACGGGACCTACGGTACCCTCAGCCATTCCGTGGAAACAAGCGTTGAAAAATACTTTAGTGAGAAACCAAACAGCTCAAAGCTCAGTTATATATGGAGAAAGATATTCCCCGATTCAGAGCACATGAAAACATGGTATCCTTTTTTCTACAAACATAAGCTGCTTCTGCCGATAGGTTACATCTGGCGCTGGATAAAAGCCATATTCAGAAAAAGACAAAAGATAAAAGCCGAGCTGAATGCCGTTATAAAGTATGATAAGAAACAATAATAAGGAGTCCCTCTGTTCATATGAACAGAGGGGCTCCTTTGGCTTTATTATATGCAGTTATGTCAGGCTTCAAGCTTTTTCAGAAATGCGCGTGTTCGGTCGTTTGACGGATTATCGATGACGTCGCCGGGTTTACCCTGCTCTACGATCACACCGCCGTCCATGAATACAACATGATTGGAAACGCTGCGTGCGAAATCGATCTCATGGGTCACTATCAGCATGGTCATTTTGGCTGCGGCAAGCTCGCGCAGCACCTTCAGTATCTCAGCGGTAAGCTCTGGATCGAGGGCTGAGGTGGGCTCATCGAAGAACAGCATTTTCGGCTTCATGGCAAGTGCGCGGGCAATGGCTACGCGCTGCTGTTGACCGCCCGAGAGCTGATAGGGATAATAGTCTCCCTTATCGGATAGCCCCATTTTTTTCAGCAGTTCCTCTGCCTCCTTCATTACCTCGGCTTTATTACGTTTCAGTACGTGTATCGGTGCGTCGGTAATATTCTTCATGACCGTGTAGTGTGGAAAAAGGTTGAAGTTCTGGAATACCAGCCCGAAGGTGTGCTTTATCTCCTTAAGCTCCGCCTTGGGCACATAGACAGGCTTGCCGTCCTGTTCTTTTACAGCTGTTTTGCCGCAGTATATCATTTCGCCTCCGTCTATCCTTTCCAGCATGGATACACAGCGCAGAAATGTGGATTTTCCCGAGCCCGAGGGTCCGAGTATAGATACAACTTCTCCCTCTGCAACGCTCATACTGATGTCCTTGAGCACCTGCAGCTCGTCAAAGCTCTTCTTTACGTTTTTTACTTCCAGCAGATTCATAGATGTCACCTCCGTTATCTGAAATAATTCATCTTTTTCTCTATGCGGTCCATGACAAACGCAACGACTGCGTTGAATATGTAGTAGAACACACCCGCGATGAACAAGGGCATTATAGTGGCTTCCGAAGCGGCTACCTGCTTTGCCAGCGTGAACATTTCCGTATAGGATATCGCAAAGGCAAGAGAGGTGTCCTTTACCAGCGTGATGACCTCATTTGTTATTGAAGGGATAATGTTCTTCACCATTAGAGGAAAGACTATCTTGAAGAAGGTCTGCGTTCTGGAGTAGCCGAGTATCTCGCAGGCCTCGTACTGTCCTACGGGCACAGCCTGTATTCCGGAACGGTATATCTCTGCGAAATAGGCTGCATAATTCAGGGTGAAGCCTATTATAACAGCATAAAACCTGTATCTTGTTGAGGTCTGTATGCCGAAAATGAAATACGGACCGAAGAATACGACCAGCAATTGCAGCATGAGCGGAGTACCGCGTACTATGGAGATATAGAGCTTGACAAGCCAGCTCAGGGGCTTGAATTTACTCATTCTGCCAAGCGCTATCAGCAGACCGAGAGGCAGCGCAAATAACAGCGTCAGGAAGAATATCGCAAGGGAAGCGCCTACTCCCTTCAGGAGCTGTCTGCATATGCCTGCAAGCTTCTCTCCGAAGGGCTCTTCCGCACGGGTAGTATCCTCTTTCACTGTGTCTGTGCGGCTCAGACAGACGCTGTCGGAGAGTGACCAGTCTGCGGCTATCCGGGCAAAGGTACCGTCATCAAGCATTTCAAACATGGTCTCCTGCACCGCATCACGGAGAGCTGTATTTCCTTTAAGGAAGCCTATCCCGTATTGCTCCGTGGAAACGTGTTCGCCGAGTATGACAAACTTGCCTCCGCGTGCTGCAATCTCGTAATTTGCAACGCCTATATCCATACATACCGCATCTGCAGCTCCGCTTTCGAGATTGAGAAAGGCGCTGTTATAATCGCCGACCTGCCGAAGCTCCTTGAAGGACTTCGCAAGCTCAATGTTTTCGGGCTCTGCGTCCTCTCCCGTAAACGCTGCGAGCGCAGAGCTGTCAGTTTGTAACGCAACCGTTCTGCCCGCAAGATCTGCAAGTTTTTTTATATCAGATCCCTTTTTCACGACAACTACCTGCGAATTGTCCACATAGGGCGTTGACCATGTATAGTCGTTCTCACGTCCGTTGATGGTAAAGCCGTTCCATATACAGTCAATAGCGCCAGTTTTCAACTCCATATCCTTGGAGTTCCAGTCGATAGGCTGCTTGATAAGCTCCCAGCCACGGCGCTTGCAGACCTCCTCTGCCAGCGAAAGATCGAAACCGACATATTCACCGCTTTCGTCCTGATAGCCATAGGGTGGAAATTCAGCATCAAAGCCTACCGTGAAAGTCTGCTGTGCAGCTGAAACAGTCATAGCTGTAATCAGACCTCTCAGCAGTAAAGCTGCTGCTGTCAGTGCGGCGATCTTCTTTATGATTTGCATATCCTCAGTCCTTTCCGTGATAAGACTTATATATCATATTATAATGTAATTTTAGCACATACATGATGGCAAGTCAAGCATAGAAGGCTTGTTGTATATCATTACGCTAAATAGTTTTACAGAAAAAGCAACAGGCGGCAAATAGCCGCCTGTTAGAGATAATACTAATTAAAAATCATCAGTGTTACCATTATCATTGGTTTCATCAGTACCAGCGCCGTCACCGCCGCTTGTGGTTATAACATCTTCTACATCGAAAATATC
>JAFWSI010000033.1 GCA_017519415.1 Ruminococcus sp.
ATCTCCGCTAAGGAAGCTTTATCACAGGCAGCCAATCTCCTCAACGAGCATCTGAAGCTGTTCATCGACCTCTCAGAAGAGGCCGGACTGGCTGAGGTCCTTGTTGAAAAGGATGAAAAGGGTAAGGAAAAAATCCTTGAGATGACCATTGAGGATCTTGACTTATCTGTACGTTCCTTCAACTGCTTGAAGCGTGCAGGTATCAATACCGTGGATGACTTGATCAATAAGTCAGAGGAAGAAATGATGAAGGTTAGAAACCTTGGAAAGAAGTCCTTCGACGAGGTCAAGGAAAAGCTCCAGTCACTGGGCTTCGACCTCTCCTCCGAGGAGGAATAAACCATAAAACGTGCGTACAGCGCACCACTATAAAAAGGAGTGAATACAATGCCGGGTACAAGAAAGCTGGGCAGAACATCTGATCATAGAAAGGCTATGCTCAGAGGCATGGTAACTTTCCTGCTTGAGAACGGTCAGATTGAAACTACCGTTACAAGAGCAAAGGAAGTTCGTGCAGTTGCAGAAAAAATGATCACTATCGGTAAAAATGATGATCTGCACTCCAAGCGTCAGGTATTCTCTTACATCACTAAGGAGTCCGTTGCTAAGAAGCTTATCGACGAGATCGCTCCCAAGTATGCAGAGAGAAACGGTGGTTACACACAGATCGTTAAGATCGGTCCCCGCCGCGGCGACGCTGCTGAAATGGCTATCATCAAGCTCGTTTGATCGCAGATATATCTACAGAGCCGTTCCCGAAAAGGGAACGGCTTTTCCTGTATTGCCGTGATTTTGAAAAAAAGCGCATTATCGCGGAAAAAAGACTTGCAAAACCTTCTGATATATGTTATAATAACCATTGTATGAAATACATTTCTTTATGTTAGGAGTAATAATATGAATAATAAAAAGTTGATCGGTGCTCTTTCGGCAGCGGTATTTACGGTATCAGCGGCAGGATTTACGGCTTTGACAGCCTTTGCGGACGAAACGCAGGCTGCGGCGGATCAGCAGGCTGCTGCTCCCGGCGCGGGTTCTATGTTCGGCATGCTTATCCCGCTCGCAATAATGTTCGGACTGCTCTACTTCGTGGCTATAAGACCCCAGAAGAAGAGGGACAAGGAGCTCAAGGAAATGCAGCAGAGCCTTCAGGTAGGCGACGAGATAGTTACAGGCGGCGGTATCGTTGGTATCGTTGTAAGCGTGGGCGAGGACACAGTTGTTATCGAAACAGGCGGTGCAAAGCACAAGCTCAGGATTAAGAACTGGGCTATCACAGAGAATGTGACAGCTGCCGAGCGTCTTAAGGAGGCAAAGGCTGCCGCAAAGAACAACGCTTCTCTCGAGTCTGCCTCACTTGTGGACGAAGTGGATAAGAAGTCAAAGAAAAAGGACGAAGAAGAATAAAAAACAGAACCTCCGCATAGGATATAAGGAATCCTATGGCGGAGGTTTTTTATGCGCAGATACAGACAAAGCCTTTGGGCAAACGGTCCGCTCAGCGCTGCCGCAGCGGTGCTGTGCGGACTTGTCTGCATAGCTGCGGCTTCGGTGCTGTCTGCGGTCATCATAGATATTGTAATAAAGGACATACATATGGCAGGCGCACTTGCTGGAGCCTCCCTTGCTTTCGGCGGTTATATGGGATCCTATATCTTCGGCAGGTACCGCCGCCGGAAGGGGCTTTTCGGCGGCTCTCTTTGCGGAGCCCTCATTTACTGTGTTTTAAGCGTTGCGGGAGTTATAGTGTTCGGAGCTCCCGCGGGAATAAAAAAACTCCTCCTGCTGACCTTTTCGGGTGCGGCAGGGGGAGTTGCGGGAGTCAATTCAAAGCGGCCGAAGAACCTGAGGGATCAGTAGTTGCCCGAGGTGTCCTCCATGAGCTTGAATTCGATCTCATAGTAGGTGATCTTTCCGCCCTTTTCAACGTGAGCGCAGGTAGCGGGAACCTTGTCGCCTGCTTCGTACTGGCTGCTTATGGTATCGTAGAGCTCATCGTAGGTGCTTACGGTCTTGCCGTTTATGGCAGTAATGAAGTCGCCTTTTTTCAGTTCAGTGTTGGCAATATCGCAGCTCTCGTCAATCTTTTCGATATATATGCCCTTGAAATCGTCGGGAAGCTCAAAGCCGAGACGGCTCTCGATGTCCTCTATTTTCTTGTCGCTGCCCATATCAAGGAGCTGTATGCCTATCTTGAAGCGCCCTGCAACAAAGCCGTCGCCTATGAGCTGCTCGATAATGGGAGAGGCCTCGTTTATGGTTATGGCAAAGCCGAGTCCCTCAAAGTCGGCGCTGACATATTTGGACGATGTGATACCGATGACCTGACCGTACATATTCACAAGAGCTCCTCCAGAGTTTCCGGGGCTTATCTCAGCGTTGGTCTGTATGCAGTCCATTTCAAAGCCTGTGGAATCGCTTCTTATCTTGCGGTTTACGGCTGAGATTATGCCGTCGGTAACGGTGCTGTCAAGGTTTGCGGGGTTGCCGATAGCTATAACGGTCTCGCCCACCATTGACTCGTCGGAGTCTCCAAGAACAGCGGGAGTGAGCTTGTCGGTGGTGTTTATCTTTACAACGGCAATATCCGTCTTGACATCTCTGCCGATGATCTTTGCGTCATAGGTATTTCCGTCAACGGTCTCAACCTTGTGGTAGCCGTCTGCTTCGAGTACGTGGGCGTTGGTGACTATATAGCCCTCCTCGTTCAGAACTATTCCCGAGCCTGTTCCCACAGCCTTTTTGGCGGTATAGCCCGCATAGTCGGAATAGGTGTATATCTTCACGATGGACGGCCTTACAAGAGCTGAAACGCCCTCGGGAGTATACTTGCCGTTTTCGTCCTTGAAATTGTCGAGCTCGTTTGCGCCCTCGGGCTTGGATTCCCTGTACAGTATCACCTGCTTCTGGGAGCCTATCTTGTCTATGAGGTCATCGCTCTTGATTATATCGTGAACTATACCGAATATGGAAACGCCCAGCGCCACTGCAATAAGGGCAACAAAGAGTTTCATTATAACTGACTCGCTGTTGCGGCGTGCTACCTGTTCTGCAAAGGCATTCATTTCTGAGGAGGCACGCTGCTGCTTTTCCAGTTCCTCAAAGCCTATGGGCTCATACATGAATTTATCGTATACGGGACGGCGGGGCTGATCGTAGCCCTGTTGCCTGTTATAGTTCTGCTGTTGGCCGTAGCTCTGCTGCTGACCGTAATTCTGCTGCTGGCCGTAGTTCTGCTGCTGACCGTAGTTCTGCTGCTGACCGTAGCTCTGCTGCTGGCCGTAGCTCTGCTGCTGACCGTAGTTCTGCTGCTGGCCGTAGTTCTGCTGCTGACCGTAGCTCTGCTGCCGGTCGTAGTTCTGCTGCTGACTGTAATTCTGCCCCTCGCTGCTGACTGCACCGTCATATGAGCTTTCGGAAGCGGGCTTTTCGTGCTTGGGAACGTAAGGTCCGGGAGCGTCGTCCATATAGGGGCGTCCCTGATACAAATTATCTCTTTCGTCCATTGTTTATCCTTTCTTTTTAGGCTGTTTTTCGGGTATCTGTATAAGGAATTCCGTGTATTCTCCGTATACGCTCTTTACAACTATATGACCGTGGTGAAGATGCACTATCTTTCTCGATATTGCAAGGCCGAGACCGAGGCCTGTGGTGTCCTTGCCTCTTGAGGAATCGGTCTTGTAGAACCTGTCGAACACCTGTGTTATCTCGTCGTTCTTCAGACCTTCGCCCGTATTCTTTATGCCTATGGTGCACATACCGTTTACGGATCGTTCAAAGCGGAATGTGAGAGTACCGCCTTCGTTTACGAATTTTACCGCGTTTTCCACGAGGTTGTATACTACCTGCTGTATGAGATCGGGATCCACGTCTGCGGACATACGCTCGCTTCCGAGTCCCTCCACCTCAAGGTGCTTGTCCTCGATCTTTTTCTCAAACATGAGGACGGTCTGTATAACTATCTCCGTAAGGTTATAGTCGCGGAAATTCGGACGGAGAGTGCCCGATTCAAAACGGGACATATTCAGCATTGAGGAAATGAGTATCCTCAGACGCTTTATCTCCTTTGATACAAGGTCAAGGTATTCCACCTGACGGCTCTTGGGTATGGTGCCGTCGAGGATACCATCCACAAATCCGCCTATGGTAGTGATAGGAGTCCTGAGCTCGTGGGAGACATTGGCTATGAAGGTCTTGCTGGTCTCCTCGCTCTTGGCAACGTCATCCGCTACAGCGTTGACGTAATCGGCTATTTCGTGGTTGGTATTGGGAACGTCAGTGGGTATCTTCTCCGAGAAGTCGCGCTTTGCAAACTGCTCACTTATGCGCCTGAATTCGCTTTCGTATGCCGCCAGCTTTGCAAAGCGGTGCTTTATGAGAAGCAGCTGGAGCAGTATGCTCAGTACGCAGAAAAGCGAGTAGGCAATGGCTATCTTGAAGGAAAACGAATTTATATCATTTGAGCGGCTGTAGATCTTCGCATACATACGGGTGGGTATGACCTCGTTCTCGCCCTTTATGAAGAACACCGTACCGTACAGCACATAGGGCTTGTCGGTGGAGATGTTCTGGGTGTCAAAGTCGAGGTAATCCTTGCCGTCCAGCTTTTTCATCTCATCCACGGACATCTTTTCACTGTTTTTTATGATCTTACGCGGCTCGGGATCGTAATCCGCGTCTGAGAGGACGCAGTTGCCGTTTTCGTCATAGAGATATATCATCAGGCGGTATTCGGCGGAAAACTCCTCATGCAGGCTTTTCGTCATCTCCGAGCGTATATCCAGAGACTTGGAGTAATCCTTCTTGACGCAGCTTATGAAAAGGTCGCCTATGGACTGGACCTCGCCGAGCTTTGCGGATTTGTATACAGACGAGCTGACAGTTATAAGTATAACGCCTATGAGTATATTTATTGAAAGAACGATAAATACCAGGTATCTGAAAAGCTTGTCGTAGGAGCTCTTTTTCCCTTTCAAGCAGTATCACCTCTATACAAAATAAGGGGACGGAAGCGTCCCCTTGGTGTTTTGATGTGTGAGAACTTATTCCTCTTCTTCTGCTTCAAATTTATATCCCACGCCCCATACAGTCTTGAGGGTCCATTTGTCGGAAACGCCTTCGAGCTTTTCGCGGAGACGCTTGATATGAACGTCTATAGTTCTTGAGTCGCCGTAGTACTCGAAGCCCCAGACCTCGTCAAGGAGCTGATCGCGGGTATAAACTCTGTTCGGATTGGAAGCAAGGTAATAAAGGAGCTCCAGCTCCTTCGGGGGAGTATCGATATTCTTTCCGTTTACCTTCAGCTCGTAGCTGTCCATATTAACGGAGAGCCTGTCGTAGTGTACTTCCTTTGATTCCGGCTCGGCCATACCTGTTCCCACGCGGCGTGTTACAGCGTTGATACGGGCAATGACCTCCTTTGCGTCAAAGGGCTTTACTATATAGTCGTCCGCACCGAGCTCAAGACCTATTACCTTGTCTATGGTCTCGCCCTTGGCGGTTATCATTATTATCGGAACGTTGGAGATCTTTCTAATCTCGCGGCATACCTGCCAGCCGTCCTTACCCGGAAGCATAATATCGAGCAGCACCATATCGGGGCTAAGAGCTTTGAATTTAACGACAGCGTCGTCGCCGTCGTGACAGAGAAGAACGCTGTAACCGTCTTTTTCAAGGTAAAGTCTGAGAAGATCGCAGATATTTTTATCATCGTCAACTATCAGGACCTTTGGATTTTTTTCGTTGGCCATTGTATGGATACCTTCCTTCCGTATCAAATATTATATTAAGTTAATTATACAGCAAAAAGCGAAAAATGTCAATCAAAATCCGATAAAAAATTAATACCTCAAGCCGTTTCCGCATACTGCCGGATACATTCTTGCGAACGTATCGCAGACGGCGCATATCAGCTCTGTATTTGTCGGTCTTTCGTCAAATCTGCCTTCCGTAAGCCTGTATACCGATGAGGTGAGCGTCATGTGGCTGCCAAGGTTCCTTAAAGCCCTTTCCACGAGGGAGGGCTTTGTGCCGAAGCTCCCTGCAACCTCCTCGTATATACCGGTCATACCGCCCCACAGTCTTTCGGGAGCCCTGAGACAAAGCTCTGATGCCTTTGCAAGGTAGTAAAAGCCCTGAAGATTTCTCGGAAAGCCGTATTCCTCGAGAAATATCTCTATCTGCGTCAGCAGACCGCCATCGGCGCCGATATATATCATTATTCTGCGGCAGAGCTCGTTTACAGAGCAGGGCATGGTGAAGCAGCGTGCCGCTCCCGCCTTGCGGAATGTATCGTATACGGCGGGCGACGGATCGTACAGTCCGATAAATACCTTGATCCCCTTCTGTTTCAGGCGTTTTATCAGTTCCGACAGCTTTTTGTCGTGGAAAAACGCGAACAGCATGACGCTGCTGTAGGAGCGTTCCGTGCATCGTGCCTCTATATCTGACAGAAACCCGCGGCAGCAGTCTGCGGGTATGCCGCTGTTTGTGAACCTGCGTGCCAGCAGTCTGCCGAGAGAGACGGAAGAGTCGCATATAAGCAGTTTTTTCTCCATTATTCCCCCCGGATATTGAAGAAGCTGTGAAAGTCTTTATTTTATGGTGTGCTGCGACAGGCCGGTGATATTGCTGAGCGCCCAGTTGAACCTGTCGGAGGTCAGGAGAGTTCCGCAGAACTCACACTTTGCCGTCTGATTTACCATGACCTTAGCGCCGCATTTCGGGCATGTCACCTCAATTGCCACGGAGGAATCCTCGGTCTTCATGCCCGAGGTCCTTATCATGGTCCATTCGTATACCATGTTCTTTCTCGAGGTCTTGTTCCCGCGGATCAGCGCTCCCGTGACGTCGTCCTTGACGTAGTCGATGATATAGGTGCGGAGCTGTACTATTATCATATCCTTGCCGCCGTCCTGACGCCAGCCGAGTATCTCTGTGCCGAATACCGAGATCTTTTCGATACAGTTGGTCTGCTTTTTGGTGCGGTATTTATCCAGCTCCCGTTCCATCTGAGCATAGAACGCGTCTGTCATGTTCGGGCGGAATGAAGATATATCCTTTTCCTGCCAGCCCTTTTGGAGGCTCACATAGAGCTCGGAGACAGTACTTTTGAAGGCTTCGGGCGAGAAGGAAGGGTCAAGGCTGAGGTATTCGGATATGGGGCGGAGCTTGTGGGAATCGTCGGAAAGCTTTGCTTCACGCTCCTTCTTCTTTTCGGCTCTGCGTGCACGGCGCTTTGCCCTGGCTTCATCGATATTCATAATGATTATACCGATAACGGTAACGACAAGCACCACGACTAACGCAAGAAGTATGAACTCCTTGTTCTATACCGAAGCAGCCGTCGCAGCCCATACAGCCGCTGCTGTCCTCCTCTGTACTCCCGCTGTATTGGGGAGCTGTGGTAGGAGTTTCCACCTCCCATATGCTGTCGTAGTCGTAATCGCTTTCGCCTGCGATATTGCCGAAGTCCTTTTCGGGATCGTCTGCGTGAGCGCCGAGAGGTATAAGGAATATGCTTATGATAAGCAGTAATACCGCAAAAAAACTGCCTTTTTTCTTCATATTTCCTCCTTTATGTGTTTCAGGGAGTTATTTCCTTTATACTGCTTAGTATCCAGTCAAAATCCGACGATCTTAACATACTGCCGCAGTAGGGGCATTTTGCAGACTGGTTCATTTTTACGTCTGCTCCGCATTTCGGACAGGTCTGGCTGGTGATGCCGGAATGCCCCGAGGACTTTGCATCGGAGCTGCGGACGAGCTGCCATTCATGGGTGCTGAATTTTTCCGCTGTGGGACTGCCGCTGATTACTTTGTCCGTGCCGTCCTGTTTTATATAGTCCACAGCTCTTGTGTTCATACGTATGAACATTATATCCGAACCGTTCACATTTTTCCAGCCTACAAGATCGGTGCCGAGAACGGCAACGCGCTCTATATAGTTGGTCTAGCCTTTCTGTTTCAGATCAGCGATCATGTCCTTGAGCGAGTTTATCATATCTTCCGTGAGGTACGGTGTGAGTTCTTCAACATTCTTATCCTCGATACAGTTCTGCAAACGGATATAGAGATTGGCAACTTTTTCCTTGAATTCCGAAGGCGAAAAATCAGGCTCCTTTGCCATGTAGGAGTTGATATTGTTCAGCTTGTTTTTGACCATTGACTTGCGGATCTGAAATTTATCTGATTCAATGGTTTTCTGACTTTTGATATAATAAGCAAAGCCGAATATAACTGCAATAATCATTAAAACGAAAAGAACAAAACCAAAGTCCCTGTCTGTTCCTGACTCATGTATGCTGATAATACAGATTATTAACGGTACAATGAAAATACTTATGAATAATATGGCAGTAAGATTATTTTTTCCGGAATTCTTCATGATTTACTCCTTGTTTATCATTGATTTTTTTACTGTACGCTGAGATATTCCTCTGATATTGCGTACTGCCCAGTCGAATTTTTCCGCTTCAATTACGGTTCCGCAGTAATTGCAGACAGCGGACTGGTTCACGTCCACACGGGCGCCGCATTTCGGGCAGGTCTGTTCCGTAATGCCGGCGGAGCGTGAGGATATGACGCCTGTGGTGCGGACAAGGGTCCATTCATAGCACATGTATTTTTCTTCATCCCTGCTTCCGCGCACGATGTCGCCGGTATTGTCATCCACAACGTAATCGGTTATTTTTGTATCCAGCATTACCACCATTATATCCGTGCCTTTTTCCTGTTTCCAGCCTCTTATAAGTACATTGAGCACAGAGATGTCCTCGACGCAGTTGGTCTGACCGTTTTTGCGGTATTTGTCAAGCTGCCTGTCCATCTGATCGAACAGCGCCGAAGTAAGATAAGGCCTGAGCGATGATATGTCCTTGCGCTGCCATTCATTCTGGAAGAGAACATACAGCTCCGAGATCTTTGTTTTGAATCTGGCGGGCGAGAAGCTTGGGTCGATCTTATTATAATCGTCTGTTTTTGCAGTCCGGTAATATTAAAATCAGACGAGTTATATTCAGCACCCATAAGCCGTTTGTTTTCTTTTTGGCTGTATATAACCAGCGGTATTAAAATGACTGTGCTGCTAAGCATACATAGAACGACACACAGCCCCTCTTCAGGGGTCAGGGGCTCGACGTTGCCGCTGCTGTCGCTGTCGCCGCCACCGCCGCCGTAGTCGGAATCGCCGGAGAAGTCGCCGAAATCAAGTGCCCTGACCCTGACGGGTATGATGACCAGTCCGATCAGGACAGCGATCAGAGGAATGAGCTTAAGTATTTTTTTCATAGATATACCCCCTATATCATATTCATATACTATTATATCATAATTCAGATCGATTGTCATTTAAATAACAGATGTCATTTTATACAAATTTTATAAGGCCTATTTGGTGATTACAATGAAACCGGAGCTGTAATTCTGCGATATATCCTGTTATCCGCATTTATTGACTTGACATTTCGGGCTTTATGTGGCATAATCTAAGATGTATAGCTATGGTATACTCGTGAGGAAGCTCCGCTGTATGCGGGGCAATATAAAATGAGAGGAGAGTTTTACTATGCTGAAAAAACTGACAGGCGGAGTTCTTTCCGCTGTCCTTCTGGCAGCCTCGGCCGTATCGCCGCTACCGACGGGCGTTATGGACGCAGATGCGGCAGACGGAAAATTCAATTATGCAGATGCGCTTGACAAGTCCCTGTACTTCTATGAGGCACAGCAGGCAGGACCTCTGCCCGAATGGAACAGAGTTGAATGGAAGGCCGATTCCGCTATGCAGGATCCTGTTCTCGGCGGCTGGTTCGACGCAGGAGACCATGTCAAGTTCAATCTTCCTATGGCTTATTCGGCTTCCATGCTGGCATGGGGACTTTATCAGTATCCCGAGGGCGTAGCGAAGGCAGGTCTCAAGGAGACATATGTCAATAACCTCGAGTTCGTTCTCGACTATCTTGCAGACTGCGACAAGGGCTCGGAGGTAGTGTATCAGGTGGGTATCGGCAAGCATGACCACACATGGTGGGGTCCTGCCGAGCTTCTGGAATACGGTATGGTGGATAACTCACATTCAATTGACGAAGCCCGTGCCGCTCTCAAGTCTTCAAAGGGCTGTACTGCGGTATTCGGCGAGATGGCAGCGGCTCTTGCAGCAGGTGCGGCAGCCCTTGACGGAGATATTTCCGCAAACAAGAAGGCTGACTACATAAAGCACGCAGAGAATATATACAATCTGGCAAAGGCTAACCCCAGCGATGATGTATACAACGCAAGCGACGCTCAGGGCTTCTATCAGTCGAGACATCTTTACGATCAGCTCTTCTATGCAGCAAACTGGATGTACATCGCAACGGGAGACAGCGGCTACCTTGAAGACGCCAAGGGCTATATCCCCAAGCTTGACAAGATGCTGGGCGAGGGCGATACAATAGCTTACGGCTGGTGCCACTGCTGGGACGATAACCTTCAGGGCGCTATGCTCCTCTATGCTATAAATACAGAGGATTCAAGCGCCATTGCACACGTAAAGAAGCACATCGACCGCTGGATAAGCGGCGAGGAGGAGAAGACCGTATCAGGCGGACTCCGCTGGCTTGACAGCTGGGGCTCACTCAGATATGCCAATACGGCTGCTTTCCTTGCTTCGGTAGCAAGCGACACTATCCTCAAATCCGAAACCGATAAGTATATGCAGTTCGCAGAGACTCAGGTAAACTACTCTCTCGGCGACAATCCCGACAAGCGCAGCTATATGATCGGCTTCGGCGATAAGTATCCCCAGAATCCTCATCACCGTACAGCTCACGGTTCATGGAAGAACTCGGTATATGATCCTTCACATACACGCCATATCCTCTACGGAGCTCTCGTAGGAGGCCCCAATCAGGACGGCTCATACAAGGACAGCCGTGACGACTTCATCAACAACGAGGTGGCTACGGACTACAACGCAGGCTTTACTGCAATGCTCTGCAAGATGATCGACAAGTACGGCGGTACAAAGGATCCTTCCTTCCCTCAGCCCGAGACCCACGACGGTCCCGAGTTCTACGTTGAGGTGCTGTCAAAGGGCGGCGATTCAAGCGGACAGACCATAAGCTTCAAGGTGACAAACCACTCTGCATGGCCTGCAAGAGTTGAGGACAATATCTCTTTCAGATACTTCATGGACCTCAGCGAGGTTATCTCGGCAGGCAAGAAGCCCGAGGATCTCGTTATCCGCTGCGACCGCGACCAGGCACAGATGTACGCAAGCAAGGGATATAAGGCGGCAGAGATCTCAAAGCCCATTCAGTACAGCGGAAACATCTATTACATCGAAGTTAAACTTCCCGACGGACGTGTGGTTCTTCCCATATCCGAGGGTCAGCAGCAGTGCGAGATACTCCTTGCGCTTGTAATGCCCGATTACGGCAGCGGCTGGGATTCCTCCAACGACTTCTCGGCAAAGGCGCTCGGCAAGACTTCCACAGGAGCAGACGGCTCTGTGATTGGTGTTATGTCTCCCTATGTTCCCGTTTACCTGAACGGTAAGCTCTACTACGGTGAGGAGCCCGACGGAACAAAGGCTGACGGTATGGGCAGCTCGGGCAGCAGCAATCCCAGACCCACGACCACAACTACTACCGCAAAGCCTACCGAGACTACCACAACTACAACTACCACAGCGGAAACAACGACTACTACGAAGGAGACCGCTACAACTGTTACAACTACCGCGGAACAGGTGACAGTAACCACTACAACTGCCAAATCCGGCGACGACGGTCCCGACAGCGTTACAAAGTACGGTGACGCAAACTGTGATGACGGTGTGGATATGGCTGACGCCGTGCTTATCATGCAGTCCATCTCAAATCCCAACAAGTACGGACTTGAGGGCTCGGATTCTCACCATATCACAAAGCAGGGCAAACTTAACGGCGACGTTGAGGGCAACAGGAACGGTATAACCAATCTTGATGCGGCAAAGATACAGAAGTATCTCCTCGGCGCTATAAGCAGCCTTGAAGCCTGAAAATAACAGATGAAACGAAAGCTCCCCGATGATGCGGGGAGCTTTTTGCGTACTGCGTCCGTGTGTCGCCGCTGAAATAATAACAGCCCCGAAGCTTATCGCTTCGGGGCTATTGTGCTTTATTCAGATACCGCAATCCTCATATTCCTTCCACTTTTCGTAGTAGAGCTTATTGCTCCAGCTGCGGAAGAGAATATATGATACTGAGACTATTACAAGGAATATCGCGCCGAGTACGGGCATCGACTCCCTCAGCATTCTTTTTGCGGAATACTCATTTTTTTTCCTGCGGCTCATATCAACAGTCCTTTTTAATATCTGACGGTCACTCAGCGTCCTGTGCGGGAGCGCCTCCGTTCATCTCAGCCATGAGTCTTTCGAGCTCGGCAGCTACCTTTGCGTCGGACTCAAGCTTCTCGAAGGAATCTGTGAGCTCGTCGCCGCTTCCGCCGTTGAGAACATCGCCTGCGATCTCTGTGAATGCGTCAGCCTCAGCTTCCTTGCGGTTAACCTTCTCTTCCATTCTCTGGAATTTCTCGAAGGATGAATTGCCGTCGAAGCTTCCTGCTGCCTTAGCCAGCTCTTTCTTTGTGTCGGCCATCTGTGAACGTGCGATGAGCATTGCCTGACGGTTCTTTGCCTCTTCAAGCTTTGACTTGAGCACTTCTACCTGATCGCCGATAGCGTCTGTCTGTGAGGAGATAGACTCATACATCTCCTTATAGTTTACGAGATCCTCATCAGCCTTGACCTTTCTTGCCAGAGCCTGCTTGGCAAGCTCCTGATCGCCCTTTGCGAGAGCGTTCTTAGCCTTTGCCTCCCAGCTTTCCGAGATCTTCTGAGCGTCGAGGTACTTCTTCTCGGCGAGGCGCTCGCTTGCCTTGGCCTTGCCGTAGTTCTGAGTAGCCTTTGTCAGCTCGGTCTGCATATCGATTATGATCTGCTTGACCATCTTCTCGGGATCCTCAGCCCTGTCGATAAGATCGTTTACGTTTGACTTGAGAAGGTCGCTTAATCTCTTGAATACACCCATTTTTATAATCCTCCTGTTTCATGTAATAATGTGTAGGGCACTCCCAAGGCACACCCCTTGTGCCACAAGATCATTATACGATACAGACCTGCGGTTGTCAAGAAAAGTGCTGCCGATTTCATCTGATTTTCATTTATCAGCGGTGTTTGTGAACGCATTATTACTAAATTATTCCCCGTTTTTTTCCGATTCGTCAACAAACTGTTAGGGCGGAAAAACTGCCTTACAGTCTGTGAACCCGCAGGCTTCGGAGCGGGGGCGGAGACCGAGAATTTTCTTTCTGCATTCAGGTGCCGAGCTGTACGGCAGGGAGAAATATCCCATAAAAATCCTGCCGCGGAAAGTCTTTCCCATAAATACAAAAACGATCCCCTTATTACTATTTTAACTTGATCGCAGCCGTTTGTCAATATTTTTTGTGAAAAATAACGTCTGTGGGACTTGTTTTATTTCCGCGCAGACAGTTTGTCGATAAAAATGTCCCTTTCCTCGGTGATACTGCCCTCGAGCCTGTACGTCACATCGAGGGTGACCCCGTCCTCTGTGATCCTTGGAGCTATTTCGCGGCCGAGTATCTCGGTATCGTCTGCAAGGAAGTTCTTTTCGTAGAGATAGACCCGTTCCATGAGGCGGTCGGTGAGCTCCTTTTCGGAGAGTTCCGACAGGGCGGTGACGGTCTCCGCGATACGCTCGGTCAATATGCCTATCGGCAGCTCTTTCCCGAAAATATGAAGGTATTTTTCCGAGATATGTGAGCGACTGCGTTCAAAACGGCTTTCCCCCAAGGAAAGCGGTATCCTGAGACCGAAGAAACTGAGACTGCGCCTTTTTTCGGCCCTGCCGGTCGTTACTTGGACTTCCGCGGCAAAGGCTCCCGAAAAGGAGACCTTTTCCTCGTAGATACCGCGGATGTCGCCCATGGCATGGTCAACGAAGGTCCTGTCATGGGAGTTTGTCCTGACGCCGCTTATGAGGAGGGTGCCCTTCCGGACGTAATCTCCCACCCTGTGCATGAGCATACCGTTCTTAACTATAACGGCGCTTATTTCCGCGTCACGGCTTGCAACTACATTGCAGGGTACTCTCCCGCGCACCATTTCCGGAGCGGGGACCTTTTCCCGTATCTGTACGGCTATCCTGCTGCCTGTTCGGTGCATACCCGCCCACGCTATGCCGTCTACCATGGTGCGGAGCTTCTCCTCGCAGTACTTCATATCTATGCTCCGCAGGGGAGTTCCCTCGCTGACGCCCAGCTCTCCCAGGGCGGCAAGGACTGCCTCGTCGCTTACGGAGGAATTTCCCTCTATATCTATGGTAACGACGACCCTTGAAAAGCACAGGGCTATGAATGCGGCCAGAACGGCACCTATTATCAGTCCCGTGCGCTTGCGGTATCGGCGTATGCGTGCGGGAAGGCTGTCGTATTCGGCAGTTTTCAGCTCTATACCGTATTCGGCGGCTGCTTTTTGCAGCCTGTTCAGGTCGCTTCGCGGAATATCGCAGTAGAGTACACCGCCGCGGCAGTATTCTCTCAGACACTCTATGCGGCTGTCATGTATGGCGTTGATGAATCTGTAAAGGTCTTTTCCGCTTGCGTTTACCCTCAGTCTGTCCGCCTGTATCAGCTTCATTTTTTTGGCTCCTTTCAAATTCTATATGCTCTATCGAGCCTCTGACCACCAGCCCGCCTGTTCTGAAGTCGTAGGCTCTGAGTCCGCTGCCGCGGATATTTATCCATATTCTCCCCGTGGAAAGCCGCATGAATACCTCGTTGTATTCCTCAATCCTGCGGCAGTTGTCTATGACCACCTCTCTGTTTCCCGATATGTGTATATCCGTGTCGAGGTCAAGTGCTTTGCGGGCACGCTCCGAAAAAGCTTCAAACATATCCTCACTCCCGTATATTTTCTCACTTTTAATAATATGATTAACAGGGTGATGATTATGAGGATATGGGAGGAAAAAGCTCTGAGAGCAGCAGGTATCGCAGGAGCGGCAGTGATGTTCCTGTTCTGTCTCCTTGAACCCGCAGCGGCTGCTGCGGCAGTCAGCGAAAGTCTCGGGAGGTGCACCGAAGTGGTGATACCCTCACTGTTTGCCATGCTTGCCGCCTCATCGCTGATAGTTAAGTGCGGAGCCGCGGGACTTGTCCCGAGGCTTACGGGGCGGCTGAGCCGTCTGCTGTTCGGCATGAACAGCAGTGAGCTGCCCGTATTTATTTTCGGTATGCTTGCAGGTTATCCCGTGGGAGTGAAAATGCTCTGTGAGGCTCATGCTGCGGGGCGTATCGGAAAACGCCGCGGAGAGCTCCTTGCAGGCCTGTGCTACGGAGCCGGGCCTGCTTTTATATCCGGCTTCATATCGCGGCAGCTATACTGCTCTCCCGCGGCAGGAAGGGTCATATTTGTCTCAAATGCAGCCGCAAATTTGTTGCTTGCGGTTTTCATGTCCCCGTTACTGAGAAAAACGGCAGATGAGACCCAACGGTGCTCTCCCGTAAGGATAACGCCGTACATGCTCAGCGAATGCGTTCTTCGCAGCGGCAGGGCAATGGCGGATATATGTATGACTATAACTGCCTTTTCTGTTGCTGCCGCATTCTTTTACTGTATTGGAGCCGTGGCAGCAGCCGGGGAGCTTCTCGGGAAGCTCCCCGGCCTCGGCCGCATAAGCGGCGAGGCGCTGGCCGCCGCATTTCTTGATGTTACAAATATCGGAAGTTTTCCCCGCGGCGACCTGCGGCTGCTGCCCTATATAAGCGGGCTGACATCGTTCGGCGGAGTATGTGTGCTCTTTCAGCTGAGAGCGCTGACGGCAGGGAGGCTGTCGCTGAAGCCTCTTATAGCAATGAGAGCTGCTGCGGCTGTGCTGAGCTTTTTCATATGCCGTACCATAGCTCCCGTGATGACGGCAGGCGAAACACTGGCAGTATCCACGGCTGCCGCGGTAAAGGACAGATCGCCGGTCCCGTCGCTTCTGCTTGTGGCTATGACGGTAATGGTTATGCGGGAATACGGCGGAAGCAGGTCGGAAAAAGCTGCCATAGACACATAAATTTTCACTAAGAGCGTTCATATTTGTGTACAATGCCAAAAATTGTGAAAGCTTGCAGAAAAGACTTGATTTATTGTAAAAAGGTGGTAAAATATAATTAGCACTCATAGAGAAAGAGTGCTAAACATAACGTACTGATCAATTATTTCAGGAGGTATATATTATGACTATCAAACCTTTACAGGACAGAGTTGTCGTTAAAATGGTAGAGGCTGAGGAGACCACCAAGAGCGGTATCATTCTTTCAGGCTCCGCTAAGGAAAAGCCCGAGGTAGCTCAGGTAGTTGAAGTAGGTCCCGGAACAAGCGATGTTAAAATGGAAGTTAAAAAGGGCGACAAGGTCCTCATTTCAAAGTATTCGGGCACTAATGTAAAGCTCGAGGGCGAAGAGTACATCATCGTCAAGATGGAAGACATTCTCGCAACAGTTAAGTAATGCGTAATGAGTTGAGAGTGGAGAGTTGAAAGTTAATGTATCGGCTTATGTCGATCAATTAAAAAGACTTTTAGATTTGTCCCCGTAAGGGGACACCGCAACTCTTAACTCTAAATTCTAAACTATATTATAAAGGAGTTTTTTACAATGGCTAAGGATATAAAGTACGGCGAAGACGCAAGAAAGTCACTTCAGGCAGGCATCGACAAGCTTGCCGACACAGTAAGGATAACAATGGGTCCAAAGGGCAGGAACGTAGTTCTTGACAAGAAGTTCGGCGCTCCCCTTATCACAAACGACGGCGTTACTATCGCCAAGGACATCGAGCTTGAGGACGCTTTCGAGAACATGGGCGCTCAGCTCGTCAAGGAAGTTGCCACAAAGACCAACGATGCAGCAGGCGACGGTACAACAACCGCTACTCTCCTTGCTCAGACTATCGTCCGCGAGGGCATGAAGAACATCGCAGCAGGCGCTAATCCCATGGTTCTCAAGAAGGGTATCGCTAAGGCTGTTGACGCAGCTGTAAAGGCTATCGTTGACAACTCCAAGGCTGTTACAGGCAGCGAGGACATCGCAAGAGTAGGTACGGTATCGTCCGCTGACGAGAACGTGGGCAAGCTCATTGCAGAGGCAATGGAAAAGGTTACCTCCGACGGCGTTATCACTATAGAGGAAAGCAAGACCGCCGAGACCTACAGTGAGGTAGTTGAGGGTATGCAGTTCGACAGAGGCTACATCTCACCCTACATGGTAACGGATACAGACAAGATGGAAGCTGTTTACGACGACGCTTTCATACTTATCACAGATAAGAAGATCTCATCTATCCAGGAGATACTTCCCCTTCTTGAGCAGATCGTGAAGATGGGCAAGAAGCTCGTTATCATTGCCGAGGACGTTGAGGGCGAGGCTCTCACAACTATCATACTCAACAACCTCAGAGGCACATTCAAGGTAGCGGCTGTAAAGGCTCCCGGCTTCGGCGACAGACGCAAGGAAATGCTGAAGGATATTGCGATCCTCACAGGCGGCGAGGTAATATCCTCCGAGCTCGGACTTGAGCTCAACGAGACAACAGTCGAGCAGCTCGGCCAGGCTAAGCAGGTAGTTATCCAGAAGGAGAACACCATCATCGTTGACGGTGCAGGCGACAAGAAGGCTATCAAGTCAAGAGTTGCCCAGATCAGGAACGCTATCGAGACCACCACATCTGACTTCGACCGCGAGAAGCTCCAGGAGAGACTTGCAAAGCTTGCAGGCGGTGTTGCGGTAATCAAGGTAGGTGCAGCTACAGAGATCGAGATGAAGGAGAAGAAGCTCCGCATCGAGGACGCTCTTGCAGCTACAAAGGCAGCAGTTGAGGAGGGTATCGTAGCAGGCGGCGGTACAGCATTCGTAAACGCAATGCCCGCTGTAAACAAGCTTATTCCCACACTTGAGGGCGACGAGAAGACAGGTGCAAAGATCATACTCAAGGCACTCGAGGCTCCTGTACGTCAGATCGCTGAGAACGCAGGTCTTGAGGGAAGCGTTATCGTTGACAAGATCGTTCGTTCACGCAAGATTGGCTACGGTTTTGACGCATACAACGAGGTTTACACAGACATGATACCCGCAGGTATCGTTGATCCTACCAAGGTTACAAGAAGTGCACTCCAGAACGCAGCTTCCGTAGCTTCAATGGTTCTTACAACAGAGAGCCTTGTAGCTGACATCAAGGAGGATACACCGGCAGCTCCTGCAATGCCCGCAGGCGGAATGTATTAAGCGGGGAGCCCCCGCTGGCTTGCCACGTTGACGCTTGCAAGCTCGCTTACTCTTAACAGGAATGAGACTTGTACATCGTTTACGGCATTTTGATGTTGAAAAATAATAAAGGCGAACCGAAAGGTTCGCCTTTTTGTTTTAGTTTTTATTCAGTTCATCAAATACTTCCGTAAGAAATGAAAACTCCTCGGGCAATTCATTCCTGAAATTATCATCACAATCTATATGCTTGTAATTATTTACTGTTACAGCCATGTTATCATCGGCAGTAACCTTATAAATATCAAGATATGCAGGACTTCCGCAGTCCCGTTCCAGTATGCACACATATACAGTTCCTGTTTTATTGGCTTTGAATGTATACCCGAATTTTTCATGGATATGAGAACTGTAGAAAGGCTGATCTATTTCCGTTAAAATACTGTCGTCATAAGCTTTGAAGACATTGCCTTTATATCCAATATCACTTTTTTCAGTGCTTTTAATAACGAGGCTGCCGTTTCCCTCTTCTTCCGCAAGAATATATTTAGAGCTGCTTCCCATTGAGCCCGTGCCATTGTTCAGGATAGTTACCATATTATTTTTTACCTCAAGGCATGGGATATTTTCAAAAATATGCCTTTTTACAGCGTCATATGCAAATATACCGCCTGCAATTACTAAAAATGCTCCAAGTGGAGTAAATGATAACAGGATTCGCTTTTTGTTCTTTTTAACACAGCCGATTATCAGGAGTATCAGCCATATGAATCCGCAGACTGCGCCCACACCAAAAAGCGTTAGATATATTATTAATGCCGTACCGTCCATTTTATGGCCTCCTGATTATAAATTATTAAATATATTGGTAATTATTATACAGCAAAGCAGAAGAATTGTCAATAGAAATACAGGCGCGGCTTTTTGCTGCCCTGATACTGCTCACTGACAACTAACTACTAAAAAAGCGCCTGCATATGCAGGCGGTTTTTCTTAATCGTCAACGAATGTACTTTTATATTCCGCAACTCTTGCCCTATCGCCGTGGCAGTCAACGTCGAGGTCCTCGCGCAGGATAAGTCTGCGCATACCGTAGAACAGAAGGGCAAATGCTATAGCGTTTGCGATGATGCTGAAATATATCCTTATTCCCAGTATATTGCCGAACATTCCGCCGAACATAATGGCTATGCACAGAACAACAAGACGTTCCAGCTTCTTGTTGTCCTTTTCCATCTGTAGGAACGAAAGACAAACAAATCCCGATATTCCCGAATGAATTATCGCAAGCAGCAGGGAATAGGGCTTGTAGAAGGAGAACCTGAAGGAGTTGATCTCCAGCACCATCATAAGAGCCTCAAGGAAGATGTACAGCGTCAGGCACAGCTTCATGATCCCTCTGTCTCTTGCGGACGTGGATATGAGCCAGTCACCCCAGAGAAGTATGGTGAATCCGCCGAATTCGCAGGCGTAGGCAGTTATCTCCAGAGCCTTTGAGAATACGGAATGTTCATTGAAGGTCTTGTAATAGATGAAACATATCAGACCGAATAACAGAAACAGCAGATTGCCGATCATACAGTATTTCAGTCCGTTATTAAGCTTTTCATGCATAAGCAGCTCCTTAACCGAGCGCCTTCAGCGCTCTCTGTCCGATGTCTTTCCTGTAATGAGCTCCATCGAAGCTTATACCTGATACTCCCTTATAAGCCTTGTCAAGAGCCTCCTGAAGAGTGCTTCCCTTTGCGGTCACGCCGATGACACGGCCGCCGTTGGTAAGAAACTCGCCGTTTTCGCCAAGCTTTGTTCCGGCGTGGTACACAAAGCAGCCCTCGACCTGTCCCTTTTCGTCAAAGCCCTCCATCTTTATTCCCTTGGGATAGCTCTCGGGGTAGCCTCCGCTTGCCATTACCACGCAGGCGCAGCTGCCCTTATGCCATTTTATATCCACCTTGTCGAGTTCGTGGTTGTATATAGCCTCGAATATCTCATAAAGGTCCGCGTCCAGCATGGGGAGGACTACCTGAGTCTCGGGGTCGCCGAAGCGGCAGTTGTACTCTATGACCTTTGGTCCCTTGGGAGTTATCATAAGTCCGAAGTAGAGACAGCCCTCGAAGGTGCGTCCCTCGGCGTTCATGGCGTTCATGGTGGGGATGAATATCTTTTCCATGCACTCCTTTGCTATCTCGTCGGTATAGCAGGGATTGGGAGAAACCGTTCCCATACCGCCGGTGTTGAGACCCTTGTCTCCGTCGAGAGCGCGCTTGTGATCCATTGAGGAGATCATGGGTACCATGGTCACGCCGTCAGTGAAGCTGAGCACCGAAACCTCGGGGCCTGTGAGGAATTCCTCGATAACTATGCGTGCGGAGCTCTTTCCGAATTTGAGCTCGTCTATCATTTCATGTACGGCTGCCACGGCTTCCTCCTCGTTCTGAGCGATGATAACGCCCTTTCCGAGAGCAAGACCGTCAGCCTTGATAACAGCAGGATAGCTGTTCTGCTCCTTGAGATAAGCAATAGCCTTGTCGGATTCAGTGAATACTTCGTAAAAGGCTGTAGGGATATTATACTTCTTCATGAGTTCCTTGGAGAACACCTTAGAGCCCTCTATAATAGCGGCATTGGCTTTTGGACCGAAGGTCATGAAGCCCTCTGCCTGTAATGCGTCTACCATGCCGAGTACAAGGGGATCGTCGGGAGCAACAACTACCATATCGGGCTTGAGCTGTTTTGCGAGAGCGACCACGCCGTCGACATCTGTCGCAGCAACACTGAAGCATTCGGCATACTTTGATATACCGCCGTTTCCGGGAGTGCAGTAAAGCTTTCCGACATTGGGGCTTTCCGCCAGCTTCATGATTATGGCGTGTTCACGGCCGCCTCCGCCGACTACTAATACGTTCTTCATTGGGGTATTCCTCCTGTATGTAAAGTTATTTGATATCCTTTATGGTTATGCCGTCAAGCATTTCTTCGATATCGGCTTTTTTCTCATCTGTATCACATACTGCGCTGATGGAGTAGAGAAGATCGCCGTTCCTGAAAAAGTATGCATCGCTGAACAGCTTATAGTCACTTGATTTGGAAGCATATTCAAAATAAAAGCGCTCGCATTCAAAACCGAACCTGTTTTTTTTCTCTCTTGTCATTACAGAATATTTATCTTTATTTTTGAGTCTTTTATTATAAATTTCATCTGCACGGTCGGCAGGAGAATCATTATTTTTCTCAACACCTATCGAGACACGCGGAAAAGACATTTCGTCAACGCTGTCAGCCTCTGCATAATATTCCTTGACACAGAGCAGACCGTTTTCGCGTGAAGCCTGAAAATCTTCCGTTGTGTCGAGAAGGTAATACTTTGATCCCGTATCGACACTGAACCATTCGTAGTCATATACATCCGGCTTTGACGCGATACGGAAATCGGAGGTATATTCTGCTGATTTTACAACATTGGACATTATCTTTTTTATTATGCTTGCTTTTAACGAGCTGCAAGACCAACAGTCTGCCGACAAAAAATAAGTATCTGTTCCAAGCATATAATGCAGATTAGTTTTTGTTTTGCCTGATACAGTTTCTTCCGCTAAATTGAAATAACCTGTATAAGGACAATCCTCAAGCTTTTCCATCTGCTTGATTATTTCACTGCTGCGGTATGGAAAGAGTTCGTTTATAAGTTCAGGTTTATAGTTCAGATGTTCATCAGTGATAACGATATCTTCGCCGAGACATTTAAAAGTGAACTCATGATCGCCGTCCTGTTTTTCCAGCTTGAAGCTCTTCGGAACTTTTATGGTGTAGTTTTCTGTGATGATAGTTTCCGCTTGTCCGGAAAGATACCAGCCATAGCCTAAAAATCCTGCTCCTGCAAGTGCGACAGCTGCCCCTGTGATAATGATAGCTTTTTTCATTTCTTGATTACCCCTTAGTTTTTCCTTATATCATTTTTGGATTGATCATTTGTACTTGAGATGCTTAACGTGTCTGTCCTCGTCTATACCGAGAGCGGCAGCGGTGCATACGAGCACCAGCGCTCCCATAAGGAGCACCGCCAGGAAGAAGGTCACATACTCCGTGCGCTGTATCAGCAATGCTTCGGAAGCATACTTCGTCATTGACGAGCGGGAGATAAGCAGAGCCAGTATATGCTCTGCAAAGAAAGCGAATACCCACAGCGCAGGAGCTGCCCTGAGGGTGCGCTTGCAGCGCTTTGCCGAAAACGCCCAGCCTGTACAGCTTATGATATAGGCGATAAAGGGCACCCATACCAGCTCAGTCAGGCAAAGCAGGAACTTGCACTTTCCCGAGATGATCATTTCGGGATGAGCCTGTCTGAAGTCGTTGCCGGAGCCCGTGAAAGCACCTGATACTGTGCCGGACAGCAGATAAGCCAGTACGGCAAGAACGATATAAAGGCCGCAGAATACAGCGGCGGTTATGTAAAGCTTTTTCAGCGATATTGAATTATAGCTGCTCATATTGATCCCCCCGAAACTGTTTATATCGTACGATCCGCGTTTTGCGGTTTTATGATCATACAAGTATAGTATAGCATAACATCGGGAATATTGCAAGATATTTATTGACTGATTTATGCGAGCTTTATGCTCCCGAGGAGATCGACGATCTTTCCGTCAACATAGCCGAAATTGGTGCTTTCGGCGTATACGCAGAGGTACCTGCCGTCAATGTCCGAAAAATACGTTCTGCCGTGGGTGTTCTCGTCTATCTCCCATTCATAGTAATAGAAATTGAGGCTTGCCGTAGCAAGCGAGCCCGTTGATATTACGGCTTCGCTGTCAGCCGATGCGACGATCTCCTGTGCGGATTTTCCGCCGTGATCGTCGTTATCGGTGTATACGCTCAGGCCGCAGGTGACGAAGTCCCTGTCCGTTATCATTTCCAGATCACAGGGGGCGTCAGCCTGTGAGCCGTTGAATTTCCATATCTTCGGATCGGCATAAAGGGAAAAGCCCTCGCCGCTGTAGGTGCCGTTTTCGTAGCTCGCATTGCTGCGGACATTTGTGTAAATAACGGCCTTTGAGGTGCTTTCCGTCGTGCTTTCCAAGGGGGAAGCAGGCTTCTTTTCCATACAGCTCCCCAGTGTGAACAGAAGTGCTGAAGCTGCAATTGCAGCGGTTATCCTGTGTTTTTTCATGTTTTCCTCTCCATAGTATAAGGCTGCGGCCATATCCTGACCGCAGCCGTTCGTTTATTAGTGGTGGAACAGGCGTATGCCTGTGAATGCCATTGCGATGTTGTACTTGTTGCAGGTCTCGATAACATTGTCGTCTCGGATAGAGCCGCCGGGCTCTGCGATGTACTCAACGCCTGACTTCTTGGCGCGCTCGATGTTGTCGCCGAAGGGGAAGAAAGCGTCTGAGCCGAGGCAAACGCCGGTGTTCTTTGCAAGCCATGCTTTCTTTTCCTCCCGTGTGAATACAGCGGGCTTTACCTTGAAGATACGCTGCCACTCGCCCTCGCGGAGAACGTCCTCGTACTCGTCGCCGATGTATACGTCGATAGCGTTGTCGCGGTCTGCGCGGCGGATGTCGTCAACGAACTGAAGTCCCATTACCTGCGGGGACTGTCTCAGCCACCAGTTATCGGCCTTCTGACCTGCAAGGCGTGTGCAGTGTATTCTTGACTGCTGACCTGCGCCTATGCCGATAGCCTGTCCGTCCTTTACGTAGCAGACTGAATTTGACTGTGTATATTTAAGAGTAATGAGCGAGATAAGGAGATCGTCCTTCTTGTCGTCGGGAATGTCCTTGTTATCCGTAACGATGTTTGCGAGGAGCTCACGGTTGATGTCCAGCTCGTTGCGTCCCTGCTCGAAGGATACGCCGTAAACCTGCTTTGTCTCGATGGGAGCGGGCTTGTAGTTCTCGTCCATTCTGAGTATGCAGTAAGTGCCCTTTCTCTTGGACTTGAGAATTTCCAGAGCCTCCGGCTCGTAATCGGGAGCGATAACTCCGTCCGATACCTCGCGCTGTATCATCTTGGCGGTGCATACGTCCACCTTGTCGGAAAGAGCGATGAAATCGCCGTAGGAGGACATTCTGTCAGCGCCTCTTGCTCTTGCGTAAGCGCTTGCAAGGGGAGTGAGCTCACCGAGGTCGTCCACCCAGTAGATTTTCTTGAGATCGTCAGAAAGCGGTCTGCCGATAGCGGCTCCCGCAGGTGAAACGTGCTTGAATGAGGTAGCTGCGCACATACCTGTAGCAGCCTTGAGCTCCTTTACCAGCTGCCAGCCGTTGAAGGCGTCAAGCAGGTTTATATATCCGGGCTTTCCGCAGAGCACCTCGATAGGGAGCTCGCTGCCGTCAGCCATATAAACTCTTGAAGGCTTCTGATTTGGGTTACAGCCGTATTTTAACTGCATTTCATTTGACATTGTTAATGTCCTCCTTATATTAATTCATAATTCGTAATGCGTAATGCATAATTATCCTGCCCGATAATATCAGTGATCCTCATATTCGTATACGATCTCGGAGCTGCCCTCGACCTCGCGTATTTTGCGGTCCTGAGCATCATATTCGTAGGATATGACCTTATCTGCTCTGCCGTCGCTGAAGCTTGACTCTTCCATGATAAGATTGCCGCGGCTGTCGTAATCACATTTGCGGCTGCTTTCAAAAAGAGTTTCTTTTTTTGAATATCTTTTGCGGTTTTCTGTAAGCATATTTCCGTCATCGTCATAGGTATATGCATACTCTTCTGTCTCACCTTTTGACGTTGAATAATTCACAGTTTTCTTGGCTATGTTGCCCTTGTCGTCGTACTCATACGAATACTTGCAGACAGTGCCGATACCGCTGTTAGCTTTGACTTCAAACCACTCGGTCTCATTGCCGTGCTCGTCATACTTCATTTCAAAGTAGAGGTGCTTTTTGATTTGACCGTCATCGTTGTAATACACAGTTATACTTGTATTGTTGCCGTTTTCATCATAGGTATTGATAAAAACTCTGTCGACAGTTTTTTCGTCCGAATAATACCATATACTCTTTACCAAATTGCCGTCCGAGTCATACTCATTGACGCTTTTTCCGTACATAGCAGGTTTCGGCTCTCCTGATACTATATCAAGATTATAATCTGATATAATATGGTCATGCTCATCGTAGAGCTTTTCTTTTTTTTCTTCGAGTTCGCCATTCTCATAATGCGATTCGATGCATTTGTAAGACGGTTCATTCTCAGCAATGTTCAATTCATCATCAGAAAGAACAACTGGCATAGCAGCGAATCTTTCCGGCATTTCTTTTTTACTGCCCGAAAGCGAAGGAAGGTTACAGCCCGAAAGCGAAATAAGCAGTGCTGCTGCAAGGATAAATGCAAATTGTCTTTTCATCAGATCTTACTTGTTTTTGTTTACGATACGTGTTTCCTCGGTGTTGTCCTCGAGATTTACATAACGTACAAAGAGGGATACCTTGTTGGCCGCGTTGAGATTGTTCCAGAGCATATCCGTGAATTCAAAGATATTTCCGCTTATGCCAACGAGCTTGGGCTCGCCCTCAAAGCTCGGCAGCGGATTGCCGTCGCCCATGTAGGTGTGAATGAAGTGACCCTCGCCTGCGATAGGATTTGTGTAGCTGAAGGTGTATCTCTGACATGAGTCGGGGTTGCCGTTAGCGCTCTTGAGTATGGACATCGCATAGTTGAAGCCGTCCTCGCCGAAGCGGAGTATGCCCGAGATACGGGGAGTGTAGTTGGGAGCGTCGTCCTCGAACTCCCTTGAGCGGAGAGCCTGCTCGAAGGTGTACTGCTTGTCCATGAGCTCATAGATAGTATCGGTCTGGTCGCCGTTGGTAACGATGAGCTTGTTGCCGAGAACTCTTACGGGAGCATAGATTATAAGGTGGGGATCGGTGAGCTTTGACGGATCAAAGGCCTCTGTGCGTATGCCCCTGCCCTCCTCTATGAATACTCTGTTGCGGCTGTTCTCGCTCCTGCCCATGATGAAATAAGCAGTAACAGCGTACTTTCCGCAGTCCGACTTGCCGATGATTATTCCTCTTCCGGGGTAAGCGTTGGAGCTGAGCTCCTTTGCAAGATCAAGCTTTTTCATGATAATAACTCCTTTCGGATAATAGTTTATTTTATATCAGTATCTTAAGATAAGCGTGAGTATGAAGTCCGTCACAACTATCACCAGTACGGTAAGTGTGATGATATTGAGGGTCCTGCGCTTCGGCTTTGCAAGAAGCCAGTCGTAGAAGGGCTGCACGAAATACATGAACAGCAGTCCGCCCATTCCGAACCTCAGGGAGGGGGAAAGGGCTATCCTTGCCTGAAAGTTTATATCATAGTCCGCATATGTATCCCACGGCCAGCCGCCCGTGAAGTATTCAAGGACGTATGTGCCTGCAAGCTCCACAGCCGTTGCGACTGCCATAGAGCCGAAGAATACAATGAAGGGACGTGAGATCCGGAGGGCAAGGCCTCCTTCCTTTTTCATGAACCGTCCGAAAAACAGCAGGAACAGCAGCGCTCCCACCGCGTATATCGGGCAGTACGGCCCGAACATTATGCCAAGATTTGTGAAACCCCATTTATAGACCACTACTTCGAGGAATACCTCGTAGCACCAGCCCAGTACCGCATACATCCAGAAGCAGAGAAACAGCTTCTGGATAGTCTGCTTTTCCAATAATTCCTTTATTTTTTTCATGGTTTTGCCTTTCTGTCGTTGGTATCTGTCCTGAGTTATGCCAGCTTCGGAGTATAGCCCGTTGCCTTAGTAAGTATAAAGTCCGTCAGAACTATCACCAGCACTGTCAGCGCGATGATGTTCAGGGTCTTCTTTTTCGGCTTTGAAAGAAGCCGGTCATATATGGGCTGGACTATATACATGAACAGCAGACCGCCGAGTCCGAAGCGGACCGAGGTATTCAGGGCTATACGCGCCTGGAAATTGTACTTGTACCTTGCGTAGGTCTGCCAAGGCCATGAGCCCTTGGTGTATTCGAGTATGTATGTGGCGGCCAGCTCAACGGCTGTGGCAACTGCCATACAGCCCAGAAAGATCAGGAGCGGCTTGACTATATTCAGCCATTTTACGTCCTTCTTCTTCATCAGCCGTCCGAAGCACAGCAGGAAGAGCAACGCTCCCACTCCGTATATGGGACAGTACGGACCGAACATTTCGCCCCTGTTGTGAAAGCCCCAGCGGTAGACCACTACCTCGAGGAACACCTCGTAGCACCAGCCCAGCACCGCATACATCCAGAAGCAGAGAAAGAGCTTCTGAGGCGTCTGTTTTTCCAATAATTCCTTTAATTTAGCCATAGCCTTATTTTACGTACGCCTTTCCGTCGGTTATCTCTATCCTGTCCTGACAGAAAAGGGATACAGCCTCGGGGAGTATCTTCCATTCGGCCTGCTCCATGATACGTCTCTGCAAGGTCTCGGGCGTGTCGCCGTTTTCTACGGGGACTGCCTTCTGCATTATTATCGGTCCGCCGTCACACTCCTCGGTGACGAAGTGTACCGTTGCGCCGGAGAGCTTTACTCCCGCCGCGAGCGCAGCCTCATGGACGTGCAGTCCGTAGAAGCCCTTTCCGCAGAAGCTGGGTATCAGTGCGGGGTGAACGTTCATCATCCTGTAGGGGAACGCCTTTACCACCTGCTCGTCGAGTATGGTCATGAATCCCGCATATACCACAAGGTCTGCCTTTTCCCCGATGAGAGCGTCTGTGACTGCCTTGGTGTAGGACGCTATGTCAGCGTACTCCTTACGCGGGATAACGCGGCTTTTTATACCGTTCTGCGCTGCCCTTTCAAGAGCGTATACCCCTTCTTTTGATGAGATAACGCAGGTTATTTTTCCGCCCTTGATGATGCCCGATTTTTCGGCGTCGATAAGAGCCTGCAAATTAGTGCCGCCGCCCGAAACGAGCACGACTATATTTTTCATGAGGTTTTCCTCCTTTGTTTAAAAGCGGCGGGATATATTCAGCCGCTTACTCAGGGAACTGAACGTGTCCCTGTATTATCTCCGTATCGTCATAGGAGAGAGGTATGTCCCTGTCCACCACTACCTGTCCGTAAATGTCGGTTATACGGAAGGTGAATGGTCCCTTGCCCATTTCGCGGGATTCAAAATAATTATAGGGACGGCGCTGTATCTCAACGAATTCGCCGTCGTCATTCAGATATTCCAGCTTTGTTATGGGATAGCGGTGATTTCTCACCTGTACTCCGCACCAGAATTCGGTGCTGCCCTCCTTGTATTTGAAGCATATGGGAGCATTCTCCGCAGTATCCAGCGGGATTATCTTCCAGCTCACGGGAACTCTGCCCTTCTCGACGGGAGCGATAAGGGGAAAAGCGTCCGTATAGAGGTCAAGGTCGCCCTTTTTGCCCTCGGGGAGCTCGTCCGTGACCAGCATCTTTATGGTGCCCAGCTCGCCGGTTACCTCGATGTAGGCGCCTGCAAGCTGAGCCTCATTGTAGTCGTAATGATTCATGGCGACTATCCAGTAGTCATGAGAAACGGGGTCAAGCATAGCGTGACCGCCCGTATAGCCTCCGCCGTAGAAGGTGCCCTCGCCTGTATGTACAGTGCCCTTGGGTTCGAGAATACAGCTCTCGTCTATGGGCAGGTCGGGGATCTCGAACTCAGTGGGTATCTTGCCGTTTACGCCCAGTAAGAACTTCTGGAGAGCGTTGAGCTCGGCTCTTGATATCTCCTTGTTCTTGCGGGCGGTTACAAGGTCAAAGCTGTCCACTCTGCCGTCGGAGTTATAATCCATATCTATCTGCGAAGCAGCTCCGCCGTATAAAGGCGACACCGAAAGAATGGCGCAAACCATTCCTACAGCCGCAATTTTAACAAATTTCATAAACATCACCGTCTTTAAAAAATTTCCAAATTAATATCCCGTGTTTTAAGAAATTAAGAGCATTGAATTCGGACATTTTTGCGGTCATTGCTATTATGTTTGAAGTAACTTTTGCTTTATCAGCAGATGATAACGCCCTCTTCGGACTCAACAAGCTCGCCGAGTACATAGGCGTCCTCGCCGGCAGCCTTTATAGCTGCGACAGCCTTGTCCGCGTCGTTCCTGTCAACGGAAACTACCATGCCAACGCCCATGTTGAAGGTGTTGAACATATCTCTCTCGGGAATATCGCCCGTTCTCTGTATGAGGTCGAATATGGGGAGTATCTGTACTGCGTTCCTCTCTATCCTTGCAGCAAGGTTCTTTGGGAGCGAACGCGGTATATTCTCGTAGAAGCCGCCTCCCGTTATATGGGAGATGGATTTTACCTCAACGCTTTCAAGAAGGCTCATCACAGCCTTTACGTATATCCTTGTGGGAGTGAGCAGGCACTCGCCGAGGGTAGTTCCGAGGTCGTCGAAGTGCATATTGAGATTCTGCTCGTTCACGTCGAACACTCTTCTTACCAGCGAGAAGCCGTTGGAATGTACGCCGCTGGACTTGATGGCGATGAGAACGTCCCCTGCCTTCTGTGTTTCGGGGCGGAGGATCTTGTCCTTGTCAACAACGCCTACCGAGAAGCCTGCAAGATCGTATTCGTCCTCTGGCATAAGCCCGGGGTGCTCGGCAGTTTCGCCGCCGATGAGTGCGCACTGTGCCTGAACGCAGCCCTCCGCCACGCCTGATACGATAGTGGCTATCTTTTCGGGGAAGTTCTTGCCGCAGGCGATATAATCAAGGAAGAACTGGGGCTTTGCGCCGCAGCATATAATATCGTTGACGCACATTGCAACGCAGTCGATACCTACGGTATCATGCTTGTCCATGATGAATGCGAGCTTTATCTTTGTTCCTACGCCGTCTGTGCCCGAAACGAGAACAGGCTTGCTGATACCTGTCATATCCAGCTCAAAAAGACCGCCGAAGCCGCCTATGCCCGAAAGAGCGCCCTTTATCATGGTGCGGGCGATATGCTCCTTCATGAGCTCCACCGACTTGTAGCCGGCGGTAACGTCAACGCCTGCCTTCTTGTAGCTTTCGGAAAAACTGTTGTTCATTGGTTTACCTCCATAGTCGCCTGTCTCCCTGCCGCAGACAGGGAGACAGAATATAGTTTTATTCTTTGCCGTTCCAGCAATATGTGCAGAGCTTGCAGGCGTCAAGACCCACAGCCTTTTCCGTGCCCTCGAGGGTCTGGAATTCCAGCGATGTGAGGCGGAGCCTCTTGCATATCTCATCTCTGAGCCTGCGGCCTCTCTCCGTTGCGGAGTTGCTGTACTCCTCTATATGTCTTACGCCTACGGGACCCTCGAATTCGTCGATGATCTGACGGGCGATGAGCTCCATTTCGGAGGTGCTGCGGGAGAAGTTGAGGTATTTGCAGCCGTACATTATAGGAGGACAGGCAGAGCGCATATGCACCTCTTTGGCGCCGTGCTCATAGAGGAACTCCACGGTCTCTCTCATCTGTGTGCCTCTTACGATGCTGTCGTCAACAAAGAGGAGCTTCTTGCCGTTGATAAGATCGTGAACGGGTATGAGCTTCATCTTTGCCACCTGATTCCTCATGCTCTGGTTTGTGGGCATGAAGCTTCTGGGCCATGTGGGAGTATACTTGATGAAGGGCCTTGCAAAGGGAATGCCGCTCCTGTTGGCATAGCCTATGGCATGGGGAGTACCCGAATCGGGGACTCCGCATATATAGTCAACGTCGGGGAGCCTTCCGTTGTTTATGTCGTTCTCGGCCATTATCTCGCCGTTGCGGGTACGCATCACCTCAACGTTCACGCCTTCGTATACAGCATTGGGGTAGCCGTAGTAGGTCCACATGAAGGTGCATATCTTCATCTTGGAGGGATCGCCCTCTGCGATAGTCTTACATTCGTCTGCCGTGAGCTCTACGATCTCGCCTGCCTCGAGCTCCTTATATGTGGTATAGCCCAGCTTCTGAAAGGCGAAGGACTCCGTTGAAAGGCAGAAGCCGTCGCTTCTCCTGCCTATGATGATGGGAAGTCTGCCGAACCGGTCTCTTGCGGCGATGATGCTGCTCTTGGTGAGTATGATAAGGGACATGGTGCCCTCTATCTTCTGCTGAGCGTAGCGGATACCCTCCACGAAGGAGCTCTTCTGTGCGATAAGGGCGCCGATAAGGTCGCCGGAGTTGATATTGCCGCTGCTCATGGACTCAAAGTTCGCGCAGCCCTTTTCAAGGAGCTCGTTTACGAGAGCGTCCGAGTTGCGGATTATTCCCACGGAGCAGATAGCGTAAACGCCGAGCTTGGAGCGGACGAGTATAGGCTGGGGATCCGTATCGCTGATACAGCCGATACAGATCTTTCCGCGCATAGTCACAACATCGTCTTCAAACTTGGTGCGGAAGGGAGAATTCTCGATGCTGTGGATATTTCTCTGGAAGCCCTGCTCCTCCGACCATGATGTCATACCGCCTCTTCTCGTACCCAGGTGCGAGTGATAGTCTGTTCCGAAAAAAACGTCGGTCACGCAGTCATTTTTTGAGGCTGCACCAAAAAAACCGCCCATATATTACTCTCCCATAAGTCTCTTCATGATTTCCTGATATGCTTCTTCCACGCCGCCCATATCTCTGCGGAAGCGATCCTTGTCCAGCTTCTCGTGGGTGGTCGAATCCCAGAAGCGGCAGGTGTCGGGAGAGATCTCGTCAGCAAGGATTATTGTGCCGTCGGCTGTCTTGCCGAACTCTATCTTGAAGTCGATGAGGTCGATGTTGAGACCCTTGAAGAACTTTACCATGAACTCGTTTACCTTGAAGGCATACTTTGAGATAGTGTCGATGTCCTCCTTGGTAGCGATACCGAGAGCGAGAGCATAGTAATCGTTGATGAAGGGATCGCCCAGATCGTCGTTCTTGTAGCTGAATTCAAGTATGGGACAGAGGAGCTGTTTTCCCTCTTCAACGCCCATTCTCTTTGAAAAGCTGCCTGCGGCAACATTTCTGATGATTACCTCAAGGGGAACGATGGAGACCTTTTTTACGATAGTCTCGCGGTCGCTTATCTCCTCAACGAGATGAGTGGGAACGCCTTCCTTTTCGAGCATCTTGAACATATAGTTTGTCATCTTGTTGTTGATGACGCCCTTGCCTGAGATAGTGCCCTTCTTCTCGCCGTTGAACGCTGTTGCGTCGTCCTTGTAGTCAACGATGACGAGGTTCGGATCGTTTGTGGCATAGACCTTCTTGGCCTTGCCCTCATAAAGCTGTTCCTTTTTTTCGATGTTTTCCATTTGAAAATTCCTCCTTGAGAATTATATAAATGTTATATGCAATCCCGCATGATAACGGGAATTGTAGGCTTTTCCGATGTCTGCTCCGCGGCGTATCGGGGGGCGCTTATCTGTAGGCGGGATCCACATAGGGCTTGCCGTCCTTGTCGAGTATGGGCACGATACGGGTGCCGCCGTAATAGGAGTGGGTGGCCGTATAGCATACTCCCGTCATCCTGTCCATGAGGACGTCGTATCTTACGTTGTTTATCACCTGTGACGAGGTGAGCCTGAAGCGCTTGGGCTTTTCCGGATTTGCGGACTTTTCCGCCTTGCTTCCGAACATATCGTTTCCTCCTCCTTTATTTTCCGCCGTATCGCGGATCAATATAAGGCTTCCCGTCTTTGTCAATCAGCGGGGTTATTCTTGTGCCGTCGCCAAGGGGCGCCGTATAGGTAACACCTGTTACCTTGTCTACAAACACCGTGAATATAGTGCCCCAGTAATTCTGCTCAGATATGAACTCAAAGCGTTCTTCATTTTTTCCTTGCTGACTTTTACACTTGCAATAATATTTCCCCCTGATTATTTTAAACTAAGAGCAGTATATCCGCTGCGTTGCCGGGCGTTTCCGCTATGAAATCCGCCCCTGCTTCACTGAGCTCCTCAACGGAGCCGTAGCCCCAGAGTATGCCCATGCATTTTATACCTGTACTGTGTGCGCCGATAACGTCCTGTCTGCGGTCGCCTATCATAAGGACTCCGCTCCTGTCGGCAATGCCCGCTCTGCCGAGGACGTATTCTATGACCTCGTCCTTGTAATCGCGGCTGCCGTCAAGCTCGGCGCCGCCGATCAGCTCAAGGTAAGGCGCAAGGCCGAACCTTTCGCATATACGCACTGCATAGGCCTCAGGCTTGCTGGTGGCTACCATGAGCCGCCTGCCGTCTTTTTTCAGCCTTTCCAGCATTTCGGGGATACCCTCGTAGACGCGGTTCTCGAAAAGTCCCACGGTGGAGTACCTTTCGCGGAATATGCTTATCGCCTCTCTTGTCTGCTCTTCGTTCATGCCGCAGAACTCGGCGAAGGAAGAGCACAGGGGCGGTCCGAGAAATCTGTTCTTATCCTCGGGCACCTCAAAGCCCATACGCTCAAGAGCGTATACAAGGCATTTCAGTATGCCCTCGGTGGAGTCCGTAAGGGTGCCGTCCAGATCAAACAGAAGCGTATCGTATTTCTTCATCGTCATGTGTCGAGAGATATATCGTACCAGTCCTCTTCCCCGGAGATGAGCCATTCAAGGCCGCGGCGGCGTTCAAATACCACCTCGCCGTTAAGGTCTCCCACAGGACAGGAGGGATCGATGTGCTCATGGTGCACCACAGCCCAGTGATAGCGGTAGTAGAGATCCAGCATATCCAGTATCTCGTCGGTGGTCCTGAGACTGCATCTGCTCATGAAATCGTCGAAGTCCCCGCACTGCGAGACAGCGCGGATAGCTGCCGTACAGTCGCAGATCTGACTTGCGTCGGAAATATCGCCAATGATACCCAGCGCCCACAGCAGGGACCAGTAGCATTCGTACTCCCACACCACGTCGGTGATGTCCTGAGCGTCGGCTCTGCCCCCGCAGACACGCTTTTCCTTGGCATTCAGGGCGCCTTCTGCTCCGAAGTGCTTCATGAGGCCGAGGAACATCTGTACATTTTCGGTCTTGCCCTCGCTGAGCTCTATGCCTATCTGAGTTGACAGAAGAGCCGCAATGGCGCGTCTGCATATTTCGTCGGGACTTTTCAGCTTTACCCCGGAGGCGGCTTCTGTCATCGGCAGACCGGGGTTTATCCCTATGCCTTTGGCGGCCAGTATCTTCTCCGAGTGTTCTTTTCTTTCGGCAGGTGTCATATCTTGCCTCCTTTCAAGGAAAAGGGCGGATGTGCTTTATCAGAGCTTTGCTATCTCTTCCTGAAGCGCCTTGTCCTTTGCGATAACTCCCTCGGCCATGGCCTTTTTCTCGGCGGCGAGCTTTGCCGCAAGCTCCTCGTCGGCTATGGAAAGCATCTGTACTGCAAGTACGGCTGCGTTCTTTGCTCCGTCTATGCCCACTGTGGCAACGGGCACTCCCGGAGGCATCATGACCGTAGCGAGAAGAGCGTCAACTCCCTCGAGAGCCTTTGACTTCATAGGGATACCGATAACGGGAAGAGTCGTATGTCCGGCGACTACGCCTGCAAGGTGAGCTGCCATGCCTGCGGCGCATATGATTGCTCCGAAGCCGTTTGCCCTTGCGTTTGAAGCAAATTCGCAGGCCTCTGCGGGAGTCCTGTGTGCGCTCATTACGCGGCACTCGAACTCAACGCCGTATTTTTTCAGCTCTGTGAGAGCCGATTTCACAACAGGGAAGTCGCTGTCGCTCCCCATGATAACTGCAACTTTTTTAGACATCGTTATTTCTCCTTTATCATCTTTCTTATGTACACGGGAAGGCATTCCCGTTTTTGTCACTGAGCTTCTCCGCCGTCCGTATCTTCCTCCGGCTCGGGATAATCGGGCTTTTCTTCAAGGAACCGTCCCGAGACAGCCCTGAAGCTGTCCGCTGTACTGCCCGCAAATTCTATCACAGCCTTGTACTCTCCGCGGAGCCCTTTCGGACGGTTATTCTCGTCCCTGTACGTAAGAGAGGTGTCCGCAGTCACCGAGACCGCATAATGCTGTGAGCCGTCCTCCCCTCGGACGGAATAAATGTAAATATCGGGTATATCCATGAGCCTTCTTGTGGTTATGGAGGACTCATAGGGGAATATGGGGATGAAATCGGCGGCAGGATCCTTTTTGATCCTTGATAGACGGTCGCTGTTGCCTGTGAAGGCGTATTCCATGTAAGCGCTGACGGTGCTGTCCATCTGCTCCAGCATGGGTACGGTGAGCTTTGAGAGCAGCAGTCTGCTGGCTGTTCTGAGCTCGTACTCGTGGGTCATGGCGCTGCCGCTGAGAGCCGCCTCCTTGAAAACGAAGCCGTTTTCGTTGAGGGCGTAGCAGTAGCTTCCGTTTCCCGATGTCATGGTAAATTCACCGTCGCTCCGGGCGGTGAGCTCGTCCCATGCTCTCGAAAAGTATGGATTGAACTGAAGATCGTACACCACGGCCGAGCCTCTGTCGGAGGTGCGGGCGATGTATACGGTCTGTCCGTTGGCGTTGAAGCGTTCAATATCGGAATATATGAAAGGCACCGTGATGTTGCCCTCGTAGTCTATGCAGCCTACCAGATTCTTTCCGCGCAGCCGCTTTGAAGCTATACACATACTGCCGTCGGTGAAGCTGATGTCCTGCCATTCGGGGGATACGATTATCCTGTCGCTGCTGTCCAGCAGTCCGTAGGAGCCGGAGCTGTCCTGGAACAGGCGGTTCCCCTCGGAGTCCCTGCCCAGCTTTTTTGATACAGCGGGCTGCGGATCGCCGGTGCCGGGACTTTTCCCCGTGACCGAATAGAACCGGGTTATTGCAATGGCGAGTATGATTATGACTATGAAAAGTACGGAGGCTATAAGTCTCATGTGCTTATTCACTGTCTCCGCACCTCCTCACGGTCATTTGCTTTCTTTTTCGGGAGCTCCGTCCTGCTGAGCCTCGGCTTTGCGCCTGAGGAACAGCTCCTCGGTCTCCTTGGTTATGTAAATGGGACGGTTTTTCGTCTCAAGGTAAGTCTTGGAAAGGTACTGTCCGAGTATGCCCACGCAGAAAAGCTGCAATCCGCTGAAAAGGAATATCAGACAGAGCATTGTGGGGTAGCCGTCGGGAGCGTCGAGCCAGCCGAACAGCGATCTGATAATGGTTATCACGATCAGTACGAAGGCGAAAAGACAGGTGATTATGCCGAGGAGAGAGGCTATGGCCAGAGGAGCCGTGGAAAAGGCCATGATACCCTCCAGGGAATACTTGAACAGTCCCCAGAAGGACCAGGATGACGTGCCTGCGGGGCGCTCGACGTTCTCGTATTCGATATAGCGGGTGTTGAAGCCCACCCAGCTGAATATGCCCTTGGAGAAGCGGTTGTACTCGGACATATCGAGTATCGCGTCCACCATCTGCCTTGTCATGAAGCGGAAATCCTGTGCGCCGTCAACGATCTCGGTCTGTGAGATCTTGTTCATTATCCTGTAGAACAGTCTTGCGAACCATGAGCGTACCTTTGATTCGCCCTTGCGGCTCACGCGGCGCGTAGTCGCGCAGTCGTATTCGCCGTATCTGACATAGCTGTACATCTCGGGCAGGAACGACGGGGGATGCTGAAGATCGGCGTCCATTACGACCACGAAATCGCCCTTTGCGTTCTGGAGACCTGCGTACATGCCTGATTCCTTGCCGAAATTCCTCGAAAAGGAAATATATCTTACTCTTTTGTCCTTTTCTGCGAGAGAGCGGAGTATCTCAAGGGTCTTATCCTTTGAACCGTCGTTTATGAACAGGTACTCGAAGGTGAGCTCCGTGAAGTCCTTTGACATCTGATCCGTCACCTTGGTTATCTCCTCGTAGAACATGGGGAGCACTTCCTGCTCGTTGTAACACGGTACAACTACCGAAACAAGTTTCACTTTTTTTCCTCCTTAATTGAAGAAGCTGAGGCAGACCGGAAGAGCATCTTCCTTCGTCTACCAATACACTTTTAATAATACAACAAAATCAAGGATAATGCAAGAGTAAAATCAAGATTTCATAATTTTGTACGTCTGTGTAAAATAATGGTTGTTCAATGCGGTAATTTTGGACTATACTGTTAGGGGAAGAGTATCCCGCGGAAAAAACAGAGCGGACAGAAGGGAAATACTACGTTTTATTTACCTAATTTAACTTAACGCACGTAGGAAGTTTTTGACAAAAAAATCAATAACGATTTGTTATTTTCACCGAAAATTTTAAAATGGGTATAATTTAGCCCTCCATTTTCCAAGAATGTATTGATTTTTTTTGAAGTATCATGTATAATATACTTGTATAGTTGTCGTATACGGTGCTTTTTGCGGTTTTTACCCTCCTGCCGTCAAGGCGGAGCCGTAGAGGCTGCCGTTTCGATGTGGGAAATCGGCGTCCGCTGCCGTAAAGCGGAGGCAGCAGCATTGTGCTGCGGTTGGGAGTGGACTATGGATATTACACTGGTAACGTCTTCGTATGATAAGATCGTTCATGGAACTGAAAATGAGAAGAAGACAGGCTGTGGTATAAATCTGCTGAAACCTGAGAATGTTACGCGCTATCACAGAGGCTCGATGATGACAGACCTTAAAGAGATCACCTGTGAGAAGTGCAAAGCAAGCCTTGCCAAGAAGATGATAAAGGCTGACAAGAAGGAGATGTCCCGTCTGCTCAAGGAGGAGAAGCAGCTTGAAAAGATGGGCATGGGCGACGTAGGAATCGTACCTCTCGGAAATACCACTGCAAGGATAACAAGAGATCCTGACGCAAGACGCAAGGAGGAAGAAGCGAGAAGGAAAGCTGCGGAAGAGGCAAGAAGGGCAAATGAAGAAGCAAGACGTGCTGCGGAGGAAGCGGAAAAGGAAGCTATGGCCGCAAAGAACGAGCCGGCAAACTTCATCCCAGGCACGGGCGTCGAGATAGACGACAGCCTTTCCCAGTTCGCAATAAACGTTCCGCATGAAGAGCCGGCTGCACCGACGGCTGCCGCCGAAGATGATTTCCTTGCACAGTTCGCTATACAGAAGCCTGATGAAGAGCTGCATCAGAGCGGCGCGGCGGTTTCTCAGCCCCAGGACGATTTCCTTGCACAGTTCGCTATACCTTCCCCTCAGTCAGATCCCGTCGGACAGCAGGATACTGCCGATAATTACTATAATCCCGCCGAAGAGCCCGAGGAAATGGACGGCCTTGATTTCAGCTCCACAAGCAGTACCGTTCATGCTTACGGCGTACCCTCGCCTGCGGCTCAGGCCAATGCAGACGACGATATAATGAAAATGTTCTCCATTGACAGTGCTCCCGAGCAGCCCGCATACGGTCAGCCCCAGTACGAGCAGCCCGCATACGGTCAGCCCCAGTACGAGCAGCCCGTATACGGCCAGCCTCAGTACGAGCAGCCTGCATACGGTCAGCCTCAGTACGAGCAGCCTGCATACGGCCAGCCTCAGTACGAGCAGCCTGCATACGGCCAGCCTCAGTACGAGCAGCCGGTGTACGGCCAGCCGTTCTACGGTCAGAAGCTGTATGATATAAACGGAAACGAGATCCCCGCTCCCGAATTCGATCCTTCGGCAGTACCTGTACTGGATCAGGATCTTACCCAGAGCACCGAATGGGATTTCGTGGCAAATCAGCTCTTCGGAGTTGACGGCGTTATCCCCGACGGAGCGCCTGTGCCCGTTCAGACGGCTCCCGTTTACGGTCAGTTCCCGGGAGAGCCCTCAGGTGAGATGGAGGAGCTTGATATACCCGCGATAGACAATATCGAAGCTCCGTCAACGGACGCTTTACAGACCGCTTCGGAAGCTGACGCTCACGTTATTGACGAGATACCGGCAGTTGAAGACATCGCTGCACCCGTCCTTGACGAGATACCGGCAGTTGAGAATATAGCGGCACCTGTTCTTGACGAAATACCGACGGTTGAAGATATTGCAGCGCCCGTACTTGACGAGATACCCGCAGTTGAAGACATCGCGGCGCCCGTACTTGACGAGATACCCGCAGTCGAGGATATAGCAGTTCCCGTTCTTGACGGGATACCCGCAGTTGAAGACATCGCTGCACCCGTGCTTGATGAGATACCCGCAGGCGAGAGTATCCCCGCACCCGTGCTTGATGATATAAATGCAGCCGAATACATGGCTGCGCCCATGATCGGTGAGATCTATGAACCAATATTAAATGTGCCCCAAGAGGCGGAAGAGGAGATCGATGTTTACATGAACGAATACGATAATAATCTCGGATTAGGCGAAGAGACAAATCAGGCTGCCGAGCAGCCCAAGCAGGCTCAGCCGCAGATCATAAGCGTACCTCAGCTTGCAGGCTATGACGCAAACAACCAGCCTGTATACAAGTACGTTCAGATGAAGCTGGCAGGCTACGATCAGAAGGGTCAGCCTGTATATATCCCCGTTAACGCACAGCCCAAGGCTGCCGCACAGGGACAGAGACCCGCAGCACCCGCTCAGCAGACAGCTGCACAGGCACAGAGCGCAGCAGCAGCTCCCGTTCAGCAGGCTGCCGTAAAGTCGCCTGTTCCTAAGAAGCCTGTTCAGAGCACAGGTGTTCCGAAGGCGAATATTTCTCAGATCGCTGTTAATCCGCACACAAAGTCTACTTCACAGGCATTCATCAATGCTATCGCAAGCTCCAAGGAGTATGCTGACAAGAACCTCATCGACACACAGGGACTCAAGGCAAACAGCCCGATCCTTACATCTGTCGAGGACGTTCTCACTACAATGGGCGACGAGACCGCAAAGAGAAAGACAGCCGCAGCTCAGCAGGCCGTACCTGTATTCGATGAATACAAGGCGCCCTCAAGAAGCAGCAGTCCTTTCAGAGGCGGCTCAGTGAACAGAGCCTCGTCCTCTTCTATGCCCACAACCGACGCACGCTACATGACCAAGTCAGAGCTGAAGGCAAAGAAGAAGCAGGACAAGATTGAAGCCAAGTTCAAGAAGGAAATGTCCAAGAGAGGCTTCTGATAATACCCGAACGATGAAATGAGGAAAACCAATGGCAGATAACAAGATCCTTGAAGAGCTCAGAGCAAAGCTTACAGGCACTCCCGAGGAAAACAGAGAATTTCTCCGCAGTGAGGCAGAGCGCTTCGCAAAGGAGAGCAGCGCAGAGGGCGTGGAGGCTGCGACCGAACTTCTGGTCGAGCTCATGCCTCAGGAGCAGAAGGACGAGGTGGAGAGACTTACTCACCTTGACGGAATGCGCCTCGACGAGATGCACAATAAGATAATCGCGCTCATAAAAGAGAAGAATATTATCGAAGCGAAATCCCTTGCGGAACGGCTCTACAAGAAGATCACAGTTGATTTTAAAGAGGGCGAGACCGCTAAGTTCGTTTCTCTCAGGAACCCCTTCGAGGATAATCTTTATCAGCTCAGATACAAGCCCGATAAGGTGCTGAACCGTTCGCCCTTTGATTTTGCGACGTATATAACCACATACGGATATATACTTGTTGAGACAGGTTCGCCGCTGGACGCTATACCGGTCCTTGAAACGGCTATAGAGTATAATCCCGTGGACTGCGGACCCAGATTCGAGCTGGCAGAGGTGTATAAGCTTCTTAAGAACAAGAGGATGGTGCTGGAGGTGTCACGCGAGACCCTTAAGATAGCCTCCTCGCCTGTAGCTATAGCAAGATGCTATGCCAATGCAGGCTATGTGCTGACTGATATGGCAGAGTATGACGACGCAGTCGCATTTCTGGCTGCAAGCGTTATGTTCGCTCCCCATCCTGCCATTCCGTATGAACTCAGGGATATAGCACAGCGCAAGGGCAGCCCCGTAAGGCAGCCTTCACGCGAGGAGATAATAAAGGTAATGGAGAAGTATGACTTTGAATTCGGACCGAATGAGGAGGTCATATCCGTAGCTGCACAGCTTGCGGCCAAATACCTCGGCGATGATGATATACCAAACGCTCTTATGGCTCTCAAGATGACGTATAATCTCACCCGCGATGAAAAGGTGAAGGACATCATACTTAAATACGAGCCTGATGCCATGCAGGCAGAACCTGCACGGGAGGAGACTCCCGGTGGCGGACCGAATATCACTCAGACCGTCAACGAAGCTCCCGAAAACTGAATCAAAGCGCTCCCGTCAGGGAGCGCTTTTCTAATGCCAGAATAAATTGTTCTTCTCCGGAGATAATATCTGCGGGAGATGATGATATGAAAAAGAAAAACAAAAAGATACCTTCAGATGAAAAGCCCGAGGAATATATATGCCCCGCAGCTTCTTGGGGAGATATGACGGGACTGATACCCTGTTCCGACGGAAATGAAGAGAACGGCACCTATGACGAGCTGTACCCTTATCTGCCCGGATACGGCGGAAACGGGAGCATAAAGACCTGAAAAGCTGCGGAGCCTGCTCTGCAGCTTAAACATTATATACAAACAGAGGAGGCTTAAATTGGCGAAACGTCCAAAATTTTCCGAACCACTTTATTTATTACTTAAAACATGATATAATAGTTGAGGTTAATTTAATTCGTGTATATTTTAACAGGCTGCGGTTTTCAGGAAGCAGCCTGATAAATGAGGGGGCAAATAATGAAGAACGGAGTTAAAATGCTGGACATCGCCAACAAGCTCGGCGTAAGCGTTGTCACAGTCTCGAATGCACTGGCGGGACGTGACGGAGTGAGCGAGCAGATGCGCAGGAGAATATGCGAAACTGCTGAAAAAATGGGCTATAAACCGTCCAATACAAAGAGCGAGAAAAAACGTCCGGTAATACCGAAAACAGGCAAAAACGTAGGCATACTCACCTCCGAGAGATTTGTGGGCGCAAGAGGCACCTTCTACTGGGAGCTGACGGCGAGCATATCGAACCAGCTCTCGAATATGAATATCTGTACGGTGTATGAGTGCGTGACTGCCGAGAATGAAAAGAACGGCATAGCGCCGAATATGGTCACAGACAACAAGGTGGACGGCATCATAGTGATAGGACAGGTGCACAGAAGCTACATAGCCTGCCTGAGCAAGCTTACGCTGCCGCTCATGTTCGTGGATTTCTACGACAACAGATATACCGTCGATTCTGTCATTTCCGACAGCTTCAACGGCGGATATATGCTGACGGATTTCCTTGTGGCCAACGGCCACCGCAAGATAGGTTTTTTCGGCACTCTCAACGCCACGAGCAGCATAAACGACCGCTATCTCGGCTATGTGAAGTGCATAATGGAGAACGAGCTTGAATTCAGGAGAGAATGGATACTGGGAGACCGCGACGAGAGAGGCATACTCTATGACAATATCGACTTCCCCGAGGATATGCCCACCGCGTTCGTCTGCAACTGTGACGAGACTGCGTTCAGGGTGATCTCCGCTCTCAAGACCAAGGGCGTGAGAGTCCCCGAGGATATAAGCGTCGTGGGCTACGATAATTATACTGTTTCCAGTATCTGCATTCCCACGATCACTACCGTAGAGGTGGATATTTCCAAAATGGCAGAGGTGTCAGTGGGCATAATGGCAAAAAAACTTGCCGATCCCACCTACACCGAGGGAAGACGCATTATCAGCGGAAAGCTCATCGTCAAGGAGAGCGTGCTGAACATCAACGGCAGCTACGGTGAGGAGTAAGCCGATGCTCATTGAAAATTTCTTCGGCCATCTCAGGACTGTCATGCAGCACAGACATCAGGTGCTGATACACTGTGTAAAAGCCGGTATCATATGGCGCGGACTTACCCACGATCTGTCGAAGTTCTCACCGACGGAATTTATCCCCGGAGTGCTTTACTATCAGGGAAACCGCAGCCCCAACGAGCGTGAACGCGAGGTGGACGGCTGCTCGAAGGCCTGGATGCACCATAAGGGACGCAACCGCCACCACTTTGAGTACTGGACGGACTATAACATAAAGACCAAGCGTATGGAGCCTGTAAAAATGCCCGATGTGTTTATTTTCGAGATGTTCTGCGACAGAGTCGCTGCTTCCAAGATATATAACAAGGGAAATTATAACGACGGAATGCCGCTGGAGTATTTCTATTACGCAAGACCCAAGAGAATCATCGAGGAAGAGACCTCGAGGAAGCTTGAGTTCCTGCTGACGATGCTCCGTGACAGGGGCGAGGATGCGACGTTCCGTTATATAAGGCATCAGCTGAGGAAAAACAAGCATTAAAAGGGAATGGAGGATCATTTGTGAAAGCAGGGATCATAGACAGCTGCGACAGAGCAGACTTCTGGGAAAGAGCTCTCGGCAGCGAGTTTGAATGTGTGATAGCATCCGATCCGAAGGAGCTTTCCGACTGCCGTATACTTTTCGTATCCGAGGAATACTGCGGCGGAGCCACAGACGCGGTAATGGACAATATACTGAGCTCGGAAAAGCTTCGCAGCATACCTGCGGCGGCGGTGACTTCCGACGGCAGCTGTGAAAATCAGGAGCTTCTTTGCGCCTTCGGATTTGACGACGTTATATGCCTGCCCATGTGCAGGGAGCTGATACTCCGCAGGGCAAGGGCTCTCTGTGCCATGTATCCGTGCGTGCGCGGAGACAGGAGCTTCAGCTTTGAGAGGCTCGTCTCGCTGACCGACGAAAAGGATCCCGGGGCATATTTTGTCCGTTCTGCTGATTTTTCAAATATCTACCGCTTTGTGCTGAGAGTCCTTGAAAGAACGGGTAAAAATGCGCAGATGCTGGTGATGACCCTCAGCAGCAACGAGGATCACAGGAGAGCTTCGTACAAAAGCGCTATGGATACGCTTTCCGAGGCGGTGCGGCTTTGTCTCAGAAGGGGAGATATGTCCTCTGTCTGCGGCAGCGATCAGGTACTTGTGCTGCTCATAGGCGCCGACGACGAGGGCGGACATCTTGCGGCAAACCGCATAGTCAGCAGCTTTTACAACGAATGCAGCGACGATTCGTTTGAGCTTACATATGACATCAGGGAGATACATTCCGCAGTATAACACAAAAACAGAGCCCGCGGACGGCGTAATCGCTGCCTGCGGGTTAACTTATTTCGTTACCGTTTGTAATAGAATTTTATCTTGATATTTTTTGCAAATTGCTGTATAATGAAAAAAACAAGCTGTGTAAGGAGGTCAGATATGAAAGGATCCATCGTTTTTGCCGCTTTTTCCGCGGCTTTTGTGCTGGGAGCTTCCCTGCTCTGCGGCTGTACCGACCATAATGCCGACCAGCAGAGAAAGCCCGTACAGACCACCACTACCACCGAGGGTATAGTCGAGTGGACGACAAAGGCGCAGAAAACCACCGCTCCGGCTGCCTCCGGAAAAAAGACAGGGACCACCACCGAAAAGAAGCGCACGGAGAGAACGACTGCTTCAGGGAACAGGAAGGATCCCGGTAAGACGACTAAAACTTCCGCGAGGGAAGAGCCTACGACTACGGTGCTGTTCGATAACGGTGACGGCTCCTACGTAGAATATCATTTCAGGAACAAGAAGCTCCTTAATCGGCATTTCGAGAAGCACGGCGCAGAATTTGCAGACGATTTCGATTACAGGACCGCAAAGGACTATGAAAAGGGCGCCAGCGACGTTATCAACAACTCCGAGGCTCTCCACAAGACCGAGGCCGAGGACGGCGACGACGTTTATTATATCGAAGTCACCAACGAGTTCGTCATACTGTCCAAGGACGGCTATATCAGGACGTATTTCCGGCCCAACGGCGGACTGAGCTACTATAACAGGCAATGACAGTGCCTGTTTTCCGAAAGGTGCGACCATGAATAAAAGACTTCCTTATCTCCGGGAAAAGACCGCCAGACTGACGGCCTCTCCCGGAGTTTATATAATGCGCAGCCGTGATAATTCCATAATCTACATCGGAAAGGCCAAGAACCTGAAAAACCGCGTCAGCAGCTACTTTCGCGAGAATCCCGACCACACCCCGAAGGTGGCGGCCATGGTCTCGAATGTGTACGATTACGATTTCATCGTCACCGACAGCGAGTTCGAGGCGCTTCTGCTGGAGTGCAGTCTCATCAAGCAGCATAAGCCCAAGTACAATATACTCCTGAAGGACGACAAGGGTTATCACTATATACGCATTTCCGACGGGGATTACCCCCGCATAACCAACGAAAAGAATACAAAGCAGAGCGGCAGCTATCTGGGACCCTATACCAGCGGCTTCATAACTAAGGAGGCTGTGAACGAGGCTAACCGCGTTTTCATGCTGCCCACCTGCCGGAGGAAGTTCCCGCAGGATTTCGGCAGGGGACGTCCCTGCCTGAATTATCATATAAAGCAGTGTATGGGCGTCTGCCGCGGGAATATAAGCTCCTCGGAGTACAGAGCCGTAGTGGAGCAGGCTGTGGAATTCATCAAGAGCGGCAGCACTCAGTCCGTGGAGCGCATGGAAGAGGAGATGACCAGAGCCGCGGAGGAGCTGGACTTCGAGAAGGCGGCTCTGCTCAGGGACCGTATAACTGCGGTAAAAAAGGCCTCGGAGAAGCAGAAGATAATCAACAGCGGAGTGGATTCGGCGGACGTCATCGGCATTGCCGAGTTTTACGACGGGCTGTATGTCTCGGTGCTGATGTACCGTGAAAACAGGCTTTACGACAAGGCGGTCTTCGAGCTTCAGCTCCCCGATGAGGGCGACGATATACTCAGTCAGTTCATGCTGCAATTCTACTATAAAAAGCCCGATATACCCCATTCTGTCATAATCGACCATATCCCTGATGACGAGGAGCTCCTTACGAAAATGCTGGAGGAGCAGGCGGGACGCAGGGTAAGGCTCCATGTCCCGCAGAAGGGGCGTCAGCTGGAGCTGCTGAAGCTTGCCAAAAACAACAGCGCTGAGTACGCCGCTGTCAAGAAGGACCGCACGGGCAGGGAGATAATCGCTCTCGAACAGCTGGGACAGAGCCTTGGCCTCCGCAATCCGCCGAGGTATATCGAGGCCTATGATATATCCAACCTCTCCTCGGAGTCCATGGTGGCGGGAATGGTGGTGTTCGAGGACGGCAGGCCGCTAAAAAAGGCATATAAACGCTTTACGATAAAGGAGCAGGAGCTCCAGAACGACTACGGAAGCATGCGCGAGGTGCTGAAAAGGCGGCTCATGCATATCGTGACGGGAGAGGGCGACGAATACTTCACGAGAAAGCCCGATCTCATACTTCTCGACGGCGGAAAGGGTCATGTGAACGCTGTAGCTCCCCTGATGAAGGAGCTGGGACTTGACATACCCCTTTTCGGCATGGTCAAGGACGACAGGCACCGCACCCGTGCGATAGCCACCGGCGGCAGGGAGATACAGATAAACAGCCTGAGGTCGGTTTTCGACCTTGTTACGCGGATACAGGACGAGGTGCACCGCTATTCCGTAAGCTTCATGCACGCACGCCACAGGAAGAAAACATACAGCTCCGAGCTGCTGAACGTAAAGGGAATCGGCGAGAAAAAGGCGGCAAAGCTGTTCACAAAATACAAGACCATAGCCAAGCTCAGGGAGGCCACTCCGGAGGAGCTCGCCGCAGCTGCGGGAGTGAATGCCTCCACAGCCCTCGAGCTGTGGAGGGCGATACAGGAAATGTAACGGTATATGGCATAAAAACCCTGAGTTTATAAGTATATATTATAATAGTATATCCGGCACACGATAAATGTCAAAATTTTAAACTTGTCCACACTGTTCACCACGTTTTTTAAGCTGTGAAAGCCCCTATTTTTGACTTAAACGGGCAAAATAACTAAATTAAAGTTTATCAAATTGCCGCAGTATACAATTCTGTAAAAAATCGCAGAAAATATGAGCTTTAATGTTGCAATTTGAAAGTGAGTGTGTTATAATTATTGTGGAAGTTTAACAATGTTTGGTATCAGTGTGCTTATACCGGGTATTGTACTGCCTTCAAACGTCGGTTTTTGGTGAAATAAGGGTCGTTTTAGGTTATTGATATTACTGATCGTATAAATCTTGGTAAATATTGATAAAAAACGACAGATTATTTATGTCAAAAAAGAGATTGAAAAGTAACTTATAAAATGTTATAATTGTTATTATTAAGGCAGTGTGAAACGTTCATCACAAGTTATTAATTATGGAGGTGGTTTCATGAAGAGTTTTTCCTATATTGCTCAGGATGCGCGAAGCAGACAGGTCAAAGCTGTTATTAATGCGGAAAATGAGCAGGAATTCTTACAGAAGGTCAGAGAAAAAGGCCTTGTTGTCAAGGATTATAAGGAAATCGATTCAGGTGACGGAAAATCAATCTACAAGTTTAAGACCAAGGAGCTTGCGTTCTGCTGCAGACAGCTCAGCGCGATGCTTACATCGGGACTTACACTTGTAAAATCCATCGATATCCTGACCAAGGAACAGGAGAACGAAAAGGCGAGAGCTATCTGGCAGGATATTTACGAGAACGTGCAGAAGGGTGAATCCTTCTCATCGACTCTTGAAATGCATTCGGGTTCATTCCCGGGTCTCCTCATATCGATGGTCGGCGCCGGCGAAACCAGTGGTTCGTTGGATATAATCATGACGCGTATGTCGGATCACTACGCAAAGGAAAACAAGCTGAAGAACTCTATCAGAGGTGCTATGATCTATCCTATGATACTTCTGATCCTCTGCGTTGCCATAACGATACTGCTCTTCACGTTCATCATGCCTCAGTTCATTGAGATGTATGAGGATCCCGCAGACATGCCTTTCCTCACAAAGATACTTGCTGCGATCAGTAAGTTCCTGAGGACCAAGTATCTGCTCCTCATAGGTATAGTGCTTGCACTTGTCTTTGGTATAAGGTATGCTCTGAAGGTACCGAATATCAGGAAGAAATTTGACAGAATGCTGATAAAGGGCCCGGGCTTCGGTCCCCTTGTCACAAAGATATACACAGGAAGATTTGCCCGTACACTTTCCTCACTCTACTCAAGCGGTATTCCGATGGTAGAGTGTCTCGAGAGAGCTTCCGGAATCCTCGGAAATTCTTATATCGACGAAAAGTTTGAAAGCGTTATCGACGAGGTAAAACAGGGCGAGACCCTTTCCGCCGCAATAACGAGGACCGAAGTATTTGAGCCTATGTTCTGCTCGGTAATCTACGTCGGCGAAGAGTCGGGTGCTCTGGATTCGATCCTTGAGAAAACATCGGATTATTACGAGGACGAAGCTGATTCGGCCGTACAGGATCTTGTACACATGGTAGAGCCCATACTCATCATCTTCATGGGCGTTATCATCGGATTGGTAGTTATGGGTATTTACCCCGCACTCTACGGCTCTCTGGAGAGCATCGAAAACATGTAATAAGGAAAGGTGGAAAAGATAAATGCTTTCATTTGATATCACTGATAGAAACATTCGAGTTGTTAAGGGTGTTGAGAATGCAGGAAAGATCAAGATCAGCTCTGCTGCTACCGTTAACGTTGAGGAAGGCCTTATCGTAAACGGACACGTAAGAGACGTTCCCGCAGTTGCAACTCTTATCAACAATGTTCTTAAAATGAACAAGATGCCTGATAAGGAGGCTATCGTTTCGATTTCCTCCAACCTTACGATCTTCAAGGAAATGACGGTCGCCAAGGGAAGAAATCAGGACCTTCAGAAAACAGTAAAGCTCCAGATGCAGGCTGAGCTCAATCTGGACGATTCCTACAGCGTATCCTACATTGTTGTAGGTGACGCAGACAGAAGCGAGAGCGGTGAGCCCGCATACAAGATCCTTGCAACAGCTTGTCCTTACGAGATCGTAAACAGCTACAGGGAAATGTTCAAGCTCCTTCAGATCTCACTCAGATCTGTTATGATCGGCTGCAACTGTATCACAAAGGTACTTCTTGCTGATACAAAGATCAGATCCAAGATGCCTCTGCTCGCAGTTCAGATCGACAACAACTTCATCTCGCTCAACCTCTATGAGCAGGGTCAGCTTTCGTTCTCACGTTTCGCTTCCATTGACGCTGCCGACTACGGTTATTCCGATGACTACGTATTTGAAGCAGTCAACGAGAATATCTTCCGTATGCTCCAGTTCCATAGAAGCCGCAACACAGGCGAGTCCATCGAGAACGTTATCTTCTACGGCGACACACATGAGTATGTAAGACTTACTGATGAGCTCGAAAAGCTCGACCTCAAGACAAGCCTTATCAATGTTCCTCCGCAGATCCACGGACACGAAAATCTCGAGTTCTCACTCTATGCAAACGCTATCGGCGCTATGTTCAAGAGAAACAGAGAGACCGAGAAGATCAACCTCCTCGATACCGATCTCGGAACAGCCGTTAAGAACAAGATAAAGCACAATGAAAGCTCGGGCAATTGGATAATGCTCGGTGCTCTTATCGGATCGCTCGTTATCGCCGGCGGCACATGGGGATACTTCCACCTGAAGGATAACGGTATCCAGAAGGATATAAAGAAGTGTCAAGACTTCATCAACAGCCCCGATACCAAGCAGAAGGAAAAGCATCATGCATACCTTACACAGCTCAGGGAAACTGTAAACAGCTACTATACAAAGATGAAGAACGCAGACGATGCGTTCCAGTCACAGCCTGCTTTAACAGGTGAAGCATATGATGAGATCGAGAAGATACTCGACAAGACATGCGAGGATAAGAAGCTCGAGTTCAATGAGATCTCCACACCCACATACAAGGACGGAACGATCTCCTTCAAGGTTACATGCGACGGCAGCAAGGATGATATGTCACAGAAGCTTCCTGCTGACTTTATAAAGAACCTTGTTGACAGCCCGATGTTCAAGTCTGCTTCATACGGCGGATATAAGCTTGACAAGATCAAGGATCCGGAAAAGAACGACGAGGAAGTCGAAAGGATAAGCTTCAATGCAGCTGTAAAGCTCGTGAGCGAAAAGAGTGCTTATCAACCCGTAGAGAGCGCAGATAACAAAGAGGAGGCTGAAGGTTAATGAAACTTACTTACAGAGATAAGATAATTGCATCGGTACTTATCGTGATAGCAATTCTCGGTATCGGATTTTTCGGCTTTATCAAGCCCAAGAGAGCTGATATAGAATCGCATGAGAAAACCCTTAAGCAGGTTCAGGAGCAGGAAGCAGCGATCAGAAAGAAGATCGCTGAGATTGAGCCCCTTAAAAAGGAAATAACAGACACTTACAATAATACAGGTGTAATCACCGACAATTTCGTTCCTGTTGAAGATGTCGATGACCCTGTTATCATTGATAAGTATATGCAGAAGTTTGCTGATGACAACAAGGTAAAGATAAAGAGTCTTCAGCTCAATTCCACAACCATGACTCCTATCGAGTATTACTACGATAAGGACAAGGATACCTTTGCGGAAATCCGTAAGGCTGCCGACGTAAGCGGTAACCTCCAGAAGCAGTACGATCTGGAGAACGCTGAGGGCACGGCTCTTGACCAGCGTACAAAGGAGTCTATCATGAAGACACAGTACGGCGTAATCGTTGAGGGTACAAAGTACAATATCTGGAAGTATATCAAAGACCTTAAGGAATTTGACAAGGCCATCATGGTAAACTCTTTAAACTTCAGCGACTACACCTTCGGCGAGAAGGCTGCAAAGGAAAACAATGTTGCACTTCCCGAGTCACATGAGGGCGAGGAAGTATCGGTTCAGGCAGGCGATAAGACCATCACCAACAAGTCTGAAGCTACATTTGTTATCACGCTTTACTCGGTATACGAGATGGAGAAGCCTGAGGTCGACACGGTTCCTAACTGATTGGTTGTGGAGGATCCACATCATACGCTATAGTTATTGAGAAGAATATAACTTGAAAGGCGGTTAGAAAAATGAAAACAGAGAATAAGAAAACATTACGCGGAACGGTCCTTTTCACAGTTGTAGCGGTAATGGCATTGCTTATAATTTTTCTGACAAGTACGCTTGCTCTTGCCTCAGCAACAGGCAACAGAGCTCATAAATCGTATGCGTCGGCACAGGCAAGCTATACCGCGAGAGCTGCGATCGACAGCTTCGCACAGTCCATGACGAGAAACGAAGAGATAGCTGCTATCGTGCAGAATCTCGGAAACAATCCCACAGCTGACGCGATCCACCCGAAGGTAGAGATCGGTGATCTTTCACTCGGTCAGATCGGCTACTACAATGCTTCAGGCACATGGGTACCCGACAGGATTGAGATCGCTCCTCTTGAGAATTCCACTTCCTATGCATTTTATGATACAGACGGAGACGGAACGAACGAATGGGGCAAGGTCGAGGGTGTAAGAGTAACAGTTACCTGCCGCGTAGGTAAGGAAGAAGAGACCGTTTCTGCTTACATCAGAAAATCGGCTGTATCAGCTTCCTCAGGCGGCGGCGGCAGCGGAGATGTCAAGGGTCTTCAGGAGGCAGGCGGAAATACTTTCTGTAACGGCGCAGAAGTATACGGCGGCCTTGGTGTTGGACTTGCAGATACGGTATTAACAGAATACCACTATCATAACAATATGCAGATAAAGACATCATTGAATTTTTTCAATTGTAATTTGATAGGTGGAACAAGCTCACTTGAAATACACGTAGCTAAGCCAGTAAAGGCGGCCGGAGATGTATCTCCTATAAATATGCCTTATTCGGAAACAGTAATTACAGGTTCGTTCATGACTGCAAATGATAAGCTGGTAACACTTGATTATACATCGAGTGATGCTGATGTATACGATATTAAAGATGTTCCTTATCTTTATATTAATGAACTTCTTACGGGTCCCAACGGAACAAGGTCAGAATTTAAAACTGCAAATTTCGGTAACGGAATTAACAGCAGTAATGTAGGGCCTTTTAATGTATATGCAGGTACAGTACATATGCCTGACGCTGCTGTAAATGTGCAGGGAGATATATACATGATGGATTCCTATGATACAAGCGCACCTAAATACAGTATCCAGAGTGTTGACAGAGACGGTAACCATGTTCCGTCAGAAGATGTCAGCAACATAACAAGAGGCGATAATGTTATCGGACATTTTGGCGGCGGACAGCATGCTCTCTATACATGGGCAGGCTCCGTTGTGAACAGGAATGAGCAGGGAGGCGGTCATTCTTCAACAGGAGGCAGCATCTACTGCAATGGTAATCTTACTCTTGTTAATGTTACAATTAATGGTGATGTAAGAGTAATGGGAGATTTTACCTATGACGGTGATCTTAAGATCAATGGTGATCTTGTTGTTCGCGGAACGATCCATGAAGGAAGTAAAACACCCATAATAAACGGAACTGTTTACAATGGTACAGGCGGAGGCGGAGGAGTAAAGCTCGGTTATACATACCATGATAACGAGCTTCTTCCCGGATATACAGAGGTTATTAACATTAAATTTGAAAACAATGAAGTTCCAAATGTAGTTGAAGATACAGATTCCGAAGGTAAAACAATATACAAAATACTTGACGGTGAGGGCGACGCTGACGTTTATCCTTCAAAGCCCTATTACCGTATAAATGTAGACGGAACCGAGGATATAAGTGAAATAACCACAGACCAGTTCACAATTTATGAGAGCAAGAAAGACGGCGAGGATGTAGTTCCTGTTCTTGATGGAGACGGAAAGGGAATCCGTACCAAAGACGATGCGACCTATTATGACGATTTCGGCACTAAGTTAGACAATAAAGAAGAGGCCTTTGGTAGCTATTATACAGACTCTGAAGGTAATTATGCTCCTGATTCAGATGCTATAGCTCCCATTGCACCAGGACAGAAGCCTTCATATGCTGCTTATGTAGCACAGAAGCATCAGGAAGCATATCCTCAGTCAATGACACGTGAGAAGATCTACGGTGAGGTAAAGGAAGTAAATGGCGAGATGAAGTTTGTTCCCGCTGACGAAAAGACTAAGATCATCACAACTCTTAAGGAAGCACGTGAGGCTCTGAATATGGATCCTGTTGACGGAACATTTAATTCAAGCGTATATCTCAATGCTGTTCCCGGCGGCGATCCTGTGGCATGGGACGGAAGTGCAACTATCACAAGCTCGTGTACAATCAAAAATACAACGATCGATAAGAACATTACTGTTGATACAGCAAGTGAGATATGGATCGTTCTTGATAACTGTTCATTTGCTGATGACAAGGAGATTGTAGTTCAGGAGGATCCCACAGGCAAGCATGGTACGGTTAACTTCCTTATAAGAGGAACTGTAACGTTTGGCAATGGAACAAAGATAAGAACAAACACTGTAACAGATGGCTGTACCATTTCCTATACTAAGGATTTTGGCATAATCTATTATGCAGGCGGACCTAATCCCATACTTGATCTTGGAAGTAAAGATCGTAATATGATATGCGGTTCTGTAAAGGCTCCGACAATGAATATTATCGCAAGAGAGAGCGGTCCGTGGACAATAAAGTATATTGGCGAATATAGTTCTACACCACAGAATGTTAACCCCAAAATACTTGGAAACGCTCTTGTAAATAAGGTTGAGAGACTGGGAACCCAAGACTTAAGTAACTTTAAGGTTGTTTATACAAAGTCCGGCACAGGTGGCTCAGTATCCGGAGGCGGCGGCGGCGGCTTGGTACCGACATCGCTTGGCTATTTCGACATCGGCTACCTTGCAGGTGCATGATAAGGAGGGGATGTTCTTATGAAAAAACGTAAAAGATCATTAAAGGGCATGACCCTCTTCGAGATCATCATTTCCATTGCTATCTTTGCAGTAATGGGAAGTCTGCTGATACTCGTCGGCAGACATATCGACCGTACAACGAGAGCTGCAAACGTTCTCAAGCAGAAGGTCGTTGAGGAATCACCCTACGCGGCAAACCATGTCAAGAGCAAGGGACTTGACGCTATGGGCAATACCATTCCTCTCGCAACAGATGTGATCGATATAAAGATCTCTATGGAAGAGCAGGGCACATACTATGTGACAGAGCCGGTCGATCCCGCTAACCCTGCCGCAGGCTTCAACGTGGTTCAGAAGAATTACAATAAGCCTAACGTAGAAATGAAAGCGGATAAGTATAAAACGGAAGAGATCATGCTCGAAGGCAAGAGTGACAAAGAACAGGAATTTATACAGAACGGCCCGAATAACGGTCTGAATCTTGACTTCTTCGAGGTTCAGCCCACAACGACGGCGGCTCCCGCTGTACCGTAAGAAGGGGGCTGACGATATGAAAAAGATCATGAAAAAGGGCTTTACCCTTGTAGAGCTTATCGTCGTTATGGCAGTATTCTCACTGCTTCTTGTAGGCGTTATGGCTCTCACGGGACCTGTATCGAGAATGTTCTCGAATACATCTCTTGCCGAGAAAACTTATTCCTATGCAAACAATATTCAGATATACCTTCAGGGTAAGCTTGAATATGCAGAAGACATCTATGTGTTAACATCCGATAAGATAAATCCTACGGGTGTTGTTACAGACGTACAGAAGGACGCTCTTGCAGAGCAGTTCAGAAAGGATCATTTCCTGAATACGGTAGTATCCAAGACTGGTTCATCGACGCTTCCTCTTCATGGCAAGATCCATATTTACAGACTTGTCAATAAGGACGACGGCGAGTTCCAGGCAGGACAGATAACACATCGTATGTATGAGTTCGATTCTGCAAGCCCCATAACCGGAGCTACTCTTATTGACGGAAGTGATGAGGTCTCTGAGCTCAATCCTACTTTCTTTGATAACAGAGTTTCACCCTACAATTTCAGCTATGCTCTCGGTTCCACCGAGCTTGTAGTGGTTGATACTCCTCCCGCTTCACTGGGCGGTCAGCAGGGTGAGGTCTACAGAGCTCTTGAGAACGACTTTACAAACAGTCTTGTCAATATAAGTGCTTCCACCCTTGCTGTTTCGATAGTTATCGACAAGGGAAACGGCGGTGCGATAGATGTTACAAGCGGAGGACATACCTACAGAGCTTTCAGAAACCCTGTGGCTTTACAGATAGCAAATCTGCCGCTTACAAATATTGCATTCAGAGCAAAGAACAGCAATTCAGGTTCGTATAAGGGAGTAAGAAGACCTTATTGTCCCGATATGACAAACACTGATGACATCAAGATACAGCTTGATTCAGGCGGAGCTTATGCAGCAACACCTGTTATAGGTAATGCTGGTGTCGCTTATGATGATGCTGGTGATCCATCAGATCCCACAAAGTATGGTGCAAATAAGAACGTAGATTTCAATAACGACATCTATTTTGTTTGCTGCTATACTGATGAGCTTGACTAATTGAATAAATAAAAACAGGCAGCAGTCAAATGCTGCTGCCTGTAATTATTTTTTTCATTTCCTACTCGATAACGAGCAGGCTCGTATACCACTGAGCAATTTTATCTCCCCACAGTGCTCCGACTGCGATTCCTATCGCAAGGAAGGGGCCGAAAGCAAATTTGGAATCCTTCGTCAGTTTCTTGATTATAAGTCCGCCGACGGCGGCAGCGACGATTCCGACCAATGTTGAAACGATAACAGCCTGTGTTCCGAGCACAGCGCCCGCAGCGACCATGAGAAGCGTATCACCAAGCTCTATCGCCCTGAAATCCTCGCCGAACTTCTTCTTTATGATAGGACGGCTGATCTCACCGATTATGAAAAAGGGAACGCTGATTATGAACGCACCGATTATACGGCTCTTGAGCGTGACCTCAGGTCCCTCCTCAGGATGATAGAAAAGGTGAAGCGGGATCGCCAGCAGGAATATCAGTCCCACGATGATCATGCTTATCTCCATCGTATCCCAGTCCATGAAGGCTACAACGATGAGAAGCGACATCAGAACGCAGGTTATTATGGATTTAACATTTATATCCAGTACATAGAATGTGAGTATGTAGAGAAGTCCATTCAAAGCTTCAACTACAGGATAGCGCGGTGATATTTTCTCGCCGCAGCTGTGACACTTTCCTCTAAGCATGAGCCAGCTGAATACGGGGATCAGATCAATGGGTCTGATCTTTGCACCGCAGGTCATACAGTGTGAAGAACGCTTGATGAGCGATTCGCCCTTCGGTAGTCTCAGTATGACCACATTCAGGAAGCTTCCTATGCAGATGCCGAAGAGGAATACAATGGTGTAAAACATGATCTTGAATGGCAGATCGGTAAATTCACTGTGAAGCATATCTTCAAAGCCAAACATGATTTTACCCTCCTTTATTAATGTACATAATATTATTATATCATATATTATGGAAAATTCAAGTAAAATTTTAGAATACTCGGCTGTATGACGGATACGGCCGGTATTCAGAAAATAAGCGGAGGTTTTTTATGAGAAACGAGAGAATTGGTGACTACTTAGTCAATCAAGGGCTGATCACAAGCGAACAGCTTCAGCAGGTTCTTGAAGCGCAGAAGGCATCAAACGGTTCGAAGAAATTCGGCGACGTTGTTGTTGAGCTGGGCTACATGTCTGAAGTGAACTTCGCTAAGGCGCTGGCCGGAAATCTGAGAGTTCAGTATGTTGATCTCGACAATATCGACATCAACACCGAGGCTGTTCAGATGGTCCCCGAGGCACTGGCAAGAAAGCATACCGTTATTGCTATCAATGTACAGGGCAAGCGTCTCACTGTTGCAACGAACGATCCTGTAAACTTTATCGTCCTTGAGGACATAAAGGTATCAACAGGTATGGATACCGTTCCTGTTCTTGCGACAACATCTGCTATCAACAAGGCAATAGGTAAGTGCTACTCAATGCAGAACGTTGACAGCGTTCTCGAAGGCGTTAGTGCAATGGGCGGCGACCTCGGTGAAATGTCTGAGGCTGACCTGGAGTCAAAGGACAGAGTTGAGAGCGCACCTATAGTTAAGCTTGCGACAACCATCGTTGAAAACTCATACAGAGCCGACGCAACCGATATTCATATCGAACCTTTCGATAAGTATACAAGAATACGTATCCGTGTAAACGGCGACCTTGTAGAGCTTATGAATATATCAAGTGCCGTACACAGCGCACTTACAACACGTTTCAAGCTGATAAGCGGTATGAACATCGCTGAAAAGAGAATCCCTCAGGACGGCCGTTTCACACAGGTCGTTGACGGAGCTACTCTTGATGTCCGTGTATCCTCACTTCCTATGGTACACGGCGAAAAGATCGTTATCAGAATCCTGTCTACCGGCCAGATCGCACTTCGTAAGATCACCGAGCTCGGTATGTCGGATTATAACTACAGCCTGTTCGAGTCGATGCTGAGAGTTCCTCACGGCGTTATCCTCGTTACAGGACCTACCGGTTCAGGTAAAACTACCACACTTTACGCTGCTCTCGGCGAGATCGCTAAGCCCAACGTAAACGTCGTAACCGTTGAGGACCCTGTCGAAAAGAATATCGACGGTATCAACCAGTGTCAGGTTAATATGAAGGCCGGCATGACATTCGCCGCAGCCCTTCGTTCTATCCTCCGTCAGGACCCTGACATCGTAATGATCGGTGAGATGCGTGATACCGAGACAGCAGACATCGGTATCCGTGCCGCTATCACAGGTCACCTGGTTCTCTCCACACTGCATACAAACGACGCTGCTTCCACAGTTGTTCGTCTTGTTGATATGGGCGTTGCTCCTTACATGGTTGCAACTTCACTCATAGGCGTTATCGCACAGCGACTCGTAAAGGTTCTTTGCCCCGAATGCAAAAAGCCAAGAATGTCAACTCCCGAAGAAGATGAGCTCATGGGTATCAGTCATCCCATACAGATCTTTGAGCCCGGCGGATGCCCCGTATGCAACAATACAGGCTACAGAGGCAGAACCGCTATCCACGAGATAATCCACTGTACAGCTAAGGTATCCTCCATCATCGCCGGCGGCGGCGGTAAGGAAGAGATCGAGAGAGTTGCGAAGGAACAGGGAACAAAGCTTCTCCGTGAAAACGCTTCCGAACTTGTACAGGCAGGAGAGACCTCGATCGATGAGCTTGTAAGAGCTACATATTCTGTTTAATGTCTTTGTACTAATATAGGGAGGATAACTAATATGGCAATTGATATTCATAGAATACTGGACGAGGTAAGACTCCTCGGCTGTTCTGACCTTCATTTCACAGACAGGATCGCACCTGTCGTTCGTCTCAACGGTACCCTGAGAACAATGCGTTCACAGTACCCCGAAATGGATGAGGAAGAAATACTCGATATTGTTCATCAGATGACCAACGACGCTCAGCAGACAAGCGTTAACAATCATCATGATACCGACTTCTCGTTCACAACAAGAAGCGGCTACCGTCACCGTGTAAACGTATATTTCCAGAAGGGTAAGCCAGCTATCGCTATCCGTCTTCTGAGAAACGATATACCTACTCTTGAGGATCTCGGACTTCCGCCTGTGCTTGCTGATTTCGCAATGCGTCCCCGTGGACTCGTTCTCGTAACAGGTCCTACCGGTTCAGGTAAGTCAACGACCCTTGCGGCTATGATCGACTTCGTTAACCTTAACAGAAGCGCTCACGTTATTACCGTAGAGGATCCTATCGAGTACGTTCACGAGCATAAGAGATGTATGGTAAACCAGAGAGAGATCGGCGACGACGTAGGAAACTTCGCCCTCGCTCTGAGAGCTGCTCTCCGTGAGGACCCAGATGTAATCCTCGTAGGAGAAATGCGTGACTTCGAGACTATCCAGGCTGCCGTAACCGCAGCTGAAACAGGACATCTCGTTATGTCAACACTTCATACAACATCTGCGGCTGATACTATCAACCGTATCATCGACGTTTACCCCGAGCATCAGCAGCAGCAGATCAGAACACAGCTCGCAAACAACCTGGTAGCTGTTATCTCACAGACACTTATTCCTAAGAAGGACGGCTCGGGACGTATCGCTTGTATGGAAATCCTTAACTGTACAGACGCTATCTCCGCTATGATCCGTGATAATAAGATCCACCTCGTACAGTCCGCTATCCAGACCGGTAAGCAGCAGGGCATGATGTCCCTCGATATGGAGCTTGCAAGACTGGTTACAAAGGGTGTTATCAACGAAGTCGATGCGCTTGAAAAGTGCCTTGACAAGACTGAGTTCTATCGTTTCCTTTCACAGATGGGCGGCGTACCCAAGGGCGGTATGCAGTAAAAAATGCTTTCAGAGACCGTCGGACATTTGTCCGACGGTTTTTTACACTTATTTTTTTCGATTCTGTACTGAAAAATTTCTGATTTTTTTCTGAAAAAAATAAAAAAACGACTCCGAAAAAGCCATATAAAACCTGAAATAACGCTATACATAAAGTATATTCAACTGTGAATATAACAAAAACAAGTCAAATTATTTAAAGTATTCATAAAAAATTGTGCAATTCGACGGAAACGCCAAAAAAAATGAGCCTATTTACCGTTCTAATGTAAAAACTGCCTCTATATATGGATTTTTTTTTCAAAAACTGTTGACATTATGTGAATAAGGTGGTATACTATAATCACAGGGAAGGGAAAGGGAGAAATGATCCCCGGACCTAAATTAATCGAGTGAAAGTTAAAAACTTTCACAAATCTATATTTTTAAAGGAGGGTTTTCTTATGAAAACTACAAAGAAAGGCTTTACACTTATTGAGCTCATCGTTGTTATCGCTATCATCGGTGTTCTCGCAGCAATCCTCATTCCTTCAATGCTCGGTTACGTAAAGAAGTCAAAGGTTTCTTCCGCTAACTCAGCAGCTAACTCACTCCAGAAGGCTATCAATACCTGCCTCGTTGAAATCGACGAAGAGTCACAGAATTCAAGTGACGTAACAGGTATCTCACACGCTGCTGGTGATACAAGTGTAACAGTTGATGGTATCACATATGACGGTGATGCTGCTTACATTAAGATCCATAACTACATGGAGAAGATCCAGACCCGTGAGTTTAATTCAGTTTGTGATGGTGGCGTTTGCATCGCTGCTGCTATCGCTATCGACAGCAAGTACACAGGTACAGCTCCTGGCGGTATCGTAACAGTTGATAACTACCAGACATATTCTAACGCTGTTGATGATGCTCTTGCAGCTGCAGAGGCTAAGGCTCGTGAGTCATAATTGTAAGGCTTAACAATTAAAAATTGAGCTAAAACTAAATGCTCCTTCCGATTGGGAGGAGCATTTTTTTAGAAAGCCATTAGGGGATGTATGTCGGCTTAATGCACAATAAATGTGCGGAAATTTTGTAGCCGTGAGTCCGTTTTATTATTGACAAGGAGTAATATTTCTGATATAATATAAACGGAAATTTGTAATGGGAGGTGCATTTCTAATGAAGGCGAATAGAACCAAAAAGGGCTTCACCCTTATGGAACTCATTATCGTTATCGCTATCATGGGCATACTTATCGCGATAATTGTTCCTTCTTGGGGCTATTTTATGAGGAGAGCTCATGAAAGGTCTGCCAATGCCAAGGCAAAGGTCGTCTTTAATGCAGCTCAGACTGAAGCGACAAGAATGAGCATAAGAGAACGCACTTATGTGAATATCTATAATACATCATCTGTTGCAGCCGAAAAGGAAGCAGCAAATCGTAATATCTATATGGGCGACGGTGATTTCTATTATTACTGGGACGGAAATTCGGGTACTATGGTCAATGCGTCAGGCGGAACTGTTATTCCCGGTGTTTCGGATGCTCAGAAAAAAACGTTTATGCAGCGGGCTGACGCCAAGTTTACGGTTGCTTTGAACGGCATAATCAAGGGCGAGGGCCTTTATAAAATATATATCCATAATTACAATGTACAGTCGGTTTTCTATACAGATATGGATACAAGTACTTATAAGGGCGCATACCCTGTATCCTTGGATATGCTTGCAGATAGCGGAGTAAATGTTGATCCAATCAGATCGGCTGATGTACAGACAGTTGATATGAGTCAGTTTGTACTTACTCCTCCTGCCGGTACATGATGTATATTAGAAAAATGTGCAGCTGCTTATGCAGCTGCTTTTTTTGCCTCTTTGATAAGTTTTGAACAGTTTATACATCACAATGTTGAAAATCTTCTGCTTGACTTTATAATAAAAAAGAAGTATAATAAATATACTGTCGAACGATGATATGTTCAATGATCGTCAGTATCAGCATCTTGAAAATTGAACAATGCGAAGAAAAGTAACGACCCTTGAGATTCCTTTTTCGGATAGAGATATTCGGAAGAGAAAGGTCAAGAAAAGACTAAAAAAATACGCGAAAGTAATAACGCAAGCGTTATGAAGCA